>CAWDBL010000009.1:0-280581 GCA_963800505.1 uncultured Actinomycetota bacterium
GAAGACCGGCTCCAGGGTCAGGACGACCGCTGCGGTGGTGGCGTCGACCCGACCCTGGGCCCAGGTCAGCAGCACCAGGGCCGCGCCGGTGCCGACCGCGCCGAGCCCGGCCACCAACACCGCGTGCGCGGCGCTTCGGGGAACCGAGAGGGCGCAGCCCTGGAGGGCGGCCAAGGCCCAGGCGAGGGTGGCGACGGAGGCGACCTGGATGAGCGCGAGCGGGAGCGTCTCACCGGGTCTGCCCCATCGTTGCAGGGCCACGAGGTGGACCGCCCACGCCAGTGCCGCCGCGAGTGTCATGAGCTCGCCGACGCCGATACCGACGCCACGCAGGGTGATCAGCGCCAGGCCGGTCGTGGCGAGCAGCACCCCGGTGACGGCGTGGCCCGACAGGCCGGCGCCGCCCCAGAGCACGGCGACGACCGGTGCGAAGACGACGACGGTCCCGGTCAGGAACGCCGAGGTGACGACCGGCGTGGTCTCCAGGGCACAGGTCTGGAGCAGGAAGCCCGCCGCCAGCAAGGTCCCCAGACCCAGACCGCGGATGAGCGTCGAGCGAGTGACGTTGCGGCGTGTCCCGGGCAGTGTGGCGGCAAGGGTCACGGCAGCGACGGCGAAGCGCAGGGCCACCTGCTGGGCGGCGGCGACGCCCTCCAGGGCGGCGCTGCTCGCGGACAGGGCGCCTCCCCAGATCAGCGCGACGGCGACCAGTGCCGCCACCCCCCGACGGTCCCGCGTGCCGGCCACGTGAGCTCGTCCCTCACACCACGACGTGCGGAGCCGGCGACGACGCGAACGGCCGCGGTGCCCAGATCGTCTCGTGGCCGTCGCGCAGCTGGGCCGCGACGACGACGGCCAGGAGGAGCAGGCCGATGACGACGAACAGGGCGATCACCGCCTGGAGGACCCAGTCGGTCGGCTGGGCGACGAGGATTCGGCGCGGGGCGAGGTGGCTGCTCATGCCCACCACGCTCCGCGACGTGCCGCCCACCGGGAAGCGGGCCATCACCCAACTCGGACGAGGGTTATCCCTGCAGACAGCAGACCCTCGGCGCGGGACACTCGTGAGGTGCGCAGTGGTCCCATCCGTACCGCCGCCCTCCTGGCCCTGCTCGCGGTGCTGACCGCCTCGGGTCTGGTGCCCACCTGCGTCGCCCTCGTGTCCGACGGCTGGGGAGCCGTGGCCACGCTGGCCGTCCAGCTCATGTTGACCTTCGCGGGCGTGCTGCTCTGGCTCGATCCCGAGAACCGCGGTCACGCTGCCCGCCTCCTCGTCGCGGGGTTCCTGGTCGGCGTCGGCATGCTCGAGAGCTCGACGTTCGAGCAGATGTCCGGGTACTGGCTGCAGGTCGGGTGGTCGTCCCAGCTGCTCGTCATCCCGGTTCTCCTCCCCCTCCTCATCGCCTACCCCCAACCGCACGCGGAGGGCACGGCCGCCCGGCTGCTCGTCGTCGGCGCGTGGCTGTGGGCGGCCCCTCTCAGGGTGGCGGCCGCCCTCTCCTGGAGCCCTGAGACGAGCGGGCTCGAGATTCCCGCCCGGTGGCTTGCCGTCGGTGCGGGCGAGCTGACGCGGGAGATCCAGCTCCTGTCGTTCGGCGTGCTCGTCGTGCTGGCGACCGGCCTGTGTGTCCTGGAGGGTCGCCGGTGGCGGTCCGCGCGCGGGGCTGCGCGCACGACCACGCGCCTGGTGGCCACGTCCGGGATCCTCCTCGCAGTCGGCGTGGTCCTTCGCGAGGGTGCCCGGCATGTCATCCGGGCCGGCTGGGTGGACGCCGGCGCCGACCTCCAGGCCCGGCTGGACCTGGCCGTCGACCTGATCGCCTTCGCCGCGGTCCTGGCCCTCGTCACCGTGGCCCTGCGGTCGGCCGCCCGCCGAGGGATCGTGGTCGAGCGACTGCTCGCCGCCGCCGGCGACCCTTCGGCGGTGGAGGACGTGCTTCGAGACGAGCTGAGCGACCCGACCCTCGTCCTGGCCTTCCGGGTGGAGGATGCCTGGGTCTCGGCGCGAGGCGGCCCGCCCCCCGGGGGCGGTGCCGGCGCAGGACGGGTGAAGCGCGTCCTCCTGGACACGGACGCCCGGCCGGTCGCACTCCTCGACGCGGACGAGCAGGTGGGACTGGACCCGGCCCAGCTCCGGGTCACCCTGGCCGCGGCGACCCTGGTCCTGCAGAACACCCGGCTGGCCGCCGAGCGCTCAGCACACCTCGCGGAGCTGGCGGCCTCGCGCGCGCGCATCGTCCAGGCCGGGGTCGAGCAGCGCCGACGGCTCGAACGCGACCTGCACGACGGAGCACAACAGAGCCTCCTCGCGGTGGCCACCACCCTGTCCCGGGCGTCGCTCACCGACGGGGAGGGAAGCCTGCGCACCGTCGTGGACGACGCCCGGGCCCAGCTCACCGCCGCGCTGGCCGAGCTGCGGTCCCTGGCGCGCGGCATCCACCCCGCGGCCCTGAGCCAGGGCGGCCTCCCCGGGGGCCTGGCCGGATTGGCCCCGGGTGTGGAGGACGTCGAGGTACGGCTGGGACCCGAGATCGCCGCGGGCACACCGCTGGTGCCGGCCGCGGAGTCCACCGCCTACTTCGTCGCCGCCGAGGCCCTGGCCAACGCGCTGCGACACGCCGCGGGCAGCGCGGTCACGATCGAGGCCGACCTCCAGGACGCGGCCCTGGTGGTCACCGTCCTCGACCACGGCCCCGGTGGAGCCGTCGCACGCCCCGGTGGTGGACTGGCCGGGCTCGCCGACCGGGTCAGGGCTCTGGGCGGGACCCTCGAGGTCGACAGCCCGACCGGGGCGGGAACGCGGGTGCGAGCCAGGCTGCCCGAGGCGTTGGCGGCGGCCACCCCATGACGACACCGCACCGGTCCGGTCCCGATACCGAGCGGATGCCGCCCCTCTCAGTGGTGCTCGCGGACGACTCCGGAATCTTCCGGCAGGGACTGGCCTCGCTCCTGGCGGCTGCCGGGGTCACCGTCACCGCATCGGTGGCCTCCGTCGAGCACCTGGTGGCGGCGGTGTCCCGCAACCAACCGGACATCGCCGTCGTCGACGTCCGGATGCCACCGACGAACACCGACGAGGGCATCCGGGCCGCTGCCCAGCTGCACGCAGCGTTCCCGGGGATGGGAGTGCTCGTCCTGTCGACGTACGTCGAGGCGCGCTGGGTGACGCACCTGCTGGACGCCGTGCCCGAAGGCGTCGGCTACCTGCTCAAGGACCGGGTCGAGGACGTCGCCGCACTCCTGGGCGTCATGCGACGGATCGCCGCGGGCGGGATCGCCCTCGACCCCGAGGTCGTCACCGTGCTGATGTCCGCCCGCCGCCATGCCCACCCCCTCGCCCGGCTCACCCAGCGCGAGCGGGAGGTGCTGACGCTCATCGCCGAAGGACAGTCGAACGCGGGGATCGCCGACACCCTGTCCCTCTCGGTCAAGACGGTGGAGGGCCACGTCGCATCGATCTTCCGCGCCCTGGACCTGGACAGCACCACCAGCGACAACCGCCGGGTCAAGGCAGCCCTGGCCTTCCTGGCCGCCCGAGGGCCCGTCGTGCCCTGAGGTTCTCGGCCCCTGGTCGGCGTCCTACTGCGTGCTGCGACCATCAGGACCACGTGGCCGGGTAGGCCGGCACCGGCAGATCCAGGGGGTGCACCCTGCCGTCGCCGGTCCGCAGCGCGATGTGGAGCACACCCCCTTCGCCCATCGCGTCGACCCCGCCGACCAGGGCGGTGACCGGACTGGTCTGGGCAGGGGGGAGGCCCTGCAGGACCGCGTCGACCAGCGGGTGAACGCCTCCCGACGGGGTCTCGAGCCACGCCATGGACGTGCCGCCATCGGGCAGCGTCAGCTCGGCCGGCTCCAGTGGGGCGTCCGAGTCGTTGGTCACCTCGAAGTCGACCGCCAGAGCGCCGTCCAGGTTCTTCGGGCACCCGGGGTCCGTTCCCTCGAGGCAGGTCACGTCGACGAACACACCGACGACACGGCCGGTGACCGGCGTCGTCCCGGCGCTGTCGTCGGCCGCCGGGGTGACCCACCGTCCGATCGGGAACTCGTTGCGGGTGAACGAGTCCAACATCCACTCGTCGCCGTCCGCCCGGAAGGTCAGGTCGGTGAGCGCCCGGACCGGTGGACCCTCCGGGTCACCCCAGGTCACCGGTCCGGCGAACGTGGCGGAGGTGGTGTCGACGGTGGCCCGTCCGGGATCGGCGTGGGCATGCGGGAACACCGTGTCCGCGGCCTCGCCCGAGGCCCGCAGCAGGTGGTCGGTGTGGGCGAAGAATGCCGCCGCAGGCCCGGTCGACAGGTCGCGGAGCCCGGCCGGGTCACCGGCCACGAACCCGTCGGCGACCTTGTCGAAGGCAGCGCGGGCCGTCGTCGCAGCCTGGCCGCTGGGCGACTCGGACGGTTCTCTCCCGGCATCCGCACAGCCGACGAGGAGCAGCACGAGGGCGATCGGCGCCCAGCTGTGACTGGCTCGGTACTGATGAGTGATGGTCATGTCGCGCCTCCTGGTCACCCTCAAGACAACCGCTCACGGCGGTGGAGGACATCGAGGATGACCCTGCACTTTCCGGGCACTGCATAGGGGTCAGCCCCCACCTCGGGCCACGAGCGGGCGGTCGTCCGTCCACTGTCTCCCCGAGCGCAGGATCCGGCCAGCGATTGGGGGCTGTCCCTCTGGCAGTCCCGCGCCGACTGCACGAGCATGGCCGGATGGCGAGTGCAGCTGCCGGGACCGCGAGGTGGGCGATGGCGCCGCGAGCCCAGGTGGTCATCCTGGCCACCGGGGCGCTGGTCGGCGTCGCGATGGCCGTCGTCACGGCCCGCAACCTGCCGGTCCCACCCCCGGCCTACGACGTGGTCCCGGTGCTCTTCGCCGGCGGGGTCGCGGTCCTGGCCGGCGTCCTCGTGGGCCGCTGGCGACCGGGCAACCCGAGCGCCTGGCTGCTGGTCGCGATGGGACTGGTCACGATGCTCGCGCTCCTGGCGTTCTCCAACCACGCGCTGCCGTTCACCGTGGGCGGCCTGTTGGCAGGGACCCAGATCGCCGTGGCGCTCCAGCTGCTCCTGGCACTGCCCGATGGCCACCTGGAGACCGGGCTCGACCGCTCGCTGGTCGCCCTCGTCTACGGCACCACCGTCGCGTCGAAGGTGCTGCCGAACCTCTTCCTCGACTGCACCAACCCGTTCGGATGGGGCTGCCCGGGAAACGCCCTGCTGGTCCGCGACGACCCCGACCTCGTGGTGCTGCTGGACCGGGTGGTGGGCGTGGTCGGGGCCGGCGTGGTGGCCGTGGTCGGGCAGCAGATGTTCGTCCGGTGGTGGCGAGCGGGGCCGACCCGCCGCAGGGTGCTGGCCGCGCCGTACCTGGCGGCGGTGCCGGTGCTGGTCATGACGGTGGTGGGGCTCCTCCGGCCGGTGGAGCGCTTCGGCGCGGTTGCCGTGCTGCTCGAGCCGCTGCTGCTCAGCCTGCTGCCGGTCGGAGTGCTGCTCGGGATCCTCCGCAGCCAGGCGCGCTCGGGCGTGGTGGGGTCGCTGGTGACCGCGGTCGAGCCGCACACGACGGCAGCGCGCGATCGCCTCGAGCCGCTGCTGGCCGCGGCACTCGGCGACCCGTCGGCACAGCTGCTCTCGCTCGAGGAGGCCTCGGCGACGCAGGCCGACGGTCGGGCACGCACCGCGGTCGCCGCGGCGGGGCGCACGCTGGCGGTGCTCGAGCACGATCCCGAGCTCGTCTCGGAGCCGGAGGTGCTGGCCGCGGTGCTCGCCACGGCGAGCCTGGCCCTGGAGAAGGAGCGCCTCGGCGCGCTGGCACGTGCTCAGCTGGCCGAGGTCGCCGAGTCACGGCACCGCCTGGCGGCCGCCCAGGTGGAGGAGCGTCGTCGGCTCGAACGCGACCTCCACGACGGCGCCCAGCAGCGACTGGTCACGGTGCGTTTGCTGCTGGCGCTGGCCGAGGAGCAGGAACCGGGCAGCGACCTCGTCAGGCAGGCCACGGCCCTGGTGCAGGAGACGATGGCCGAGCTGCGGGACCTGGCACGCGGCGTGCACCCGAGCGTGGTCACCGAGCAGGGCCTCGAGGGCGCGGTGGACGCCCTCGCCGAACGAGCGCCCCTGCCCGTGGAGGTCCGCGGCGAGGTGCCCCGGCTCACCGAGCTCGTCGAGGTGACGGCGTACTTCGTCGTCGCCGAGGCCCTGGCGAACGTGGCGAAGCATGCGGGGGCCACGCATGCGACGGTGGGGCTGGAGCTGCCCGACGACCGGCTCGTCGTGACCGTCCGCGACGACGGCCGCGGCGGGGCCGACTTCGCGCGGGGCACGGGGCTGGCCGGGCTCCGCGACCGGGTCGAGGCCGCCGGCGGGAACCTCGAGCTGCGCTCACCCCGCGGGGGCGGGACCACCCTGGTCACCCGGCTGCCCGCGCACGTGCGGTTGCCGGACCCACCCGCGGGTGGGGGCCCACGATGAGCGGGCCGCGGGTGGTGCTCGCCGACGACGTCGTCCTGCTCCGTGTCGGCCTTGCGCGGCTGCTCACCGATGCGGGGCTCACGGTGGTGGGTGAGGCCGGTGACGGCGACGAGCTCGTGGCCCTGGTCGACCACACCGACCCCGACGTGGTCGTGGTCGACGTCCGGATGCCGCCGACGCACACCACCGAGGGCCTCGACGCAGCGCGCCGGATGCGCGAGAAGCACCCCCGTCTGGGCATCCTGATCCTGTCCCACCACCTGGAGACCCGCAACGCACTCGAGCTGATCCAGGGGTCGACCGGTGGCATCGGCTACCTGCTCAAGGACCGCGTCGGAGACCCGCGCTCGTTCGTCTCGGCCGTCCGCGACGTGGCCGCGGGAGGGACGGTGATCGACCCCCACGTGGTCGCCGCCCTGCTCGGACGACGCCGCCGGGTCGACCCGCTCGAGTCGCTCACTCCCCGGGAACGCGACGTCCTGGCCTCGATGGCCGAGGGGCGCTCGAACATGGCGATCGCCGACCACCTCACGCTGAGCCCCAAGACGGTGGAGAAGCACATCTCGTCGGTGTTCGGCAAGCTCGGCCTCGCCGACGAGCCCGTCCGTCACCGCCGGGTCGCGGCCGTCCTGTCCTACCTGCGTACCGTGGACGGCGAACGGTCAGGTCCGTAGCCCGAGCGCCGCCCGCGTGCCGCGGACGCGCGGCGCCGCCGGGCGCCCCAACGGACCGCCTCGCTGACAGCCGCAACCGCCGTCACCGACAGGGTCAGGGCAGCCAGGGCCAGGTCGGCCCTGTCGTGGTCACGGATGCGCATACCCGACTCCTGCCCGGTGTCGGGCTCCCTACACGTGCCCAGCCCGGCCCAGCGCCGGCACGGCGCCAACCCAGCGACGGCTCAGCGCCGGCGGGCCTCGCCGTGCGAGGAGTCGGACACCTCACCGACCAGCTCCTCGATGACGTCCTCGAGGAAGACCACGCCCACCACCTGGCCGTCGTCGGCGACGACCCGGGCCAGGTGCGACCCGGTGAGCTGCATGGTCTGCAGCACCGACTCCACCTCGTCGTCGCGGCGCACGTTCGCCATCCGGCGCACCCGCTTGGCGGGCACCGGCTGCAGCCGCTCGACCTCGTCGGCGTACAGCACGTCCTTGAGGTGGAGGTACCCCCCGAGGTCGCCGTCGTCGTCGAGCACCGGGTAGCGCGAGTAGCCGTGCCGGGCGACGAGCCGCTCGATGTCGAGCGGGGTCGCGTCGCCGGTGACGGTGACCAGCCCGGCGAGCGGCACGCCCACGTCGGCGGCATCCTTGTCGCTGAACTCCAGTGCGGCGCCGAGCCGCTCGTAGTGCTCGTCCTCGACCAGGCCCTCCTCGCGCGACTCGTCGAGGATGTGCGCGACCTCCTCCGCGGTGAACGCCGACGACACCTCGTCCTTGGGCTCGACCCCGAAGAGCCGGATGCCGGCCTTCGCCAGCCAGTCCATCGCCGAGATGACCGGCGCCAGCACGCGCGAGACCATCACCAGCGCCGGCACCAGGGCCACCGCGGAGCGCTCCGGTCGCGCGATGGAGATGTTCTTGGGGATCATCTCGCCGTAGACGACGTGCAGGAAGACGACGATGGCGAGCGCGATCACCAGCGCCACGGCATCCGCGACGCCCTCGGAGACACCGAGCCGCTCGGTGACCGGCACCAGTGCGTGGTGCAGCGCGGCCTCCGACACCGCACCCAGCAGCACCGAGCAGACCGTGATGCCGAGCTGGGCGGTGGCCAGCAGCAGCCCCGTGCGGTGCATCGCGTCGAGCGCCACCTTGGCACGCTTGCTGCCCGCGTCGGCGAGCGGCTCGAGCTGGCTGCGCCGGGCCGACATGGCGGCGAACTCGGCACCGACGAAGAAGGCGTTGGCGCCGAGCAGCACGAGCGTGACGAGCACGACGAACCAGCCGCTCACGACCGTGCCTCCGGCTCCGCGTCATCCGGCACGGGCGCGGGCTCGGTGCGCTCGAGGCGCACCCGGTCGACCCGGTGTCCGTCCATGTCGACGACCCGGGCGGTCCAGCCGTCGACCGTCAGGGTGTCGCCCACGGCCGGCACCCGCCCCAGGGTCGACATCACCCAGCCGCCGATCGTCTCGTAGGCCGGCCCGTCGGGGACGTCTGCCCCCACCCGGGCGCGCACCTCGTCGGGGCGCCACAGCCCGGGAACCGTCCAGGCGCCGTCGCGCAGCTGGCGCCCGGTGGTCTGCGAGCGGTCGTGCTCGTCGTTGACCTCACCGACGATCTCCTCGACGAGGTCCTCGAGCGTGACGACGCCCGAGGTGCCGCCGTACTCGTCGACCACCACGGCGAGCTGCAGGCCGCCCTGCCGCAGCTGGAGCAGCAGCGGGTCGAGGCGCAGTGTCTCGGGAACGAGCACCGCGGGCCCCATCAGCGCCGACACCGGCACGTCCGGGCGACGGTGGAACGGCACGGCGATCGCCTTCTTGACGTGCACGATGCCATCGATGTCGTCCCAGTCCGCCCCCACGACGGGGAAGCGGGAGTGCCCGGTGCGCCGCGCCAGGGAGACGACGTCGGCCGCGGTCGCCGTGCGCTCGATCGAGGTGGCCCGCGACCGGGGCGTCATCACGTCGGCCGCGGTCTGGTCGGCGAAGCCCAGGGATGCCGTGACCAGCCGGGCGGTGCTGCGGTCGAGGGTGCCCGCCTCGGCCGACGAGCGCACGAGCGAGGCCAGCTCAGCCGGGCTGCGGGCCGCGGAGAGCTCCTCCTGCGGCTCGATGCCGAGCGCGAGCAGGGTGCGGTTGGCGACACCGTTGAGCAGCAGGATCATCGGCTTCATCGCGATGCCGAACCAGCGCACCGGGCCGGCCGCGACCTTGGCCGTGGCCAGGGGCAGCGACACGGCGAGGGTCTTGGGCACCATCTCGCCGACGATCATCGAGAACACGGTGGCGATGAGCATGGCGAGCACCGACCCCACCGACGAGGCCGTCGACTCCGACAGCCCCAGCGACTGCAGCGGCCCCATCAGCAGCGTGCCGATCGACGGGCTCGCGATGAAGCCGAGCACCAGGGTGGTCAGGGTGATGCCGAGCTGGCACGCCGACAGCTGGGTCGAGAGCCGGCGGTGGGAGGTGAGCACCGAGCGCGCTCCGGGCTCACCCGAGTCGACGGCCTTCTGCACCGTGGGCCGGTCGAGCGCGACCAGCGAGAACTCGGCCGCGACGAACAGGGCCGTGCCCACGGTGAGGACGACGCCGAGGAGTAGCAGCAGCCATGGGGTCATGATCGGACCATCGTATGGGGGCGCCGCGGCGTTCCCCGACCTGCGCGTCCGCCTTGCGAGGGAGCCGCATCCACCGGGGGGTTGACCCTGACGCCACGGGAGGCTGCAAGGATCGGGGCATGACATTACGAGGCACCCCATGAGCACGACGACCGCGCGCGGGGCAAGGATCGAGATCCGAGGGCTCACCAAGCGCTTCGGCTCCTTCGTCGCGGTCGACGACCTGAGCTTCGACGTCGAGCCCGGGCGGATCACCGGCTTCCTCGGGCCCAACGGCGCCGGCAAGACCACCACGTTGCGCATGCTCCTCGGGCTGGTCCACTCCACGAGCGGCACCGCGACCATCAACGGGAGTCGCTACGTCGACCTCCCCGCGCCGCAGTCGACCGTGGGCGCCGCGCTCGAGGCCACCAACTTCCACCCCGGCCGCAGCGGGCGCGACCACCTGCGGGTGCTCGCCGACGCCGGCTCCATCCCGCACACCCGGGTCGACGAGCTGCTCGAGCTCACCGGCATCCCGGCCGCGGCCCGCAAGCGCGCCGGTGAGTACAGCATGGGCATGCGCCAGCGGCTCGGACTGGCCGCTGCACTGCTCGGCGACCCGCAGGTGCTCGTGCTCGACGAGCCCTCGAACGGCCTGGACCCCGAGGGCATCCGCTGGCTGCGTGGCTTCCTGCGCCACCTCAGCTCCCAGGGCAAGACGATCCTCATCTCCAGCCACCTGCTGCAGGAGGTCGAGCAGACCGTCGACGAGGTCGTCATCATCGCCAACGGCCGGCTGGTTCGAGCGGGGGCCATCAAGGACCTCTACGGCAGGCCGGGGTCGATCGTGCGCACCTCCGACCGCGAGCGCCTCGCGGGCGCGCTGCGCGTCGCCGACGTCACCAGCACCCCCGGCGACGACGACACCCTGGTCGCCGACACCACCGACCTGCGCCTGGTCGGCGACGTCGCCCTGCGCGCGGGCCTGCCGATCTACGGCCTGGAGCCCAAGCGCGCCGACCTCGAGGCGCTGTTCTTCGAGCTCACCGAGGGAACCAACCGCAACGAGTCGCCGAGGGGCGCGCCGCCCGAGCAGGATGCCGTGACCGGCCAGGAAGGAGCGAACCTGTGATCCCGGCGATCCGCAGCGAGTTCCGCAAGTTCTTCTCGACCCGCCTGTGGTGGGGCATGGCCATCGCGATCTTCGTCGCCGGCGCCGCCTTCTCCGCGCTGTTCGGGTTCCTCCTCACCAGCGACGCCGCGAACGCCGGCGGCCCCGGCGGGGTGCCCACGGGTGACGCCACCCAGATCGCCAGCAGCGTCTACACCGGAGGCCTGTCCATCGGCTACCTGCTCCTGCTCACCATCGGCGTGCTGCAGATCGGGTCGGAGTACCGGCACAAGACGATCTCCGGCACGTTCCTCGCCACGCCGAAGCGCCTGCGGGCGATGCTCGCCAAGGTCGTGGCCCTGCTCGGCATCGGCGCGATCTACGGCCTGATCAGCCTGGTCGGCTCGGTCATCGTCGGGTCGATCGTGCTCAGCTTCCGCGACCAGGACGCCTTCCCGTCGGGCACCATCGTGCGCACCCTGGCGCTCAGCCTCCTCGTGCTCGGGCTGTGGGCGCTGATCGGCCTCGGTATCGGCATCCTGATCCCCAACCAGGTGGCCGCGCTGCTGATCGGCGTCGGAGTGGCCTGGATCGTCGAGCCCCTCATCGGCTTCGCGATGAACTTCTGGGAGTTCGGGCGCGAGCACGTCGCGCAGTTCCTGCCCACGTCGGCGACCAACGCCATCGTCAACGCGGTCTCGAACGGCCCCGACGAGGTGCGCCTGGAGTGGTGGGGCGGAGCCCTGGTGCTGGCGGCCTACGCCACGCTGCTCGCCGGGTTCGGCATCTGGCGCACGACCCGCGCCGACATCAGCTGACCACCGCCCGCGCGGTCCGCGCGGTTCCCGCAGGAGCCGCCGGGCGGACATCGGCGACGACGGCCGGTCCATCCGAACCACGGTGGACCGGCCGCCGCAGCGCGCCCACCACTCGCCCGTCCCACGGGGTGTGGTGCGACCAGCGGGGATAGGCTTGGCTAACATCCCCCACGACTATCGACGAGCCGAGAAAGAGGCGCATCCTCCGTGGCCGAGCAGTCCCCGTCCAGCGACCCCCTGACCTCCTTCGGACCCAACGAGTGGCTGGTCGACGAGCTGTACGAGCAGTACACGAAGGACCGCAACAGCGTCGACCGGGCGTGGTGGGACTTCTTCAAGGACTACACGCCGGGTGAGGGTGCGCTGGGCCGCGACGCGGCGTCGGCGGCCTCCACGGCGCGCCGCACTGCCGACGGGGCGAGCGGCTCCGCGAGCAACGGCACCGGCACCCGAACCCCGGCCAAGGCACCGGCGAAGGCCCCCGCGCCGGCGCCGAAGCAGGCCGCCCCCGCAGCCAAGCAGGCCGCCCCCGCCCCGGCGAAGCAGGCGGCCCCCGCGCCGGCGCCGACGGCGCCCGCCCCCCAGGCGAAGGAGGCGGCACCTCCCGCCCCCCAGCCCCCGGCATCCACGACCCCCAAGCCGCGCGAGGCCGCGGCCCCCAAGAAGGCCGGCCCGCTGGGCGACGCCAGCTCCACCCCCATCCGCGGTGCGAGCGCCCGGGTCGTCACCAACATGGAGTCCTCGCTCGAGGTTCCCACCGCCACCTCGGTGCGTGCGGTGCCCGCGAAGCTGCTCATCGACAACCGCATCGTCATCAACAACCACCTGGCCCGCAGCCGCGGCGGCAAGGTCAGCTTCACGCACATCATCGGCTTCGCCCTGGTCAAGGCCCTGGGCGTGCTGCCCGAGATGAACAACGGCTTCGGCCACGACGCCAACGGCAAGCCGGTGCTCGTCACCCCAGCGCACGTCAACCTCGGCCTGGCCATCGACCTCGCCAAGCCCGACGGCACCCGCCAGCTGCTCGTGCCGTCGATCAAGGCCGCCGAGGCGATGGACTTCGCGCACTTCTGGACCGCCTACGAGGAGATGGTCAAGAAGGCCCGCGGCGGCAAGCTGACCGTCGAGGACTTCCAGGGCACCTCGATCTCGCTCACCAACCCCGGCACCATCGGCACCGTGCACTCGGTGCCGCGCCTGATGCAGGGCCAGGGCACGATCATCGGCGTCGGCGCGCTCGAGTACCCCGCCGAGTGGCTCGGCGCCAGCCTCGAGACCCTCAACCGCAACGCGGTGAGCAAGATCCTCACGCTCACCAGCACCTACGACCACCGCATCATCCAGGGCGCGCAGTCCGGCGACTTCCTGCGCGTGGTGCACTCGCTGATGCTCGGCGAGCACGGCTTCTACGACGAGATCTTCGAGAGCCTGCGCATCCCCTACGAGCCGATCCGCTGGGTGCGCGACGTCGACACCTCGCACGACGACGACATCAACAAGGTCGCCCGGGTGCAGGAGCTCATCCACGCCTACCGCGTGCGCGGCCACCTGATGGCCGACACCGACCCGCTGGAGTACAAGCAGCGCCGCCACCAGGACCTCGACGTCACCACCCACGGCCTGACCCTGTGGGACCTCGACCGCACCTTCGCCACCGGCGGGTTCGGCGGCCAGCCGTTCCTGAAGCTGCGCAAGATCCTCGGAATCCTGCGCGACTCCTACTGCCGCACCATCGGCGTCGAGTACATGCACATCCAGGACCCCGAGCAGCGCGAGTGGATCCAGTCCAAGATCGAGGTCGGCTACGCCAAGACCACTCGCGAGGAGCAGCTGCGCATCGTGCGCCGGCTCAACGCGGCGGAGGCGTTCGAGACCTTCCTGCAGACCAAGTTCGTCGGGCAGAAGCGCTTCTCGCTCGAAGGTGGCGAGTCGGTCATCGCGCTGCTCGACCGCGTGCTGTCGCTCGCCGCGAGCGACGACCTCGACGAGGTCTGTATCGGGATGCCGCACCGCGGGCGCCTCAACGTGCTCGCCAACATCGCGGGCAAGTCCTACGGCCAGATCTTCCGCGAGTTCGAGGGCAAGCAGGATCCCCGCTCGGTGCAGGGCTCGGGCGACGTGAAGTACCACCTCGGCACCGAGGGCACCTTCACCGACGAGGGCGGCAAGACCACCAAGGTCTACCTCGCCGCCAACCCCTCGCACCTCGAGGCGGTCAACCCGGTGCTCGAGGGCATCGTGCGTGCCAAGCAGGACCGCCTCAACCTCGCCGGCGAGGACTTCACCGTGCTGCCCGTGCTCATGCACGGGGATGCCGCGTTCGCCGGCCAGGGCGTCGTGGCCGAGACGCTCAACCTCAGCCAGCTGCGCGGCTACCGCACCGGCGGCACCGTGCACGTCGTCATCAACAACCAGGTCGGCTTCACGACCTCGCCGAGCAGCTCGCGCTCGTCCACCTACTCCACCGACGTCGCCCGGATGATCCAGGCGCCGATCTTCCACGTCAACGGCGACGACCCCGAGGCCTGCGTGCGGGTGGCCGAGCTGGCCTACGAGTTCCGCAAGGAGTTCCACAAGGACGTCGTCGTCGACATGGTCTGCTACCGCCGCCGCGGGCACAACGAGGGCGACGACCCGTCGATGACCCAGCCGCTGATGTACAACCTCATCGAGGCCAAGCGCAGCGTTCGCAAGCTCTACACCGAGTCGCTCATCGGCCGTGGCGACATCACCGTCGAGGATGCCGAGGCGGCGCTGCGCGACTACCAGCAGCAGCTCGAGCGGGTCTTCGTCGAGACCAAGGCCGCCCTGAAGGAGGCCGAGCGAGAGGCCGACGAGAGCTACGACGGCACCGACGCCGAGGGCCACACCGGGCTCGAGCCGCCGGCGGCGCAGGCCCGCAACGCCGACGCGACCAAGCACTCCTCCACCGAGACCGCGATCAGCACCGAGGTGCTGCAGCGGCTGGGCCAGGCGTTCGTCGACGTCCCCGACGGCTTCACCGTGCACCCCAAGCTGCGCCAGATGCTCGAGAAGCGGGCCGCCAGCGTGCGCGACGGTGGCATCGACTGGGGCACCGGCGAGCTCATCGCCTTCGGCTCGATGCTCATCGAGGGCACCCCGGTGCGCCTCGCCGGCCAGGACAGCCGGCGTGGCACCTTCGTGCAGCGCCATGCCGTGCTGATCGACAAGCAGAACGCCGCCGAGTGGACCCCGCTGCTCTACCTCGGTGAGGGCCAGGGCAAGTTCTGGGTCTACGACAGCCTGCTGTCGGAGTTCGCGGCGATGGGCTTCGAGTACGGCTACTCCGTCGAGCGCCCCGACGCCCTGGTGCTGTGGGAGGCGCAGTTCGGCGACTTCTTCAACGGCGCCCAGACCATCATCGACGAGTTCATCTCCAGCTCGGAGCAGAAGTGGGGCCAGCGCTCCTCGGTCGTGCTCCTGCTGCCGCACGGCTACGAGGGGCAGGGCCCCGACCACTCCTCCGCCCGCATCGAGCGCTTCCTGACGATGTGCGCCGAGAACAACATGACCGTGGCCTACCCGTCGACCCCGGCGTCCTACTTCCACCTGCTGCGCCGCCAGGCCTACGCCCGGCCGCGCCGGCCGCTCATCGTCTTCACCCCGAAGTCGATGCTGCGCCTGAAGGCCGCGAGCAGCGCCCCGCAGGACTTCACCTCGGGCCGCTTCCTGCCGGTGATGCCCGACGCCGCCAGCACCAACGAGGTGTCCCGCGTGCTCATCGCGGCGGGCAAGGTCGTCTACGACCTGCTCGCCGAGCGCGACAAGCGTGGTGACGCCTCGACCGCCGTGCTGCGGCTCGAGCAGTACTACCCGATCCCCGCGGCCGACCTGGCCCGTGAGCTGGCGAAGTACCCCACCGCCGAGGTCGTCATCGTGCAGGACGAGCCGAAGAACCAGGGCGCCTGGCCGTTCCTGGCGCTCAACCTGCCCGAGGCCCTGGCCGAGCACGGCGAGCACCGGCCGCTGCGCGTCATCTCGCGCGCCGCCTCGGCCTCCCCGGCGACCGGCTCGACCAAGAAGCACCAGGTCGAGCAGGCCGAGCTGGTGGCGCAGTCCTTCGACCGGTGACCGCGGGTCTGCGGAGCGGGCCGTCGCGCGACGGGTAACCTCGCAGCGTGTACTTCACGGACCGCGGCATCGAGGAGCTGCAGGCCCGTCGAGGTGACGAGGAGGTCACCTTCGACTGGCTGGCCGAGCAGCTGCGCACCTTCGTCGACCTCAACCCCGACTTCGAGGTCCCCGTGGAACGGTTGGCGACCTGGTTGGCCCGCCTGGACGACGAGGACGAGTGAACGAGCCAATGCCTGACGAGCAGCCCGACGACGCGACGTCGCCCATCGAGTTCCGGCCGAGCGTCGAGGCGCAGGTGGTGCCCGAGGGCGCCCGCGACCTCGCGCTCGTCTTCCTTGGCGCCTCCCTCGTCGCCGGGGTGGGCGACCCCAAGGGCCAGGGCTGGGTCACCCGGGTCGTGGGCCGCACCCAGCACGCCGACCTCGAGCTGACCGCCTACAACCTCGGCGTGCGTGGCGACACCTCCGCCCACG
Organism: uncultured Actinomycetota bacterium; assembly: GCA_963800505.1. Classification (GTDB taxonomy): domain Bacteria; phylum Actinomycetota; class Actinomycetes; order Actinomycetales; family Dermatophilaceae; genus Fodinibacter. The sequence goes on from CAWDBL010000009.1 coordinate 16,230, forward strand.
TGCTGCAGCGCTGGGGCACCGAGGTGCCGCTGCGGTGGGCCGGGCGCACCGAGCGCCGCGTGGTCGTGTCGGTGGGCACCAGCGACGTGGTCAGCGGCATCACCCTGGCCCGCCACCGGCTCAACCTCGCCAACCTGCTCGACGACGCCACCGCCTCGGGGGTCGGCGCGTTCGTCGTGAGCCCGCCGCCCACCGACGACGCCGAGCTCAACGAGCGGCTCGAGGTGCTCGTCGACGCCCAGGCCGACGTGTGCGCCCGCCGCGGCATCCCCTTCGTCGACTGCTTCGCCCCGCTGCTGGGCCACGAGCAGTGGAGCAGCGACCTCGCCGCCAGCCGGGTGCGGCACCACCCCGGTCAGGCCGGCTACGGGCTGATCGCCTGGCTGGTGCTGCACAACGGCTGGGACGACTGGCTCCAGATCTCCTGAGCGGCGCGGGCGCCGCACGCGCCCTCAGGCCGGCTGGGCGATGAACTCGCGCACCAGCGCGGCGAACCGGTCGGGGTCGTCGAGGTGCGGGAAGTGCCCGGCACCCTGGAACAGCTCGACCCGGCAGTGCGGGATCGAGGTCGTCGCGGATGCCGCGTGCCAGGCCGGGATCATCCGGTCCTTGGTGCCCCACACGACCAGCGTCGGGATCGGCGTCGAGTCGGGCAGGTAGTCGTGGGCGCTGACGCTCTGGCCGCCGGGGTCGATCACGGCCCGGGTGGTGGCCAGGAACGCGCGGCGGGTGTCGGCGTCGCCGAGCGAGGTGAACCCGTCCCAGACGACGGTGAGGTCACGGCCGGGCCGCACTCCCACGGTGCTGAGCAGCCGTCCGGCAGAGGCGATCCGGTCGCGCATCCACCCCGACGCGATGACCGGCAGCACGTACTCGGCGCCGGGCAGGGTCGCCGACCGCAGCAGCGGGCTGACCTCGCGACCGAGCCCGCCGCTCGCCACGAGCACCAGCCGGTCGACCCGCTCGGGGAAGAGGTAGGAGAAGACCATCGCGATGCCGCCGCCCAGCGAGTGACCGACCAGGGTGACCTGCTGGATGCCGAGCCGGTCGAGCAGGTCGCGCAGGGTGGCGGCGTGGGCCCCCAGCGAGTAGTCGCCGACGGGCTTGTCGGACTCACCGTGGCCGAACAGGTCGGGCACGATCAGCCGGTGGTTGTCGTCGAGCCGGTCGACCAGGTGGCCCCACTGCTTCTGCGAGCCCAGGATGCCGTGGATGAAGAGCAGCGCGGGCCCCGAACCGCTGTCGGTGTAGGAGAACGCATGGCCGTGCAGGGTGACGGTGCGCTCTGCGGACGTCGCGCTCACGGCGAGCTCCTCGGGTGGGCGGGTGGGTCCACTTCACGTTACCGCCCGGTAGCCACTTTCGGCCGGCCGCCGTGTCGGTTCCCACACGGTGGACCGCCGCTCAGAGGGTGAAGACGACCTTGCCCGACACCGTGCCCTGCAGCATCCGCTCGAACCCCTCGCGGGCCTGCGCGAGCGGACGCACCGAGTCGACCTGCGGCTCGATGCCGGCGTCGACCACGAAGCGGGCGAGCCGTGCGAGCTCGTCGCGCGAGCCCATCGTCGACCCGACGACGCGCAGCTGCCGGAAGAAGATCTTGGTCAGCTCGGCCTTGGCCGGGGCGTCCCCGGAGGTCGCCCCCGAGATCACGATCGTCCCCCCGGGACGCAGGCTGTTGACCGAGTGCGACCAGGTGGCCGCACCGACCGTCTCCATGACCGCGTCGACGCGCTCCGGCAGCCGGGCCCCGCTCTCGAAGGCGCGGTCGGCGCCCAGGGAAACCGCCTGCTCGCCCTTGGCGGCATCCCGGCTGGTCACCCACATCCGGATGCCGGCCGCCGTGCCGAGCTGCACCAGCGCGGTCGCGACCCCACCGGCCGCGCCCTGCACCAGCACGGTGCCGCCGGGCTGCACGCCGGAGTTGGTGAACAGCATCCGGTAGGCCGTGAGCCAGGCGGTGGGCAGGCAGGCCGCGTGCTCCCAGGACAGGCTCTCGGGCTTGGGCACCAGGTTGTGGCGGGGCACGGCGACGACCTCGGCCAGGGTGCCGTCGTGCACCTCGCTGAGCAGGCTGCGGCGCGGGTCGAGGGTCTCGTCGCCGGTCCATCCCGGTGAGGCGACCACGGCGTGCACGAGCACCTCGTTGCCGTCGGCGTCGACCCCGGCCCCGTCGCAGCCCAGCACCATCGGCAGCCGGTCGGCGGGCAGGCCGATGCCGCGCAGCGAGAAGATGTCGTGGTGGTTCAGCGCTGTGGTGCGCAGCCGCACGGTGGTCCACCCGTCGGGCGCCTGGGGTTCCGGGCGCTCACCCACCTCGAGGCCGGACAGCGGGTCGGAGGCGGACTGGCTGACGCAGGTGACGGCGAGCATTGGCCAACCCTAGGGCCAGACCGCCCGGTACGGGCGACCACCGGTGGTACGGCAGACTTGCGCCCCATGAGAACTTTGTCGCGCTACTCCGCCTACACCGGGCTGCGACCCGAGATCTTCTCGCGCATCGGCAAGGACCGGCGCAGCGTGCTCGACGTCGGCTGCTCGAACGGCGTGCTCGGCGATGCGGTCAAGCGGCGCCAGGCCGCGCGGGTGACCGGCGTGGAGTACGACGAGCAGCTCGCGGCCGAGGCGAGGGAGCGGCTCGACCTGGTCGTCACCGGCGACCTCAACGACGTGAGCAGCATCCTGGGCCAGCTCGACGGGCCCTATGACTGCATGGTCTTCGCCGACGTCCTGGAACACCTGCAGGACCCGTGGGGCGTCCTCGAGGCGTTCAGCGAGCACCTGACCCCCGACGGCGAGGTGGTCGTCAGCCTGCCCAACGTCGGGCACCTGTCGACCTTCACCGCCGTGTTCCTGCGCCGTACCTGGCCGCGTCGCGACCGTGGGCTGCACGACTCGACGCACGTGCGGTGGTTCGCCCGCAACGACATCTCCGAGCTGCTGGCGAGAGCCTCGCTCCAGCCGGTGTCCTGGAAGCGGTCACAGCGCTTCGTCGACGCCCCCGTGGCGCTGAACAAGCTCGCCCTGCTGGTCGGCTGGGTCCCCGGGCTGCGCGACCTGCTCACCTACCAGTTCGTGGTGGTGGCGCGCCCCACGAGGCCGGGCCACCCGGTGTCCGAGCAGACCGCCATCGCCGCCGAGCCTGCCTGACCACCCGACCCGTGGCTCAGGCGCCGAGGACCGACGGCGCCGCACGGTGCAGGGCATCGCGCCAGTGCGGCAGCGGCTCCAGGCCGGCCGCGGCCCACATCTGGTGCGAGAGAACGCTGTAGGGCGGTCTGGGCGCCGGCAGCGGGAACTGCGTGGAGGGGATCGGAGACACCCGCTCCGGGTCGAGCCCGAGCTCCTCGAACACCGCTTGGGCGAGGTCGAACCACGAGCACTCCCCCGCCCCGGTGGCGTGCCAGGTGCCGAACGGCGCTGCGGCGTCGACGATGCGCACGATGCCCTCGGCGAGGTCGACGGTCCACGTCGGCTGGCCCACCTGGTCGGCGACCACGGTCAGCCGCTCCCGCTCGCCCGCCAGGCGCTGCATCGTCGCGGGGAAGTTCTTGCCCCGCGCGCCGTAGAGCCACGCGGTGCGCACCACCCAGCTGCGCGGGCACTCGGCGCGCACCGCCCACTCACCTGCTGCCTTCGTGCGGCCGTAGGCCGTGGCCGGGGCCACCGGTGCGTCGGCGGCGTACGGCTCACGACCGTCGCCGGCGACGACGTAGTCGGTCGACAGCTGCACCATCGCGGCGCCGGCAGCGTGCGCCGCCCGGGCCAGGTTGGCCGCCCCGACCGCGTTGACCGCGAAGGCTCGGGCCTCGTCGGTCTCGGCCGCGTCGACCGCCGTGTAGGCGGCGCTGTTGACCACGACGTCGTGACCGGCCACCTGGTCGGCGCTCTGGGCCGGGTCGAGGATGTCGAGCCCGGGCAGGTCGGCGCGGGTCACCGTGTGGCCGGCGCCCTCGAGCACCTCGCAGAGGTCCTGCCCGAGCATGCCGGCGGCACCGGCGACGAACCAGCGCGCCATCAGCGGGCCACGACCTGCTGGGTGCGCGCGTACTTCGCCTCGGTGGCGTCCTTCATCGGGCGCCACCAGGCCTCGTTGTCGCGGTACCAGTCGATCGTCGCGGCGAGCCCGTCGCGGAAGCTGCCGTAGCGCGGCGCCCAGCCCAGCTCGGTGCGCAGCCGGCCCGCCTCGATGGCGTAGCGCAGGTCGTGGCCGGCCCGGTCGGTGACGTGGTCGAAGGCATCCGGGTCCTGCCCCATCAGCTCGAGGATGAGGCGCACGACGTCGAGGTTGTTGACCTCGCCGTCGGCCCCGATCAGGTAGGTCTCGCCGAGCACGCCCTTCTCGATGATCGTCCACACGGCCGAGTTGTGGTCGTCGACGTGGATCCAGTCGCGCACGTTGAGGCCCGCACCGTAGAGCTTGGGCCGGATGCCGTCGATCACGTTGGTGACCTGCCGCGGGATGAACTTCTCGACGTGCTGGCGCGGCCCGTAGTTGTTCGAGCAGTTCGAGATGGTCGCCCGCAGGCCGAACGAGCGCACCCAGGCCCGCACCAGCAGGTCGGAGCCCGCCTTGGTCGACGAGTAGGGCGAGCTGGGGTTGTAGGGGGTGTCCTCGGTGAACCTTGTCGGGTCGTCGAGCTCGAGGTCGCCGTAGACCTCGTCGGTGGAGATGTGGTGGTACCGCACGTCGTGCCGGCGCGCCGCCTCGAGCAGGGTGAAGGTGCCGACCAGGTTGGTGCGCACGAAGGGGCTCGGGTCGTCGAGCGAGTTGTCGTTGTGCGACTCCGCGGCGAAGTGCACCACGACGTCGGCCCCGGCGACCAGCGGGTCGACCAGGCCGGCATCCGCCACGTCGCCCTCGACGAACTGGATCCGGTCCATCGCACCGTCGAGCGAGGCCGTCGAGCCCGCATAGGTGAGCGCGTCGAGCACGGTCACCTCGGCGTCCGGCCGGGTCGCGAGGGTGAGGTGCACGAAGTTGCTGCCGATGAAACCGGCACCGCCGGTGACGAGGACCTTCATGCGCGCAAGGGTATCGGCGCACGGCGCCCCGGCCGGACCGAGCGTTGCGCTCACCGCGCGCGGCCGGGACGCGGTGCGTGCTCGACGCAGGTGCGGGCCGTGGGCCGGGCCTCCAGCCGGGCGGCGCCGATCGGCCGCGAACACACCTCGCACACGCCGTAGGTGCCGGCGGCCAGCCGGGCCGCGGCCGCGTCGACCTCGCGCAGGTGGTCGCGGGCCGAGTCCGCCGACGCCGCGAGCTGGGCCCGCTCGTAGGCGATCGTCTGTCCCTCAGGGTCGTGCTCGTCGTCGGCGTTGGAGTCCCGTGACGCGGCGAACAGGGCGGCCAGGTCCTCGTCCGTGCGGGCCAGCCGGGCCCGTGCCGCGGTCCGCTCGGCCTCCAGCCGTGCGGTGACGACCGCCCGGGCCGCTGGCTCCTGGGCGCCGTCGCCGCCGTTAGGCTCACCCACCATGAAGGGCATCATCCTCGCCGGCGGCTCGGGCACGCGACTGCACCCCATCACGCGGGGGATCTCCAAGCAGCTGATGCCGATCTACGACAAGCCGATGGTCTACTACCCGCTCGCGACGCTGATGATGGCCGGCATCCGCGAGGTGCTCGTCATCACCACGCCCCAGGACCTCGACCAGTTCGAGCGCCTCCTGCGCGACGGCCGGCAGTGGGGCATCGAGATCTCGTACGCCGTGCAGCCCAGCCCCGACGGCCTCGCCCAGGCGTTCGTCATCGGCGCCGACTTCATCGGCGACGACAGCGTCGCACTCGTGCTCGGCGACAACATCTTCTACGGCACCGGCCTGGGCACCGCCCTGCGCCAGCTCACCGACGTGCGTGGCGGGCACATCTTCGCCCACCACGTGAGCGAGCCCACGGCCTACGGCGTCGTGGAGTTCGACCCCGACGGCACCGTGCTGTCGATCGAGGAGAAGCCCGAGCACCCGCGCTCGGACTACGCCGTTCCCGGGCTCTACTTCTACGACAACGACGTCGTCGAGATCGCCCGCAACCTCACGCCCAGCGCCCGCGGCGAGCTCGAGATCACCGCCGTCAACGAGGCCTACCTGCAGCGCGGCGACCTCACCGTGACCGTGCTGCCGCGCGGCACGGCCTGGTTCGACACCGGCACGTTCGAGGGCCTGATGGACGCGAGCCAGTTCGTGCACGTCGTCGAGGCCCGGCAGGGCTACAAGATCGGCTGCGTCGAGGAGATCGCCTGGCGGGCCGGCTGGGTCGACGACGACACCTTCCGCCGGCTCGGCGACGAGCTCGTGAAGTCCGGCTACGGGGGCTACATCCACGACTGCCTGGCCCGCGGGAGGACGAGCCGCTGATGGACATCGAGCCGCTGCCCATCGCGGGCGCCTACGTCGTCACGCCGCGCCAGTTCCCCGACGAGCGGGGCGTGTTCCTGGAGTCGTTCCGCGGCGACCACCTCGCAGCGCACCTGGGCCACCGCCCCGACATCGTGCAGACCAACGTGTCGGTGTCCTCGCGGGGCACGGTGCGCGGCATCCACTTCGCCGACGTCCCGCCCGGCCAGGGCAAGTACGTCACGGTGCTTGGCGGCTCGCTCGTCGACTACGTCGTCGACATCCGGGTCGGGTCACCGACGTTCGGCCGGTGGGAGGCCGTCACCCTCGATGCCGTCGACCGCCGCGCGGTCTACCTCGCCGAGGGCCTGGGCCACGCCTTCTGCGCCCTCGAGGACGGCACGACCGCCATGTACCTGTGCACCGCCACGTACAACCCGACCGCCGAGCACGGCATCCACCCCCTCGACCCCGAGGTCGGGCTGGTGCTGCCGGCGGGCATCGACCCGCTGCTCTCCCCCAAGGACGACGCGGCGCCCTCGTTGGCGGTCGCCGTGGCGTCCGGGCGGCTGCCCACGGATGCCGGGTGCCTGGCCTGGGCCGACGAGCTCGCTCAGCGCGGGACCTGACGCTCCCGGTCCCCGTGGTGGCCGGCGCCCGGCGCGAGCGCGCGCACCGCAGCGGCCACCGCCTCCGCCACGCCCTCCTGGAACACCGACGGCACGATGTGGTCGACCGTGGGCTCGGGCACCAGGTCGGCGATGGCGTGGGCCGCCGCCAGCTTCATCGCCTCGGTGATCTGGGTGGCCCCGGCGTCCAGGGCGCCACGGAAGATCCCGGGGAACGCGAGCACGTTGTTGATCTGGTTCGGGAAGTCGGAACGACCGGTGGCCACGATGGCAGCGTGCCGGCGGGCAACGTCCGGGTGCACCTCGGGGGTGGGGTTGGCGAGCGCGAAGACCATCGAGCCCGGCGCCATCGAGGCCACCTCGTCCTCCGGCACCTGCCCACCCGAGACCCCCACGAACACGTCCGCGCCGCGCAGCGCCGCGCCCAGCCGACCCTGCACCGCGCGCGGGTTGGTCGAGGCCGCCAGCCGGCTCTTGTGCCCCGTGAGGTCCTGGCGGTCGGTCGAGATGATGCCCCGCGAGTCGCACACGACGACGTCGCGCACCCCGGCCCGCTGCAGCAGCCGGGTGACGGCCACCCCGGCCGCACCGGCACCCGAGACGACGACACGCAGGTCGGGCACCCGGCGCCCGAGCACCCGGGCGCCGTTGAGCAGGCCCGCCAGCACCACGATGGCGGTGCCGTGCTGGTCGTCGTGGAACACCGGGATGTCGAGCCGCTCCTTGAGCTGCTCCTCGATGTCGAAGCAGCGCGGCGCCGAGATGTCCTCGAGGTTGATGCCGCCGTACGACGGCGCGATCCGGGCGATCGCCTCGACCAGCTCCTCGACGCTGCCGGTCTCCATCACCACGGGCACGGCGTCGATGTCGGCGAAGTGCTTGAACAGCACGGCCTTGCCCTCCATCACCGGCATGGCCCCGAGCGGGCCGATGTCGCCGAGGCCGAGCACCGCGGTGCCGTCGCTGATGACGGCCACGGTGTTGCCCCGCGCCGTGTAGCGGGTCGACAGGCTCGGGTCGGCAGCGATGGCCAGCGACACCTCGGCCACGCCGGGGGTGTACAGCAGGGAGAGGTCCTCGCTCCCGCGCAGCGGCTTCGTCGCGTGTACCCCCAGCTTCCCGCCCTCGTGAGCGCGGAACACCGCGCTCTGGGGGTCGACGAAGGGGACGTGGGGCGACGCGGCCATGGGCCAGCTCCTGCGGGGAATCCGTGGTGTGGCCTGCCGCGCGAGGCGGGGGCCGGGTAGTGCGCGGGGCCGAGGGGGGTGCTTCTCCGCCGATCGCAGCGCGCGGGGGTGGCCGCGGGTGAGCATCATCGCACAGCGAGATAGTTACCGGGGTGTGACGCGCACGACCGCTGCCGGTGGCAGGATCGGCCCCGTACACCGCACCCTGGGTTCCCCCGCCCTCGGTGCACCCCCGTGAAAGGACCCCCATGTTCCGCACTCGCGCCCTGGCGGTGGCCGCTCTCGCCACGACCGCCCTCGCCCTGACCGCCTGCGGCTCCGACTCGCTCACCTCGAGCAGCTCGAGCTCCGCGTCGGCCACGACCTCCGCCAGCGCCCCCACCGTCGACCCGGCCCTGGTCGCCAAGCTGCCGGCGAAGATCAAGGATGCCGGCACGATCAACATCGGCACCGACGCCACCTACCAGCCCAACGAGTACCTCGACGCCGACGGCAAGACCGTCATCGGCATGGACGTCGAGCTGTTCGACGCGGTGATGCAGAAGTTCGGCATCAAGACCAACTGGGTGCCGTCCGCCTTCGACGCCATCATCCTCGGCGTGCAGAGCGGCAAGTACGACGTCGGCGTCTCCAGCTTCACGGTCAACCCCGAGCGCATGCAGCAGGCCACGATGGTCAGCTACTTCACGGCCGGCACCCAGTGGGTCACCCAGAAGGGCAACCCCAAGGGTGTCAACCCCGACGACGCGTGCGGCAAGAGCATCTCCGTGCAGAAGGGCACCGTGCAGGCCGACGAGGACCTCCCCAAGCGCCAGGCAGCCTGCAAGGCCGCCGGCAAGCCCGAGATCAACGTGCTCGTCGATGCCGACCAGGCGAAGGTCACCGCCAGCGTGCAGTCAGGCAAGGCCGACGCCATGCTGGTCGACCTCCCGCCGGCCATCGCCGCGGTCGACTCCACCGGTGGCACCCTCGAGCTGCTCGGCGAGCAGTACGACTCGGCCCCCTACGGCTACGTGCTGCCGAAGGACGCCGCCGGCACCGCCTTCGGCGAGGCCATCGTCGAGGCCCTCAAGCAGCTCAAGGCCGACGGCACCTACGACCAGATCCTCGCCAAGTACAAGACCGAGGGTGGCGCCATCAGCGACTTCGCCGTGAACCCCACGGTCGGCTGACGCGATGACCGCGTCGACGCAGGACCGGCCGGGCGCCATCGACGCCCGGCCGGTCCGGCACCCCGGACGTTGGGTGGCCTTGGTCATCATCGCGATCGTCGTCGCGATGATCATCAGCTCGCTCGTGACCAACGAGAAGTGGAACTTCCCGTTCGCGTTCGAGATCATGCAGCAGACCCCGGTCATCGAGGGACTGTGGAAGGGCACCATCTTCGGCACCATCGGCGCGATGATCCTCGGCATCGGGCTGGGCATCATCCTCGCGGTGATGCGCCTGTCGACCAACCCCGTGCTGCGCGGGGTCGCGTTCGTCTACATCTGGTTCTTCCGGGCCATCCCGCGCTACGTGCTGCTCGTGCTGCTCGGCACCGGCATCGCTTTCCTGTACCCCACCCTCGACATCGGCGTCCCCTTCGGCCAGCAGATCGCCGACGCACTGGGGCTCGACACGTCGTCGTTCACGTTCGTCACGCTCGACTACAACGTCATCTCGAGCACCATCTGGGTCGGCATCCTGGGCCTGGGGCTGTCCGAGGCCGCCTACATGGCCGAGATCGCCCGGGCCGGCATCCTGTCAGTCGACAAGGGCCAGGCCGAGGCCGCGCAGGCGCTCGGCATGCCGCCCGGCAAGACGATGCGTCGCGTCGTGCTCCCCCAGGCCATGCGGGTCATCGTCCCCCCGACCGGCAACGAGACGATCGCCATGGTCAAGGACACCTCGCTGCTCATCGCGGTTCCTGTCATCGTCGAGCTGTTCTTCCAGGCCTACCAGTTCGGCTCGCGCAGCTTCAAGATCATGCCCGGCATCGTCGCCGCGACGCTCTGGTACCTCATCATCTGCTCGATCCTGATGGTCGCGCAGGCGCGCCTCGAGAAGTACTACGGCCGCGGCTTCGGCGCGGTGCCGAAGAAGACCCAGCAGAAGATCACCGAGATAGAGGCGGACCACTGATGAGCGAGCCGACCGCCACAGCGCCTACCGACGGCTTCCCCCTCGTCCACGCGGTCAACGTCACCAAGGCCTTCCACGGCACCGAGGTTCTCAAGGGCATCGACATGGACGTGCAGCGCGGCGAGGTCGTCGTGCTGCTCGGCCCCTCGGGGTCGGGCAAGACCACCTTCCTGCGCTGCATCAACCAGCTCGAGACCATCGACGGCGGCCGGATCTGGGTCGACGGCGACCTGATGGGCTACGAGGACCGCGCCGGCACGCTCCACCGCCTCACCGACAAGCGGATCGCCGCCCAGCGCCGCGACATCGGCATGTGCTTCCAGCGGTTCAACCTCTTCCCGCACAAGACGGTGCTCGAGAACGTCATCGAGGCGCCGACGCAGGTCAAGGGCGTGAAGAAGAAGGACGCCACCGCCAAGGCGCTCGAGCTGCTCGAGCAGGTGGGTCTGGGCGACAAGCCGTCGGCCTACCCGTCGCAGCTCTCGGGCGGGCAGCAGCAGCGCGTGGCGATCGCCCGGGCGCTCGCGATGGACCCCAAGCTGATGCTGTTCGACGAGCCGACGAGTGCGCTCGACCCCGAGCTGGTCGGTGAGGTGCTCAAGGTCATGCGCGACCTCGCCAACGGCGGCATGACGATGATCGTGGTCACCCACGAGATGGGCTTCGCCCGTGAGGTGGCCGACCGGGTCGTCTTCATGGACGGCGGCGTCGTCGTCGAGCAGGGGCCGCCCTCGCAGGTCATCGCCAACCCGCAGCACAAGCGCACCAAGGCGTTCCTGTCGCGGATGCGGCAGGAGGAGGCCGCCCACGCCGAGGCGATCGTCGCGACGGTCAGCGGCAACGCCGAAGCGCTCGCCGTGCTCGCCGCCGCCGACGCCGAGCACGACGAGGCGGCCCGGGAGGCGATCGAGAACGCGCGGGACGCCAGCCAGCAGCGGTGAGCCGCCGGCCCCGCGTGCCGTGGCCCGCCCTGGTGCGGGTCCGTGGTCGCTCGATGCTGCCCACCTACCGTGACGGCGACGTGCTGCTCGTGCTGCGTGGCATCCGGGCACGAGCCGGGCGGGCCGCCGTCGTCCGCCTCCCCCCGGATGCCGCGGGGCGTCCCCGGCCGCTGTCGGTGAAGCGGGTGCACGGTCGCGATCCGGCTGCGCCGCAGCGCTGGTGGATCGACTCCGACAATGCCGCCGAGGGGGTCACGTCGTTCGACGTGGGGTCCCTTCCCGACGTAGACATCCTCGCGGTGGTCGTCGGTCGGGCCTGGCGGCCGCTGAGGTAGGTTTGGCGGGACCGCACGTCCCGACCCCGAGGAGAGACACCCATGCTGTCCCTGTTCCGCATCACCGACGTCTCGGCGCACTGTGACCTGCCGTGCGGCGTGTACGACCCCGCGCAGGCCCGCATCGAGGCGGAGTCGATCAAGGCGATCATCGCCAAGGTCGCAGACAACCCCGACCCCGACTTCCGCACGCGCGCCATCCTCATCAAGGAGCAGCGCTCCGAGCTCGTCAAGCACCACCTCTGGGTGCTGTGGACCGACTACTTCAAGCCCCCGCACTTCGAGAAGTACCCCGAGCTGCACACCCTCGTCAACGAGGCCACCAAGCTCGCAGGCGCGGCCGGCACCAAGGGTGAGCTCGACGCCGCCAAGGCCGACGAGCTGCTCGCCAAGATCGACGAGATCGCCCGCATCTTCGCGGAGACCAAGAAGGCCTGAGTTCCGCACCGCATCGAGGCCGCCCCGGAGCACGCCGGGGCGGCCTCGTCGGCTGACCGAGCCCTCAGGCCTCGGGAACGGTGACGACGAAGACCTCGCCGACCCCGTCGAGGTCGACGGCGCCCTCGCCCGCCGGGAGGAAGGCCGACTCGACGTCGCCGAGGTCGAGGCTGCCGGTGGCCGACGCCAGCGTGACGCGTCCGCGCAGGCAGAACACGATCCGCGGGCCGTGCTCGCCCGGCAGGGAACGACCCGGGGTGACGCGGAAGAGCAGGAACCGGTCGGACGCGCTGTCGAAGGCCTCGAGCCCGGGCTCGGCGACCCGCCCGCAGCCGGCGACTCCGCCGGCGCGGGGGTCGACGATGCGCAGCAGCTCGGGCACGTTGACCGCCTTGCTCGTGAGGCCGGCGCGCACCACGTTGTCGGAGTTGGCGAGCACCTCGATACCCAGCCCCCGCACGTAGGAGTGCAGCACCCCGGCCGCGACGTCGATGTACTCCCCCGGCTGCAGCACCCGGTGGTGCATGAGGAGCAGCACGACCAGGCCGATGTCGTAGGGGTGCTCCTCGGCCACCTGCACGACGGCGGCCGCCGCCTGACCGAACTCGTCGCCGGACGCCTCGAGCCGCACGCAGGCGGCCACGACCTCGCGGGCCAGCCCCTCGACCTCGTCGGCCGGGGTGGCCAGCACCGCGCCCAACATCGCGTGGGCGGGGTCGTCGGTGACCGCGGCCTTCTCGACCATCTCGACGAGCGTGGGCACGCCGAGCCGTGCGATGAGGTCGGCCACCTCGTCGTGCGCGCGCATCCCGACGAACACCTCGAACGGCGCGATGGCCAGCAACAGCTCGGGCTTGCCCCAGTCGTCGACGTAGACCGAGTCACCGGTGGTGGCGCGCACCTCGGTGGCCTGCTCCGCGCTCGGGTGCACCTGGATCGAGATGGCGCGCCCAGGGGCGAGCACCTTGAGCAGGAACGGCAGCCGCGGGCCGAACCGTCGCACGCAGTCCTCCCCCAGCTCGCCCACCGGGTCGGCCGCCACGACCGTGGCGAGGTCGGGCCCACCCGCTCGGTCGGTGCGGGCCGGGCCCTCCTCGTGGGCGCCCATCCACAGCTCGGACTCACGCTGCGGGCTCGGGATGTCCCGACCCTGCAGGCTGGCGATGGACACGAACGATCCCCACGCATCGGTGAAGATGACGGGCGTCAGGCGGTCCACGGGACCCTCTCCGGGTGGCTGCTGGGGTACCCCGATGCTAACGCGCGGCCGGTTCGCGCTCCCCGACCCGCCCCACCATGGCGTCCGCCGTCGCCACGGCGAGCGCCTCGACGACCTCGGGGTCGTACTGGTACCCCAGCCCGAGGTGGATGCGCTCGTTGGCGGTGCGGATGTCGCCCGGCTCGCCGCTGCCGCCGGTGAGGTCGTCGAAGGCGTTGGCCACCTTGATGATCCGGCTGGCGACAGGCACCTCCTCGCCGAGCTCGCGCACCTGGCGGTAGGGGATGGTCTGCGCCTCGACGTAGTCGGCCACGTCCTCCAGCCCCTCGGCGTGCCGGATGATCCGCGCGCCCTCGTCGGCGATGTCACGCTGGTCGCTCGGCGCGGCGAGGACGGTGGCGCCGCCGGGGAGTGGCTCGATGAGCGAGATCTGGCCGAGGTCGTGCAGCAGGGCGGCGTACTCCAGGTCGCGCAGGTCGCGGTCGGCGACGCCGAGCACCCGGCCGATCCGGACGCTGAGGTCGGCCACCCGCTCGGCGTGGCCGGCCGGGGTGTACCCACCGTGCTCGGTGAGGTGCGAGAGGGTGGCGATGGTCTGCCGGTAGGTCATCCGGTTGCGCACGAAGCGGCCGACGGCGAGGTATGTCATCGCGAGCGGGAACAGGGCCACCGGGAGCGAGACAAGGCCCAGGGACGGAGCCATCAGCGCGACCATCGGACCCGAGACCACCACGGCGAGGGTCAGCGGCGCCACCTCGCCCAGCTCGTCGCGCAGCGCGGCGAGCCACGGCGTGCGCTGGCGTTCCGAGCGCACCGCCGAGGTGAGCACGATCTCGACGCCGATGCCGATGCCCGCGACCACCACCATGCCCAGCGCCACCAGCGACCGAGGCACCTTCTGGTCGTCGGCGAGGTCCCACAGTGACCGCCCGCCCGGCGCGAAGCTGCGGGTCAGCGCCGCGGCCACCCCCACGCCGATGAGCCGGGAGGCGACCTCGTCGAGCCCCATGGTGTGGCCACGCGCGCCGCCCACGAGGGTGGCGCCGAGCAGGCCCGCTGCGACGATGAGCACGACGAAGCTGGCCGGGACCTCGAACGTGGCCTGACCGCTGATCTGGCACAGGAAGGCGATGCCGAGCGCGGAGGCGGAGGCCAGCGGAGCGGCCTCGCGCCCGCTCGGCATCCGCAACCGGAAGAGCTCCCCCACGGCGATGGCGACGACGAACACCACGACGGTGAGCCAGTGCTGCCCGAACTCGGTGACCAGGGACGCACCCCCGGCATAGCCGGCCGCGATGAGCACCGTGATCCCGATGGCCAGCACGCTCCACGCGCGCAAGAGGCGGGCCCGTGGCAAGAACGTCGTCACGAGGCCACCATCCCGCTGCGACGCGAGACCGCCTGCTCGAGGGCATGCAGCAGGTCCTCGCGGCCCGCCGGCGTCGCGCGCAACATGGTGATGGCCTCGTCGCTGGTGACCAGGCCCCCGTCCGGCGTGCCGACCTCGGTGAGGAGGTCGTACTCGTCGGCCAGCCCCACGATGAGTGCCGGCAGGCTCAGCTCCTGGGGCCCCGACGTCGGGGCCACGACCGCCTCGCGGTGGTGCGTGATGGCGTCCAGGGCGCCGGAGAGGAAGCTGAGGCCCCGTAGCAGGCGCGCCCCCCGCAGTGGGTAACCCCCCAGGCCGGTGCCACCCACCACCCCGGTGTTGCGCACCAGCCCGGTCGGCAGCGTGGTAAGGCCGAGGTCGTGGAGCATGCCGGCGACCCGTACGTCGGCGACCACCTGGGCGCGCAGCCCCAGCAGCTGCGCCATCGACGCGCTCAGCTCGGCCACCCGCGCACTGTGCCCGACGAGGTGGGGAGCCTTGGCCTCGACGGCCGCCACCAGCACGTCGAGGGCTCGCTCGTGGCCCTTGAGCTCTTCGGAGTACTGCCGGTAGGCCCATTGCGCCACCAGGAGCGGGGGAAGGATGAACAGGACGCTGGCCCAGAGCAACCCCGCCGGCCCCCACAGCACGACCATGATGAAGGCGATGACCCCGTAGCCGAGGTGCGCCGGACCCGCGGAGGTGAGGATCCGCCACACCTGCTGGCGCATCGGCGTTCCCGAGGCGAGGCGGAGCACGATGGCGATGAGCACCAGGTTCACGGCGAACTGCACGAGGTCCGCCAGGAGGAGCGGGAGGCCGATCAGGCGGAGGATGTCCCAGGAACCCGACACCCCGGTCTCGCCGGGTACCCCCCCGGCAGCAAGGTAGGCGGACCCGCCCGCCACCCCCATGATGGCGAACATCCCCGAGTTGAACACCCGGGTGCGCAGCTGCACCCCCACGGACTGGAAGGGGCCCATGACCATGCCGACGATGCCGGCGCCAGCCGGCCCGACGAGCGCCATGGCCGCGAGGATGACGATGCCGGTGAACGACAGGTTGATCCCGGCTGCCGACCAGGACCACGGAGCCCAACCACCAGGCCAGCACCATCAGCAGCAGCAGCAGCCCGAAGGTGGAGTTGAGCACGAGGCCGTCGAGACGGATCGCCGCCGCGGTGAGGAGGACCCCCAGCCGCGGCGACGATACCGACGTAGATGTTCGTCGCCTGCGCGACGCGTTGTAGGGCCCCCCTCTCCGCGGGAGGAGCCTCAGCGGTCATCGGTCAAGGGGCCTAGGCTTCCCAGCCGAAGCCCAGCTGCACGGCGCGGGTCTGGTCGGGGTGGTGGACGGGTGCCGCCGAAGCGGTGCTGGGGGCGATCAGGGCGACGGCGGCCAGGGCGGCGACGGCGAGGGCAGCGCGGAACTTGCGCATGGGACGGATCCTTTCAGAGGCGGGGTGGCCGGTCCGAGGACGGCTTGGAGCCGGACACGGCAAGTGTCTCACCCTCAGTGGTATGCGACAATGAGGGGCAGTGTGTCCGATTCATCAGTCGGGCCTCCCATCCCCGACGAAAGGCACCCCAATGAGCAAGCGCGCCCGAAAGCGCCGCTCGCGCAAGGGCAACAAGGCCAACCACGGCCGCAAGCCCAACGCCTGAGCGGACACAGAAACACCCGGTACGCCTCACGGCCTACCGGGTGTTCTCGTTGGTGGGAGTGCTGTTGGGCCGGCGGTCAGCCCTCCGTCTCCAGGCGCACCATGGTGATCCGCTGCAGGATCTGCATCCGCACCGCCACGGGGGCGGTCTCGCCGACGCACGAGCGGCGCACCGCCTGCTTCAGCGCGACGTCGAGGTCGTGCTCGGCGAGGCACGGCTGGCACTCGCCGAGGTGGGTGGCGACCCGCCGCACGTCGTCGGCGCTCATCTCGCCGTCGAGGTACTCGTAGATGCGGTGCAGGACCTCGGAGCAGTCACCGTGTCCGGCGTGGGCGTCCTGCGTCATGACTCCTCCTGGGTGCCGCTGCCGAAGCCGCGGTCCTTGGCGTACTCGGTGAGCAGGCCGCGCAGCTGGCGCCGCCCGCGGTGCAGTCGCGACATCACGGTGCCGATCGGCGTGCCCATGATCTCGGCGATCTCCTTGTAGGCGAATCCCTCGACGTCCGCGAGATAGACGGCCATCCGGAAGTCCTCGGGCAGCTCCTGCAGGGCCCGCTTGACCTCGGAGTCGGGCAGGTGCTCGAGCGCCTGGACCTCGGCGGACTTCAGGCCCACCGACGTGTGCGACTCGGCCCGGGCGAGCTGGTAGTCCTCGACCTCGGCGGCGTCGGACTGCAGCGGCTGGCGTTGCTTCTTGCGATAGGTGTTGATGTAGGTGTTGGTGAGGATGCGGTACATCCACGCCTTGAGGTTGGTGCCGGGCCGGTACTGGTGGAACGCGGCATACGCCTTGGCGTAGGTCTCCTGGAGCAGGTCCTCGGCATCGGCGGGGTTGCGGGTGGTGCGCATCGCGGCGGCATACAGCTGGTCGAGCAGCGGGAGCGCCTCCCGCTCGAAGCGCGCCTGGCGCTGTTCGGGAGTCTCGGTGGCGAGGTCGACCTCGGAGTCCGGGGGGCTGTCGACGGGAGTCGGTGGAGTGGTCATCGTCTCCCAGCCTAACCGGGCCCGGCTGGGGGCTGTGGTGTCGAGGACGAACACGAGGGCGTGACCTTTCCTGGCGCGGCGCGGACGAGTCGGTCAACGCCCCCTCCGGCGACGGCATTCCCCGTCGGTGGGCCGCCGCTGCTCAGCCGGCGCGGAGCCGCTGCACCACCAACGCGGCCACCGCCGCCGCCGAGCCACCGATCGAGTGGGCGCCGGTGACGACGTCGAGCGTGGCCCCGGGAGGGAGGGCCGCCTCGACCTCGGCGGGGGTGCCGAACGGGTCGGTGCGACCCTGTACGACGTGCACAGGGATGCCGTGCGCAGCCGGCACCGCGAGCTCGTGCGCGCGCGAGCTCGCTGGCTTCCCCGGCGGGTGCAGCGGGAACGACAGGGCGAGCACCGCACGGGCCCCGACGGCCGCGGCGGTGCGGCAGGCCACCCGGGCGCCGGCGCTGCGCCCTCCGACCACGAGCGGCCCGGTGCCGAGGCCCGGTTCGAGCGACTCGAGCACCGGCAGCCAGGCCCGGTCGAGGGATGCCGGGGCCGGCCCGAGCTTCTTGCCCGCCACCCGCCAGGGCTGGTCGACGAGCACGACGCTCCACCCGGCGGCCACGGTCGCGTCGCGGGTCGCCAGCACGTCGAGGGTCCAGCGCTGGCCGCCGGCCCCGTGACCGAGCACGAGCATGCCGGCCGGGATGCCGTCGGGCCGGGTCGTGGTGGTCCGCGCCGGTCCCAGCGGGGTGTCGACGAGACGCACCTCGCCGGCGCCGGCCGCCGTCGTGGCGGTGACCTCGGGGTCACTCACCCGTCGCCGCCGAGCACCTCACCGGTCACCGGGTCGACGACCCCGACCAGCTCGTCGGGGGGCAGCGGCTCGAGCAGCCGCGGCCCGTTGGACCGGTTGCTGCTCACCGCCCGCGAGACGGGGTAGGCCGTGAAGCGGCCGGGAGCGCGCGGCTCGAGGAGACCGAGCACGTCGGCCGCGCCGGTGGCCGGGTCGAGCCAGGTGGCCCACTCCTCCGGCTCGAGCACCAGCGGTTGACGGTCGTGGATGCGGTCCAGGCCCGGCTCGGCCGGCCCGGTGACCACCGTGAACGTGGTGAGCCAGGCGAGCGGGTCGTCCGGGTCGGTGACCGTGGGGTCGCGCCAGAACTCGTACAGGCCGGCCATCGCCACGCTCGTGCCGTCGGTGCGGGAGGTGAAGAACGGCTGCTTGCGCGGCCTGCCCTTGGCGTCACGAGCGGTCGGCGAGGCCTGCCACTCGTACCACCCGCGGGCCGGCACGAGGCAGCGCCGGGCGGCCAGGGCCCGGGCGAAGGCGGGCTTGTCGGCGACCGACTCCACCCGGGCGTTGATCATCCGCGCCGCACCCCCGGGGTCCTTGGACCAGCTCGGCACCAGGCCCCAGGTCAGCAGCCGCAGCTGCCGGCGTGGTGCCGCCTCCCGGTCCTCTCGCGGCGCCCGCGCGAGCACGACCGGAGCGCGCTTGGTGGGCGCCATGTTGTGGTCGGGCCGCCCGGCCGGCGGGTCCTGTGGGTTGACCAGCACGCTGCGACCCGGCTCGCCGGTGCGGTCGTCGTCGACCTCGAACTCGAGCACCAGCTCGTCCGGGTTCGCCGTCGCGGCATACCGACCACACATGGTCGTCAGGCTACTGACCCGGGCGACGAGGAACTACCGTAGGGACTTCACATCAGACCAGCAGGTACTGACCGGGAGGATCCCCATGACCTTGGTGCGACGCGTCGCCCGCCCCATGCTCGCCGCCATGTTCGTCGTCGGCGGCCTCGACCAGCTCAAGCACCCGAGCCGCAAGGCCGACGCCGCTGCGCCGCTCGTCGAGAAGGTCGCGCCGGTGCTCGGCCTGCCCGACGACACCGAGCTGCTGGTGCGCGCCAACGGCGCGACGATGGTGGGGGCCGGGTCGCTGCTGGCGCTGGGTCGCCTCCCCCGCATCGCCTCGACCGTCCTGGCCGCGACCCTCGTGCCCACCACCATCGCGGCACACGCGTACTGGTCGGAGCAGGACCCCGAGGTCCGCGCCAGGCAGCGCACGCAGTTCCTCAAGAACCTCGGGCTGCTCGGTGGGCTCCTTCTCGCCGCCGTCGACACCGAGGGAAAGCCGGGGCTGGCGTACCGGGCGCACATGGTGGGCGACAGCGCCCACCGCACCGCCCGCCAGACCCGGCGCGAGGCGAAGCACCTGGCGCACACCGCCGCCCGCGAGGCCAAGCTGAAGGCGGTCCAGGCGCAGCATGCCATCGGCTGACTGGACGGCTCCCACCGCCACCGGGCCAGTCGACGCGCGCGTCGTCCTGCCGGGCAGCAAGTCGCTCACCAACCGCTACCTCGTGCTCGCCGCCCTGGCGAACGACGTGTCCCGGCTGCGCGCCCCGCTCCGGTCGCGCGACACCCTCCTGATGGCCGGGGCGCTGCGCACCCTGGGCGCCGTCATCGAGGACGTCGACGACGATGACTGGCTCGTGACCCCGGCCCCGCTGGTCGGCGGCGGCACCGTCGACTGCGGACTGGCCGGCAACGTCATGCGCTTCGTGCCGCCGGTGGCCGGGCTGGCCGACGGCGCCGTGCGCTTCGACGGCGACCCGCACGCACGGCTGCGCCCCATGGCGCCGGTGCTCGGGGCGCTGCGCTCCCTCGGGGTCGCGGTCGACGACGACGGCAGGGGCGGCCTGCCGTTCACCGTGCACGGCCGCGGCGCGGTCCGCGGTGGGGCCGTCACCCTCGACGCGTCGGCCTCGTCGCAGTTCGTCACCGGGCTGCTGCTGTCCGGGGCGCGCTTCGACGAGGGCGTCACGGTGCACCACGAGGGCAAGGCCGTGCCGAGCCTGCCGCACATCGAGATGACCGTCGAGACGCTGCGCGACGCCGGGGTGGTGGTCGACGACGGTGACGTGCACACCTGGCGGGTCGAGCCGAGCGAGGTCAACGCCCTCGACGTCCAGGTCGAGCCCGACCTGTCCAACGCGGCGCAGTTCCTCGCTGCCGCGCTCGTCACCGACGGCCGGGTGCAGGTGCCCGGGTGGCCGCAGTACACGACCCAGGGTGGCGACTTCATCCGTGACGTGCTCGACATGATGGGCGCCGAGGTCGTGCTCGACCGGGCCGGGCTCACCGTCGGCGGCGGCGGCAGCATCTCGGGCATCGACGTCGACCTGCACGACTCCAGCGAGCTCACCCCGGTGGTCGCCGCCCTGTGCACGCTGGCCGACTCGCCGAGCGTCATCCGCGGGGTGGCGCACATCCGCGGGCACGAGACCGACCGGCTCGCCGCCCTGCGCACCGAGCTCACCGGCCTGGGTGCCGCGGTCGACGAGACCGACGACGGGCTGCGCATCACGCCCCGACCCCTGCACGGGGGCACGTTCCACACCTACGCCGACCACCGCATGGTCATGGCCGCCGCGGTGCTGGGGCTGGTGCTGCCCGGTCTCGTCGTCGAGGACGTCGGCACCGTCGCCAAGACGATGCCGGAGTTCACCCAGCTGTGGGCGCACATGCTCAGCGACCGGGTCACGGCGGGAGCCTGATGGCGCGGGCGGCGGGCACCTACGACGAGTCCGATGTGCGGATCCGCCCCAACCGCAGGGGAACTCGCCCCCGCAGCAAGGACCGACCTGCCCACGAGGATGCCGTTCCCGGTCGGGTGACCGGCGTCGACCGGGGCCGCTACACCACCTTGGTGGGTGACGGCTCCGATCGTCACGTGGTGATCGCGATGCGGGCGCGCGAGCTGGGCCGCAAGGGCATCGTCGTCGGTGACGACGTCTTCCTCGTCGGCGACACGACCGGGGCCGACGGCAGCCTCGCCCGCATCGTGCGGGTGGCGCCGCGCGGCACGGTGCTGCGTCGCACCGCCGACGACACCGACCCGGTCGAGCGGGTGCTCGTGGCCAACGCCGACCAGCTCGTGGTGGTGTCGGCCCTGGCCAACCCCGAGCCACGGCCCCGGCTGATCGACCGCTGCCTGGTCGCCGCCTACGACGCCGGCATGGAGCCGCTCCTGGTGCTGACCAAGGCCGACCTCACCGATCCCGGCCCCTTCCTCGAGCAGTACGCCGCGCTGTCGGTGCGCCACCTCGTCACCGCGCGGCACGACGGCAGCACCGACGGCCTCGACGCCCTGCGCGAGGCGCTCTCGGGGCGGGTCAGCGTGCTCGTCGGTCACTCCGGCGTCGGCAAGAGCACGCTGGTCAACGCCCTGGTCCCGCTGGCCCTGCGCGCCACCGGCGTGGTCAACGACGTCACCGGCCGTGGCCGGCACACGTCGTCGTCGGCGGTGGCGCTCGCGCTGCCCGACGACGACGGCTGGATCATCGACACCCCCGGCATCCGTTCCTTCGGGCTGGCCCACGTCGACCCGGCCCGGATCATCCAGCACTTCCCCGACCTCGAACCGGGCACGGCGCAGTGCCCACGGGGCTGCACGCACGACGAGGAGGAGTGCGCGCTCGACGCCTGGGTGGCCAGTGGCGCCGCCGGGCCGGCCGGGGTCTCCCGCCTGGACTCGCTGCGGCGGCTGCTGCGAGCCCGCACCCCCACCACCGACGACTAGCACCGCGACTTATTGCGGATAATCCCCCTTCTCGTGCCGCCGCAGGGCCGCTGGGAGCGGGGATTATCCGCAATAAGTCGCGAGAGAGGGCAGCCCGTCAGCCGTTGTTGGAGGTGCGGTGGTCGCCCGGCTGCTCGTCGATCATCCGGGTCGCCTCCTGGGGCGAGTAACCGGTCTCGTTGAGCTGGCCCGACCGCTCGGCCATCTGCTCGAGGTCGACCGGGTCGTCGGCGCCCAGGACGTCGTCGCGCAGGTCGGTGTCGACGAACCGGGAGTCCAGCTCGACGCCGGACACGTCGATGGTCTCGACGATGGCGCGCGGCTCGGCGAAGTGGCAGGCCGACAGGTGCGCGCCGGCGCCGTCGTCGCGCAGCTCGAGCTGAGGCTCCTCCTGCGAGCAGACCTCCTGCGCCTTCCAGCACCGGGTGTGGAACCGGCATCCGGACGGCGGGTTGGCCGGTGAGGGCACATCACCGACCAGCACGATCTGTTCGCGCTTGCCACGCAGCGTGGGGTCGGGCACCGGCACGGCCGACAGCAGCGCCTGAGTGTACGGGTGGGTCGGGCGGGTGTAGACCTCGTCCTCCTCACCCAGCTCGGCCATCCGGCCCAGGTACATGACCCCGACCCGGTCGGAGATGTGCCGCACCACCGACAGGTCGTGCGCGATGAAGACGTAGGCCAGGCCGAGCTCGTCCTGCAGCTTCTCCATCAGGTTGACGACCTGCGCCTGCACCGACACGTCGAGCGCGGACACCGGCTCGTCGCACACCAGCACCTTGGGGTTCAGGGCGATGCCTCGGGCGATGCCGATGCGCTGCCGCTGGCCACCGGAGAACTGGTGGGGGTAGCGGTTGATGTGCTCGGGGTTGAGCCCGACCAGGTCGAGCAGCTCCTGGACCCGCTGACGGCGCCCACCCTTGGGCACGACGTCCTTGTGGATCTCGAACGGCTCGCCGATGATGTCGCCGACCGTCATCCGGGGGTTGAGCGAGGTGTAGGGGTCCTGGAAGACGATCTGGATGTCGCGGCGCATCCGGCGCATCTCGCGCCCCGACGCCGAGCTCCAGTCGGCACCCTCGAAGATGACCTTGCCGGCGGTGGGCTCCTCCAGGCGCATGAGCAGCCGGCCCAGGGTCGACTTGCCGCAGCCGGACTCGCCCACGATGCCGAGCGTCTCGCCCTTGTGCAGGTCGAAGCTCACGCCGTCGACGGCCTTGACCGCGCCCACCGTGCGGCGCAGCACCCCCTTCTTGATCGGGTAGTGCTTGACCAGCTCCTGGGCGCTGAGAATGACCTCAGGCATGGATGACCTCCTCGGCGAAGTGGCAGGCCGACCAGCGGCCCGGGACGACCTCGCGCAGCGGGGGGCGGTCCGTGCGGCACACGTCCTGGGCCATCCGGCAGCGCGGGTTGAACGGACAGCCCGGTGGGATCCGCATCAGGTTCGGGGGCAGCCCGCCGATGGCGGCGAGGGTCTGGCCCTTCTGGTCCAGGCGCGGGATCGACTCCAGCAGGCCGCGGGTGTAGGGGTGGGCGGGCGAGGCGTACAGCTCGTGCACCGTGGCGGTCTCGACGAGGCGACCGGCGTACATCACTGCGATCCGGTCGGCGACGTCGGCCACCACGCCGAGGTCGTGCGTGATCAGGATGAGCCCCATCTGGCGCTCCTCCTGCAGCTCCTCGAGCAGGGCCATGATCTGCGCCTGGACGGTGACGTCCAGCGCCGTGGTCGGCTCGTCGGCGATGAGCACGGCCGGGTCGAGCGCGATCGCCATCGCGATCATGATGCGCTGGCGCATGCCGCCCGAGAACTGGTGCGGGTAGGCCTTGACGCGCTCGCGCGCGGCCGGGATCGACACCCGCTCCATCAGCCGGATCGCCTGCTCGAGCGCGTCGGACTTGTTCATGTCCCGGTGGGTGCGGAACATCTCGGCGATCTGCCAGCCGACCGGGAAGACCGGGTTCAGCGAGGACAGTGCGTCCTGGAAGATGATCGAGATCTCCGGGCCGCGCGAGAGCCGGCGCTGCTCGTCCGGCATCGAGAGCAGGTCCTGCCCGCAGTAGCGGATGTGCCCGGCCGGGATGACGGCCGGCGGCATGTCGAGGATGCCCATGATGGCCTGCGCCGTCACCGACTTGCCCGAGCCCGACTCGCCGAGGATGGCGAGCGACTCGCCCTGGCGCAGCTCGAACGACACACCGTTGATCGCCGTCGCCACGCCGTCACGGGTGTGGAACTCGACGAAGAGGTCCTCGACCTCGAGCAGCAGGCCGTCCTGCGGGGTGTAGGAGTACTGGCTGGCCGAGGTCTTCGACCGGGGGTTGGTGTCCTGGGTGGTCACTGGTCCTCCGTCATGGTCAGCGGTTCTTCGGGTCGAGGGCGTCACGCGCCACATCGCCGAGCATGATGAACGCCAGCACTGCCAGGGAGAGGAAGAGGCTGGGGAAGAACAGCATGTGCGGCGTGGTGCGCAGGCCGACGAGCGCCGCGCTGATGTCGATGCCCCAGGAGATGGCCGGCGGCTGCAGGCCGATCCCCAGGAAGGACAGGGTCGCCTCGGCGGCGATGTAGGCGCCGAGGTTGATGGTGGCCACCACGATGACCGGGGCCAGCGAGTTGGGGATCACGTGCGAACGCACGATGCGGTTGGGGCTCGCCCCGAGCGCGCGGGCGGCCTGCACGTAGTCGTTGGGCTTGACCTGGATGACGCTGCTGCGGGTCAGCCGGGCCAGGCTGGGCCAGCCCAGGATCACCAGCGCGAGCACGACCTTCAGGACGATGAGGAAGTAGTTGTCGTTGAAGAAGTCGGGCAGCGAGACCAGGAAGATGATGGCGCCCAGCAGCAGCGGGATGGCGAAGAACACGTCACCGATGCGCGACATCAGCGAGTCGACCCAACCGCCCGAGTAGCCGGACATGACGCCGATGGTGCCGCCGATCAGGACGGTTCCCAGGGTGCACATGACGCCGACCATGATTGAGGCGCGGGCACCGTAGACGCACCGGGCGTAGATGTCGTAGCCCTGGATGTCGCGGCCGAACCAGGCGTCGGCGTTGGGCCGCTCGCGCGACTGCGCGAGGACGGCGTTGGTCGGGTCGGTGCTGGTAAACAGGCTGGGCCAGATGGCCATCAGCACGAAGACCGTGATCAGGCTGATCGAGACCCAGAACAGCGGGTTGCGGCGCATGGTGCGCCAGGCGTCGGAGGCGAGCGAGCGCTCCTCGTTGACGTCGCCGCCCTCGTAGCCGGCGGACTCGGTCACTTCTTCGACGGCAGCGATCTCAGTCATGGCTGATCCTCGGGTCGAGCAGGCCGTAGAGCAGGTCCACGAGCAGGTTGACGAACAGGTAGACGATGACGAGGACGGTCACCGCCCCGACGACGGAGGCGCCGTCGCGAGCCCGGATCGAGTTGTAGATGTAACCACCGATGCCCGGGATGTTGAAGATGCGCTCGGTGACGATGGCGCCACCGAGCAGGGCGCCGAAGTCGAAGCCGATGAAGGTGACGACCGGGATGAGCGAGTTGCGCATGGCGTGCAGGCCGATCGCCCGGCGCCGGGTGAGGCCCTTGGCGACGGCGGTGCGCACGTAGTCGGCGCGCAGGTTCTCGGTGAGGTTGGTGCGGGTGAGCCGGGCGACGTAGGCCAGCGAGATCGACCCCAGCACCATCGCGGGGAGCAGCAGCTCGTAGACCGATGGGTTGGACGAGGTGACCGTGACGGGGAACAGGCCGAGCTTGACCCCGAGGAAGTACTGGGAGACACCACCGATGACGAACGTGGGGATCGAGATCACCACGATGGTCGACACGAGCACCAGGTTGTCGAGGAAGCCGCCTTTTCGGATGCCGGTGAGCACCCCGGCGATGATGCCGATGATCGACTCGAAGAGGATCGCCATGACCGCGAGCTTGGCGGTGACGGGGTAGCGCAGCTTGAGCTGCTCGGTGACCTTGATGCCGTTGTAGGTCTCGCCCAGGTCGCCCTTGGCGAGGTTGCCGAGGTACTTGCCGTACTGGATCGGCAGCGGGTCGTTGAGGTTGTACTTCTCACGGAACGCCGCGGCGTACTGCGGCGGGCAGGGCCGTTCTCCACACTTCCCGGCCAGTGGGTCGCCGGGTAGGGCGAACACCATGGCGAAGATGAGGAACGTCGCGCCCAGGATCACCGGGATCATCTGCAGCAACCGTCGGATGATGTAGGTGCCCACGTCACCTCCTGGTTGTCAGGCCGTCCCTTGCGGTGTGACGGCGTCGTCAGTTGTCGTACCGGGATGAACCTAGCCCACTGGGCGGGGGCACCCAACCCTGCGGACCCGGCATCCGCGGGCGGTTTCCTACGAACACGGACGTCGGCCTGCCAGCGGGCGCTGACAGGCCGACGTCACGTGGTGTGAACCTAGTGGTTCAGCTGGCTCACTTCATGGAGATCGACGGGATGTCGATCGTCCCGAACGCGGTGATCTTCACACCGGTGACCTTGTCGGACCAGCCCATCGTGGCCTTGCCGTACCACATCGGGATGGACGCCATGTCCTTGGCGAGGAGCGCCTCGGCCTCCTGGTACTTGGCGTTGGCCTCGGCCGGGTCCACGGCAGCCGCAGCCTCGACGAGGAGCTTGTCGAACTCCGGGTTGGAGTAGTCGCCGTCGTTCGAGGACGCGCCGGTCTTGTAGATCGGGGCGAGGAAGTTCTCGATCGAGGGGTAGTCCATCTGCCAGCCGGTACGGAACAGGCCCTTCATCTTGCGGTCGGCGATCTGGCTGCGGAAGGTCGCGAAGTCGACGACCCCGACGGCCTGGCACTCGACACCCAGCGCCTGCTTGATGCTGTTGCAGGTGGCCTCGGTCCACTCCTTGTGGGCGGCGTCGGCGTTGTAGGACAGGGTGATCTTGTCGCCCTTGAAGCCGCCGGCCTCGGCGAGCAGCGCCTTGGCCTTGGCCGGGTCGTACGTGCAGTACTCACCGCACTGGTCGGCCTTGTAGCCGTCGACGACCGGGGAGACCCAGCCGGTGGCCGGCACCTTGGTGCCGTTGAAGATCTGCTTGATGATGGTGTCGCGGTCGATCGCCATGGAGATCGCCTGCTTGATCTTCGGGTCGGCGTAGTTCGGGTCGACCTTGGACGGCGCCGCGGTGATCGTCTGGATGACGCCGGACTCCTTCTGCGCGTTGCGGTCGGGCAGGTCCGACTTGTACTTGTCGTCGATCAGGGCGCTGGCCGGGATCTCGTCGGTGACGTCGAGGTTGTTGGCGATGACGTCGTTGTACGCGGCGTCCGGGTCCTGGTAGATCTTGAAGGTGACCTTGTCGACCTTGCCGCCGAAGTCGCCCGAGTAGTCGGCGAACTTCGACAGGACGATGGCCTGCTCCTTGGTCCACGAGTCGAGCTTGTAGGGGCCGGTGCCGATCGGCTTGTCCCCGAAGGCCTTGGGGTCCGTGAAGAACGCCTCGGGCAGCGGCGAGAAGGCCGAGTAGCCCAGACGCACGGGAAGGTTCGAGACCTTCTCGCTGGTCGTGATGGTGAAGGTCTTGTCGTCGACGACCTTCAGGCCGGACATCTCCTTGGCCTTCGGGGTGTAGCCCTCACACGGGTCGTCGGGGTTCGTGGTGCCGGCGCACTGGAGGTCGGCGAAGCCCTCGATGGGCTCCATGAAGTAGCCGCTGCTCTGCGCGTTGGGGCCGTAGGCCGCGTAGTTCCACGCGTCGACGAAGCTCTTGGAGGTGACCTCGGTGCCGTCGTGGAACTTGTAGGGCTTCAGCTTGACGGTGAAGTTCTGGTTGTCGGTCGTCTCGATCGACTGCGCGATGTCGTTGGTCGGCTTGGCCGTCTCGGCGTCGTAGTGGACGAGCTTGGCGAAGACAGCGTCGATGACGTTGCCACCACAGGTCTCGGTGGTGTTGCTCGGGACGAGCGGGTTCTGCGGGTTGCACCCACGAACGGTGATCTCGCCGCCCGTCTTGCCGCCAGCTGCCGAGGTCGCGTCGTCGCCGCTGTCGTCGCTGCCGCAACCTGCGGCGAGCAGCGCAACTGCGGACAGGGCCGCAACCGCGACCGTGCGAGTGGTTCCTCGCATGGATGTCCTCCTACGTTTAAGTGGTGTCACCACCCGTTGGTCGGGTGGCCGGGTGCCGGGGCCGCTCCCGATCGGGGGCGTCCCGGAGTGCAGCGCCCTCCGGCGTGCGTGCTCCATGAAAGACCATGGTTGGCCGCAACGGAAGCATTAGATGCGCCCGAGACTGGATTGTGACCGAAGCGCGACCGGATCGTCGCCGGGCCGAAGATTCTTCGGCAGCCGGCCGCTAGGTTGGGGCTCGTGCCCGGCTACGACGACGACCTGCGCCTCGCCCACGTGCTCGCGGATGCCGTCGAGCGCATCACCGTTGCACGCTTCCGGGCCGACGACCTGCGGGTTGACACCAAGCCTGACCTGACCCTGGTGAGCGACGCCGACCGCGACGCCGAGGAGCTGATCCGGGCGCAGCTCAAGCGCACCCGGCCGCGCGACGCCGTCATCGGCGAGGAGTTCCCCAACACCGGCTCGAGCCCGCGCCAGTGGGTCGTCGACCCGGTCGACGGCACGCACAGCTACGTGCGGGGCGTGCCGGTGTGGGCGACGCTGATCTCGCTCGTCGACGACGGCGTCCCGGTGATCGGCCTGGTGGCCGCACCCGCCCTGGGCCGCCGGTGGTGGGCGGCCCTCGGCTCCGGCGCCTGGGCGGGGCGCAGCCTCACCTCGGCCAAGCAGCTGCACGTGTCGCAGGTCGCGCGCCTCGAGGACGCGTCGATCTCCTGCTCGAGCTGGACCTCGTGGGGCGCCGTCGGGCGCCAGGA
This sequence comes from uncultured Actinomycetota bacterium, assembly GCA_963800505.1. GTDB lineage: Bacteria > Actinomycetota > Actinomycetes > Actinomycetales > Dermatophilaceae > Fodinibacter. Next base: position 44,864 of record CAWDBL010000009.1, read on the forward strand.
CCAGGTGCTCGACCTCGCCCGGGCCTGCTGGCGCGAGCGCGCCTACGGCGACTTCTGGTCCTACATGCTGCTCGCCGAGGGTGGGGTCGACATCGCGGCCGAGCCCGAGCTGGGCCTGCACGACATGGCCGCGCTGGTGCCGATCGTCACCGAGGCGGGCGGCCGTTTCACCTCCCTGTCGGGCGTCGACGGGCCGTTCGGTGGCAACGCGGTGGCGACCAACGGCATCCTGCACGACGAGGTGCTCAGCCGGATCGGCGTCCCCTGACCGCCGACTTGTTGCGCTAGAACAGGGAAGTCTGGTCGGCCTCGGTCGACACGCCCTCGAGCCGCAGCAGCAGGGCCTTGCGCTCCAGCCCGCCGGCGTAGCCGGTGAGCCGGCCGTCGGCGCCGATCACGCGGTGGCAGGGCAGCACGATGGCGATGGGGTTGGCCCCGTTGGCCGCACCGACCGCGCGCGAGGCGCCGGGCGGCAGCCCGAGCTGCGCCGCGATGGCGCCGTAGGTGGTGGTGGTGCCCCACGGCACCGTCGCGAGCACGCCCCACACCCGGCGCTGGAACTGCGTGCCGGCGGGGCGCAGCGGGAGGTCGAAGACCCGACGCGTCCCGTCGAAGTACTCGCGCAGCTGCTGGTGCGCCCGGGCGAGCACGGGCGACCGCCCGCGCTCGTGACCCGGAGCGCCGTCGGCAGCCGCGTCGAAGTGCACCGCGACGAGCGCCCCGCCCTCCTCGACGATCTCGAGGCGACCGGCCGGCGACGCCATCACGACGGACCGGGAGCCGCCGGGCTCAGAGGGCAACCGTGCTCACCGGCCCACCGACCCGGCCGTCGAGGGCCGGCACCACGGTGGCGGCGTCCCCGACGAGCACCACGCTCCACTCCCCCGTCGCCACGCGGCGGTAGGCGGCGTCGAGGTCGTCGCGCCCCAGCTCGGCGACCGCACGCAGGTTGCGGGTCGTGAAGTCGAGCGGCAGCCCCTCCAGGGCCAGCGCGGCGGTCTCGTCGGCGACGGCATCCGCCGTGGCGTAGCGGCCGGGGGCCGTCTTGCCCACGTAGTCGACGCCCGAGCGCACCTCGGCGTCGGTGAAGCCCTCGCGGGCACCGTCGAGGATGCCGAGCAAAATCTCGACCGCCTCGCCGGTCACCTCGGAGCGCACCGACCCGGAGGTCACGAACGACCCGCCCGCGACCCGCGGCCGGAACGAGCTGCGGATGCCGTAGGTGTAGCCCTTCTCCTCGCGCAGCACGGCGTCGATCCGGGCGCTCGGGGACCCGCCGAGCACGAAGGACAGCACGGGGTGCGGCGCCCACCCCTGCGGTGACGACCGGTCGGGGCCGGGCCTCCCCACCGCGATCTCGGTCTGCACCGACCCGGGGCGGTCGACGACGACGACGCGCGCGGCATCGGCTGCGGGCACCGGGGCCACCGGCCTGGACGGCGGGCGGTGCCGCGGCGCCGACCAGCCGCCGAGGGTCGACTCGAGCACCTCGACCACGTCGATGTCGGTGAGGTCGCCCGCCACCACCACGGTCGCTCGCTGGGGACCGACCGCCGTGGCGTGGAACTCGACGAGGTCCTCGCGGGTGAGGCTCCCGATGGACTCGGGTGACCCGGCGGTGGGGCGGCTGGCCCGGTCGGCGGGGGTCCACATCGTGCGGGCCAGCTCGCGGGCGGCGCGGTGGGCCGACGAGGCGCGCTCCTGCTCGATCTCGGCGAGCCGGTTGCGCAGGATGCGACGCACCTCGTCCTCCGGGAACACCGGGTCGGCGAGCGCCTCGGTGAGCAGGGCGGCCGCAGTTCCGAGGTGGCGCTGCGGCACGTCGACGTCGACGAGCAGGCCGCCGTCGGAGACCCCCGCGCCGAGCACCATGCCATGGCGTTCCATCAGCTCGGCGAACTCGTCGGAGCCGTGGGCGGCGGTGCCCTCGTCGAGCAGCCGGGCGGTCATCGCACCGACTCCCTCCTTGCCGGCGGGCTCGTCGGACAGGGCGGTGGGCACCACGACGCGCAGGGACAGCACGTACTGGCCGGGCAGGTCGTGCGCCAGGACGCGCACCCCGTTGCCGAGCAGGTGTTCCTCGGGCACCGGGAAGGTCCACGGCTGCGGCGGCGCGACGTCGGGGCGGGGGGCGCTCACGAGACGGCCTCGGCCTTGGCGGCGACGGCATCCGAACCTTGGTCGGCACTCAGGTAGGCGACCGTGGCGCGGCTCTCGGGCCGCAGCCAGCGACGCGCGGCGTCGATCACCCGCTGCGCGGTGACGTCGCGCAACCGGTCGAGGTGCGTGTTGACGACGCCCGGGTCGTCCTGGAGCAGCAGGTGATGGCTGATCAGGTCGGCTCGCTCCTCCTGGCTGGCCAGCGCCGAGAGCCAGGACCGCTCGGACTGGGCCAGCGAGGCCTCGAGCTCGACGTCGGTGGGGCCGTGCTCGAGGAAGCCGGTGAGCTCCTCGACGAAGGCGGACTCGACGATGTCGGCGTCGGTGCCGGGTGCGACGTCGAGCACGACGAAGCCCAGCGAGGCACCGTCGACGAAGCCCCAGGCGGTGGCGTGGGCGCCGAGCGCGGTCTGCTCGCGACGGACCAGCCGGCGGACGAGGCGGGACGTCGCCAGGCCGCCGATGCAGTCGAGCGCGACCGCCGCCGCGAGGAACTCGTCGGTCTCGTCGACGGGGAGGCGGAAGGCGACGTGCAGGCGGTCGTTGGGCACGACCTCGCGCCGGTCGACGCGCAGGGGGTGCTCGAGCGGGGGGATCTGTGCGAGGTCGGGCCGGCGGGGGGCTGCCCCGGCCTCGAGGTCGCCGAAGTAGCGCTCCGCCAGCTCGAACCCGTGCTCGGGGGTGAGGTCGCCGCACAGCGTCATCACGGTGTTGTCCGGGCCGTAGTGGGCGCGGAAGAAGGCGTGCACGTCGTCGAGGCTCGCGGCGTCGAGGTCCTCCATCGAGCCGATCGTGGAGTGGTGGTAGGGGTGCCCCGCCGGGAAGGCTGAGGCGTAGACGTCGACCAGGGCGTTGCCGTAGGGCTGGTTGTCGTAGCGCTGCCGCTTCTCCTCCTTGACCACGTCACGCTGGTTGTCGAGGTTCTCCTGGGTGACGGCGTCGAGCAGGTGGCCGTGCCGGTCGGCCTCGAGCCACAGGGCCAGCTCGACCGCTCCCTTCGGCACCGTCTCGAAGTAGTTCGTGCGGTCGAACCAGGTCGTCGCGTTCAGCCGGCCGCCCTGCGCCATCAGCGCCTCGAAGTGCTCGCCGCTGCGCACGTTGCGCGAACCCTGGAACATCAGGTGCTCGAAGAGGTGGGCGAAGCCGGTGCGGCCCGCGCTCTCGTGGCGCGAGCCCACCCCGACCCACAGGTTGACCGTGACGTTGGGGACCGTGTGGTCGGGGCTGACGACGACGCGCATCCCGTTGGGGAGCGTGCGGCGATGGATGGGGTAGTCCAGCGGCATGGCGGTCACCCTACGTGCAGATGCCGCACCCGCTCAGGCCTTGGCCCGGTGACGGTCCTCCAGCTCGGCGACGCCGCTGACCTCTGCGTCGTCCGGGTCGGTGGGGATGACGGGCAACGTGCCGTGCGCGCGGCCGTCCATGGCCAGGCGTCCGAAGACCTGCTGCTCGGTGGCGACCCGCTCGGAGCGCCCTCGGCCGAGGAAGCTGACCGCCCAGTGCAGCAGGGTGGTGACGCGCGACTTGAAGCCGATGATGTAGACGAGGTGGATGGCCAGCCAGAGCACCCAGGCGGCGAACCCCGAGAAGCGCAGCCGACCGATCGAGGCCACCGCGCTGAAGCGCGAGATCGTGGCCATCGAGCCCTTGTCGAAGTACTCGAAGCGCGGCTCGGTCTCCGTGCCGTCGAGGCGGTGGGTGATCTGCTTCGCCGCGAACCGGGCACCCTGGATGGCGACCTGCGCGACCCCGGGCAGCTTGTCGAGCGCCATCATGTCGCCGACGACGAACACCTCGGGGTGACCGGGCACGGTGAGGTCGGGCAGCACCTGGATCCGCCCGGCGCGGTCGGTGGCGGCCCCGGACTGCTCGGCGATCTGCCGGCCCAGCGGGCTGGCCTGTACCCCGGCTGCCCAGACCTTGGTGAGGGCCTCGATGCGGGTGGAGCTGCCATCGGGCTCGGTGACGGTGATGCCGGTGGCGTCGACGTCGGTGACCATGGTCCCCAGACGCACGTCGACCCCCATCTCGGTGAGCCGGCGCCGGGCAGCCCCGCCGAGCCGCTCACCGAAGGAGGGCAGCACGGCGTCGACCGCGTCGACGAGGATGATCCGGGCCTGGGTGGGGTCGATCCGCCGGAAGTCGTTCCTCAGGGTGCGGTGGGCCAGCTCGGCGATCTGGCCGGCCATCTCGACCCCGGTCGGCCCCGCGCCGACGACGACGAAGGTCAGCGCTCGCTCGCGCTCTGCGGGCGCCTCGGCCAGCTCGGCGAGCTCGAAGGCGCCGAAGATCCGCCCGCGCAGCTCGAGCGCGTCGTCGATCGACTTCATCCCGGGGGCGTACTGGGCGAAGTGGTCCTTGCCGAAGTACGACTGCCCGGCGCCGGCGGCGACCAGCAGGCTGTCGTAGGGCGTCACGTGCTCGCGCCCGAGCACCTGCGAGGTCACCGTGCGGGCCTCGAGGTCGACGGAGGTCACGGTGCCCAGCACGACCCGGGCGTTCTTCTGGCGCGCCAGCACCTCGCGGGTGCTCGGCGCGATCTCGCCCTCGGACAGGATGCCGGTCGCGACCTGGTAGAGCAGGGGCTGGAAGAGGTGGTGGGCGGTCGGGGCGATGAGGGTGACCTCGACGTCCTTGCGGCGCCGCAGCGCCTGGGTGCCGAAGAGGCCTCCGAAGCCCGAACCGATGACGACGACTCGATGGGGGGTGCTCACGGCCGGGTCAACGTGGGGAGTCTGCACGATATGCCCCATACCCCGCACGTGCCGGAAGTCACCTCGAGGCAGGAGGACACTCTGGCCCGCGCCGGCCCGGTCACCCGGCGCGGATGAGGCGAGCGGGGCCGCCCGGGAGTTGGCTGGAGCAGGCCCACGACGGGACAAGGAGGCCATCATGTGCCGCTGGCTGGCGTACTCGGGATCACCCGTGCTGCTCGAGGACCTGCTCTACAAGCCGAAGAACTCCCTGGTCGCGCAGAGCAAGCACTCGCTGATGGGTGCCACGACCACCAACGGCGACGGCTTCGGCGTCGGGTGGTACGGCGTGTCCGACACCCCCGGGCTGTTCCGGAGCACCGAGCCGGCCTGGAACGACCTCAACCTGCGCGAGCTGTGCGCCCACGCCGCGGCGGGTCGCGTGTTCGCCCACATCCGGGCCTCCACCGGCTCCGCGGTGCAGCAGACCAACTGCCACCCGTTCCGTCACGACAACTGGCTGTGGATGCACAACGGCTACCTGGGCGGCTTCCACGAGATCAAGCGTGACCTCGCGATGGAGGTCGACCCGGCGCTGTTCGCCGACATCGCGGGCTCCACCGACTCCGAGATGCTCTTCTACCTGGCGCTGAGCTTCGGGCTGCGCGACGACCCACGCGCCGGCGTGGCGCGAGCGGTCGGGCTGGTGGAGGAGGTGGGGCGCAGCCATGGCATCAGCTTCCCGGTGCAGATGACGGTGGCCACGACCGACGGCGACACCACCTGGGCGTTCCGCTACTCCAGCGAGGGGATGTCGCGCTCGCTGTTCCAGAGCACCGACGTCTCGACGCTGCGTGCGCAGTACCCCGACAACCCGGTGCTGCACGACCTGTCGGACGAGACGCGGCTCGTGGTCTCGGAGCCGCTGGGCGACCTGGCCGGGGCGTGGCGCGAGATCCCGGAGTCCTCGAGCGTGCTGGTGCACGGCTCGGACGACGAGGTGGCACCCTTCACCCCGATCGCTCCCTGACCTCGACGCCGAGCGGCCGGGCTGGGCGTTCGGTGAGAGAACCTTGAGAGTCCGGCGCCTCCACAGCGTGAGGAAGTTGTCAAGCACCTGCGCCAACGTGGCACGTGGACAACAGTATTGGTAAGAGCGGAACGACTTGTGACGCTCCCCTCGGCAAGGTCAGGGGGCTGGCCGGGGCCTTGAGGAGCCGTGGGCCAACCGCGGCCGGACCCGGGCGTCGCCGAACCCCACCAGCACCCGGGATCCCCAGCACGATCTCTGGTGGGGGCGGGGCGCCCGCATCACGGGAGCGTCCACTCCTTGGGGTGAAGCCTGCACGGCAGGCAGGGCACCGGCTGCCCGAACCCGACAGGGTCCGTTCCGTAGGCGCCACCCGGAAGGACCTGCCCCAATGTCCGTGGTCACACGCACGCTGACCCTGCTCACCGCCCTACCCCTGCTCGCCGGCCTGACCGCAACCGCGGCGCAGGCCTCTCCCGGCAACGCACCCGCCGCGGCACCGGTCGTAGCGACCTCCCCCGCTCCCGAGCCCGCCACCGCGGCCGGCGCCGCCGCCGCAGCCGCCGACGGCTGGGGCGGGTACCAGAACGGCTACATCCCCGCGTCGGCCCTGTGCGCGATCCCGTGGCAGACCGTCGACCACCTGCGCTGCGACGCCCTCGCGAAGTTCGAGGCCCTCAACGCGCTCTACAAGGCTCAGTACGGCGCCAACATCTGCGTCAACGACGCCTACCGCTCGTACGCCAAGCAGGTGGCCATGCTCGAGCTGTACGGGTACCCTCGCGCGGCGATGCCGGGCACCTCCAACCACGGGTGGGCGATCGCCCTCGACCTCGGCTGCGGTGTCGGCATCTTCGGCAACGCCCGATACGTGTGGTTCACGGCGAACGCGCCCAAGTACGGCTTCGAGCAGCCGACCTGGGCCTTGCAGGGTGGCTCGAACCCTGAGGCGTGGCACTGGCAGTACTTCGGCACCTACACCGCCCCGACCGTGCCCGCCACGACCAAGGCAGCCACCACCGCCATCATCGGGATCACGGGCACCTGGCCGCGCGTCTCCACGGTCACGATCCGCACCAAGAGCACCGGCAAGGTCATCGCCGGCGCGTCGGTCACGATCAAGCGCCGCGCCACCACCACGAGCACGTACACGACCGTGGGAACCTACAAGACCAACACCGCGGGCCAGGTGGCGTACAAGTACTACCCGAACGTCCCCACCGTCGTGGTGATGTCGTACGCCGGGTCCTCCAGCGCCCTGGCGTCCGCGGCAGGGGTCACCCTGACCACGCCTACCGTGATGGGCGGGCGGGTCACCACGGGCCGGCCGGACCTGTTCACCGGCCGGCTGGTCACCCCGAGCGGCAAGTCCGTGCCCGCCCAGACCGTGCGCCTGCAGCGCCGCTACGCCGGATCCAGCACCTGGACCACCGTCGCCACGCTGCGCACCAACGCGAGCGGGTACGTCACGTCCAAGCAGCAGCCCAAGCGGCACACGTACTACCGCTTCTACTTCCCCGGTGTGTCCAGCCGGTACGTGCCCGACTACAGCCCCAGCATCTACGTCAGCTACTGACACACGACCATGCAGAGGAAGGGCCCGACCCGGCTGTTGCCGGTCGGGCCCTTCGTCGTTGGTAGCGGGGGCAGGATTTGAACCTGCGACCTCCGGGTTATGAGCCCGGCGAGCTACCGAGCTGCTCCACCCCGCGTCGAGTGAGTCACGGCTTCGAAGAACCCGTGCTCGGTATGGCTCGAGCGTACGTGAACCACCCGGCGCAGGACAAATCGGCCCGGCCGGCCGACCCCCGGAAGCGGGGGTCAGCCGGTTGGCGACGCCGTGGCCGACGGGCTGGGCGACGGGCTCGCCGTGCCACTGGGTGACGGGCTCGGAGTCGCTCCCGCGACCACGAGCTGCGGCGCCAGCGCCTGGGCCCGCCTGATGGCGGCATCGAGCCGCTTCTGGGCATCGCCGTAGGCCGCGAAGTTGCCGGCCTTGAGGGCGTCCTGTCCCGCCTGGTAGGCGTCCTGGATCTCGGTGAGCGCCTCGGTGAGCTGTGCCGCTGCGGTGCCCCCGGGCGTCGTGGGGCCGTTGGGCTCGGTCGGCTCGTCGGCGGCGGCACCCTCACCGAACAGGCCGCTCACGGCCTGCCCGAGGGTGTCGCCCCAGGCCACGGTGTTGCCGTAGACCGTGACGACGGCCTTGTTCTGCGGGAAGGACCCCGACCCGGAGGCCGCCTGCACGTAGAGCGGCTGGACGTAGAACATCCGCCCCTCGAGGGGGAAGGACAGCAGGTTGCCGTAGGTCAACGTCTTGCCACCGCTGGAGTTCTGGGTGATGTACTGCGCCAGCGACAGCTGTTCCGCCTCGTTCTGGGAGCGTTCCGGCGAGTTCTTGATCTGGTTGAGCACCTGGCCGGGCCCCGACGGCGTGGCCGACCCGTACTCGAGCAGCCGCAGCAGGCCGTAGTCGGCCGCCGGCTTGCCGGCCTGGTTGCCGGCATCGGCGTCGACGGCGAGCAGGCCACGCAGGATCTCACGGCCGCCCTCACCGTTGGTCGTGGCCGGGACGAACGGCGAGGTGATCGAGAAGGCCGCCTCGTTCTCCCCCGGCATCGCGATCGACTGGAAGACCGGCGGCTGGTCCTGGGCCGACGACGACGGGTCGCGCGGCACGCGCCACTTGTCCGAGCCGGAGAAGAAGTCGCCGGGGTTGGTGACGTGGTACTCGGTGAGCAGCTCGCGCTGCACCTTGAGGTAGTCCTGCGGGTAGCGGATGTGGGCCATCAGGTCGCCGGAGATCTCGGAGATCGGCCGCACCGAGCCGGGGAACGCGTTGCTCCACGCCTTGAGCATCGGGTCGTTGGTGTCCCACCCGTAGAGCTTGACCTCGCCGCTGTAGGCGTCGACGGTGGCCTTGACGGCGTTGCGCACGTAGTTGACCTGGCCGGCGTTGACCGTGACGACGTTGGAGCGCTGGGCCACCGAGTCGGACGTCGCCTCGGCCAGCTCGATGAGCCGGCTGTTGGGGTAGTTGGCCGACGTCGTGAACCCGTCGACGATCCACTGCATCTTGCCCTCGACGACGGCCGGGTAGACGTTGCCGTCGAGCCGCAGCCACGGGGCGACCCGCTCCACGCGCTCGCTCGGGGTGCGGTGGTCGAGGATGCGGGAGGCGCCGTTCACGGCATCCGAGAGCAGGAAGTTGGCCTCTCGGTACTTGACCGCGTAGGCCAGCTGGCGCAGGGTCGAGCCGATCGGCACACCGCCGTTGCCGGAGTAGGTGTTCTGCACGGCCACGTCTCCCTCGCCACCGGCGGGGTAGTCGAACTCGCGCGGCGGGGCACCCTGCTCGGCACCGACCACGGAGTAGGTGGGCGACAGCTCGGCGAAGTAGGCGCGCGGCTCGTACTTCCCGATGGCGCTGAGCCCGCCGCCCTCGAAGAAGACCGGGTCGCCCTCGGTGGTGCGCTGGTTGCCGTAGGCCGCGTAGAAGCCGTAGCCGTGGGTGTAGACGGTGTGGTCGTTGAGCCAGTTGCGCTGCCCGTCAGGCAGGCCCTCGAGGTTGATCTCGCGCACCGCCACCACGGCATCGCGGGTCTGCTTGTCGATCGTGTAGCGGTCGACGTCGAGGGTGTCGGGGAACGCGTAGTAGTCGCGCTGGGCCTGCAGCTGGCGGAACGTGGGCGCGACGACGTTGGGGTCGATGATGCGCACGCCCGGGATGTCGTTGGCGGCGGCGCGCAGCACGGCCTTGTTCTCGGTCTCGGGCGGCGAGGGGTTCTGGATGCGCTTGACCCGGTCGAGGCCGAAGGCCGCCCGCGTGGCGTTGATGTTGCGCTCGATGTACTTGGCCTCGAGCGACTTGGCCGACGGGGTGACCCTGAGCGACTGGATCAGTGCCGGGTAGATGCCACCGACCACCACGGCGGTGACCACGAGCAGCACGACACCGGTGATGGGCAGCCGCCAGCTGCGGCTCCAGATCGCGGCCAGGAAGAAGCCGGCGCACATCACTGCGGCGACCGCGAGGATGGCCTTGGTGGGCAGCACGGCCTTGTCGTCGGTGTAGGTGATGCCGGTGAGCAGGGAGCCCTTCTGGGTCGACAGCGAGTAGCGGTCGAGCCAGTACGACGCGGCGCGGGTGAGGGCGATGAGCGCGCCGAGGATGCCGAGGTGCACGTAGGCCGCGCGGGTGGTCGGGCCGCGGCCGGGCAGCTGCAGGCCGCCGTAGACGTAGTGGGTGAACGCCGCGGCGACGAACGCCAGGGCGAGCACGACGGTCAGGAAGCTGACGAGGAACCTCAGCCACGGCAGGGTGAACACGAAGAAGCCGACGTCGAGTCCGAACTGGGGGTCCTTGATGCCGAACGGCTCGCGGTTGGCCCAGAGCAGGAAGGTGCGCCAGGCGCCCATCGAGCCCGACCCGGCCAGCAGACCGAGCACGACCGGCACGGCCCAGACGGCGACCCGGCGCAGCGGCTCGATGGCCTGGCGGTACTGCTCGAGCACCTGCTGGGCCGGCGTGGTCGGGATGTAGAGCGGGCGGGTGCGGTAGGCGATGACCAGGCTGGAGGCCACCACGGCGCCGGTGATCACGCCGGCGACGACGAAGAGCCCGACCTTGGTCAGCAGCTCCTTCCAGAACACGTCGACGAAGCCGACCGACTGGTACCACCACACGTCGGTGAGCACGTCGGCGGCGATGCCGCCGACCACGACCACCCCGAGCATCACGAGCAGGGTCGTGCCCAGCGGCCCCCGGCGGCGCCGCCGCGTGGCGCGCGCCGGCTCTCCGGACCCCCCATCGGGGCCCTCAGGGCGTGCCGAACCGTCTCCTGGACCCGTAGGCCCGTCGAACCACTCCGAGCGACTCACTACTCTCCTCGTCCCGTCGTCGGGGAACCCCCGTGTCGACCGTGGCGAGCAATGTACCTCGGCCACCTGCGCGTCCTGTCAGGCACCATGGTCCGGTGACCGAGACCCCCCAGCCCGTGACCGATCCCCTCACCCTCGCCGCCCTCGACACCGAGCGGCACGTGGCCCGCTCGGGGTGGGACCAGCCGGTGCGCCTGTTCGCCCTGGTGCCGACGCAGGACCTGCTCGCCCACGAACCGCACCTCGCCGAGGGGATGGCCACCCACGACGCCGTCGCCGGGGCGCTGAGCGCGGTGGAGCAGGACGAGCTGCCGGAGGCGTCCGGCCTGGAGGACCTGCTGGGCCGTATCGCCTGGCCGCCGCAGGTGGCGGGCGCCGCCCTGGCCGTCGAGCGGATCGTGGTCCCTCCGGAGGCCGAGCGCGAGCTGCCCGAGGACGACACCGAGGCCCTGCGCGTGGTCGCCGAGCACCCCGGCCGGGCCGACGTGCGGCTGCTGGTGGCGGTGACCCGCGACGGCGCGGCCCGCTGCCTGCTGCGCCAGCGCGACCACGACAGTGACGACCGGGTGGCGCTGGGCGAGGACATCGCCCCCGGCCTGGTGCACGCCCTGCGGGCGACCTTCAGCGACGACTGAGCGCCGCGGCCGGCCGGGCTCAGCCGCAGGTCGGCAGGGATGCCGCCTTGCCCTCGCCGATCGCCTCCACTGCCTTGCGGCCCTCGTCGAAGCTGCCGATCTTGACCACCCGCAGCCCGTCGGGGACGGCCTCGCCGATGTCGGCGCAGTTGTCGGCGGGGGCGAGGAAGAAGTCGGCGCCGGCCCGGCGGGCCCCGACCAGCTTCTGCCGGATGCCGCCGATCGGCCCGACCGTGCCCGCGTCGTCGAGCGTGCCGGTGCCGGCGATCTTCGTGCCGCCGGTGAGCTCGCCGGGGGTCAGGGCGTCGTAGATGGCCAGGGCGAACATCAGGCCTGCCGACGGGCCGCCGACGCTGCCGGTGCGCAGCGTGACGTCGACCGGCAGGTCGTAGTCGAGGCGCAGGCCGATCCCCATCACGGTGCGGCCGTCGGACTCGGTGGTCTTCGCGGTGACCGTCTGCTCCTTGCCATCGCGGCGCACCACCACGGGGAAGGTGTCGCCCGGTGTGTGGCGCTGCACGGCGGCGCGCACGGCATCCGAGGACGAGGCCGGGTCGCCGTCGACGGTGACGAGCACGTCATCGGGCTCGAAGACGCCCTTGCTCGGGCTGCCGTCGGGGACCCCGGCGACGACGACCATCTCGGGGACCTCCTTGCCGACGGCTCGCAGTGCGGTGGCGGTGGCGACGCTCTGCGACCCGGCCATCTCGGCCGCCCCCTCCTCCTGGGCGTCCTTCTCGGTCTGCTCCGGGGGGAAGACCTGCTCCTCGGGCAGGATCTCCTGCGCGCCACTCAGCCAGGCCTGGGCCAGGTCGTAGACCGTGACGCGCACGCCCGGGCCGCCGTCGACGCTCACGGTCGTGAAGTCGAGGCTGCCGGTCGTGGGGTAGGTAGGTGCGCCCTCGATGGAGAGCAGCGGCTTGCCGTCGACCTTGCCCAGGATGTTGGTGGCCGGGCCGGGTGACATGACGACATAGGGCAGGCCGACGAAGGTGAGCGCCGCCGCGATCGCGATGGCCACGAAGGTCGCGGTGAGGAGCACCCCCGCCAGCAGGCCGGGCCGGTTGCCCGGGTTCCGGCCGCGAGCGGTGCGGCCCTGGGTGACGTCACCGCCGCCGCCGTCTCCGGCGCCGTGCAGCACGTCGTGCGTCGGCTGGCTCACGAGAGCCCCACCCACTCGGTGGAGCCGTCGCCCAGGCTCTGGTGCTTCCAGATCGGGGTGTCGGCCTTGAGGGTGTCGATCAGGTCGCGGCAGGCGTCGAAGGCCTGGCCCCGGTGCGGGGCCGCCGCCGCGACGACGACCGCGAGGTCGCCGACGCGCAGGGCACCGGTGCGGTGGACCGCGGCGACGCGCACGGCATCGGAGCGGCCCAGCACGTCTTCGCAGGTGCGGCGCATGGTGTCGGCTGCGGAAGGGTGGGCCTCGTAGTCGAGCGAGGTGACGGCGTCGCCGTGGTCGTGGTCGCGCACCACACCGACGAACAGCGCGATGCCACCACACGTGGGGTGGCGGACGGAGTCGAGCACCTCGTCGACGGACAGCGGCTGGTCGCGCAGGGCGACGAGCGCGACCGGGTCGTGGTCGGTCGGCATGGGGCTCCTCGGGAACGGTCCGGCGGAACCTTCCGGGCCGGATCGTGGTTGGCTGTACGAGACGACATCCTCTCACCCCCCGCGAGGAGACCGGCGTGAGTGACTCCCATCCCGACGACGACGACACCCCCCGCCTGCCGGCGGAGCTCGAGCAGCTGCTGCGCGGCCTCACCGGTGGTGAGATCCCCCCTGAGCTGGCCTCCATGATGCAGGGCATGGGGCTGGACAAGATCGACCCCCAGACGCTCGCGATGGTGATGGGTCAGGTGCAGGCCATGTTCGCGGCGCCGGAGAGCGACACCGCCGTCAACGTGGTGCTCGCCACCGACATCGCCCGCAAGACGGTGGCCGCCGAGGGTGACGAGCTCGCGAGCGCGGCCGACGGCCGGGCCGCCGCCGAGGCGGTGCAGGTGGCCGGCATGTGGCTCGACGCCGTCACCGACCTCACCACCCCCGGCCTCGTCGGCGCCGCCTGGAGCAGCGCGGAGTGGGTCGAGGCGACGATGCCGGTGTGGACCGACCTCGTCGAGCCGGTGGCGGCCGGCGTCACCGACGCCGTCGGCACCGCCCTCACCGGCCAGCTGGGCCAGCTCGGGGAGCTCGGAGAGCTGGGGGAGGCCGGGGAGACCGGGCTGCCCGCGGGGATGCTCGACCAGGCCGGGCCGATGCTGCGCCGCATGCACGGCTCGATGTTCTCGATGCAGCTCGGCCAGGGCACCGGCACGCTCGCCCGCGAGGTGCTCACCGGGTGCGAGGTCTCGCTGCCGCTGGTCGCGGCACCGACCGTCGTGCTGATGCCGGCCGCGGTGCGCGAGTTCGCCGCCGGCCTGGAGGTCGACGAGCCGCAGGCCCGCCTCTACCTGGCCGTGCGCGAGGTGGCCCGGGTGCGGCTGTTCGGGGCCGTGCCCTGGCTCGCCCCCGCCCTGCTGGCCGCCGTGCGCGACTACGCCGCCGACATCAGCATCGACACCTCGGCGATCGAGGAGGCCGTCGGGTCGATCGACCCCAGCGACCCCGAGGCCGTGCAGCAGGCCCTGCAGGGGCGGATGTTCGCGCCCCAGCACTCCCCCGCCCAGCAGGCCGCCCTGGGCCGCCTCGAGACGCTGCTCGCCCTGGTCGAGGGCTGGGTCGACATCGTCGCCGACCGGGCCACCCGCGCCCACCTCCCGCAGGCCGACGCCCTCGGCGAGGCCGTGCGCCGCCGCCGGGCCACCGGCGGCCCGGCCGAGAAGGCGTTCGGGGCGCTCGTGGGCCTCGAGCTGCGCCCGCGGCGGCTGCGCGACGCGGCCAACCTGTTCGCGGCGCTCGAGGACTCCGGCGGCTCGGGTGCACGCGACGGCGCGTGGCGGCATCCCGACCTCGCACCGAGCACCACCGACCTCGACGACCCGCTGGGCTACGTCGAGCGCACCGCCCGACCCGAGACCGACGAGATGGATGCCGCGCTCGACGCCCTGCTGCGTGGCGAGGACGACGCGTGAGCGATGCCGCCCCAGGGTCCACCGACCCGGTGCGGCCCGGTCCCGACCCGGCCCTGGTAGCGGCCTTCGCGGCGCTGCGCGCCGACGCGGCGTCGGTCCTGCAGGGGTGGGCGGCGCCGGATGCCGGGCAGGACCGGCTGCGCCGCGACTACCTCGACCACCTCGCCGCTCACCCCGACGCCGTCGCGAAGGCCGGGCCGCCGGCGCACCTCACGGCATCCTGCGTGGTGCTCGACCCCGGCGGCGAGCGGGTGCTGCTCACCCTGCACCGCAAGGCCAACGAGTGGTTCCAGTTCGGCGGGCACCTGGAGGCCGGCGACGCCTCGATGTGGGCGGCGGCCCGCCGCGAGGGCCGCGAGGAGTCGGGCATCGGCACGCTCGAGCCGCTGGCCGACCCCGTGCAGCTCGACCGGCACACGCTGGTCGGGTCGTTCGGCGCCTGCCGTGAGCACCTCGACGTGCGCTTCGCCGCCGTGGCACCGGTCGGCGCGCAGGCCGTCGTCAGCGCCGAGTCGCACGACGTGCGGTGGTGGCCGGCCGACGCCCTGCCGGAGGGCACCCGCGTCGAGCTCACGCCGCTGGTGTCAGCCGCCCGGCGCGCCCTCGGGCTCGGCTGAGCCACGGTCGACCGGGTCGTCACCGACGACGGGGTCGCCACCGTCGACGGGGTCGTCGACCTCGACCTCGGGCGGTAGCCCCTCGGCGTGGGCCAGCCCGTCGAGGAAGCCACGCGCGCGCTCCAGGCGCGGGTAGGACGCGAGCAGGCGCCAGAACGACGGGCCGTGGCCGGGCACCAGCAGGTGGGCGAGCTCGTGGAGCAGCACGTAGTCGAGCACGTGGTCGGGCACGTCACGCAGGCGGTCCGAGACCCGGATGGTGCCCTCGGCCGGGGTGCACGACGCCCAGCGCCGGCCCATCGTCGACACCCACCGCACGCTGCTCGGTCGGGCGTGCCCACCCAGGTAGCGACGTGACAACGTGTCGGCGCGGGCGGCCAGGGCCTCGTCGGAGGAAGCGCGACGACGCTCGCCGGCCCCCAGCCGGGCCAGCATCCGCTCGACCCAGCGCTCCTCCTCGGCGGCGCTGAACGAGGCCGGGATGAGCACGACGGTGCGCCCGCCGTCACGGTAGGCACTCACCGTGCGCCGCCGGCGACGGCTGCGCCGGACCTCGACGTCCTCGACGTCCTCGCTGCTCACAGTACGAGCGTAGGGCTGCGGCCTGCTGGAGTGGCGGATGGTACGGGTGTGGCCCGCGGTGCGCCGGGCGGGCGTCGACGCGGGCGCGTCACGCGGGCGATCGTGCTGCGCCGTGGCTAGGGTTGTGGCGTCCCCGCCGCACTGGCGGCACCACAGGCATCGACCCGGCGCGCCGCCGGGGTCGACGACAAGGAGAACGTTCATGGCTGACGAGACCTACAAGGGCGAGTTCTACTGCGTGAAGTGCAAGGAGAAGCGGGAGGCCGAGGGCAAGGTGGTCGTCTCCGAGAACGGTCGCCGGATGGCCAAGGGCGTCTGCCCGGTGTGTGGCACCAACCTCAACCGCATCCTCGGCAAGGCCTGAGCACCGGTCTCGAGCGCAACGGCCCCGATCCCACCCGATCGGGGCCGTTCGCCGTTCCAGCCCCTGTGGACGGCCACCGCTGGACCCGGCCGCGCGGCAGGATGGCTGCGTCGGCGACGGTGGGCTCGAAGGGGGTGGCAGTGGACGGTCTCGTGGTGGTCGACGGCTGGGGGCCGCTGGCCGACGAGGTGCTCGCCCAGCTGCGCCGGTGCGGGGTGAGCGTGCGGGGCGGCCGGCACGCGGCCGACGGCGCCGAGCTGGCACTGGCCGACCGCGCCGGGCCGCCGTCGGCGGTCGTCATCGTCACCGAGGGGCGCAGCCCGTCGTGGGCCGGGGCGCCCTGGCAGGCCCGTGGCATCGCCCACCTGCCGGTGGTGCTCTGTGAGAGCGGCGTCGTCGTGGGGCCGCTCGTGCTGCCCGGGCGCACCGCCTGCCTGCGCTGTGCCGATCCGGCGTGGCCCGCCGGCCGGGTCACCGGGGTGGGGGCGGTGCCGGTCGGCACCGCCGTGCTGGCCGCGGCGGTCACCACCGTGACGGTGCTGGCGACGTTGCGCGGCGACACCTCGCTCGGCGGCATCTCCACCGAGATCGGCCTCGACGAGGTGGCCGTGACGCACCGCCTGTGGAAGGTGCGACCCGACTGCACGTGCGCGTCAGTGACAATGGCGGGGTGACCGACATCCCCCGAGGCTCGATAGCCCGGACCGCCAAGCTCGTCGGCCTGCCCCTGGGGCACGCCGGCCGAGCGGCCCTCGGAGTCGGGAAGCGGGTCGGGGGCCGTCCCGCCGAGGCCGTCGCCGCCGAGCTCCAGGCGCGCACGGCCGAGCAGCTCTTCTCGGTGCTCGGCCAGCTCAAGGGCGGGGCGATGAAGTTCGGCCAGGCCCTGTCGGTCATGGAGGCCGCGATGCCCGAGGAGCTCGCCGGGCCATACCGCGCGACCCTCACCAAGCTGCAGGAGTCCGGTCCCCCGATGGGGGCCAACCGGGTGCACGAGATCCTGGCCCGCGAGCTCGGGCCGCGCTGGGCCAGCACCAAGCTCGTCGAGTTCGACGACGTACCGGCCGCGGCGGCCTCGATCGGCCAGGTGCACAAGGGGGTCTGGCGCGACGGGCGCGAGGTCGCCGTGAAGATCCAGTACCCCGGTGCGGCCGAGGCCCTGATGTCCGACCTCAACCAGATCTCGCGGGTGGCGCGGGTGGCCGGGTCGTGGATGCCGGGCATCGACGTCAAGCCGATCATGGAGGAGCTCAAGGCGCGGATGAGCGAGGAGCTCGACTACCACCTCGAGGCGCGCCACCAGCGGCACTTCGCCACCGCCTTCCGCGACGACGACGACGTGCTCGTGCCCGACGTGCTCGTCGACTCCCACCACGTGCTGGTCACCGAGTGGGTCGACGGCACCCCGCTGTCGCGGATCATCGCCGACGGCACCCAGGAGGAGCGCGACGAGGCCGCCACGCTCTACTTCGAGTTCCTGCTCCGCGGGCCGAACCGCGCCCACCTCCTGCACGCCGACCCGCACCCCGGCAACTTCCGGATCACCGACGACGGGCGGCTCGGGGTGCTCGACTTCGGGGCGGTCAACCGGCTGCCGCACGGGCTGCCGATCTCACTGGGTCGGGTGCTCACCGAGGCACTCGCCGGTGACGCCGTCGCGCTGGAGGCCGTGCTGCGCGACGAGGGTTTCATCCGCACGGGCGTCGACATCGACCCCGAGGCCCTGCTCATCTACCTGACGCCGCTCGTCGAGCCCCTGCTGCACGAGAAGTTCACCCCGACCCGCGAGTGGCTGCGCGGGGCGGCCGCCACGCTGCAGGACCCCCGCCGGCCCCAGTTCCTCATCGGGCTCAAGCTCAACCTGCCGCCGGAGTACCTGCTCATCCACCGGGTCTGGCTCGGCGGGATCGGGGTGCTCAGCCAGATCGGCGGCACCGTGCCGCTGCGCGAGATGGTCTGCGCCTACCTGCCCGGCATCGACGAGTCCCGGCTACCCCCTGCTCCTGACTGAGCCCCTGGTCACCACCAGGCGGAGTCGAGCTTGCCCTCGATGCTGCGCAGGTGGGTGCGGCTGCACGGGACGCAGGTCCACACGGCGCGGCCGTTCTCGGTGCCGCGCACCCAGGTGATCCGGGCCAGCGCGGCGGCATCCTCATCCGCCGGCGTCGTGCCGCACGTCGCGCACACCGGGCGTGGTTCGGGTGCCGCGTGGCCGGCATCCGTGCCCTGCCCGCCCATCGCGCTCAGGCCTCGCCGCGCGCCGCCGCCTTGGCGGCCTTCTTGAAGTCGCGCACCTTCTGCAGCGAGTCGGCGTCGACGACGTCGGCGACCGAGCGGTAGGACCCCTCCTCGGCGTAGGCACCGCAGGCCTCCGCCCAGCCCTCGGGGCGGATGCCGAGCTGCTTGCCGAGCAGCGCGGTGAAGATGCGCGCCTTCTGCTCGCCGAAGCCGGGCAGCGCCTTGAGCCGGTTCACGAGCTCGGCGCCGGTGGAGGCGTCGCTCCAGATGGCCGAGGCGTCACCGCCGTAGGTGTCGCGCACGACGGCGGCCAGCGCCTGGATGCGGGCGGCCATCGAGCGCCCGTAGCGGTGGATGGCCGGCGGCGTGGCGCACAGGTCGGCGAACGCCTCCGGGTCGGCCGTGGCGATCGCGCCGGGGTCGAGGGTGCCGAAGCGGTCGAGCACCTTGGCGGGGCCGGCGAAGGCCCGCTCCATCGGGAACTGCTGGTCGAGCAGCATGCCGGTGAGCAGGGCGAACGGGTCCTGCGACAGGATGCGGTCGGCCGTGGGGTCCTGGGCGATCGTCAGCGTGACCATGGCCTCAGGGTAGCCAGCAGGCTCGCCGCGACGGCACGCCACACGTCGCGCTCGCGCAACGCGGGCGGCGCCACGGGCTGGTGAGACGGCACCGCCCCCGACGCCACGTCGGGGGCGGTGCGCTGGTCAGGCGCGGGTCTCATCGCACGATGGCGTGGACACTGGCCCGGATCTGCTCGCGCTGCGCCTGCGCCTGCACCTTGCGCTGGGCGTCGTGGACGCGGCGCTGGTGCATGGTGCGGCGGATCTCGTGCATCCGCTTCGTGTACATGGTGCTCTCCTTGGAACGTGGTCTGGTGGTGTTCGGTTGGGATGCCTACGCGGCGACCTCGGTCTTGCGGGGCCGGCCACGGGGGCGCTTGCGGGCGACGATCTCGCCCTGGACGAAGAGCTCGCCGCCCCAGACGCCCCACGGCTCGCGCCGGTGGAGGGCACCCGAGAGGCACTGCGCACGTGCCGGGCACGTGCCGCAGAGGGCCTTGGCGAACTCGACACCATCGGGGGTGTCGGCGAACCACAGCTCGGCGTCGTTCTCGCGGCAGGGAATGCCCTCGCCGGTCGTCACGGACGTCTCGTGCAGGTCGAGGAGCTGGGTCAGCTGCATCGGGTTGTCACCTCCTTGCTCGGCGCGCCCGGTGGGGCGCTCTGTCGTCTCGGTGCGCCGGGTGTGGCGCGTGGTACTCGGTGGGCGGTCGGTGTGGGACCGCTGGGTGGTGGTCGTCATCTCGGTGGCCTCGGTGGGTGTGGTTCGGGTCTGGTGGTCTGGCGGCGGGTACGAGAAAGGCCGCGGATCCCGGTGTCGGGATCCGCGGCCTCGAGGTGACCTGTCGAGCTGTCAGACAGGTGGTGCCTCGAGGCGTGGATACACGACTCCCGTGAGCGGGGCGATGGCGTCGACGCCGGCGGTGCGCAGGTCACCGACGAAGAGGTCGTGACCATTGCTGACACCGGCGAAGGGCACAGTGCGCCCCTGCACGGAGCGGAAGGTGGCTGCGTGAGCGGTGTTGGCGCCGCGCCAGGGACGCGTGCAGATATCGCCGGCAGTGCTCATCGCCATCTCCTGCTTCATCGTCGTCTCCATGGGGCCAACCCTCCTCACCCTGTCTCGCTGCTGCCGCGGACCCGAGCGGGCCACGCGTGATGTTGTTCGATCAGGTTAGGGGAGCCTCCGCGCGCCCGGCAACGGGATTATTCGCTTGATTTGTGGAGAAACTCGTCCCTTTGGCGAGTCCCGTTGCCGCACAGCGTCATTCGTCGGCAGAAAAATTCTGGATCAGCTCGAGGACGTCGGTGCCGTAGCGCTCGAGCTTCGCCGGCCCCACCCCGTTGATCCGGGCCAGTGCACCGACGTCGGCGGGCACCCGCTCGGCGATCGCCGTGAGGGTGGCGTCGGTGAACACGACGAAGGCCGGCACGTCGGCCGCTCGCGCCTGCTCGAGCCGCCACTCGCGCAGGGCCTCGAAGAGCCGCTCGTCCATCGTGGGCGGGCAGGCGGCACACCGGCCGATGGTGCGCTCCCTGGCCGTGCCGAGGTCCGCGCCGCACGAGCGGCAGGTGGTGCGCACCGGGGTGGCCGCCTTCCCGCCCCCACCCGCCCTGCGGCTGCGCTTGGGCTGCGAGCGGGCGGCGTCGCCCAGCACGGCGGCGGTGCCGTCGAGGAACCGGGACGGGCGCCGGGTGGCGCGGGCACCGGGGGTACGGGCCACGGCGTACGACATCACCAGTCGCTCGCGCGCCCGGGTGACCCCGACGTAGAGCAGCCGGCGCTCCTCCTCGATGGCCTGCGGGGTGTCGGCCATCGTGATGGGCAGCAGGCCGTCGGAGCAGCCGACGAGGAAGACGGTGTCCCACTCCAGGCCCTTGGCCGCGTGGAACGAGGCCAGCGTGACGCCGTTGACCGTGGGGGCGTGCTGGGCCGAGGCGCGCTCCTCGAGCTCGCGGACCAGGGCGGGCAACCGGGCGTCGGGGTCGAGGGCGTGCAGGTCGTCGGCCAGCGACGCCAGGGCGCTGAGCGACTCCCACCGCTCACGGGCGGCACCCCCGCTGGTGGGCGCCTGCCGGCTCCAGCCGGCGCCGAGCAGCACGTCGCGGGCGAGGTCGGGCAGCGGCACGGAGCCGTCGTCGGAGCGGGCCGCCCCGCGCATCAGCACGATGGCGTCGCGGACCTCCTTGCGCGAGAAGAACCGCTCACCGCCGCGCACGAGGTAGGGGATGCCGCGCTCGGCCAGGGCCGACTCGAACGACTCGCTCTGGCCGTTGGTGCGGAAGAGCACCGCCACCTCGGACGGCGGGTGCCCGGCCTCGACGAGGGCGGCGATGCGGGCGGCGACGGTGGCCGCCTCGTCGGGGTCGTTGTCGGCGACGAGCAGCTCGGGGGTGGGGCCGTCGGGCCGCTGGGCCCGCAGCTCGACCGAGCCCGAGCGGCGCTGGCCGCCGGGGCCACGCAGCACGAGGTTGGCCAGGCCCACGACCTGCGGCGTCGAGCGGTAGTTGCGCACCAGCTCGACGGTGCGGGCGTCGGGATGCCGGGCGCGGAACCCGAGCAGGTGCTCGGGCGAGGCGCCGGTGAACGAGTAGATGGTCTGCGCCGGGTCGCCGACGACGCAGAGGTCCTTGCGCTCCCCCAGCCACAGCTCGAGCAGGGTCTGCTGCAGCCGGTTGACGTCCTGGTACTCGTCGACGACGAAGTGCCGGTACTGGCCGCGAACCGCCCGGGCGACCTCCTCGTGCTCACGCAGGATGCCGACCATCAGCAGCAGCACGTCCTCGAAGTCGATGACGCCGCGCTCGGTCTTGACCTCCTCGTAGGCGGCGACCAGGCGGGCCATGGCCGTGGCGTCGAGGCCCGCGGGCGGCTCGCGGCGCTGGGCCGTGGCCGCGGCGGCATACGACTCGGGGGTGAGCAGCGAGACCTTCGACCACTCGATCTCGGAGGCGAGGTCGCGGATGCCGGCGCTGTCGAGCCGCAGCCGGAGCCGGCCACCGGCCTCGGCGACGGCGCTGGCCTTGTGCGGCATGACCTCGGGCGACGCGCCACCGACGGCCTGGGGCCAGAAGTAGTGCAGCTGGCGCAGCGAGGCGGCGTGGAAGGTTCGCGCCTGCACCCCGCCGACGCCGAGGTCGCGAAGCCGGGTGCGCATCTCGCCGGCGGCCCGGGCGGTGAAGGTGACGGCCAGGACCCGCTGCGGCTGGTAGACGCCGGAGAGCACCCCGTAGGCGATGCGGTGGGTGATCGCCCGGGTCTTGCCGGTGCCAGCGCCGGCCAGCACGCACATCGGGCCGCTGGGGTGCGCCGCGACCTCGCGCTGCTCGGGGTCGAGGGCGTCGAGCACCGCGTCGGCTCCGGGGTGCACGGGCAGGGTGGTCATCGCGACGATCCTAGGTGTCGGTGGTGACGTTGCCGGACGCCAGCGGCCGGCCTGTGGACGGAGCGCGGCCCGGGCATCCGCCGGCCGAGCCGGGTCGCATGCCGGGGAAGCAACTCCGCGGCCCGCGCGTTCACCCCCGCGAGTCCCCGACCAGATCAGGAGCCACCATGTCCGCCGCCGAGACCACCGGCCAGACGCTGCCCGAGCCCGGCACCGTCACGATGTTCACGACGACCTGGTGTGGCTACTGCCGCCGGCTGAAGTCGCAGATGGAGCGCGAGGGCATCGGCTTCACCGAGGTCGACATCGAGCGCGAGCCCGGCACGGCGGAGTTCGTGATGTCGGTCAACAGCGGCAACCAGACGGTGCCCACGCTGCTCTTCCCCGACGGCTCGGCCGCCACCAACCCCTCGATCGCCGAGGTCCGCGACCGGCTGAGCTGACCTCCCCGAGTTGGGTGCTCAGGTGGCTGCCGGGGCAACCGTCTCAGCACCCAACTCGAGCTCTTCCCGGAGTTGGGTGCTCAGGTGGCTGCCGGGGCGACCGTCTCAGCACCCAAGGGGTGAAGGCTCAGCGGAGGGGGAGCTCCGGCGCGTCCAGCGGGCCGCCGAACCAGTGCTCGATGATCCGCCGGGAGATCGAGATGCGCCCGGACACCACCACCGACCCGTCGGCGATCGCCGCGACGAGCTCGTCGCGGGTGAACCACCGGGCGGCCTCGATCTCCTCCGCCTGGAGCCGAAGGTCGGTGCCCTGCGCCCGAGCCGTGAAGCCGAGCATCAGTGAGGACGGGAACGGCCAGGGCTGGTCACCCAGGTAGGTGACGTCGGTGACCTCGATGCCGACCTCCTCGGCCACCTCGCGGGCCACGGCGGCGGCCAGGCTCTCGCCGGGCTCCACGAAGCCGGCGAGCACCGACATCCCGTTCCCGCGAAAGCCCTTGCCGCGAGCCAGCAGGATGCGGTCGTCGGCGTCGACGACCGCCATGATCACGGCCATGTCGGTGCGGGGGTAGTGCTCGCTGCCGTCGGCCGGGCAGCGGCGGATCCAGCCGGCCAGCACCGGGTCGGTCGCCGCCCCGCAACGCGGGCAGTGCCCGTGGGTGCGGTGCCAGTTGGCCAGGGCGAGGGTCGTCGCGAACGCCGAGGCGCT
This sequence comes from uncultured Actinomycetota bacterium, assembly GCA_963800505.1. Lineage (GTDB taxonomy): Bacteria > Actinomycetota > Actinomycetes > Actinomycetales > Dermatophilaceae > Fodinibacter. The sequence continues at coordinate 68,233 of CAWDBL010000009.1, forward strand.
CAGGTCGTCGAGGTCGGCACCGGCCTGTCGCAGCGTGCGCCACGCGGGTTCGTCACCGACACCGGCCTCGTCCGTGGCGGAGGCGTCGACAGCAACCGCGACGGCATCCGCGAGGTCGTCGGCGACCACGCCGACGTGCGCCGTGCCGTCCGCCTCCCCGAGGAAGAGGGCCAGCCGGCCGGCATCCGCGGGCTCCGGCGGCGTGAGGAGTGCTGCCCGGCCGTCGCCGGCCGGCTGCACGGCGACCCGGTCGCCCACGAGGCGCAGCACCCGGGTGCGGGGGTCGGCCAGCAGCCGGGTCAGCAGGGCCGGGTCGGTGCGCAGGTCACCGCGCCGGTCGAGCACCGAGGTGCTCAGGGCCAGACCGGGCAGGGTCACGTCGGCGGCAGGCACGCGGCACAGCCTAGGGGCCACACCGCGGGCGGCCTCCCCGACGATCGGGCGCACACGGCATACCGTTGGGCCGTGGACCGCAGCCCCGCCTTTCTCGCCGCACTGGCGAGCGCCGCCGTGCCCGGGCTCGACCCGGTGAGCGTCGAAGCCCTGCCCAGCACCGACGACCAGAGCTTCGACGTGGCCTTCGTGCACGACGCCGAGCACCGGCGGTGGGTGGTGCGTGCCCCGCGCAGCGACGTCGCCGGCGCCGAGATGGACCGCACCGTCGCCCTGCTCGGGCTGCTCGGGCGGCGACTGCCGTTCGCGGTGCCGGCACCGAAGGGTTTCGTGGCGCTCACCGAGGGCGGCCGGGCGGCGGTCTACCCGTACCTGCCCGGGCACAACCTCGACTTCGCCGAGCTGCCGCCCGGCCCCGGAATCGCGGCCGAGCTGGGCCGCGCCATCGCGGCGCTGCACAACACCGACCCGGCCGTCTACGAGGAGGCCGGGCTGCCGAGCTACGACGCCGACGCCTACCGCAGCCGCCGCCTCGCCGACCTGGACCGGGCGGCGGAGACCGGGCGGGTGCCGACCACCCTGCTCACCCGCTGGGAGACCGCGCTCGAGGACGTCAGCCTGTGGCGGTTCGCCCCCACCCCCACCCACGGCGACCTCACCGGTGACCAGGTGCTCGCGGTGTTCACCGACGATGCCGACGCCGCGACGGGGAAGATCCGGGCGATGACGGGCTGGGAGGACGCCAAGGTCGCCGACCCCGCCGACGACTTCGCGGCGCTGGTGGCCGACGCGCGCCCGGAGGCGGTCGAGACCGTGCTCGAGGCCTACTCGCACACCCGGGTCGAGCGGCCCGACCCCAACCTGCTGGTGCGCGCCCGGCTGGTCGCCGAGCTCGGGCTGCTGGGCACGATGATGGTGGCGCTGGCCCGCAAGGATGACGGTGCCGTCGAGGTGCTGACCACCCAGCTGCGCCGGCTCGACGACGCCGTGCACGCCGGCGAGGAGCCCGACGACTACCGCCGAACCTCGCTCGCCCCGGTCGGGGTGCGGCGCCGCACGACCCCCCCGCCAGCCCTGGTCGTCGACGACGACGACGAGGACCTGCCGGTGGTCGAGGCGGACGAGCCGGACCAGACGGATGCCGGAGACGGCGAGACGGAGCCGGATGCCGGAGACGGCGACGCGGAGCCGGACGCCCGCGACGGCGAGACGGAGCCGGACGCCCGCGACGGCGAGACGGAGCCGGATGCCGGAGACGGCGAGACGGAGCCGGACACAGCGGACGGGGCCGACGATGCCGAGCGGCCGGCGACCGACAGCACGGCCGACGACACGGCTCAGGACGAGGCGGACCAGGTGACGACCGAGCTCGACCTCAGGTCGGCCGAGCGGCCCGCAGCACCCGAGTGATCTCGTCGGCTCCGGGCAGGTCGGGCCACACCGTCTCGCCCGTGGCGGCGTGGAAGAACGCCCCCCGCACCCGCTCCTCGGGCACCCCGCGCACCCGGGCCCACGCCAGCCGGTAGGCCGACAGCTGCAGCGCCCGGGCCGCCGCGCGGGCCCCGGTGGCCGGAGCGCCGGTCTTCCAGTCGACCACCACCCAGCCGGGTTCGCCGTTGGGGCCGACGTCCTCGAAGACGGCGTCGATCCGCCCACGCACGGCGATGCCGTCGACGACGGTCTCGACACTGGTCTCGACCTCGACGGGGGGCCGGTCGGCCCACTCGCTGGCCAGGAAGCTCTCCTGGAGCGTGCCGAGGTCGGTGTCGGTCGCCCCCTCGTCGGCCGACCCGGGCAGGTCGTCGAGGTCGACGAACGCCGCTCGTGAGTAGTGCTCCTCGACCCAGGCGTGGAAGGCGGTGCCCCGCCGGGCGGCCAGCGCCGGTGGGGCCGGCATCGGCCGGCGCAGGTCGAGCGTGAACCGCTCGGCGTCCTCGGCGAGCGACACCAGCGCCGAGGTGGACAGGTGCGCCGGGAGGTCGACGTCGACCGGGGCCCCGCTGCGACGCCGGGTCCGCTCGTCGAGCAGCATCCGGATCTCGGCGTCCCACCGACCGGCGGCCGGCGCGGGGGACGGCGAACCGGGCGCCACAGCATCCACCGTGGCACTGTCGTCTCCCATGGCGCCGGCGAGCGCCGCGGACACGGCCCGGGCCGGCCCGAGCAGGGCGGCCCGGCGCTCACGGTGGTCGAGCGTCGGCCATGCGACGCTGACCTCCTCGGCGGTGCGGGGGTTCTGCGGCTTCGGGTCGTCGAGGGGTGGCAGCTCGGCCCACGGGCCCGCGGCCGCGACCAGACCGGACGCCTGCACCTCGTCGAGGAAGCGGGAGGTGATGCGCGGGCTGCTCGCGGTGCCCCAGACGTGCGCCGTGAGCAGCAGGTCGGTGCGCGCCCGGGTGACCGCGACGTAGGCCAGCCGGCGCTCCTCGACGATTCCGTGGGCGGCGACGGCCTCGCGGAACCGCTGGTGCTCGGTGGCGAGGTCGTCCCAGCCGGGGTTCCCCGCCCAGGCGAAGCGTGGGAGTCCCTCGGCGTCGCCGCGCAGGTCGTAGGGCAGGGTGGCCAGCCCGGCCAGCCAGCCCTTGTCGGTGGGAGCGGCGTGCGCCCAGCCGCCGTCGCGCAGCCAGGTGCGCGTTCCCGAGTGCGCCGGGAAGGCCCCCTCGACCAGCCCGGGCACGGCCACGACGTCCCACTCCAGCCCCTTGGCGGCGTGCACCGTCATCACCTGAACGGCGTCGGTGCGGGCCTCGATCCAGCCGAGGTCGAGCCCGCGCTCCTCGTCGACCGCGGCATCGAGCCACGCGAGGAAGCCGCCGAGCGAGGCGCCGTCCGCCGACGCGGCGAAGGTGGCCGCGACGTCGGCGAAGGCGTCGAGGTGGGCCCGCGCCGCGCCGGGGGTCCAGCCGGGTCGGGCCAGCACCTCGATGTCGAGCCCGAGCGCGACCTCCGCCTCGGCGGCGAGCTCGGCCAGCCCCAGGCCGGTGAGCGAGCGCAGCCGGCGCACCGCGTCACCGAGCCCGACCAGCCGCTCACGCGCCACCGACCCGATCGACTGCCCCTCGTCACCGACCCAGGTCGCGGGCGGGAGGTCGTCGAGCGCCTCGACGATGCTCGAGCGGTCGCTCGCGTCGGGCGCGAGATCGGCGCCACGGCGACGCCCGGTGCGCTGCCGCGCCCGCGCCCAGGCCCCGAGCCCGTCGAGGTCGGCGGCACCGAGCCGGCACGACGGCCCGGTGAGCAGGCGCATCAGCCGGTCGCCACGGGTGGGGTCCTGCACGACCCACAGCAGCGCGACGAGGTCGGCCACCTCGGGCGTGTGGAGGAGCCCGCCGAGCCCGACGACCTCATACGGGATGCCGCGCGCCTCGAGCGCCTCGACCACCGGGTCGAACTGGGAACGCTTGCGGCACAACACCGCTGCGGTGTGTCGCCCCGGCCGGGAGCGGCGGTGCTCCACCCAGGCGGCCACGTGCGCGGCCTCCTCCTCGATCGTCGCGAGGCGGGCCGTGGCGACGTGGCCGCGCCCGGCCTCGGCGCGTGCCGCCAGCGAGGCGACCGGCACCCGGGTCGAGCGGGTCAGGGGCTCGGCCACCAGGTTGGCGACGTCGAGCACCGCCCGGTCGTTGCGCCAGCTCGTCGAGAGCGGCAGCACCAGGGGCGGGTCGGGGTCGACGAAGTCCTCCCGGAAGCGGTGCAGGGTGGTCGAGCTGGCCCCGCGCCAGCCGTAGATCGACTGGTGCGGGTCGCCGACGGCCGTGACCGGCACCGGCGAGCCCGGCGCCACGAACAACGAGCGCAGCAGCTGCAGCTGGGCCTCGGAGGTGTCCTGGAACTCGTCGAGCAGCACGGCCCGGAACCGGGCGCGCTCGGCCACCCCCACCTGCGGCACGGTGGTGGCGATGCGGGCGGCCAGGGCCACCTGGTCGGCGAAGTCCATGGCGTCGCGGCGGCGCTTGAGCTCGTGGTAGCGCTCGACGAGCGGCAGCACCGCCCGCCGCTCGCGCAGCACCGTGATGGCGTCGCGGACCTCGGAGGGGAAGGTGCGCCGCTTGGTGACGCCGCTCGGCACCGCCTCGAGTGCGGCCATGACCTCGTCGAGGTGCCGGGCCACGGCATCGACCCCGACGAGGTGCTCGGCCATCTCGCCGGCGAGGTCGACCACGGCGGTCGTCACGGTCGACTCGGCCTTCTCGACCCCGTCCATCGGGCCGTCCCACGACGCGACCGCTTCATGGGCGACCTGCCAGGCAGCGGCCTCGCTGAGCAGCCTGCTCTCGGCCTCGACCCCGAGCCGCACGCCGTGCTCGCGCACGATCCGGCCGGCATACGCGTGGTAGGTCGACACGGTGGGCACGTCGTCGAGCACCGCGGCGCCATCGTCGCTGCTCGGGGCCCACAGACCCGCCTCGTGCAGGGTGGCCAGCCGGGTCGTGAGCCGCTCGGACAGCTCTCCGGCCGCCTTGCGGGTGAAGGTGAGGCCGAGCACCTCGTCGGGGCGCACCAGCTCGTTGGCGACGAGCCAGACGACGCGCGCGGCCATCGTCTCGGTCTTGCCCGACCCGGCGCCGGCGACCACGAGCAGGGGGCGCAACGGGGCCTCGATGACCGCCACCTGCTCGGGCGTCGGCGCGTGCGACTGCCCCAGCGCACGGGCCAGCTCGACCGCCCCCCACCGCAGGCCCACGGGCGCGGCGTCGCGGGCCAGCGTGCCGGATGCCGTGCCGTCGCCGTTCACAGCCGCCTCGCCTCCGCGTAGGCCGGGCAGGAGTCCTTCACCTGGCAGGTGCCGCACTGCGGGCCCGGGGTTGCCGCGAAGACGGTGCCGCCCATGCCCTCGGCGACCTCGTCGACGAGGTCGCGGGCCCAGGCCGGCTCGTCGTCGGTCTCGAGCGGCGGCTGCAGCTGCAGGCTGGTGCTCTTCGCCGCTGCAGCCCGGCCGAGCTGGAGCAGGGCCGCGCCACCGGAGCGACGGCCGTACTGCGCGAAGGCGCCCTCGTCTACGGCGAGCTGGTAGGCGCCGAGCTGACCGTGCCGCCGCACCTCGTCGACCGTGGGCTTGCTCGCTCCGGTCTTGAGGTCGACGACCCGCACCCGGCCGTCTGCGTCGACCTCGATGCGGTCGACCTGGCCGGTGACGACGGCGCGGCCCAGCGCAACGCGGATGCGCTCCTCGGACGCGGCCCGGCGCCACCCTGCTGCCGCGGACTCGCTGACGTAGCGGGCCAGCCGGGTGGTCATCGCCTGGGCACGGCCCAGGTCGCGCCGGCTGAGCCAGCCCGGGGCGAGCCCCAGGCGCCCCCAGCGGGACTCGAGCGCCGCGGCATACGTCGCCGCGTCGGTGTCGCCGAGGTCGTGGGCGACCTCGTGCACCAGCGTGCCGATGTCCTGGGCGCCCATCGAGGGCCCGTCACCGCCGGCGGCCCGCAGCACCCACTGGAGGCGGCACTTGCCGAAGTGGTCGATCGTCGACGGCGACACCGACACGGACGCCCCGGGAGCACGCCGTGGTCGGTCGTCGCTGACGTCGCGCAGGGCCCACCACTGGGCCGGATCGGCGCCCGGAACCCGTCGCGCGGCAAGCGTGGCCAAGGCGGTGACCGCTGCACCGCGGGTGGCGGCGTCAGGCCCGGCGACCTCGCGGCGCAGCTCGGCGACCAGGCCGGGCAGCGTCAGCGGGCGGGCGACGTCGGTGAAGGACCGGGGGTGGGGCAGCGGGTCGACGACGTCGAGGAACGGCGAGGGCTGCTCGTCGTCGCTGCGGACGGCGGTGACGAGCAGCAGCCGGCGGGCCCGGGTGACCGCGACGTGGAACAGCCGGGTCTCGTCGTGCCGCACCTGCGCCCGCGCGGCTCGCGGGTCGCCCGCACGGCCGGTGACCAGGTCGACGAGATCGGTCGACCCGAGCAGCGAGCCGCGCAGCCGCAGGTCGGGCCAGACCCCCTCCTGCACCCCCGCCACCACGACGAGGTCCCACTCGAGCCCGGCGGATGCCGCGGGCGTCACCAGGGCGACCGACTCACCCGACGGCGCGCGCGCCACGAGCGTGTCGCCGGCGACGTCCTGGCCCAGCACGTGGTCGAGGAAGTCGGCCGGTGACGCGCCGGGCAGGCGGTCGACGAAGCGGGCCGCGGCGTCGAACAGCCCCAGCACGGCATCGAGGTCGCGGTCGGCGCGCCCACCGGACGGCCCGCCCCCCAGCGCCGCGTCTCGCCACGGGCCGGCCAGGCCGCTGGCGCTCCACATCCGCCACAGCACGACCTCGACCCCCTCGCCGTCGCGCAGGGCGTCGACCGCCGCCGCGAGCACCCGGTGGGCCCGGCGGGCGGATGTCGCCTCGGGCCCGATGCGGCCGAGCGGGAACGGGTTGAGCACCACCTCGGCGAGCAGCAGGTCGCTGGGTCGCCCTCCCCCGTCGTCGAGCTCGAGGCGCCGCAGCGAGCGGCGCAGCCGGCGCAGCTGCACGGCATCCGCGCCGCCGACCGGTGAGGTGAGCACGTCGACGACGTCGGCGGGGTCGAGCTGCTCGGCGCCGGCGACGACGTCGAGGGCGCAGCGCAGCAGGGTGAGGAAGGGGCGCACGGCAGCCTCGTCGCGCACGGGGAGGTCTGCGGTGGCGGTGTCGACCGGCACCCCGGCGCTGCGCAGCACCCGGCGCAGGGTGGCCGTGCGACTCCCGCCGCGCACGACGACCGCCATCCGCGACCAGGGGACGCCGTCGAGCAGGTGGGCCGCCCGTAACCGCCCTGCGACGTAACCGGCCTCCTGGGCTGCCGTGCGCAGCAGGTGCGCCTCGACCTCACCGCCGTGCCCGGCCGCCTCGACCCGGCGGTGGGAGGCACCCCCGACGACGCCGATGTGCGCGGCCACCCGGGAGGCGGCACCCGGCACCTCACCGCCGCACCGGTACGACGTGGACAGCACCCGGGTGGGCGCGTCGGGCCACGCCGAGACGAACAGGCGCGGATCGGCACCGCGGAAGGTCTGGGTGGCGGCGTCGGGGTCGCCGAGCAGCACGAGGTCGGCACCCCCGCTGGAGACGACCACCTGCAGCAACCGCAGCGCGGCCGGCGTGAGCTCCTGGGCGTCGTCGACGACGACGAGCCGCAGCCCGGCCCGCAGCCGGTCGAGCGCGTCGGGGTCGGTCTCGAGGTGGTCGGCCGCGGCGCCGAGGATCCAGGCGGGGTCGAAGGCGCCGGGGGCCGACAGGGCGGTGACCTCGTCGTACTCGCGCAGCACGTGGGCGGCCGCGACCCACTCGGGGCGGTCATGGGCGTGGCCGAGCCGGGCGAGGTCCTCGGGGTCGAGGCCCAGCTCGACGGCCCGCATCAGCAGGTCGCGCAGCTCGCCCCGGAAGGTACGGGTGGGCAGGGCGAGGTGCACCGACGGCGGCCACGGGGGCGCGGCCGACTCCCCTGCCGCGTGCCCGGCCAGCAGCTCACCGAGGATGACGTCCTGCTCGGGGCCGCTGAGCAGCCGCGGCGGTGGGTCGCCGGCCAGCGCCGCCGCCTCGCGCAGGATGCCGAAGCCGAGCGACTGGTGGGTGCGAGCCAGGGGCGTCGTGGTGGTGCCACCGAGCCGGGCGGTGACGGCGTCGCGCAGGCGGGCGGCCGCGAGCCGGGTGGACGCCAGCAGGAGGCAGCCGTCGGCGGTGGCCTCGCCGTGCTCGACGCGCTGGGCCACCACCTCGACGGCCACGGTGGACAGGCCGGTGCCCGGGGCGCCCAGCACCCGCAGCACCGCGCCGCGGTGCTCGACGACCGCACGCTGGCTCGCGTCGAGCACCGGGACGTGCGGCGCGACGGGAGCCGGACGACGAAGGACGAGCACGCAGAGATCCCACCATGCCCCGCCGACATCCGCGCGCACGGCCGTCCCTGACCCCGAACCGTCCCTCGTGTGACCAATAGGTCGCAACGGGGACACCCTGCCCACCGACCGGCCGTCCCTGACGTGACCTATTGGTCGATCTGGGGACGCGGGTCAGTAGGTCGGGAGGGTGGGGTCGACCTGCTCGACCCAGGCGAGGATGCCGCCCTCCACGTCGACCGCGTCGACGCCGCGCGCGCGCAGCAGGTCGACCGCCTCGGCCGAGCGACCCCCCGACTTGCAGTGGACGTAGACCCGGGCGCCGGGAGCCAGCCCAGGCACCGCGGCGCCGGCGCGGACGTCGCCCACGGGGAGCCAGTCCGCCTGGGGCAGCGCCACGACCGCGCGCTCGCCCTCCTCGCGCACGTCGAGCAGCACGGCCGCCTCGCCGTCGAGCGCCCCGGCGTCGAGCAGCGCCTTGAGCGCGACGACGTTGATGCTCGGGCGCGCGCCGGCCGCGGTGCCGGCGTCCCCGTCATCCGAGGCGTCGGCCGGGTCGGCCGGGATGCCGGTGGCCCACCCGAGCGGGCGGGTGAGGTCGGCGCCCGAGCCGCACACCCGGCATCCGGGGTCGGCGGTGACGGGCAGGGCGTCCCAGGTCTGGCGCAGTGCGTCGTGCACGAGCAGCCGGCCGACAAGCGGGTCGCCGATGCCGGTGACGAGCTTGACCGCCTCGGTCGCCATGACCGACCCGACGCTCGCGCACACCGCGCCGAGCACCCCTCCGACCGCGCACGACGGCACGGCATCCGGCGGCGGCTGCGCGGGGAAGACGCAGGCGTAGCACGGGCCCTCCCCCGCCCACCAGACCGAGACCTGGCCGTCGAACCGGAAGACCGACCCCCACACGTGCGGCACCCCCAGCCGGGCGCAGGCGTCGCCGACGAGGTAGCGGGTGGGGAAGTTGTCGGCGCCGTCGAGCACGAGGTCGTAGTCGGCGACCACCTCGAGCGCGGTCGCCTCGTCGAGGCGTTCGGGGTGCTGCACGACCTGCGTGCTCGGGCTGATGGCGTGCACCGCGTCGGCGGCCGAGGCGGTCTTCGGCCGGCCCACGTCGGCCACCCCGTGCACCACCTGGCGCTGCAGGTTGGTGGTGTCGACGACGTCGTCGTCGACCACCCCGATGGTGCCCACCCCGGCGGCAGCGAGGTAGAGCAGGGCCGGCGACCCGAGCCCTCCGGCACCGACGACCAGCACCCGCGCGGCCCGCAGCCGGCGCTGCCCGAGCGGGCCGAGGTCCGGCAGCAGGAGGTGGCGGGCGTAGCGGGTGCGCTCCTGCGCCGTCAGCTCGGGGCCGGGCGGCACCAGCGGGGGTCGAGCCATGGCGCGACGATAACAACCGGTGCGTGGCGAGTCCGCGGACCGCAGGCTACTCGTCCGTAGGATGCTGGCTACCCCGGCCGAAGGACACGCATGACCAGCACGCACACCACCCCCCGCGGGCAGCGGATGCCGCGCAGCGAGCGACGCGCCCAGCTGCTCGACGCCGCGCAGGCCGTCTTCGTCCAGTCCGGCTACCACGCCGCCGCGATGGACGAGATCGCCGACCGGGCGGGGGTCTCGAAGCCGGTGCTCTACCAGCACTTCCCGGGCAAGCTCGACCTCTACCTCGCGCTGCTCGACAAACACTGCGACACCCTGGAGTCCCTCGTGCGGGCGGCGCTCGAGGTCGGCGGCGACAACGAGGTGCGCGTCGAGCGCACGGTGGCGGCCTACTTCGAGTTCGTCACCAGCGAGGGCGCGGCCTTCCGGATGGTCTTCGAGAGCGACCTCACCAGCGTGCCGCAGGTGCGCTCGCGGTTGGACGCCCTCGAGATGAACTGCGCCGAGGCGATCGCCGAGGTCATCGCCGAGGACACCGGGGCCGACGACGAGCGCGCGCTCATGCTCGGCTCGGCGCTCGCCGGCATGGCGCAGGTCGCGGCCCGGCACTGGCTGGCGCAGGACGGCGACATGCCCGAGCAGGAGGCTGCCGCGATGATCAGCGCCCTCGCCTGGCGGGGCCTGGGGTCCTTCCCCAAGCTCGAGGCCTGACCCCGCCGCGACCACCGCGTGTTCGCTGGTGGCGGATGCCGGAATGCCGCCACCCGAGCGCGGGTTAGCCTGAGCCAGACACACGCGGCCGGTCCGCGTCCCCATCATTGAAAGGTGTGCACCCGTGGAGGTCACCATCGGCGTCCAGAACGTCGCCCGCGAGCTGACGGTCGAGACCGACTCCCCCACCTCTGAGGTCACCGCGGCCGTCGAGGCCGCGCTCACCGGCGGGAGCGTGCTGCGCCTCACCGACAACCGCGGCCGCTCCATCTTCGTGCCGGCCGGCGTCATCGGCTGGGTCCAGGTCGGCGACTCCGAGAAGGGCCGGGTCGGCTTCACCCCCTGACCTTCGACGTCCCGCACCGGTCGCTCCGGGCACCGTTACAGTTCTTGCCGCCCCGGGTCGGCCCGGGAGCCACGCGTGGTCCCCCCGCCCGCGTGCGGAGTGTCAGTCGGGCCACCTGGCCCGGATCGGAGTTGGCAATGACCGAGTTGCTTCCCATGGCTGCCTCGTGTGCGCCCTCGGGTGTCGGTGGCTGGATCGGCACGATCATCTTCGGTGCCGTCATCGGCGCCCTCGCCCGCCTGGTGCTGCCCGGCAAGCAGAACATGGGCCTGCTCATCACCATCGTCCTCGGCGTGCTGGGCGCCCTGATCGGCTACTGGCTGGCCGCCCAGATCGGTGTCTGCGCGACCCGCGGCATCGACTGGACCCGCTGGTTGATCTCGATCGCCACGGCCGCACTGCTCGTCGTCATCTACGGCTCGATCACCGGCCGCAAGCAGGTCTGAGTTACTCACCCGCGACTCATTGCGGAAAATCCCCCATCCCAGGTGGCCCTAGGGCCGCCGTGATGGGGGATTTTCCGCAATGAGTCGCCAAATGGGCCAGTCAGGCGGACAGGCCGAGGAGCGCCATCCGCTTGGTGTGGTTGTCGGTGAGCCGGGTGAACATCTGGCCCACCTCGGCGAGGTCGACCCCGCCGCCGACGAGCAGGGCCGACATGGCGTCGCGCTCGACGGCCACGGCCTGCGCCTGCGACAGCGCCTCGCCGAGCAGCCGCCGACCCCACAGGGCCAGCCGTCCGCCGGCGGTGCGGTCGGTCTTGAGGGCGTCGCGCACCACACCGACGACGAAGTCGGACTCCCCGGCGTCGTCGAGCGCACGCGCCATCACCTCGCGGGTGCGGTCGTCGACGAAGACCGACATCTCGCGGTAGAAGTCCTTGGCGATGCCGTCGCCGACGAACGCCTTGACCAACCCCTCGAGCCAGCCCTTGGGCTTGGTGCGCGCGTGGTAGGCGGCGAACGGCACGACGAACGGGGCCATCGCGGCATCCGGGTCGATGTCGTGCGCGCGCATGTGCTCGACGAGCACGGAGTACTGGACGTACTCGGTGTTGGCCAGGCCCGCCATCGCCGACTTCAGGTGCAGCGTCGGCGCGAGGTCGGAGTCGACGGCCATCCGGATGAACGCGGTGAGCTCGCCGTAGGCCAGGACACCCAGCAGGTCGACCACCGCCGCGTGGTAGGCGGGGTCCTCGATCGACGTGTGCTCCATGGGTTCGGAGCCTAACGGTAGAGTGGGGAGCGTCCCACGGTGCCCGGTCGGCACGACAACCCAAGTTCCTTGACGTGGCGAGCGCCCGGCGTTCTCGGCGCCACCCGCCCCCCGAAGACCTCCGATCGGCCCACAGCCCCTGTGCCGGCGCGCGTGCGCCTGCCGACCGGAAGAGACCCATGACCGACGTCACCGACGCCCCGACCACCCCTGACGACGCGAACGCCGAGGCCGTGCTGGCCGAGACGGTCGCCGAGGTCGTCACCGAGCCCGAGCCCGTCGCCTCGTTCTCCGACTTCCCCATCCACCAGGACATCATCGACGCGCTGGCCGAGCACAAGATCACCAGCCCCTTCCCGATCCAGGCGATGACCCTCCCGGTCGCGCTCGGCGGCCACGACATCATCGGCCAGGCCAAGACCGGCACCGGCAAGACGCTCGGCTTCGGCATCCCGATCCTGAACCGGGTCACCTCGCCCAAGGACGACGGCTTCGCCACGATGCCGTTCGCCGGCAAGCCGCAGGCCCTGGCCGTCGCCCCCACCCGTGAGCTCGCCGTGCAGGTCGCCGGCGACCTCGAGCGGGCCGGGAAGAAGCGCGGCGTGCGCGTGCTCACCGTCTACGGCGGCCGGGCCTACGAGCCCCAGGTCGAGGCGCTGCAGCGCGGCGTCGAGGTCGTCGTGGGCACCCCCGGGCGGCTCATCGACCTCGCCAAGCAGGGCCACCTCGACCTCGGTCACGCCCGCATCGTCGTGCTCGACGAGGCCGACGAGATGCTCGACCTGGGCTTCCTGCCCGATGTCGAGCGCCTCCTGGCACTCACTCCGGCCTCGCGCCAGACCATGCTCTTCTCGGCCACGATGCCGGGCGCGGTCGTCGCGCTGGCCCGCCGCTACATGAGCCAGCCGACGCACATCCGCGCGATGGGTGACGACCAGGAGAACGCCCACACGGTCAAGGCCGTCGAGCAGTTCGTCTACCGTGCCCACGCGATGGACAAGGTCGAGATGCTCGCGCGCATGCTCCAGGCCCGCGAGCGGGGCCTCACCATCATCTTCAGCCGCACCAAGCGCACCGCGGCCAAGGTTGCCGACGAGCTGGCCGACCGCGGGTTCGCCGCGGCCGCCATCCACGGCGACCTCGGCCAGGGCGCCCGGGAGCAGGCGCTGCGCGCGTTCCGCAACGGCAAGGTCGACATCCTCGTGGCTACCGACGTCGCGGCCCGCGGCATCGACGTCGAGCACGTCACCCACGTGATCAACTACCAGTGCCCCGAGGACGAGAAGACCTACCTGCACCGCATCGGCCGCACCGCCCGGGCCGGCAACACCGGCATCGCCGTCACCTTCGTCGACTGGGACGACCTGCACCGCTGGGCGATGATCAACAAGGTGCTCGACCTCGGCATGCCCGAGCCGCAGGAGACCTACTCCTCCTCGCCGCACCTGTATGCCGACCTCGACATCCCCGAGGGCAGCAAGGGCCGCCTCCCCCGCGCCCAGCAGACCCGCGAGGGCCTGGGCGCCGAGGTGCTCGAGGACCTCGGCGAGACCGGCAAGGGTGCCGGCCGTCGCGGCTCGGGCGGCAGTGACCGCGGCGACCGTGGCGGGCGTGGCGGGCGCTCCGGCGACAGCCGCGGCGGACGTGGTGGCGATTCCCGCGACTCCTCGCGCCCGGCATCCCGCGACGGCGACGCACCCGCCGACGGTGGTGCCGACCGTCCCAAGCGCAACCGCAACCGGCGGCGCACCCGCGGCGGCAGCACCTCGGGCGACACCGCCGCCAGCTGACCCCCGCGACTCATTGCGAATCTCCCACCATCAGCGGGCCCGTCACGGGCCGCGCGAGGGTGGGAGATTCGCAATAAGTCGGGCCTGTCGGGTCAGCTGGGTCTGGCGGGTCAGCTGGGTCTGGCGGGTCAGCTGGGTCTGGCGGGTCAGCCGGTCAGGGTGCTGGTGTCGATGACCGCGCGGTAGCGCACGTCTCCGTCGACGACCCGGTCCCACACGGCATCCACGTCGGCAGCGTCGACGACCTCGATGGTGGCGGCGATGCCGTGCTCGGCGCAGAAGTCGAGCATCTCCTGGGTCTGCGCGATGCCGCCGATCTGCGAGCCGGCGACCGCCTTGTTGCCACCGATGAGCGAGCCCGGCGGGATCTCGTAGGGGGCCGGCGGCAGGCCGACGTTCACCACGACGCCGGCCGGCTTCAGCAGCCGCACGTAGTCGGCGATCGGGATGTCGGCGCTGACCGTGTTGAGCACGATGTCGAAGCTGCCGCGGGCCGCCTTCATCGCCTCGGGGTCGGACGACGCGATGTGCCGGGTCGCACCGAGCGCCTCGGCATCGTCGGCCTTGGCCATCGAGCGGGAGATGGTGGTGACGGAAGCGCCCATGGCGGCCGCGATCTTCACGCCCATGTGGCCCAGGCCGCCGACGCCGACGACGGCCACCGAGCGACCGGTGCCGGCGCCCCAGCGGCGCAGCGGGGAGTAGGTGGTGATGCCGGCGCAGAGCAGCGGCGCGGCGACGTCGAGGTCCATCGAGTCGGGGATGCGCAACACGAAGCGCTCGCTGACGACGACCTCCTTGGCGTAGCCGCCCATGGTCCACTCGCCGTCATAGCCCTGGGCGTTGTAGGTGCCGACGGAGGGCTTGGTGCAGAACATCTCCATGCCGTCCTTGCACGGCTCGCACACGCCGCACGAGTCGACGAGGCAGCCGACGCCGACCCGGTCGCCGACGGCGTGGCGGGTGACCTCGTCGCCCACGGCGACGACGGTGCCGGCGATCTCGTGCCCCACGGTCAGCGGGAAGTGGGCCGGTCCCCACTCCTCGCGCACGGTGTGGATGTCGGAGTGGCAGATGCCGGCGAACGCGATCTCGATGCGGATGTCGTCGGGGCGCAGGTCGCGACGCTCGATGCTGCCCTGGCGGAAGCCGGAGGTCGCCGAGTCGGCGATGAGTGCTGGTGTGGTGGTTGGCATCGGAACACTGTAGGACCGTCCCGCCCTGCGGTTCGACTTCCTGGACGAGCCGCTGCGGGGCGGTTCAGAGCCCGTTCAGGATGCCGGCCGCCACCTCGCGGTAGGCCGCGGCGCCCTTGGACGTGCGGGCCGTGGACAGGATGGAGCGCCCCACCGCGGGAGCCTCCGCGAAGCGCACCGTCTTGGGGATGGGCGGCATCAGCACCGGGAGGTCGTAGCGGCTGCCGACGTCCTCGAGCACCTCGCGCGCGTGCAGGCTCCGACCGTCGTAGAGGGTCGGGAGGATGCCGATGACGCGCAGCTTCTTGTTGAGGATCTTCTTCACGTCGCGCACGGTGTCGAGCAGCTGCCCGACCCCGCGGTGGCTGAGCATCTCGCAGGGCATCGGGATGATCAGGCCGTGCGCGGCGGTGAGGGCGTTGAGGGTGAGCACCCCGAGGCTGGGTGAGCAGTCGAGCAGGATGATGTCGTAGTCGCGCTTGACGTCGTCGAGGGCGCCCTGCAGCACGTACTCGCGGGCCGGGCGCGAGAGCAGCACCGCCTCGGCGCCGGCGAGGTCGATGGTGCTGGGCACCAGGTCGATGCCCTCCTCGCAGGAGACGATGACGTCCTTGACCGGCGTGCCGCCGACCATGACGTCGTGCACCGAGGACTCCACCGCATCGGGGTCGACGCCGAGGCTGAAGGTGAGGCAGGCCTGCGGGTCGAGGTCGACGAGGAGCACCCGGCGGCCCTGCTCGGCGAACGCGGCTCCCAGCGAGGCGACCGAGGTCGTCTTGGCGACCCCGCCCTTCTGGTTGGCGAGGGCGAGGATCGTGGCCTTGTGCTTCGTCTGCTTCGGCTGCTTCGGCGCCATCGGGGGCCTTCCATGGGGTCCGCGGGAGTGGCCCTGATTCTGTCACCCGAGGTGGGAGCCGACCTCGCCGGTCAGGAGGAACCGGCGGAACGACTCCGCCGACGGCAGCAGCGGCCGCCCGGTGACCCACGCGACGCCGACCTCGCGCTGCGCGTGCGCGTCGGTGAGCGGGAGCAACCGGGTGCGCGCGAAGGTGGTCGGTGCCGGCAGGCCCTGGGCCGGCACGACCGCCACGCCGAGCCCGGCGGCGACGAGGCCGCGCACGGTGGGCAGGTCGTCGGCCTCGAGGTCGATGGTGGGCGCGAAGCCGGCCGCCTCGCAGAGGGCGAGGGTCTGCGACCGCATCCCCGAGGGCGCCCGACGCACGACGAACGGCTCGTCGGCCACCTCGGACAGGGCCACCGCGTCGCGCTCGGCCAGGCGATGGGTCAGCGGAACCGCGAGCACCAGCGGTTCGACCAGGACGCGCCGCCACTCGACCCCGGTCTCGGTGATCCGGTGGGTGGTGAGCTCCAGGTCGGCACGCCGGGTCGCGAGCTGCTGGGACACCTGTCCGGTGTCACCCACCGCGGTGCGCTGCAGCACGGCCCGCACCCGCGGGTGGTCGCGCCGGAAGGACCGGATCAGGCCGGGCACCAGCCACGACCCCAGGCTGAGCGGGAAGGCCAGCGCCACCACGCCGCCCTCGGGGTCGACGAGCTCGTCGACCGCAGCCAGGCCGTTGTCGAGGTCGTTGACGAGGTGGTCGACGTGCCGCTTGAAGGCCGTGCCGGCATGCGTCATCCGCAGCACCCGGCCGGAGCGGCGCAGCAGTGGGGTGCCGACGTCGCGCTCGAGGCGGGCCAGGGCCCGGGAGACCCCGGGCTGGCTCACCCCGTAGATCTCGCTGACCTCGGTGACGGTGTAGCCGTCGGCGACGAGCTGGAACCAGCGCAGCGAGTCAGTGTCCACATCCATGACGATAGTGCATGTCAGTTATGTTCGGATTCCATTGGACGCATGGACGGCACCCGGCGCATGCTGGATGCATGACCACCTCAACCCTGTGGACCACCGTCAAGGACGAGCTCCGCGAGCGCCGCGAGAACCGCGAGGCCCTCAACCGGTTGCGTGCCGACCTCGACCACTACCGCACCCCCGCCGACATCGACGACCTGCTCGCCACGGTCGAGGGCGAGGACACCCCCGAGGCCGAGCTGATCCGCGGCATCCTCAGCGAGAACTCCCGCGCCTACTACTCACGCCGCAGCGCCTGAGCCCAGCATCGCCGCGGCCTCAGCGCCGCACGGCAGGAGCGCAGAGCCGGTAGAGCACGTGCGGCCGCAACGGGTGCCCCGGCGGGACGGCCGGGTGCTCGAAGTCGTCACCCGGGTCTCGCGTCATGCCGAGCCGCTCCATCACCGCCCGCGAGGGCGTGTTGGGCACCGACGTCATCGACACCACCTCGCCCAGCCCCACCTCGCCGAACCCCACGCGCAGCGCCTCGCGCGCCGCCTCGGTGGCGAAGCCCCGGCCCCACGCCGAGGCAGCCAGCCGCCAGCCCACCTCCACGCAGGGGGTGAACGGCAGGTCGTACGACGGCACGGCGAGCCCGGTGAAGCCGATGAGCTCCCTGGTGTCGCGCCGCTCGAGCGCCCACAGCCCCCAGCCCTGCGACTCCAGGGCCGCCTCCATCCGGTCGAGCATGGCGTCGGACTGCTCGCGGGTCATGGTGAGGTGGAAGTAGCGCATGACCTCCGGGTCGGCGTTCATCGCGGCGAACGCGTCGCGGTCGTCGTCACGCCAGCCCCGCAGGACCAGCCGCTCGGTGCGCCGGGCCTCGACCACGGCACTCACGGGCGGGCGTCCACGTCGGTGTCGGGCACCACCCGCACACCGATCGGCCCCGGGTTCCAGGCGACCTCCCACCAGAACCCGTCCGGGTCGGCGAAGTAGCCGGTGAACCCGCCCCACTCCCGCTCGACCGGACCGGTGACGGTCGCACCCGCCGCCGTGGCGAGGGCGAGCACGTCGCGAACCTCTGCCGGCGTTGCCACGTTGTGCGACAACGTCATCGGCACCACGCCGGAGCCTTCGAGGGCAGCGCGCCCGAGCTCCGCCTCGAACGCAGCGCGGTCCCACAACGACAGCACCAGCCGCTCGCCGGCCTCGAACATCAGCACCTCCCCCGGCACGTCGAGCTCGGGCGACCAGCCCAGCCCGTCGACGTAGAACGACCGGGTCCGGTCGACATCACGCACGGCCAGGGTCACGAACGAGATCCGCTGCTCCATGCCGGTCGAGCCTGCCAGAGGGCTCGGACACGCGGCTGGTTCGTGCCGGAGCAGTGCAGCGGATGCCGGTCACGCGCCGTCGCGCTGGACCCACCCGCCGGCAGGGGGCCGCTCCTCGAGCGCCGCCCAGTCGGACTTCTCGGGGCCGGCCGCCTGGCCCTCCGGGCAGTGCGCCCGCAGGTCGCACCACCCGCACAGCGGGCCCGGCACGGGCGGGAAGGATGCCGAGGACTCGCCCAGCTCGGCGAAGTCGAGGTCGGCCCGCCGGGCGTCACGGGCGATGGAACGGGCCTGCTCGACCTTGCGGGTGAGCGACTCGGGGGTGTGCTCGTGCGCGGCGATCGTGCCGGAGGGCACGTGGTGCAGCTCGACACGCAGGGTGCGGCGCCGGAACATCTTCCACACCGCCGCCGCGTAGAGCCCCAGGGCCAGGGAGGTGCGGGCGTCGTCGTCGGTGGGGGGCACCCGCGAGGTCTTGTAGTCGACGACGACGAGCTCGCCGTCGCGGTCGTCGAGCCGGTCGACCCGCCCGGTCACCCGCAGGTCACCGCTGACGAACGACACGGTGCGCTCGATGCCGACCGGCTGGCTGGCCGGGTCGACGCCGCCGAGGTAGTTCGTGACCGCAGCCCGCATCGTCTCCCGCCACTCGCGGGACTGCTCGCCGTCGCGGAAGCCGACGTCGATCCACGCCCGGTCGACCAGGCCGGCCCCCCGCTCAGGCGTGCGTTCGGGCAGGTCCCACCAGTCGCGCAGGGCGTTGTGCACGGCGTTGCCCAGCGAGGTGTGGGCCCGCTGACGGCGTTTCTCGGGCGACGGACGGTCGAGGTACTGCAGGCGGTAGCGGCGGGGGCAGTCGAGGAAGGCCAGCAGCTTGCTCGGACTGGCGGCGTAGAGCGGCGCGGGCATGCCGGGGAACTGCTGCTGGGCCGGCTGCGCACTCACGGCCCTGACGCTAGCCGGTCGCACCGACGCCGCCGTGCTGCCGCCCCGACGCCGGCTCGCGGGGGCGCCGCTCCGGCTCCGAGGGGCGCCGCTCCGGCTGCGAAGGGCGCCGCTCCGGCTCGCGAAGGGCGCCGCTCCGGCTGCGAGGGGCGCCGGTCCGGCTGCGAGGGGCCCCGCTCCGCAGTGCCCTGGGACGCTGCCGACCTGACACACTGTGCGGCGATGGCCATCAGCGCGTTCGACCTCTTCTCCGTGGGCATCGGCCCTTCCAGCTCGCACACCGTGGGACCGATGCGGGCCGCGCACACCTTCGCGCAGGGGGTGCGGACCGCCGGCCTGCTCGAGGGAGTGGGCCGGGTGCGCGCCGAGCTGTTCGGCTCGTTGGGCGCCACCGGCCACGGGCACGGGTCGGTCAAGGCGGTGGTGCTCGGCCTCGAGGGCGAGGCGCCGGAGAGCACCGACCCGCGCGGCGCAGACCCGCGCCTGGCCGAGGTGCGTGCCAGCGGGCGGCTGCGGCTCGACGGCAGCCACGAGATCACCTTCGACCTCGACAACGACGTGGTGCTGCACCGTCGCGCCCGGCTGGCGTTCCACTCCAACGGCATGCGCTTCACGGCCTGGGCCTCGGCGACGCCGACCGAGGGCGAGGAACCGCTGCACCAGCGCGAGTACTACTCGGTGGGCGGCGGGTTCGTGCTCGACCAGGACGAGGTCGGCGAGAACGTGATCGTGCCCGACCACACCCCGGTGAAGTACCCGTTCACCACCGGCGACCAGCTGCTCGAGCGGTGTGCGGAGACCGGGCTGCCGATCAGCGGCGTGATGATGGCGAACGAGCTGTCGTGGCGCACCGAGGCCGAGGTGCGCGGGGGCCTGCTGCACCTGTGGCAGGTGATGCAGGAGTGCATCGACAACGGCTGCCGCTCCGAGGGTGTGCTGCCCGGCGGGCTCAAGGTGCAGCGGCGCGCCCCACGGCTGGCCACCCAGCTGCGCGGCGAGCACCCGGGCGACCCGCTGGCCGCCATGGACTGGGTCACGCTCTACGCCCTCGCGGTCAACGAGGAGAACGCCTCCGGCGGGCGCATCGTCACCGCCCCGACCAACGGCGCCGCAGGCATCATCCCGGCGGTACTGCACTACTACACCCGCTTCGTGCCCGGTGCCGACGACGAGGGCGTGGTGCGCTTCCTGCTCACCGCGGCGGCGATCGGCAGCCTCTACAAGGAGAACGCGTCGATCTCCGGCGCCGAGGTCGGCTGCCAGGGCGAGGTGGGCTCGGCCTGCTCGATGGCGGCCGGCGCCCTGGCCGAGGTGCTCGGCGGCACTCCCGACCAGGTCGAGAACGCCGCCGAGATCGGCATCGAGCACAACCTCGGCCTCACCTGCGACCCGGTGGGTGGGCTCGTGCAGATTCCCTGCATCGAGCGCAACGCCGTGGCCTCGGTGAAGGCGATCACGGCGGCGCGAATCGCGTTGCGCGGCAACGGCAAGCAGGTGGTCTCGCTCGACAAGGCGATCAAGACCATGCGCGACACCGGGCGCGACATGATGGTGAAGTACAAGGAGACCGCCCGCGGCGGCCTCGCCGTCAACGTCATCGAGTGCTGAGCCCGGCATCACGACGCCACGTCGTCGACGACCGCATGCAGCGGCTCGGGGAACGAGCGCACCGCGGCGGGGGTGGCCAGGAAGGCGCCGAGCAGCCGCACACCGGCGGCGCGGCACGCGTCGATGACCGCCTGGTGCCATCGCCGGTCGGAGTCGGTGAACCGCACCGTGCCGTCGCGGCCGCGGACGAACAGCATCGCTCCCCCGGTCTCGACGAGCAGGCCGCACAGGTGGTCGAGCGCCGGTCGCAGCTGGTCGGGACGCACGGCGTCGTCGACGTCGCTGATGATGGCCGGCTGTCCCATCGTGAGGTCGGCACCGGTCAGCACCAGCCCGATGCAGCCGACCACCCGGTCGACGTGGCCCACCACCAGGTCGGCGACGTCGGCGGCCAGCCCGGGGGTGTCGAGGGGCAGGTCGGGCCAGTTCACGGGGAGGTCGTCGAAGCTCATGCCGACACCCTGCCGGGGATCGCCGACGGCGCCGCGGAGTTATCCACAGGCCCGGGCCGCGTCGCCCACGACAGCCCCAACCTCCGAGCCCCTGCCAACCTGCGAGCCCCTGCCAACCTCCGACAGCGCCGACCGGCACGTCACGCGGATGCCGTGGCACGGCATCCGCACCTAGGTTTGCTCGCATGTCCGTCGACGACGCCCACACCCGCCCCACCGGCACCAGCGACGCCACCGTCGAGGCGGTCGGGAAGCTCTCGGAGGCCCTCGAGGTCATCGAGGACGCGCGCGGGCAGCTGTTCAGCTTCCACCGCAAGGTCGGCATGGCCGACCTGGCCCTCGGCGAGGCGGTCGGCCTGCTGCGCGACGCGGGTCACGACGACGTCGCCGAACGGATCGAGACCGACCTGGTCGGGCGCAACATCCTTGCGGGGCGCTGGACCTTCCAGGTCGTGGAGGAGTTCGAGGACGGCTACTACGCCGCCTTCCGCGAGCACGAGCGGGCCGTCCGCGACGAGCTGATGGGCGGAAAGCGGCACGTCTTCGAGGCGGAGATGAAGCAGGACCGGCGCACGCACGGCCGCCCCGGGCACGCCGCCACCCCCTCGGACAGCTCGTCGTCATGACGGGCTGGCCCGAACCACCCGCAGTGGGCTCCGAGGCCGACACCCTCCTGGGGTCGCTCGAACGGCAACGGGCCACCTTCGCCTACAAGTGCGCCGACCTCACGGACGAGCAGCTGCGCGAAACGGTCGGTGCGTCGGCCGTGACCCTCGGTGGGCTGCTCAAGCACCTTGCCTACATGGAGGACCTCAACTTCTCGTGGGACCTGGCCGGTCACGCCCTGCCGCAACCGTGGGCTGCGATGCCCCCGGAGGGCCGCGGTGAGGCGGTGTGGCGATCGGCGGCGCAGGACGACGCCGAGACGCTCTACCGGTTGTGGGCCGACGCCGTGGCCCGCTCCCGCGCCGTCATGCGCGAGCTGCTTGCTGACCGCGACCCCGGCGCGACGTACCTCTCGGGTGGTGAGGAGAGCACCGTGCGCCGCCTGCTCGTCGACCTCATCGAGGAGTACGGACGGCACACGGGGCACGCCGACCTGGTCCGCGAGGCGGTCGACGGCCGGGTCGGTGAGGACCCTCCCGGACGGCCGCACCCGTACTCGCTGGGGTGATGCCGCCGGCTCGCCGCGTGTTTGCCGGCGACGCCTCTCGGGTACGACACCGCTGAAATGTGCGGGTGCTCCTCACCCGCGCCGGTGAGGAGACGACCATGGACACCAGCACGATCATCTGGATCATCGTGGCGCTGGTGGTGGTGGCGGCCGTCATCGCGTTCGTCGTGTCCCGGTCCGGGGCACGCCGGGCCCAGGTGCAGCGCCAGCAGGCCGCCGACTTCCGTGAGAAGGCCGTCGAGCACGACCGCCGGCTGCGCGAGAACGAGGCCAGTGCGACCGAGGCCGATGCGAAGGCTCAGACGGCCCGGGCCGAGGCCCAGAAGCGCGAGCTCGAGGCCGAGCGCCTCGCCGCGGAGGCCGAGAGCCGTTCGGGGAGCGCCGATGCCGTTCGGCGCGAGCGTGACGAGCAGCTGCGCCTCGCCGACCTGCGCGACCCCGACGTCCGCACCGACCGCGACGGAAACCGCCTCGACCGCGGCGCCGACACCCTCCAGCGGCGCGACACCGTCGCCGACGGGTCCGGTGACCGCGTCGACGAGGGCACGCAGGGCTCCGACCAGCGGCGCGACGCGTTCGCCGACGGGTCGGACGACAGCTTCGACGAGCGCGCGCAGTCGTACGACCAGCGTCGAACCGGCTCCGCCTGACCGCGTCGGTCAGGCGACCGCACCAGCACGACGGTGGGCGTCGACCGTCTGCGCGAGACCACGCTGCACCGGCGTGGCCGTGGCCCCGGGCCGGGTGGTGACGCTGTCGACGACGAGGTGGGGTGTGGTGTGGTGTGGTGTGGTGCGGGTCATGACGGGTCTCCGATGGTCTGGTGGGGGTCGGGGCGCGTGGTCGGAAGGACGTGCTGCAGGAGGATGCCGAGCAGGGCCGTGACCGTGACGGCGCCGCTGGCGCCGAAGACGGTGAACTGGTGGTCGACGGCTACACCCACGACCGTGGTGACGGCCCAGCCGAGCGCCCAGAGCACCGGCATCGCCGCGGCCCAGGCCCAACGGTGGCGCGAGCGCGCTGGCAGGGCGACCGCTTGGGCGACGCCGAGCACGGCGCCACTCAGAGCGCCCATCACGACGAGCGTGCCGAGGGAGGTGCCGAAGCCGACGGCGGTCGCGCCGAGCAGGAGGCCGGCCCCCATACCGAGGGCCGTGGCCGGCACCCAGCGCTGCAGGGGCAGCCGGCGCGAGCTGGCCAACGCCTGCCCGGCACCGAGCACGGCGCCGGTCGCGAGGCCACCCAGGGCCGCGGCGGCCGGGCCGTCGACCCGGCCGACGACGAGCATCCCGGTGATGCCGGACAGGGGGAAGGCGACGAAGCCTGCCGTCCAGAGCAGCCAGGCGCGCAAGGCGCTGGGGGTGGTGGGAGTGGTGTGGGTTGTGGCCGGGGTGCGGGGGCTGGGCGTCGTGGTGGCCATGGTGATCAGCCCCGAGCCGCGGTGAGGACGCCGGCCGGCGCGTCGGCGCCGGGGCGGCGAGGACGACGCAAGAGCAGGATGCCGAAGCCGACCAGCCAGAGGCTCCACAGCACGTAGCCGGCGAAGTTGGCGGTGTCGACGACCGGCAGGTCGAGCGGGGACAGCACGCCCACGGCGATCAGCAGGGCCGAGCCGGCGCCGAGCACGCTGAACCAGCGGCCGGCGATCCGGCGGTGCAGGGCCACGACGACGAGCAGGGTCCACGTGGCGGTGAAGACGTAGCCGAGGGTCTCACCGACCAGGTTGCCGAGGAGTCGGTGGGCGGTCTCGAACGAGTCGTACGCCTCGGTGACGGTGGCCGGGTCGGTGCTCGTGGCGTCGGCGGCGAAGCCGGGCACGAGCAGCGGCCAGCGGGACAGGCCGATGACCTGAACGACCGCGGCGGCGATGCCCACGGGCACCGCGACCCGCATGGCACGGTGGGTCGAGAGCCGGCCGACCCCGATCGCGATGGGGGCGAACAGCGCGGCGGACACGGCCAGGACCGCGAACCAGAAGGACACCTGGCCCTGGTGCTGGCGGAAAGCGGCCAGGATCTCGGCGACCGGCTCCTTGAGCACGTCGGGGTAGTCGAAGATGCTGCCGAGCACGGTGAAAGCGGCGTTGGTGAGCACGGCCGCGGCGATGAGCAGGACGGCGGTGGTTCTGCGGTTCATGACGTCTCCTGTGGGGTGTTTGCCGAGGTGGTCCCGGCCTGAGGGGTGGGTGGGTGCGGTGAGGGTGGCGCTGTCCGTGCCGGGGCTGATGTGGGTTCGGGCGGGTGCGCGCCGGCCACGATCCAGACGGCGATGACGCTGTCGGGGTGGTCGAGCAGGTGCTCGCACGCCAGTGCGGTCAGCCGGTCGCGGTCGCCGGCGAGGTGAGCGGCGGCCAGGGCGACGACCTGGCGGTCGAAGGGGCGGCGGGCGGCCGCGCCGGCCCGCCGGAGCAGGTCGGCGTCGGCCGGGTCGAGCAGGGCCGCGGCGGTGAGCACGAGCGGCTCGCTCGAGGTGGTGGCGGAGGACCGGACGGCCGCAGCCGCTGCGGCGTCGCCGCTCATCAGCTGCCGGACCAGGTCGTCGCCGTCAAGGGGGGTCACGCGACGAGGTTGTCCGGGGGCGCTGGCGCCGCGCTGACAGCCCGCTGACCCGCCGGTCCGGGCGACTGACCGGCCTGTTCGGCCGGCACCGGTGAGCCGTATGCTCGCGCCATGCTGAGCCTGGCCGTGCTGGGTCCGGTCGACCTGCGCAGGGACGGGGTCGCGGTGCCCGTCCCGGGTGGCAAGACGACCGAGCTGTTGGTACGCCTCGCCGTGTCGGCCGGCACGCCGGTGCGCGCCGAGCGGCTGCTCGACGACCTCTGGCCCGATGAGGTGCACGGCGCCGCGCCGAACACGCTGCAGTCGAAGGTGTCCCGGCTGCGGCGCGCGCTGGGCGACGCGTCACTGGTGCGTGGTGAGGATGCCGGCTACACGTTGGTGCTCGACCCGATGGACGTTGACGCCGTGGTCGTGCTCCGCCTGGCCGAGCAGGTGGCCGCCCTGCGCGGCTCCGCTGACCCGGGCCGGGTCCTGGAGCTCTGCGAACAGGGGTTGGCGCTCTTCCAGGGCGAGCTCCTGCCCGGTGCCGGGGAGAGCGCCTGGTCGCACCCCCACCGGGTGCGGCTGGCGGAGACCCGCCTGGCCCTGATGGAGGAGCGGCTGGCCGCCCGGGTCGACCTGGGGTCCAGGGGTGAGCTCGTCGCCGAGCTCGAGGATCTCGTGGCGACCAACCCGCTGCGCGAGCGGCTCTGGGCCCTGCTCGTCACCGACCTGTACCGCGGCGGACGACAGGGTGACGCCCTGGCGGCCTGCGCCCGCGTGCGCCGGCTGCTCGCCGACGAGCTGGGCATCGACCCCGGGACGGAGCTGCAGCGCCTCGAGCAGCAGGTGCTGCAGCAGGACCCGGCCCTGGCCGGCACCCCGCACCGGCGGGTCCTGACGTCCGCGGGCCAGGAACCGGGAAGCGGCAACCTGCCCACGGCATCCGGCTCGTTGGTGGGTCGCGATGGCGACCTGCGGCGCCTCGAGAGCCTGCTGGCGAGCGCCCGGCTGGTCACGGTCACCGGTCCGGCCGGCGTGGGCAAGACGCGGCTCGCGCTGGAGGCGGCCGCGCGACGACGGCCTGCCGACGGTGCCTGGCTGGCGCGGCTCGACTCCGCTGCGAGTGCCGATGGCGTGTGGCACGGCATCGGCGAGGCACTGGGGCTGGACACGCCCACGCGCAGGGCGGTCATCGACCGGCTGCACGGCACCGAGCTGCTGGTGGTGCTCGACAGCTGCGAGCACGTGGTGGATGCCGTGGCGTCCGTTGCTGGGGAGCTCCTCGCGACCGCAGCGGGAGTGCGGGTGCTCGCCACGAGCCAGCTGCCGCTGCGGGCGGGCGGTGAACACGTGCTCGACCTCGCGCCGCTCGACCTCAGTGACGCGGTGGCCCTGTTCGCCGACCGGGCCGCGGCCCAGCGGGCGTACCCGTCCGACGACGACGAGACCCGGCGCACCGTGGAGGAGGTCTGCCGTTCGCTCGACGGGCTGCCACTGGCCATCGAGCTGGCCGCGGCCCGCACCCGGGTGCTCCCCGTGCGCGAGATCGCCCGCCGGCTCGACGACCGGTTCGCCCTGCTGCGCGACCCGGTGAGCCACCTGCCGGCCCGCCGGAGCACCCTGCACGCGGCCCTCGCCTGGAGCTACGACCTGCTGTTCCCCGACGACCAGCGCGGGCTGTGGGCGCTCGCGGCCTTCACCGGCGGGGCGCCCCTGGCTGCGGTCGAGGCAGTGCTCGCGGCCTTGGGGGTGCCCGCGGCATCCGGGCTGGACGTCGTGACCCGGCTGGTCGACCGGTCGCTGGCGGTGGCCGACATCCCGCTGCGCGGCCCGGCGCGCTACCGGCTCCTGGACAGCGTGCGCGACCTGGCGCGGGAACGGCTCGAGGAGGCGGGGCTGGCCGATGTCGCGGCGCTCGCCCATGCCCACTGGTACGCCGAGGCGGCGGACCGGGCTCGAGCCGGGCTGCGGGGGCCGGCCCAGCCGGAGCACCTGGCGCTGGCCCGCACCGAGCGCGCGAACCTCGATGCGGCGCTGGCGTGGTCGGCCGACCATGCGCCTGACCTCGGCGTCCGGGTGGTGCTCGGCTTCGGGTGGGCCTGGGTGGTGCTGGGCACCGGGGTCGAGGGCGCGCGCCGGGTGCGCACGGCGGTCGAGGCGGCATCGGCCGTCGACGCCGGCTCGGTCGTCGAGGGCGACCGGGTGGCCGCACTGGTCCTGTGCGGGTGGTTCGAGGCCTCGGGCGGTGACCTCGACCGGGCCGTCGCCGACCTCGAGGAGGCCGCTCGCACTACCGACCCGGCAGCGGGGGCGGTGGCCCGGCTGCACCTGGCGTTCGTCCGCACCCAGGGTGGCCACGCCACCGAGGCACTCGAGCTGCTCGCCGGGTGCCGTCCCGAGCTGGAGCGATCCGGCCTGGTGTGGGAGGTCGGCACCAGCTGGCTGCTCGCTGCCTGGGCCCTGATCGCCACCGGCGACCTGGTGGGCAGCCGGGCGGCATGCGACCGGGCGTTGGGGCTGCTGACCCCGCTCGGTGACGACTGGGCGCTCGGCCATGCCGAAGGGCTGCAGGGGGAGCTGGCGGAGGCGGAGCACCGCTATCCCGACGCGAAGACCCACCTCGCCCGGGCGGCCGGCTCGGCCGGCTCGCTGGGCTTCGAGGCCGCGCAGGCGCACCACCTGCTCAACCTCGCGCGCGTCGAAGAGGCCTGCGGTGAGGGCGATTCGGCGCGGTCGACTCTTGTCGAGGCGATCGAGATCGCGCGGCGGTGCGGCGACCTGCGCACCGTCGCGGTCGCTCGCACCCGCCTCGCGTCGGTGCTTCGCGCGGTCGGGGAGCCGGATGCCGCCCTGGCGTGCGTCGAGCAGGCCGTCGCGTGGTTCGCTGCCGCCGGCGGTGGGGACGGCGCGGCGCTCGCCGTCGACACGTTGGCCGCGCTGCGGGCGGGGTCGTCAGCGGCGGACGGCGACCACCACGCGCCCGTTGCGCAGTGAGGCGTCCGCGTCGTGCGGAAGGTCGAACCCGCGCGCCAGGGTGAGCAGGTCGTCATCCTGTGTCATCTCAAAATCACTGTGCGCCAACATTTCTCGCATGGTCTGGGATGACCAGGTGGAGCGCCACGGCTCGCCGGCCAGCGGGTCGGGCTGGCGGCTGAGCCGCATGGCCACCCGCATCACGCGACGCAGCGCCGAGGCTGACACCGACCGCGACTGGTAGCTCACGACGAGGATGCTGCCCGGCGCGGACAGCTCGGCGAGGTGGCGCACCGTCTCGGCAACGGCATCCGAGGTGAGGTAGGGCACGACGCCCTCCCACACCCAGGTCGTCTCCTTCGCGGGGTCGAAGCTCGTCGCCTCGAGTGCCGGTGCCAGCGGGTCGTGCTCGAGGTCGACGGCGACCGCCACGACCTGACCAGCAATGGGCTCGATGCCGCCGAGGCGGCGCTGCTTGTCGCGCTGGGATGCCGGGTGGTCGACCTCGAAGACGGTGGCGCGCGCGAGCTCCGGCATCCGCCACGCGCGGGCGTCGAGGCCGGCGCCGACCACGACGACCTGCGGGGCGCCGTGGTCGCGCACGGCGTCGTCGATGGCCACGGTGCGCGGCACCATGAGCACCGCGGTGCGCCGTACGAGCTCGTAGGCCATCCGGCCGGATCCGCCCTGCGGCGGTTGCCGGGAGCGGGCCTTCTCGACGACGATGCGCTCCTCGGGGTCGAGCAGCTGCTCGGCGACCGGGGCGCAGAACCGGTCGACGGCGAGGCGGCCGTGCGCCACGGCCCTTCCCTGGCAGACGAGCACCGCGGTGCTGCTGGCGGCTCGATCGGTCACTCGTCAATTCTGGCCAGACTGCGCGAGGTATCAGGAACCACGCGCGCGCCTCTTGTGGGTATGCACATGATCACCCCCGGCGTCGCCGCATCCATGACCCCCACGTCCGCCGAGCGCACCGCACGCACCGAGGCCACCCCGAAGGCCCGGCGCCGGCTGCGCATCCCCCACGTGCAGCTGCACGTGCCGCACCCGCACCTCCACCTGCCGCACCGCCACGCCTGACCGGCCCGGCCGCCCCAGCGGTCGTGACCGTCGTCGGGGCCGTCGTTATGGTCGCCGTCGTGGTCGCCCTCATCAGCTGAAGACGACCGTGCGGTCGCCGTTGAGCAGCAGGCGCGACTCGCAGTGCCAGCGGACCGCCCGCGCCAGGACGCGCGACTCGACCTCCTCGCCGGCGCGCACGAGGTCCTCCGGCGTCATCCGGTGGTCGACGCGAACGACGTCCTGCTCGATGATCGGGCCCTCGTCGAGGTTGGCGGTCACGTAGTGCGCGGTCGCGCCGATCCGCTTGACACCCCTTGCGAACGCCTGGTGGTAGGGCTTGGCGCCCTTGAAGGACGGCAGGAACGAGTGGTGGATGTTGATGACCCGCCCGGACAAGTCGCGGGTGAGGTCGTCGCTGAGTACCTGCATGTAGCGCGCGAGCACCACCAGGTCGATGTCGTGCTCGCCCACGATCCGGCGCAGCGCCTCCTCGGCCTCGGGCTTGGTGTCGGCCGTGACCGGCACGTGGTGGAAGGGGATGCCGTAGCTCGCCACCAGTGGCTCGAGGTCGCGGTGGTTGGACACCACGGCCGGGATGTCCATGTTCAGGGCCCCCGAACGCCAGCGGAACAGCAGGTCGTTGAGGCAGTGCCCGAACCGGCTGACCATGAGCACGGCCCGGTAGGGCGTGGCCGCGTCACGGATCGACCAGTCCATGCCGTATGCCGTGGCGACCGGCCCGAAGAGCTCGCGCCACCGTTGCGCCGATGGCCCGCCGATGTCGACCGAGAAGCGGATCCGCATGAAGAACTGGGCGGTGCGCGGGTCCTGGAACTGCTGGCTCTCCTCGATGTTCGCGCCGTGCTCGAACAGCAGGGCCGTCACCGTCGCGACGATGCCGCGTTGGTCGGGGCAGGACAGGATGAGCACGTTGTCGGTCGGGACGTCGGTGG
This sequence comes from uncultured Actinomycetota bacterium, assembly GCA_963800505.1. Classification (GTDB taxonomy): domain Bacteria; phylum Actinomycetota; class Actinomycetes; order Actinomycetales; family Dermatophilaceae; genus Fodinibacter. Next base: position 97,909 of record CAWDBL010000009.1, read on the forward strand.
TGTCAGGCACGACGCCACCGTACGTGGAGAACGGCTCCGGCCAGCAAACGCTGGGGGGATGGATGGCGGTGAGGTTGGGCCGGTTCGAGCATCGGCGGCTCGCAGCCGTCCGAACCGGGGGGCTCTCGCAGGCACTCGAGCCCAGGCGAGGCACGCCCCGACCGGATGCCGGCGGGGTCAGAAGGGTGGTTCGTCGGGGAAGGTGTGCCGGCCGCGCCGCGGTCTCCGGCAGGGCGTGGCGGTGTTGTCGAGGAGCATGACGTGGGTGGTCGGGGTGAGATCGACGCTGTGTCGAGTACCGCTGTCATCGCGCCACGAGGTGGGTCTTGGGTGCATGCGGTGTGAGTGGCTGCGGATGGGTGGCGATGCAACGGCGGCAAGGTGTTCAAGGAGGAACTCGAGGTCGCTGAAGGGTCCGTCGGGCAGGGCGGTGAGGGTGACGCTGGTGCTCGCCGGAACTGGTGCGGGGGTCGCGGCGCCGCTGAGGACGGTGCAGGTCAGGGCGTCGGTGGGCGCGGTGGTGCGGACTCGGCCGGTGGGGTCGGTCCAGGTGACGGTGCCGTCGGCGGCCAAGGTGACGTGCCAGCCGGGTCGTTGTTTGACCCGGTGGTGGCGTCGGCACAGGCAGATCAGGTTGGTGTCGGCGGTCGGGCCGCCTGGCCAGGGCCGGACGTGGTCGAGGTCGCAGAACACCGCCGCGAGGGTGCAGCCGGGGAAGCGGCACCGCCGGTCGCGGGCCTTGACCCGTTTCGCCATCCGGGCCGAGGGCCGGTAGGCCCCGGCCCCGAACCCCGCGGCGATCTGCTGCAGGGTTGACGCCCCGTCGGGTGCGGTTCCGCCTGCCGGGGTCGTGGCTGCCGGCGCCTCTTGGTCGACCTCCACGGCCACGGCCGCCAGGTTTGGGTCGCTCGCGACGGGGATGGTCTCGACGACGTCCGGCGTGCCTTCAACGCGGCCGCTGTCCACGCGGTCGCCATCGAGGCCGTCGGTGCCGGCGTCGACGAAGGTGTCGGTGTCGATGCCGATGCGAGCGGTGGCAGCGCTTGGTGCCTCCGGTCCTGCGTCGAACGGCTGAGCGATGCCGGGAGCCGCGCCCGCCCAGGGTTGGGTCTGCCCGGCAGGGTGCGTCGGCTCATCAGGGAGCGTCGGCCCGTGAATATGGGTGAGCCCGTCACGCTGGGTTGGCCCGTCAGGGTGGTCCGTTGCGGCTGGTTGGTTGGCTGGGTCGACCAGAGCGCCGGTGTGCGGGTGGCACGGCGCCACCTCCACCACCTGCGACCCAGAACCCGAGCTCGGCGTCGATCCGGACACAGGCGGGGCCGTCGACGTCGAAGTGGACGTAGATGCCTTGGCCTTGGCCTTTGCCTTGGACCGCGAGCCTGGGCGGGAGTTCGGGGTGGCCATGGCGGTGACCCAGGCACGGGAGACGAACACCGGCTGGTTCCCGGCCGGGCCGGTGACCTCGACCAGGTCGCCGGAGCCGCTGCCCTGGCCGCTGGTCTCAGTGCCGACTGCGGCGGTGGTGCCGAGACCGGTATCGGCGGTCAGTCCGGTGGCGGGGACGGTGATGGTCAGGACGGTGTCGATGGTGGCCTGCCCGGCGACCAGGTCGGTCAGTGCCTTGCCGCGGGCGGCCTCGATGTGGGTGCACACGTCGTCCTTGACGTACCGGTGCGCCAGCGCGTCGATCGCCGCCCACGCGCGCGCCGCGTCCTCGCTGGGGAAGGTGCCCTCCCACCGGTCCACCCCCGGCTCGGCTACCCACCGGCGCAGCCCACACTCCGCCCGGGCCTGCTTGGCCCGCTCCAACAGCAGCTCCGGGCTGATCCGCGCCAGCGCCCGACGACACCGCCGCCGCAGGTGCGCACCGTCCTCGACCTCGAAGTGTCCCTCGAGCATCGTCACCACCGTCTCACGCACCTGCGGTGGCGCAGCCGCCAGCTCCTCGGCGACCACACCCGCACGGTAGGAGTCCAACCGGCCCTCACCCATCGCCGCGTGCAGCCCACCCAGACCGCTGTCGGTGCCCGACCCCTCGGGGCCGTCCGCGGCCAGCAACACCGCCGCCTCGACCCGCTGCTCGGCGTGCCGCACCGAGACCGACAGCACCCCGGACACGATCGCCGGCGCGTCCAACGCCACATGCCCCAGCCAGTGGTGCGTCTCGACCTCCGTGCCGTCCTCGCACCATTCCGGCTCGATCGCCGCCAGGCGCACGATCGCGGCATCCTGCGCCGCGGTCGCGACGTCGATCACCTGCTGCAAGGACCCCACCGCGCCCGCCCACTCCGACCGCGACCCGACCACCTCCGACGGAGCCAGCACCGTGCTCAGCGCGGCCACCGCACCCTGTGCCGCGGCGTTGACCTCACCCGGTCCGACCGTCACCGTACTCACCCCCCAAACCCCGCTGCTGTGCTGCTTGATCTGCTACCCCAAACCTAGCGGCGACCACCGACAGACCCCCGGACCGCACCACTGCGGCAACAGGTGGGGGAAGAGTGCGGGCATTCATCCGTCTTCGAGCTCCGAGCTCCGCAGTGCGTCTGCCCCTAGTTCCTCCGCGGTCAGGACGCCGAGCCAGCACGAGCGCCCTGTCCCTAGGGCGCTGATGGCCGCACGATCAGCCGGCGGGCTGCCGGCCGGTGATCGCTCCTGGCGTGTGCCTGTGAACGCCCACGTTCACGACGAGGAGGAGGAAGCCGAGCGGAGGCAGAAGGAAGAGAAGCAAGAACCACCACACGGGCTTCAGACTGATCCAGGGCTGCACCCAGCCACCGGACACGTGCCGGGCGTAGATCGCGATCGCTGTGGCCGGCACCAGACAGAACGGCACCATGACCCAGTTGATGTAGAACCCGATCTCCACGTCTTGTCGTTCCCTTCTTCCGTGGCCGCTTGCCGAAAGTCTGGATACGGGAGCGGGCGTGACCTTCAGTGCAGGAGGGAGCTGGGACCCTTCCCAGGGCCATGCGAGCACCTCGTGTCCGGTGTCACCTCCCCAACAGTGCCGCACCCCTTCACGCGTGGCACTCAGAACCAACGAATCCACGCCCATTTCCGGCTCTCCTGACACACCTGTGGGTCATTTCCGGCCGGGTAGCACGGGTCGGTGGCCGCCCAGGGAGAGCAGGGCGAGGGCGATCAGGGCCTCGGGGGACTTGAACCCGAACGCGATCCTGGTGATCAGCCGGATCTTGGTGTTGGTGGACTCGATGAGCCCGTTGGACAGGTTGTGCTCGATCGCGGCCAGGATCCGGGGCCGGTGTTTGACGATGCTCTTCTGCAGCTTCACGAACGCCGGGATGCGGCACCGGCGGGCCCAGCTGATCCACCGGTCCAACGCGTCGACTGCGGCGTCGTAGGGCAACGTGAACACCACCCGCAGCCCTTCCTTGAGCAGGTAGGCCCGGTGCAGCATGGGGTCGGTGGTCGCGATCCAGGCGAGCTTGACCTGCTGGTTGTCGGTGAGGTTCTGCGGGTTCTTCCACAACGCGTACCTGGCCCCCTTGAGCGCCTTGGCGCGCTCGTTTCCCGGTCGTGGTGGCGCATCGTTGCGGGGGCGCCCACTGGCGCGTTTGGGCTCGGTGCGGGCTTGGGCTCGGGCCTCGTTCCATGACGCGCGACGCACCTCGTCCAGGGCGTCGGTGGCCCAACGCACGACATGAAAGGGGTCAGCTACCCGCACCGCGCCCGGACACCGGTCGGCCACGATGGTGTCGATGAAGTCGGCCCCATCAGCGGAAACGTGGGTGATCTGGGCGCACCGGTCGGGGCCGAGCAGGTCGAAGAACTCACCCACGGTCGCGCTGGTGCGTCCCGGCGCAGCCCACACCAAGCGGCGCCGGTCGTGGTCGACCACGACCATCAAGAACTTGAACCCGCGCTTGTAGCTGATCTCGTCGATCCCGATCCGCGTCAGCCCGGCCAGGCGGTCGTGGCGGGCGTCGACATCAGCCCAGACCCGGGCGATGATCGACCCCACGGTGCGCCACGCGACCCGCATCAGCGCCGTCACCGTGGACTTCGAAGACTGCGTGGCCAACCACGCCACCGTGTCATCGAACGCGTAGGTGTGGCCGGCGTCGTGACGGGCCCACGGCACCGACGCGACCACCACCCCGTGCTCGCGGCAGAGCACCCGCGGCGCGTCAGCCTCAACGACCGCGCGCACCGTCCCCAGATCCAGCGCCCGCCACCGCCGCCGCCCGCCACCGGCGTCGTAGCCCGGGCTGGGTCGCCGACACACCCCACACCGGCCCCGTTCGCGCTTCGTGGGCCGCACCCGGGCGACCAGCACCTCCTCGTCCTCGTCGAACTCGACCCGCTCAATCACGGTCTTCTCGACGCCCAACATCTCGCGCCATAGGCTGACATCACGCACGCCGTTCTCCTGACCACAGTTCCTGTGCCTTCGACAGCTCAGAAACCTACTCAGGGAACGGCGTGCGCCTCGTCAACCCTGCTCGAGCACCCACAGGTGTGTCAGGAGAGCCCCATTTCCCCCACCTGTTGCCGCAGTGGGGACCGCAAGCCCGATCCCGCTGCCCCACAGCCACATTCATTACGCCGTGAGCGAACAGGAAAGCACCCACGGACCTCAGGTCGCGCCGCCCCCGTTGGCGAACGCGATCACCGAGTCCGCGATCATCTGCACCGCGATCGCCGACAGCAGCAACCCCGCGATCCGGGTCAGGAGCACGATCCCACTGTCCTTGAGCAGCCGCGCCAACGGCGACGCGAAGCGGAAAACCAGGTAGACCACCAACAGGGCCATCACCAGCGCCGCGGCGACCGCGAGGTACCCACCTGGCCCGTCCGCCCCCTGCACCGCCAGCATCGTCGCGACGATCGCACCCGGCCCGGCCAGCAACGGCGTACCGAGCGGCACGAGCGCGACGTTGACCCCGGCATCCGCGAGCTGTTCCCACTCCGACCCGGTCAGCAGCTGCAGCGCCACGATGAGCAGCAGCAGCCCGCCCGCCCCGGCAGCGCGGGCAGCAAGATGTGCAGGTAGTCCAGGATCCGCTGGCCGAACACCGCGAACGACGCGATGACGCCCAGCGCCACCAGCGAGGCGCACCGCGCCGCCGCCACCTTCTGCTTCGCCGTCAGGGGCCCGGTGAGCGCCAGGAAGATCGGGATGGCCCCCGGCGGGTCGAGGATGACGATGAGCGTGACGAACGTCGAGGTGAACAGCGTGAGGTCGAAGCTCACGGCTCCACCACCACGCTCCCCGAAGCCAAGGACTCGATCTCCTCGAGAACCGCTGGCGCCGTTGTGTGTTCGCCAAGCCGGTTCAGCTTCCCATCACCGTGGTAGTCGCTCGACCCGGTCGCCAACAGGTCGAGCGCGCGAGCCAGGTCGGTGAGGTGGCGCACGGCATCCGGGGTGTGGTCGCGGTGGTGAACCTCGAGGCCGACCAGCCCGGCCGACACGAGCTCCTCGATGAGCGAATCGGCCACCACCCGCCCCCGCGTGGCCGACCAGGCGTGGGCGACGACCGGCACTCCCCCGGCGGCACGCACCAGCTCGACCGCGTCCACCGGGTCGGGCGCGTAGTGCGAGACGTAGTAGGGGCTGTCGTTGCCGAGGAACCGCCGGAACGCCTCGTCGCGGTGGGACACGATCCCGGCCGTCACCAGCGCGTCGGCGATGTGCGGCCGGCCCGCCGTCGCGCCGTCCCCCACCTCGGCGCGCACCGAGTCCACCGTGATGTCGATGCCGTCGGCGGCCATCTTCCCCACCATCCGGTCGAGCCGGGTGTCGCGGCTCTCCCGTGCGCGAGCCAGCTCCGCGACCAGCCCGGGATGGGACGGGTCGGGCAGGTAGGCCAGCAGGTGGATGCTCTGATGGCGCCGGCTGCACGACACCTCGATGCCACGCACCAGCCGGATGCCGGATGCCCGCGCCGCGTCGGCGGCCTCGTCCCAACCCAAGGTCGTGTCGTGGTCGGTGAGCGCCATCGTTCTCAGCCCAGCCTCCACCGCGCGCTGCACCACGACGGCCGGAGCCTCCGTGCCGTCACTGGCCGAGGAGTGGGTGTGCAGGTCGATCGCCACGGCGCCAGCGTAGTGGCGCACACCGGTCCCCCAAGCGAGGCAACCTTTCCCGGCATCCCGGCGTAGTGCAGGGTGTGACGAGATCTCCGAGGGGTGTGATGGACCGGACCGGCAAGGCCGACCGCGACGCGGCGTTCACGGCGTTCGTCGAGCAGGCGACGCCGTCGTTGCTGCGCACCGCGTGGCTGCTCACCGGCAACCACCACATCGCCCACGAGCTGGTGCAGGCCGCGCTGGTGCGCACCTACGTCGCCTGGCCCCGGGTGCGCCCCGAGACCGCGCTGGCCTACACGCGCCGCATCCTCGTCAACGAGCGCACCGACCGGTGGCGCCGGCACGGGGCCGAGCTGATGGTCGCCGCCCCACCCGAGTCGGCCACCACAGCCGGCAGCGCCACCGAGGACCGCGACATCGTGGTGCGGCTGCTCGCCACCCTGCCCGAGCAGCAGCGCAAGGTCGTGGTGCTGCGCTACTACACCGACCTGTCCGAGCAGGCCACCGCCGACGCCCTGAACATCTCCGTCGGCTCGGTCAAGTCCGCCGCCTCGCGCGGCCTGGCCACCCTGCGAGCCGAGCTCGCCCGAACCGAAGGAGGCGTGCGATGAGCACCGACACGTTCGAGGACCAGCTGCGCTCCCTGCTGCACGACACGGCGGATGCCGAGGGGCCGGCCTACGTCGACGTCGACCCGCACGCCGTGGTCACCAGTGGCCGACGGGTCATTCGCCGACGTCGCCTTGCGACCGGTGCCGGCATCGCGGCCGCGGTCGTGGCGTTCGGCGCCGGTGCCTGGGCGGTACTCGACCAGTCCAGCCGCCAGAGCCTGGAGCCGGTTCCCGCCACCCGCTCGGCGAGCGTGGCTCCCGATGTCGTCTCCACCACCCTCGCGGTCGACGGCAGCTCTCGGGTTGCCTCGTACACCGTGAACCTCGACCGGTCCACCGGTCGGGTCACGGCGACGGACACTTCTGCGACCGGCGAGAAGGGCCTCGACGTCGTGATCGGACGGATCGGGGAGCGCGAGCAGAAGGCCGTGTGGGAGACCCTCTCCCGCGACCCGCTCGTCGTCGTCGGGGTGGTCCCGGCCGAAGCCGACGAGCTGATGACGCGCTTCGGGTACCTTGACGTCGGTGGGGTGACGTCCGCCGACGTCGGTGGGGTGACGTCCACCCAGTCACCGCTGACCAGGACGGCCTACGAGGCATTCCTCGTGCAGACCGAGAAGTCCCCACCCGGTGTGGACCTGGCCGGGCTCGACTGGTCTGCGAGTGGTCGGGTCTTCGACGTGGAGGGACACGAGCTGCCGAGCGCGACCATCGGTGACCGGACGGTCTACCTGAACGACGTTGGGGGCGAGCTGGGGATGGTCGCCCCGGACGGCACCTCGCGGGTATGGCTCCAGGGCACCACCACACCACACCTCAGCACGTGGGTGAAGGAGCAGGGCGGGCCGACGGTCACCAGCTTCGCCATCGTCCTGCCGATCGACGCGGGCGACATCTCGCTCGAGGTCGCACCGGGCGCCACCCTCGTGTCCCAGCAGTCGGCACCCCTGTCCGGCGGAGCGGGAGTGGCCGTCGTGGCCACCGTCAAGGCACCCGGCAGCGTCGACCGGGTCGTCCGTCAGGTCACCTGGACCGCTGACGGCCGCCAGTCCACCTGGCGCGACGCCGGATAGTCCCAGCCGGGCGGGGTCGATCAAGCCGGAGCCGGTCGGGCCGGCGGTGGCCCGTCCGCTCAGGCGGTGGGCGCCGCTGGGCCGGGCCAGTTGCGGTCGGGCACCGGCGCCGGGCGCCCCGGCTGCTCGCCGCCACGCTCGGCGAGGTAGCTGTCCTTCGGCACCATCACCTTGCGCCGGAAGATGCACACCACGGTGCCGTCCTGCTTGTAGCCGATCGTCTCGACGTGCACGACCCCCCGGTCGTCGCGGCTCGTGCTCTCCCACTTGTCGAGCACCGTGGTCTCGCCGTAGAGGGTGTCCCCGTGGAAGGTGGGGGCCACGTGCCGCAGGTTTTCGATCTCGAGGTTGGCGATCGCCTTGCCGCTGATGTCGGGCACCGACATCCCCAGCAGCAGCGAGTAGACGTAGTTCCCCACCACCACGTTGCGGCCGAACTGGGTCGAACCCTCCGCGTAGTTCACGTCGAGGTGCAGGGGGTGGTGGTTCATCGTGATCAGGCAGAACAGGTGGTCGTCGTACTCCGTCACCGTCTTGCCGGGCCAGTGCTTGTAGGTCGCCCCGACCTCGAACTCCTCGTAGCTGCGCCCGAACTGCACCGGTGTCTCCTTCGCTCGACGTGAGGGTCCATCCTCGCCCGAGCACGCGGCATCCGGCAGTGGGATGCCGCGTGCCCTTGCCCACACCCGCCTCACCCGGGCTGCCGTGCCCCACCAGCAGGCACGCCTAGGCTGGGCAGATGTCGCAGCCCCACCCGGAGGGACGGGACCCACGGGCCGGTGACCTGCACCTTCTCGCGGAGGTCACCTGGCGCGGCACGCCGGTCCACGGCGGCCGTAGCCACGCGTTGCTCGCCGCGCTGGTCGACGCCGCCGGCCGCACCCTCGGCGAGCACGCCCTGGTCGACGAGGTATGGGGTTCGGGCCAGGCGCCCGCGAACCCGACCAAGGCCCTGCAGGTGGTGGTCTCGCGCACCCGGGCGCACACCGCGCCCGAGGTGGTCGAGCGGGCCGCAGGCGGCTACCGCCTCGGGCTCGAAGCGGCGCAGGTCGACGTGCTGGCCCTGCGTGACAACGTCGCCGCTGCGACCTCCGCGGAGGCCCGCACCGACCGGATGGCCGCCCGGGACGCCGCTCGGCGAGCGCTCGCCCACCCGGAGCCGGCATCCGGCGGCGAGGCCCCGCTGGCCGCGCTGCGCGACGACGCCCGCCGCTCGCGCGCCGAGGCCGCCGCCGTGCTGGGCCGCTCGCTCAGCGCCCTGGGCGAGCACCGCGAGGCCCTCCCCCTCCTCGAGGACGCCGGCGTCGACGACGAGGCCACCGCCGCAGCGCTGCTGCGCTCGACGGCGGCGGTGCACGGCAGCCCCGCGGCGCTCGACCGCTATGCCCGGGTGCGCCGCGACCTCGCCGACCGGCTGGGCGTCGACCCCGGCCCCGCGCTCACCGCGGTGCACGCCGAGCTCCTCGCCTCCGACAACCCGGTGCGCAGCGGCCTGCGCCACGAGGCGACATCGCTCATCGGCCGCGACGACGACATCCGCGCCCTGCGCGCGCTCGTCCGCGAGTCGAGGGTCATCTCCATCCTCGGGCCCGGTGGCCTGGGCAAGACCCGGCTCGCCCACCTGCTCGGGCAGGAGGCCGACCAGCCGGTGGTGCACTTCATCGAGCTCGTCGGCGTCGCCTCCCCCGACGACGTCGTCGGCGAGGTCGGCTCGGCCCTCGGGGTGCGCGACTCGGTGAGCGGCCGCCGGGTGCTCACCCCCGAGCAGCGCCACGACGTGCGGGCCCGCGCCGCCCAGGCCCTAGTGGGTGCGTCGACCCTGCTCGTCCTCGACAACTGCGAGCACGTCGTCGAGGCGGTCGCCGACCTGGTGTCCTTCCTCGTGGCGTCCTGCCCCCGGCTGCGCGTGGTCACGACCACCAGGGCACCGCTCGCCATCGCCGCCGAGCGGGTCTTCCCGCTCTCCCAGCTGGACGACGACGCGGCATCCGAGCTGTTCGCGCAGCGGGCCCGAGCAGCACGCCCCGGGGTCGCCCTCGACCCCACCCAGGTGCTGAGCGTCGTGCGTCGGCTCGACGGGCTTCCCCTGGCCATCGAGCTCGCCGCGGCTCGGGTGCGTGCGATGTCGGTGGAGGACATCGACCGGCGCCTCGACGACCGGTTCGCCCTGCTGCGCGGCGGTGACCGCACCGCGCCCGACCGGCACCAGACCCTGCTCGCCGTCATCGACTGGTCGTGGAACCTGTTGCGCGACACCGAGCGTCGAGCGCTGCGCTGGCTCTCGACCTTCCACGACGGCTTCTCCCTCGACGGCGCGGATGCCGTGCTGGGCCACGACGCGCTCGACGACGTGCGCTCGCTCGTCGACCAGTCGCTGCTCACCGTGATCGACGAGGGCCGAACCGTGCGCTACCGGATGCTCGAGACGGTGCGGGAGTTCGGCCGGCTGCGGCTCGTCGAGGCCGGTGAGGAGTCGGCGGCCCGGGACGCGCAGCTGGCGTGGGCCTGCGCGTTCGCCCTGCGCCTCGGTGACGCGGTGTGGTCCTCCCGGCAGGTCGAGGCGGTGCGCGAGCTGGCGGTCGAGGAGAACAACCTCGCCGACGGTCTGCGCGAGGCGGTCTCGATGCCCGACCCGTGGGCGGTGGTGCGGCTGCTCGCAGCACTCTGCTCGTTCTGGACGGTGCGCGGGGAGAACACCCGGGTCATCGCGCTGGCCGGGGCCGCCGACGCAGCCTTGGCCGGCTGGGTGCCCGCACCCGAGCAGGTCGACGTGGCGGTCTCCGCCGCCACGATGGTGTCGGTCAACGCCGTGGTCGGCGAGATCACGGAGGTGCCGTCCTGCCTGGTGCTGCTCCACACCTACGGGGCCCGCGCCACCTCGGCCCGCGTCCGCGGCCTGGTCGAGGTGCTGACCTGCCAGCTCGAGAGCCGTCGGTCGGAGGACGTGGCGGATCGGCTCGACACCATCGCGCGCGAGTCCGACCGGGAGGCCGCCGTGGTCGCCCGGATGTGGGCGTCCCACCACCGGGAGAACACCGGCGACCCGGTGGGCGCCGTCGCCGAGGCCGAGCAGGGTCTGGCGCTCGTCCGCGACTCCGACGGTCCGTGGCTCGGTGCCATGCTGCACACGGTCATCGCCACCCTCAACGCCCAGCTCGGCCGCGCGCAGGAGGCCGTGCCGCACGCCTTGGCGGCGCTCCCCGTGCTCGACCGGCTGGAGGCCGTCGACGACGCCATCCAGGCCCGTGCCCTGCTGGCCGTGCACGCCGTCTCCTCCGGGCGCCTCGGCGAGGCCGAGCGCTGGATCGCCGAGATCGACGCCAGGGAGCGGCAGCGGGCCGGCTTCGGGGGTGCCTTCGTGCTGCTCACCGCCCGCGCCGAGCTCGCCCTGGCCCGCGGGGAGGTGGCCGAGGGGCTGGAGCTCTACCGGGTCGCCATGGTCGACCTCGCCGCCCTGACCTTCCCCGGCATGGGCGCCCCCACCGGGCTGGAGCCCTGGGCGCTGTACGGCGAGAGCGTCGGCACGACCGCGTTCGCCGTGCACGCCCTCTCGGAACACGACGTGCGCGAGGGCGCGGCACTCTTCACCGACCTGCTGGCCAAGGCACCGCGGGTGCTCGAGCCCGACCGCTGGCGGATGGACTACCCGGTGGCGGGGCTGGTGCTCCACGGGCTCGGCGCCTGGGGGCTGCTGCGCGAGGCGATGTCCCCCGCCGCGGCCGTCCGGCTGCTGGTGCTCGCCGAGCGGTTCGGCTACCAGCGCTTCGCACCGACCATGGACCCCGTCCGCACCCGGCCCGTGGCAGAGCAGCGCGTGCCGGGACTGGTCGCCACCCTGCACACCGAGTTCGCCGACCGCACCGCGCCGGACCTGCTGAGCGAGGCGCGCACAGCGCTCGAGCAGGCAGCCGGGGTCGGTCCCGCCTGACCGACCCCGGTGTGCCCCGGCGCGTGCGGCGCTACATCTTGCGGGAGTAGGAGCGCACCGCGAGCGGCATGAACACAGCCACGACGGCCGCGCAGCCGCCCAGCGCCCACGCCACCTCGGTCGTGACGCCACCGCCGGCCATCATCGTGCGCACCGCGGTGACGACGTGGCTCACCGGGTTGAGCCGCACGAACGTCTGCAGCCAGCTGGGCAGCGTGTCGGCCGGCACGAAGGCGTTGGACAGGAAGGTCAGCGGGAACATGACCATCATCGAGATGCCTTGCACCGCCTGCGCGCTGCGGGCGACGGTGCCGAACCAGGTGAAGATCCAGGCGAGCGACCACCCGGCGATCACGGTCATCAGCCAGCCCCCGAGCACTCCGGCCACACCACCGCCCGGGCGGTAGCCCATCAGGATGCCGGTGAGGATGGTGAGCGACGCGGCGGTGCCGTAGCGCAGCAGGTCGGCGATGGCCGGGCCGACCAGGGGTGCGATGCGCGCGATCGGCAGGGACTTGAAGCGGTCGAAGACGCCCTTGTCCATGTCCTCGCGCAGCTGGATGCCGGTGGCCATGCAGGCGGTCAGCGCCGTCTGGGCGAGGATGCCGGGGATCAGGATCGGCAGGTAGTCGGCGACGCTGCCGGAGATCGCCCCACCGAAGATGTAGGCGAACATCGCGGTGAAGAGCAGCGGCTGGATGGTCACGTCGAACCACTGCTCGGGGTTGCGGCGCATCTTCTTGGTGGCGCGCCACGCCATGGTCACGCTCTGCGACCAGGTCTCGCGCAGGCTGGGGTGGGCGGGCAGGTCGCGGATGCCGTCGGGAGTGAGCGCCGTGACGGTGGCGTCGGGTGCGGGACTGAGGGTGGTGCTCATCGGGCTGGCTCCTTCTCGGGCTCGGTCTCGGTCTCGGTCTCGGCGGCGTGGCCGGTCAGGGCCAGGAACACCTCGTCGAGGGTGGGCTTCTGCACGGTCGCCGAGCTGATCAGCAGGCCGTGCTCGCGCAGGGCGATCAGCACGTCGGCGGCGCGGTTGGCGTCGGTGAGGGCGACGTTGACGCCGCCTGCCTCGGACGTGAGCACGGGCTCCTCGCCGAGCACCCGGCACACGACGTTCGCGGCGTCAGCGGTGTGGTCGGGGTCGAGCATCCGCAGCTGCAGCGTCGAGCTGCCGACCTGGCTCTTGAGCTCGTCGGGCATGCCCTGCGCCACCTTGCGCCCCCGGTCGATCACGGCGACCCGGTCGGCCAGCTGGTCGGCCTCGTCGAGGTACTGGGTCGTGAGCAGCACCGTGCAGCCGTCGGCGACCAGCTCACGGATGGTGTCCCACATCTGCCCGCGGGTGCGCGGGTCGAGGCCGGTGGTGGGTTCGTCGAGGAAGATCAGCGGGGGCCGGCTGATCAGGCTGGCGGCGAGGTCGAGCCGGCGACGCATGCCGCCGGAGTACTTCGCGATCGCCTTGTCGCCGGCATCGTCCAGTCCGAACCGGCCCAGCAGGTCCTCGGCGGTGGTGCGCGCCTGCTTCGACGACAGGCCGAGCAGGCGGCCGAACAGCCAGAGGTTCTCGCGGCCGGTGAGGTTCTCGTCGACCGACGCGTACTGCCCGGTCACCCCGAGCAGCTGCCGGATGACGTGCGGGTGCCGTCGCACGTCGACGCCGAAGAGCTGCGCCTCGCCGCCGTCCATGGGGAGCAGGGTGGCGAGCATCTGCAGCATCGTGGTCTTGCCGGCGCCGTTGGGGCCGAGCACGCCGAACACCTCCCCACGCTGCACGTCGAGGTCGATGCCGTCGACGGCGCGCACGGTGCCGAAGGTCTTGACGAGCCCCCGGGCGTGCACCGCCGTTTCCGAGGTCAGGGTCGAGGTCGTGGTCGTCGTGGTGGTCATGGCTCCACCCTGCGGGTCACCGGTTTCAGCCCGCCTTCACCGCGGTTTCACTCGGCCCGACGCCGGTTCCGGGGGCGATGCCGACGCGGTGGCTGGGCCGAGCGGCCCCAGGGTCGTCGTGGTCCCTGGTCGGGCCCCAGGAGATGCACCCCGCGCGCCCCACCGCGCCCCCCGCATCACTCCACACCGCACGCTCCCCCCAGGTGATGCACCCGCGCGCCCCACCGCGCCCCCTGCAGCACCCCACGCCACACCCTGCCCCCCAGGTCATGCACCCCGCGCGCCCCACCGCGCCCCCTGCAGCACCCCACGCCACACCCTGCCCCCCGGTGATGCACCCCGCGCGCCCCACCGCGCCACCTGCAGTACCCCACGCCACACCCTGCCCCCAGGTCATGCACCCCGCGCGCCCCAGCAGCTTCCTTTGCGCCGGTCCTAGGATCGGGCCATGGGTGACTTCATCGGCGCAGTCGACCAGGGCACGACGAGCACGCGGTTCATCGTCTTCGACCACGACGGGCGACCGGTGGCCAAGCACCAGCTCGAGCACGAGCAGCTGCTCCCGCGGGCGGGCTGGGTCGAGCACAACCCCATCGAGATATGGGACCGCACCCAGACCGTCATCGGCAGCGCGCTGGCGCAGGCCGGCATCGCCAGCTCCGACCTCGACGCCATCGGGGTGACCAACCAGCGCGAGACCGCCATCGTCTGGGACCGCCGCACCGGGCGCCCCCTCCACAACGCCATCGTCTGGCAGGACACCCGCACCGACTCGATCGCCAAGGCACTGGATGCCGACGGGCGCGGCGACGTCATCCGGCACAAGTCGGGGCTGCCGCCGGCCACCTACTTCTCGGCCGGCAAGGTGCAGTGGCTGCTCGAGAACGTCGACAGGCTGCGCGAGGCGGCCGAGCGCGGCGACGCCCTGTTCGGCACCCCCGACACCTGGGTGGTCTGGAACCTCACCGGCGGCCCCGACGGCGGCGTGCACACCACCGACGTCACCAACGCCAGCCGCACCATGCTGATGGACCTCACCACCCTCGACTGGGACGACCAGCTGCTCGGCTTCTTCGGCATCCCCCGGGCGATGCTGCCGAGCATCAGCTCGAGCAGCGACGCCACCGCGTTCGGCACCACCACCGCCCCGCGCGGGGGCGCGCCGGTGCCGATCGCCGGGGTGCTGGGCGACCAGCAGGCGGCCACCGTAGGCCAGGTCTGCTTCGAGGTGGGCGAGGCCAAGAACACCTACGGCACCGGCAACTTCCTGCTGCTCAACACCGGCGAGGAGCTCGTCCGCTCGACCAACGGCCTGCTCACCACCGTGGCCTACCGGTTCGGGGACGCCAAGCCGGTCTACGCCCTCGAGGGCTCGATCGCCGTCACCGGCAGCGCGGTGCAGTGGCTGCGCGACCAGCTCGGCATCATCTCCGGCGCCTCGGAGGTCGAGGCGCTCGCGGCATCCGTCGACGACACCGGCGGCGTCTACTTCGTGCCGGCCTTCAGCGGGCTCTTCGCCCCCTACTGGCGCAGTGACGCGCGCGGGGCCATCGTCGGACTCTCCCGGTTCAACACCAACGCCCACCTGGCCAGGGCCACGCTCGAGGCGATCTGCTACCAGTCCCGCGACGTGGTCGACGCGATGGCGGCCGACTCGGGCGTCTCGCTCACCTGCCTCAAGGTCGACGGCGGCATCACCGCGAACCGGCTGTGCATGCAGCTGCAGGCCGACGTGCTCGGGGTGCCGGTGAGCAAGCCGGTCGTGCCCGAGACCACCGCGCTGGGAGCGGCCTACGCCGCCGGGCTCGCCACCGGCTTCTGGTCCGGCACCGACGAGCTGCGCGCCAACTGGGCCGAGGACGAGCGGTGGGAGCCGCAGTGGAACGACGCCCAGCGCCGCGACGGGTATGCCGGGTGGCAGAAGGCCGTGCAGCGCACCCTGGGCTGGGTCGACGTCGAGTAGATACGTTGCGCGAGAACGCTTTTCAGGTCAGCGGCACGTCGAGCGCGTCGAACACGATGCGCGACAGCCGGCTCACCGTGGCCTGGCCGTAGGTGTAGCCGTTGAACGAGCGCGACAGGAACGACATCTGGTAGCTGCGCCCGCGACCCGAGACGTGCCCGACACCGTTGAGCCGGTAGCCGTCGCTGCGCGGGCCCCACCCGTTCTTCAGCTCGACGTGCACGTCGGCAGGCAGCCCGTCGCCCAGGCCCCAGTCCTGGGTCGAGGTCACCGCGCCCATCAGGCCGCGCGCATAGGCGCGACGCCCGGCCGTCAGGTAGGTGCCGAGCACCAGCTGGTTCATCATCTGCACGAGGTCACGGGTGGTCGACGTGGAGTGCCCCCACCAGGTGCTCGACCGGAACACGGTGCCGCCCAGCACCGTGGTGCTCCTCATCCCGAGCTGGTCGGCGACCGCCCGGCACCGGCGCACCCCCACCTGGGTGATGAGGGCGTCGGTGGCGTCGTTGTCGGAGAGGCGGATCATCCGCGAGGCCAGCGACCGCTGCGTCGAGGTGAGGGCCAGGCCCCGGTCCTGGGCCACCTTGAGCACGGTGACCAGGATGAGCACCTTGATCGCGCTGTGGGTCTGCTGCGTGCGCGGCCGCCAGGAGAAGTAGCGGCCGTTGCGGTTGTCACGCACCATCAGCCCGGCCACGCCGGCCCGGGTGGCCATGTAGCGGTCCAGCGCCGCGGTCAGCCCGGCTGCGGTGTCGATGCCGGCCGCTCCCGCCGGGGCCGCACCCAGCCCGAGCGCGCCCAGGGCCAGCCCGGCCGTCCCGGCCAGGACCAGCTCGCGCCGCCCCGGTGTCCCCGCCGTCATGACAGCTCCTCGTCAGTCCTCGTCAGGTGAGCGGTTTGTCGAGCGCGTCGAAGACGATGCGCGACACCCGGTTGACCGTGGCCTTGCCGTAGGTGAAGCCGTTCGGGCTCCTCGACAGGATCGCCATCTGGTAGTTGCGGCCCGAGCCCGAGACGAACCCGAAGGAGTTGAGCCGGTAGCCGGTCGACATCGGCCCCCAGCCGTTCTTCTGCTCCACGTGCACCGTGGCGGGCAGCGGGTCACCCAGGCCCCACTGCTGGCTTGCCGTCACCGTGGCCATCAGCCCGCGCACGTAGGCCCGCCGCCCTGCCGTCAGGTAGGTGCCGAGCACGAGCTGGTTCATCAGCTGCACGAGGTCGCGGGTGGTGGTGGTCGAGTAGCCCCACCAGCCCGTCGAGCCACCGCGCACCACCGTGTTCTTCAGGCCGAGCTGCCCGGCCACCCGCTGGCAGGTCGACACCCCGATCTGGGCCAGCAGCGTGTCGGTGGCCGCGTTGTCGGAGTTGCGGATCATCCGGCTCGCCAGCGACTTCTGCGTGGTGGTCAGGGCGAGGTTGCGGTCCTGTGCACGCTTGAGCGTGGCCACGAGGATCAGCACCTTGATCGTGCTGAGGCTCTGCAGGGTCAGCGGCCGCCACGCGAAGTAGCTGCCGTTGCGGTTGTCGCGCACCATCAGGCCGACCCGGCCCACGCGGGTCGCGGCGTAGCGGTCGAGCGCGGCAGCCAGGGCGATGCGGGTGTCGATGCCGGCGGCGGATGCCGTGGCGGGCACCACCGCGCCCAGCACGCCCAGCCCGGCCCCGGCCACGCCGCCGAGCAGCACCCCACGACGGTTCACGACGCTCCCGGCCATGCCCGAAGACTAGGCCAGGCCGCGGGCCATCGCCCGGTGGCAGATGTCGGCCACCTCCGAGATCGTGCGCCGGCCGTACCTGAACCCGGCCGGGCTGTTCGACAGGATGGCGAGCTGGTACTCGCGGTCGTCGGCGGACACCCAGCCGGCGGAGTTCAGCCGGTAGCCGTCCGGCAGCGGCCCCCACCCGTTCTTGGCGGCGACGTGCACCCGGCTCGACTCGGGCGCGAAGACGCCCCAGCGCTGCTCGGGGACCACGTCGGCCATCAGGAAGCGGGCGGTGGCGCGCCGCGCGCCGTCGAGCACGGCATCCGAGGAGAGCACCGCGCCGACCATCAGGTTGAGGTCACCGGGGGTGGTGCGCCACAGCCCCCACCAGCCCTTGTTCATGTGGGTGTGCTCCATGCCGACGAGGTCGCCGACCCGGCGCACCTCGTCGCGCCCGACCTCGGCGAGGAGCGACTCGGTGGCGGCGTTGTCGCTGCGGGTCATCATCCGCTCGGCGAGGCGGCGCTGCCGGCTGCTCAGCTGCTTGTCGTCCTGCTGCAGCTGGTGCAGCAGGGTGGTCAGCACCAGCACCTTGATGGTGCTGTAGCAGTAGCCCTCGTCGGCGTCGAGGCGGAAGGACTGGCCGCGGCGCAGGTCGACGAGCTCGAGCCCGAGGTCGCCGCTACGGCCGTCGAGGTAGTCGTCGAGCCGGGCGGCCAGCCGGGGCGCCTCCACCCGCGTCACGGCCTGCGGGGCCGGGCTCGCACCCGGATCGGGCGAGGCGGTGGGAGAGGGCGACGCGGATGCCGTCGCCGTGGCCGTTGCCCTCGACGTCGCCACGGATGCCGGCGACGACGGCCCCGCCGAGTCCTCGCCGGCGCAGCCGGCCAGCACGGCGAGACCGGCGAGACCGGCTGCTGCGCCGCCACCGGCGAGCAGCCGGCGGCGGTCGAGGGCCGGTGGTGTCACCGGCACAGCGTACGGAGGCACCGGCGCGAGCCCCAACCCACCGCGCTCAGGGCAGCAGCCGGATCGGGGGGCCGTGGTGGTCGCAGCTCGCGACGACGTCGTCGTCGACGGTGAGCAACGGCATCCCGGGGTCCTCGCCACTGGCCGCTGCGGCCCAGTCGTGCTCCATGGCGACGTGCACGACGGGGATGCGGGCACGCGCCTCGTCGACCGCGGCCGTCATGGCAGCGGTCTCCTCGGCCGGCCAGTAGAGCCGGGTCACCGAGTGCCACACCACGGTGAGCACGTCGTCGGCCACCGGCTCGGCGAGCCGCTCTGCGACCCAGGTCGAGGCGGGCGCCCGGTCGACCGCCACGGGGTGCTCACGCGCCACCGGCAGAGCGGCAGCCAACCGGGCGTGCCGGCCGAGCTGCCAGGGCCACACGAACGAGGTGAGGTAGGCGGCGCCCTGCGCGGTGGCCGCGTCGACCGGTGCGACGTCACACCCCCGCCGCCCGACGACCTCCACCTGCTCGGGCACGAACCCGGCGGCACCGCACCCCTCGACCACCAGCGGCGACCCCGGCGGCCCGGCCACCCACCCGTCGCCGGTGAAGCGGTAGTGGTCGACGAGCAGCCCGAGCCCGGCCGAGGCCCCCGGCTCGAGCAGACGCACCCGTCGCAGGCCGGTGCGGCGCACCGCCTCGGCGAGCCCGACGAGCAGCGCCGCGGTGCGCGCCGGCTCGTTCGTCTGCGGAGCCTCCTTCAGCGACGCGTGCAGCTCCTCCGCGTGGGCGCCCAGCACGGGTCGCACCATCGCCCAGGCGTCGTGGTGGTCGAAGTCGCCGCCGAGGCACGGGTAGAACCCCTCGAGCTGCGGGGCGTCGCCGCGCAGGACGATGCGGAACAGGCCGGCCAGCATCCGCAGCTGCGGGAACGCCCGGGCCGGCGCGTCCTCCCACCCGGAGAAGATCTCGCAGGTGACGCCGCCGACCTCCCAGTCGTCGGCCATCCCGGCGAGCAGCGCACCGTAGAGGTGGTCGGTGTGGCCGAAGTGGTTGCGGAACCGGTCGGCCAGCGTGTCGCCGTCGAACGCTCCCATGCGGGCAGGCTACCGGCGCAGGGCCTGGCGCCGGAGCCGTGCAGCGGCCGATGGGCACGGCTTGGCGTGGCAGCATGGGCCGGGTGAGCGAGCAGCAGAAGCAGGCAGACAACCGCGCCCGGGCCACCACCGACGAGTTCCGGGCCTTCGTGCACGACGGCTGGGCGCCCCGGCGCAGCGAGGTCACCGGCCCCACCCCGGCCGCGGGCCCCGCCGCCGACCGCCGCGCCGTGCTCAGCGCCGCCTACCCCGGCCAGCGGCTGGTGGTGCCCGCCGGTGGCCTCAAGGTGCGCAGCAACGACACCGACTACGTCTTCCGCCCGCACACGGCGTTCGCCTGGCTGACCGGCCTCGGGGCCGACCGTGAGCCCGATGCGGTGCTCGTGCTCGAGCCGGTGTCCGGTGACGACGGCACGGCATCCGGCCACGAGGCGGTGCTCTACTTCCGCCCGCTCGCCGACCGCGACAGCGACGAGTTCTTCGCCGACGCCCGCTACGGCGAGTTCTGGGTCGGGGCCCGGCCCACGCTCGCCGACGTCGAGCTCGAGCTCGGCGTCGTCGCCCGCCACATCGACGAGCTCGACGCGGCAGTGGCCAAGGATGCCGGTGAGGTCACCGTGCGCCTCGTGCGCGACGCCGACACCGAGCTCGCGGCCCGCCTCGACGCCGCCCGGGTCGAGAACGGCGCCACCGAGGAGACCTTGCAGGAGGCCGACGACGCACTGGCGCACGACATCTCGCACTTGCGGATGCGCAAGGACGACCACGAGGTCGAGCAGATGCGCGCCGCCGTGGCGGCCACCCACCACGGGTTCGAGGCGATGATCGCCGAGCTGCGGGCGGCGGTCGAGCAGGGCCGCGGCGAGCGCTGGCTCGAGGGCACCTTCGCCCGGCACGCCCGGCACCGCGGCAACGGGGTCGGCTACGACTCGATCTGCGCGGCGGGCGACCACGCCAACACCCTGCACTGGATCAAGAACACCGGCGAGGTGCGCGAGGGCGACCTCGTGCTCATCGACGCCGGGGTCGAGGTCGACTCGCTCTACACCGCCGACATCACCCGCACCCTGCCGGCCTCGGGCACCTTCACCGAGGCCCAGCGCGAGGTCTATGACGCGGTGTACGCCGCGCAGGAGGCCGGCATCGCCGCGGTGAAGCCCGGTGCCAAGTTCTCCGACGTGCACGCGGCCGCCATCCGGGTCATCGCCGAGCACCTGCACGCCTGGGGCCTCCTGCCCGAGGGCGTGTCGGTCGAGGACACCCTCGACAAGGACCACGGCCAGTACCACCGGCGCTGGATGGTGCACGGCACCTCGCACCACCTCGGCCTCGACGTGCACGACTGCGCCCTTGCCACCCGCGAGGAGTACATGGATGCCGTGCTCGAGCCGGGCATGGTGCTCACGGTCGAGCCTGGCCTGTACTTCAAGGCCGACGACCTGCTCGCGCCGGAGCGCTTCCGCGGCATGGGCGTGCGCATCGAGGACGACGTGGTGGTCACCGCCGACGGCTGCGAGAACCTGTCGGCCGCGATGCCCCGGGCGTCTGCCGACGTCGAGGCCTGGATCGCCGAGGTCCAGGCCCGCTGAGCCCGACTCCCCGACTTCGTGCGACTTCCCTACGGTTCTTGGGGTGCGAGAGCGCGAAAACCGTAGGCAGCTCGCACGAAGTCGATCGAACAGCGGGTCACCAGGGCGGCGGTTGGCGCCGGTCGAAGACCACCTCGAGCGCGAGCGCGTGCTCGACCCCGGCGGCCTCACCGCCGCGCCCGAGGATCATCTGGAGCAGGGCCCGCGGCTTGGGGAACTCGTCGGGTAGGGCGTCGTTGTAGGCCTGGTGCGCCTCGAGGGAGTGCACCGAGGCCTCGAAGTGCTCACCCGACACGTCGACGAAGTGCGTCGGCCGCGGGGAGCCCGCGACGGCGTAGACCGTGACGCCGTTCCACGTCTCGAGCCCGGAGTCGAGCAGGTCACGGTGCAGCCACCGGTTGCCGGCGTCGGCGACGGCGTCGACGGTGGCCAGGCCCACCGCGCGGTGGTCGGCCTGGTTGATCATGCCCGGGCCGAACAGCACCTCCCAGTTGGAGCCGATGACCAGGTCGGGCCGGTGGCGTCGCACGGCGGCGGCGACCTCGCGGCGCAGCGAAACGCCGTACTCGATGGCGCCGTCGGGCCACCCGGCGAACTCCACCGTGTCGACGCCGACCCGTCGCGCGCTCTCGCGCTCCTCCTCCTCGCGCACCTGCGCGGCCTGCTCCGGGTCCATGGTGTCGATGCCGGCCTCGCCGCGGGTCAGCAGGAAGTAGGCCACGTGCGAGCCCTCGCCCACCCACCGGTTGATCGCGGCGGCCGTGCCGTACTCGATGTCGTCGGGGTGCGCGACGACGCAGAGCACGGAGGAGAAGGGGCCTTCAAGGGGGTCGAGCGACGGGCTTTCGTGGTCCATCGGCCGACCATAGCGGGCCACCGGTGACGGCTGGAACCCCGCGAGACCGCTCGACCTAGACAGTGGGCAATTTGCCTGCAGCAGCGACTCTCGGGGGCGTTTCGGCGTAGTAACTTCGAATGTCCGAAGTGTTGTACGTCACAGAGCGCGCAGCACCGACGACTCGACGAGGAGTGGTGATGACTCAGCCCCTACGACGTCCACGGATAGGTCTGACGGTAGTGCTCGCGGTGGTCGCCCTCGCGGCGAGCGGCTGCCTGCAGAACCCGAACCCCACCGGCGGCGCGGGGGGAGGTGGGCTGGGGGGCTTCGTCGACGGGGGCACGGCCGACGGCGACAAACGCGTCACCATCCTCGGTGCGTTCGGCGGCGCCGAGGCCGACGCCTTCGAGGCGTCGCTGGCCACGTTCGAGCAGGACACGGGGATCAACGTCGACTACACCCCCGACCAGGACTTCACGACCACCGTGAAGCAGAAGGTCAACTCGGGCGACGCGCCCGACATCGGGCTGTTCCCGCAGCCCGGCGGGCTGCTCGAGTTCGCGGCGCAGAACAAGGTCAACCCGATCGACACCTACCTCGACTACGACTCGCTCGACAGCACGCTGGTGCCTGGCCTGCTCGACTCGGCCCGCTACCAGGGCCGGGTCTACGGGGCTCCGATGCGGCTGGCCGTCAAGAGCCTCGTGTGGTACCCGAAGCCCTCCTATCCCGACGCCGGCTACAGCACCGAGCCGAAGACCATCCAGGACCTCTCGTCGGTGACCGACAAGGTGAAGGCCGACGGGGTCCCCCCGTGGTGCATGGGGTGGGAGTCCGACCAGGCCACCGGCTGGGTCGGCACGGACTGGATCGAGGAGCTCGTCCTGCGGATGTGGGGCCCGGACGTCTACGACCAGTGGGTGTCCCACGAGATCCCGTTCAACGACAAGCGGATCGTGCAGTCGTTCGACGAGTTCGGCAAGCTCGCGAAGACCGAGGGCAACGTGCTCGGCGGCACCCGCGGCATCCTCAACACCCCGTTCGGCGAGGCGATGAACCCGGCGTTCGGCGCCAAGCCCCAGTGCTACCTGATGCGTCAGGGCAACTTCGCGTCGGGCTTCCTCCCGGCCGACGTGCAGTCCGACCTGGACGCCAACGTGGGGATCTTCGTCTACCCGCCGTACGAGGGCGGCTACGAGGGCCAGGCGATCCTGGGCGGCGGCGACATCGCCGGCCTGTTCAACGGGAACGACGAGGACGCCAAGGCCGTGATGCGGTTCATCACCTCCGACAAGTTCGGGGCCGAGTGGGCCAAGGCCGGTGGCTGGCTCTCACCGCACCGCACCTTCGACGACAGCAACTACCCCGACGACACCACCCGCCAGATGGCCAAGATCGCCGCCGACGCCGACGTCTTCCGGTTCGACGGCTCCGACCTGATGCCCAAGGAGGTCGGCTCGGGCACCTTCTGGACCGGCATGGTCCAGTGGATGAGCGGCAAGTCGTCCCAGGAGGTCACCGACCAGATCGAGGCGTCCTGGCCCAAGACAGAAGAGCAGTCGTCATGAGCAGCGCCACCACGGCACCCCCGCCCCCCACCATCCACGAGCCGGACCAGGAGCCGGTCCGCGGTCCGGAGCCGGGCCCGAGCAGCGCCCAGCCCGTGCGCCTCCTCATCGGCCTGGTGGGAATGGTCCTCATCGTGTGGGTCGTGGCGAACCTCTTCCTCGGCTTCGCCTTCTACCCCGGGTGGTTCTTCGACAACCGGATCGTGATCGGTGCCCTGGCCCTCGTGGCCGGGGTCGGCGGCGCCGCCGGGTTGTTCTTCTTCCTCAACATGTTCGTCGAGGCGCTGCCCCGACGGCTGTCGGAGGGGCTGATCCCCTACGCGTTCCTGCTGCCGTCGGTCGGTTTCATCGGGCTGATGCTCATCTACCCGACGATCCAGACGATCAACTACTCGTTCGCGAACGCAGACAGCACCGCCTACGTCGGGCTGGCGAACTACCGGTTCATCTTCGGCGACCCGGAGTTCTGGCAGTCGATCGTCAACAACGTGCTGTGGATCATCGTCGTCCCGGCCGTGACGGTCGTCTTCGGCGTGGTCGTCGCGGTGCTCGCCGACAAGCTGACCGCCCAGGGCGAGAAGCTGTCCAAGTCGTTCATCTTCCTGCCGATGGCGATCTCGTTCGTCGGCGCGTCGGCCATCTGGGGCCTCATCTACGCCTACGACAACCCCGGCACACCGCAGACCGGGCTGCTCAACGCGATCTGGGTCGCGTTCGGCGGCGAGCCGCAGACGTGGCTCAACATCTCCACCGCCCGGCTCAACTCGTTCCTCATGATGGTGATCCTCATCTGGCTGCAGGTGGGGTTCGCGATGATCCTGCTGTCCTCGGCCATCAAGGGCGTACCGGAGGACACCATCGAGGCGGCGCGGATCGACGGCGCCGGCGAGGTGCAGATCTTCTTCCAGGTCATCATCCCGCAGATCAAGGGCACGATCATCACCGTCTTCATCACCGTGCTCATCCTCGTGCTCAAGGTGTTCGACATCGTCTACGTCATGACGAACGGCCGCTTCAAGTCCAACGTCATCGCCAACTTGTTCTTCAACGAGCTGTTCGCGAACAGCCAGGCCGGGCGTGCCACCGCGATCGTCGTCATCCTGCTCCTGGCGGTCGTCCCGGTGCTGATCTACCAGGTCCGCCACTTCCGTGCCGAGGAGGCCAACCGATGAGGCGCACACTGATGAAGGACGGACGGCCGCGCAGCGTCTTCTCGATCGTCACGATGGTGGTGCTCGTCGTGCTCTGGACCATCCCCACCATCGGGCTGCTCGTCACGTCGTTCCGCACCCGCGACGCCGCGGCGTCGTCGGGCTGGTGGACGGCCCTGTTCAACCCGTTCGGCGCCGGCTGGACCACCGAGAACTACAGCAAGGTGTTCGAGGGGTCGGACATCGGCACCGGCCTGCTCAACAGCATCGTCGTCGCGATCCCCGCGACGATCCTGCCGATCATGTTCGCGGCCTTCGCGGCCTACGCCTTCACCTTCATGGAGTTCCGCGGCAAGGACGTGATCTTCATCGTCATCGTCGGGCTGCTCGTCGTCCCGATCCAGGTCGCGTTCCAGCCGATGCTCGACATCCTCGGGCCTGAGGGGCTGGGCATCTCGGGTCAGTACATCTCGGTCTGGCTGCTGCACACCGGTTTCGGGATGCCGCTGGCGCTCTACACCCTGCGCAACTACATGGCGACCCTTCCGGTCAGCGTGGTCGAGTCGGCCAAGGTCGACGGGTGCAGCCACTACCAGACGTTCTGGAAGCTGGTGGCCCCGATGGCCGTGCCGGCGATGGCGGCCTTCGCGACGCTCCAGTTCCTCTGGGTGTGGAACGACCTGCTCATCGCCAAGCTGTTCCTCAACTCCGACAACGCCACCGTCATCGTGCAGGTCCAGCAGCTGCTGGGCACGCAGGGTCAGGGCAAGGAGCTGCTGACGGCTGCGGCCTTCATCTCGATGATCGTGCCGATGATCGTGTTCTTCTCGCTCCAGCGGTTCTTCGTCCGGGGCCTGACCTCCGGGGCGGTCAAGGGCTGATCATCACCGCGCGGCCCGGCGGGCCAGGGCCGCGCGGTCCAGCACCTCGATCGAGCCGCGGTGCAGGGCCAGGATGCCGTCCGCCTCCAACCGGCGCAGCACCCGGTTGGTCGTCGGGCGGGAGGCACCCGCAAGGTCACCGACGGCGTCCTGGGTGAGGGGCACGACCACGCTGCCGGCGGCATCCGTGACGTCGTAGTGGCCACACGCCTCGAGCAGCCGCCGCACGATGCGCTCGTCGGCCGGGACGTGGAGGGCCTCGAGCAGGTGGTCCGAGAGCCGTTTGACCTGCCGGGCGAGCAGCTGCACCAGGTGCCGCTCGAGCGCAGGGTGCGACGCCCGTAAGCGGTTGAGCTCGCCGAACCCCAGGGTCAGCGTGACGGCGGGCTCGAGGGCGACCACGGTGGACGAGCGCCGTGGCTCCGCCCCGAGCATCGCGACCTCCCCGAAGGTGTCGCCGGGACCGAGGAGCGCGAAGGTCACCGTGTCGCCCAGCGGCGTGCTCCGGCGCACCGCCAGGCGTCCCTCGGCGACGAGGTGCACGGTGTCGGCGAGGTCGGTCTCGTGGAAGACCACCTCGCCCCGGGCGAACCGCCGCCGGTGTGCCGAGGCGAGCACCATCCTCCGGTCGGCGTCCGACAGGCCGGCGAGCAGGGCCCACTCCATCCCGTCAGTGCAGCACGCCGGGCCCCCCTGTGTCACCAGCGGCACACAGCCGGGGGCTCAGCGCGAACAGACCCGGTGCGCCCGAACGGCGAGCGTGGGCCGTGGGCGGAGAACCCTCCGCCACCCGCACAGAGGGGAGACGGACATGCGAAGGCATCGGACCCACCGGGACACCGCGCACCACCACCCGAGCGTGCACCGGGTGCAGGGCTGCTGGGTCTGGGAGTGCGGTTGCGGCGGCGCGTCGCGGCGCACCGTCCGCGAGCCGCGCAGCTGGCGTCAGGCCGTCATCGAGGCCCTGCTGCACGCCGACGCCCTCGCCCCGTGACGGGGCTCAGGCAGGTAGCGACGGAGGGGTCGCCGCCTGCCGGGCCTCGTCGAGCAGGGCCGCCTCCGCGGCGTCGTAGAGCTCCTGCGCGGCCTGCGGGGTGGCCCCGATGGCCGTCATCCCGACCCGCCCGAACGTGGTGATGGCACTGAGCATGTGGAAGACCACGCCGGTCTGGCGGGCCTGGTCGAAGCTCAGCCCGGTGCGCGCCAGCAGGTCGAAGAGGTCCTCGACCCGCAGCCCCCGCAGGCTGGGGTCGTCGAGGTGGTCGGTGGCCACCAGGTGCCGCTCCTCCCCGCCGGGGGTGA
This sequence comes from uncultured Actinomycetota bacterium, assembly GCA_963800505.1. GTDB lineage: Bacteria > Actinomycetota > Actinomycetes > Actinomycetales > Dermatophilaceae > Fodinibacter. The sequence continues at coordinate 124,509 of CAWDBL010000009.1, forward strand.
CGAACCGGACGCCCTGCGGGTCGTAGCGCCCGTCGGTGAGGAACTGCAGGGTCAGGAACGGGTGGGTCGTGCCACCCCTGCGCAGGTTGACCTCGATCGCGTCGGCCTCCCACTGCTCGCCCCGCCGCACCGTCACGAAGTCGACGGCGAAGCGGCCCAGCACGCCCTCCGCCGCGAGCAGCTCCCCGATCCGCTGGGCGTCCGCCGTGATCAGCGCGGCATACCCGGGGTCGGCGGGGAACCGACAACCCAGGTAGGACTGGCCGCTCGGGCCGCCGAGCACCTGGTCGTGCGTCGACAGGACCTCGACCTCGCCCAGCGGGGTGACCCGCATCTGCACGCTCGGGCTGCGCAGCTCGTCACCGACCACCCGCTCCTCGACGATGCCGCCGCGCTCCTCGAGCTTGGCGAGGTAGTCACCGACCTCGATGCGGGTGTCCTCGAGCTCCATGTCCGTGACCCGCTGCGCCACCGCCGGACGCTCCTCCGGCGCCCCCGGTGACGGGAGCTCCGCCAGGTGCACGACCGCGTTGCCGGCACCGGCCACCCCCTCGTTGAGCTTGACCATCGCCGCCCGCATGTCGGGGCGTTCGGCGCGTAGCGCGACCACCGCCTCCTCGAGGTCGGCGCGCGAGTGCAGGTCCTCGGCGCCCACCGGGTACCGCACGCCGGCGCGCGCGAAGAGCCGCCGGCATCCTGACTTCGTGCCCAGGGGGAAGAGCCGGGGGTCGGCGCCGTACATCGGGATGCCGAGCAGCAGGGCGAGGTCGCGCTCGAGGGTCGTGGTGTTGTACGGCACGAGGTGTGACCGCGAGCGGTCGGGGACGAGGTCGCGCAGGCGGGTGATGAGCCGGGGGCGGGCGAGGATCTTCTCGATGAGCGGCTCGGGGCCGCTGTCGTCGACCGAGACCAGGGTGAGCCGCGAGCGCGCGTGCCCCGGGATGACCCCGGGCAGGAGCGAGAGGTAGTAGTCGACGATCTGCGGGTTGATCGGTTGCGAGGTGACGTAGACCATCCGCAGCCGGGGCTGGCGCAGCAGGAGCAGCAGGAACAGGAAGCGCTCCTCCAGTGCCTGGCTCATCCCACCCGGGCTCTTCACGACCCGGTCGAGGGTCATCGACGGCACGACGACCACCGACTCGCCCGGGTCGTCGGCCCGCATGGCGCGCCACACGTCCGGCATCCGGGCCTGGAGGCGGTCGAAGACCGCGTTGCGGCCGTCCTCGTCGAGCTCGGCGAGCATGGGTCCCTGACCTGCGACGTCGACCACGACGCCACCTCCGTCCAAGTGTGCGAAAACTGATGCGAAACCTCAGTGCAGTGCGAGAACCTCGTGCGCCTCGACCGGCCGGCTGAAGCCCTTCAGCTCCAGCGGGCCCACCTCGCGGCAGTCGGGCGCCCCGAGGATGCCGTGCCGCACCCGCTGCGACACGAGGATCTGCCCCGGCGCGGCCAGGGCGCACAGCCGGGCCGCGAGGTTGGTGACCGTGCCGATGGCGGCGTAGTCGTAGCGGCCCGGGAACCCGACCCGGCCGAGGGTGGCGTAGCCCTGCGCGATGCCGACGCCGAAGCCCAGGTCGTGCCCCTTGCGCCGCCACCCCTGCGCCAGCTCGGCCACCGCCACGCGCATCTCGACCGCCATCCGCACCGCGCGATCGGCGGCGTCGGGGCAGGGCACCGGGTCGTTGAAGAAGACGAGCAGGCCGTCGCCGGCGAAGTGCTCGAGGGTGCCTTCGTAGGCGAAGACCAGGGTGCCCAGCGCCAGGTGGTACTCGGAGAGCACCTCCATGACCTCCTCGGGCTCACCGCTCTCGGCGAACGCGGTGAAGCCCCGCAGGTCGGTGAACACCGAGACGATCTCGCGGCGGTGGCTGCGCAGGAACGAGTCGTCGCCGGTGTCGACGACGACCTGCGCCACCTGCGGTGACAGGAACCGGCGCAGCCGGCCCAGCCGCTCGAGCTCGGCCACCTGGGCGGCCACCCGCTGCTCGAGCTGCTGGTTCCACTCGGCGAGCGCGGCCGCCTGCGCGGTGATGGTGTCGTGGTATCGCTTGACCCGCACCAGCGAGCGCACGCGCGCCAGCAGCTCGGCCTGGTCGAACGGCTTGGTGATGAAGTCGTCGGCGCCGGCCTCGATCCCCCTGACCTTCTGGGCGTCACCGCTGGCCGTCACCATGACGACGGGGACGTACCCGGTGTCCGGCTGCTCGCGGATACGGCGACAGGTCTCGTAGCCGTCCAGCCCGGGCATCATCACGTCGAGCAGCACCACGTCGGGCACCTGGCGGCCGAGCACCTCGAGCGCCTCCTCGCCCGATGACGCCTGAAGGACGGTGAACCCCCGTGGCGTCAGCACGGCATCGAGCAGCCGGAGGTTCTGCGGCAGGTCGTCGACGACCAGCACGGTGGCGTCGTCGGGCGTCACAGCGCACCCCCCTCGGCACGGATGTGCTCGCGGACCTGCGCGGGGAAGTCGCGCACGCTGATCGGCTTCATCAGGTAGCCGTCGAAGCCCGACACCATCGCCCGGTCACGGTCGGCCTGCATCGCGAAGGCGCTGACCGCCACGACGGGGATGCCGGCCGTCACCGGGTCTGCTCGGAGCCGGCCTAGAGCGGCGTGGCCGTCGATGCCGGGCAGCTGGAGGTCCATGAGGATGACGTCGGGCAGGGTCGTGCGGGCGGCCGGATGGGCCTCCTCCCCGGTCGTCACGGTCGTGACGGCGAAGCCCGCGTGTTCGAGCACGTCTCGTGCCAGCTTGAGGTTGCGGGGGTTGTCCTCGACGAGCAGGACCGACGGGCCGGTCACGACGCACCCTCGGTGCCGCCGGCCGCGACCTGGGTCAGCCGGCTCGCGAGCCAGCTGAGGTCGAGCTCGCCCTTGGAGGCGACGAACTCGATGCGCCCCTGGAGGCGGTTGCGGTCCGCCGCGGTCAGCGTCTTGGCCGTGAGCACGACGACCGGGGTGGCGGCGGTGCGGGCGTCGGCCCGCAGCGCGTCGACCACCTCGAAACCGTCGACGTCCGGCATCAGCAGGTCGAGCAGCACCACCGAGGGGTTCACCTCACGGATGACGGCCAGCGCCTCCGCGCCGCCGATGCAGGTGGTGACGGTCCAGCCCTGGGGCTCCAGCGTGGCCCGCACCAGCTCCAGGGCCGCGGGGTCGTCGTCGATGACCACGGCGTGCCGTCGCTCGCTCGTGCGGTCGACCCGCTCGGCGAGGGCCCGCCAGACCGCCCCGAGCAGGCCTTCCTTCGACACCGGCTTCACGAGGTAGTCGGAGGCGCCGAGCGCGAAGCCACGGCCCCGCTCGGGGAGCACCGACACCACGACGACCGGGGTGGCGGCGAGGGCAGGGTCGGCCTTGATGGTGCTCAGCACATCCCAGCCGTCCATGCCGGGAAGGTGGATGTCGAGCACGACGGCCGTGGGCCGCAGCGCCCGGATGGCGGCCAGCCCCTCCTCACCGGTGCGCACCGGCACCGGTCGCAGCCCCGCGGCGGCGAGGTGCACGCCCACGAGCTCGGCCGAGCTCGGGTCGTCCTCGATGACCACCACCGTGCGGCGGATGTCGTCGACCGCCGGCTCGGACCACCCCTGCACCGGCCCCGGCTGCTCCTGTCGCGGCAGGGCCAGACCGAAGGTGCTGCCCGACCCGAGCTCGCTGTCGAGCCACATCCGACCCCCGTGCAGCTCGACGATCCGGCGGGTGAGGGTGAGGCCGAGACCGGTGCCCTCCGAGCTGGAGGCTGACCGGGTTCCCTGCTGGAAGGAGTCGAAGATCCTCGAACGGTCGGACTCGGCGATGCCGATACCGGTGTCCGTCACCGTGATCAGCACCTCGGGCCCGTCGGTCCGGGCGCGCACGGTCACGGTGCCACCGGACGGGGTGAACTTCACCGCATTGCCGACGACGTTGAGCAGCACCTGCTTCAGGCGCAGCTCGTCGGCGGTGATCTGGTCCGGGGCCTCGGCGGGGTCGAAGCGCACGTCCACCCCGTGGGCAGCGGCGCGCTCGCGCACGAGCGCCAGCACGCTCGAGATGGCGTCGACCGCGGGGAAGGTGGTGACGTCCAGCTCCATCCGGCCGGCCTCGACCTTGCTCAGGTCGAGCACGTCGTTGAGCAGGGCGAGCAGGTGCCGGCCGGCGTCGAGGATGTCCTGCACGTAGTCGGCCTGGCGGTCGTTGAGGTCGCCGAACATCCGCTCCAGCAGCACCTCGGAGAAGCCGATGACCGCGTTGAGCGGCGTGCGCAGCTCGTGCGACATGCTCGCGAGGAAGTCGGACTTGTGCTGGCTGGTGGTGGCGAGCTCGCGCCGCTGCAGCTCGAGCTGCTCGTAGAGCCGGGCGTTGGTCAGGGCGATCGCCGACTGGCTGGCGAAGGCGGTGAGCATGTCGCAGGTCTCCTCGCTGAACGCCCCGGGAGTCAGCCGGCGGACGACGAGCGCCCCGACGATCCGGTCGGGCCGCACGAGCGGGATGACCACGAGCGAGCGCCAGCCCCCATCGGCCAGCACGCGCAGGTGCGCGTCGTGCTCGACCTCGGCGAGGTCGTGCACCTGCACCGGCACCCCGCTCGACGCGGCCCGGCCGACGAACGACTCGTCGACCTCGATGCGCACGGTCGTGAGCCGCGTGCGGACTGCTGCACTGGTGCCGTAGGTCGTGCGCACCCGGAACAGCCGGCTCTGCTCGTCGTACTCCATGAGCGAGCCGCCGTCGGCACCGGACAGCTCGACAGCGTGCTCGACGATGGTCGAGAGCACCTCGTCGGGGTCGAGCGTGGAGCTGATCGCCTGGCCCACCTCGGCCAGCGCCTCCCTCTCGTCGACCTTGCGCGCCAGCTCCGCCGACCGCGCCTGGAGCGCCGACGAGAGCTCGACGTTGCGGAGCGCGAGTGCCGCCTGTTCGGCGAAGGTCGTCAGCACATCGGCGGTGTGCTCGTCGAACGGCTCCACGGTGGTCCGCCACACCATGAGCACGCCGACGACCTCGTCCTCGACGACCATCGGCGCGCCGATGAGCGAGCGATAGCCGCCCAGTCGCTGGAACTCCGGCAGGTTGTAGTCGGGATCCGCCAGCACATCGTCGATCTGGCGTGTCCGGCGGTCCAGGGCGATGCGACCCATCAGCGTGCCGCGGTTGAGCGGGACCGGGTTCTGCGTGGCGAACGCTGCGTAGTCGGCCGTGTACCCGCTGGCGCTGACCACCTTGAAGTGCGATCCGTCCGCGAGATGGATCTGGGCCACCTGCGCCCGGCAGATCCGGCGGGCGTTCTCGACGACGGCATCGAAGACGTCCTCCTCCGACGTCGACGAGTGGGCGAGCACCGAGAGGATCTCGCGGGTCGCGCCCAGCTGCTCCTGCGCCTCGGCGAGCCGCGCAGTGAGCCAGACCGGGTCGTCCGCGTCAACGGCTCGACCGGTACTGCCCTCGTCGTGTGGCTCGGTCACGGGTCTCCGATCCGAGGAGGACCGCGTCGTCCTCCTGCCGGTAACCCATCAGTGTGCTCCCTCGGAGCCGCGCCTGTCAGTGGGCATTTCGGGCCACTGTGCGCCGGGCGGCCCGGCGGGGGCCGTCAGCCGAGTGGCGGCTGTGGCGGGCGGGGCTCCTGGGACACGCGTGCCCGCTCGGCCTCCTGGGCGCGACGGACCTCCTGCTGGGCCGCGCGCATCGGGTCCATCTCGACGAGCATCTCCCGGCCGCGCTGAGCGTGCTTGTGCTCGCAGAGCACCTCGTACTTAGCCGCGACCACCTGGCTCACCGAGGTGAAGTCACGCTCCCCGCGGGTGAACCGGTAGCCCACGGCCGCCCAGATCATGCCGAAGACCGCACCGAAGGCGACGGTCGCGACGACGGTGACGATGTCGAAGCCACTGGGGTCGAACAGCGCGAAGATCGTGCCGACGAACAGGCCCAGCCAGGCGCCGGACAGGGCGCCGGCGCCGATGACCCGCCCGCGGGTGAGCCGGCCGGTGACCCGTTCGAGCTGCTTGAGGTCGGTACCCACGATGAGCAGGTCCTGCACCGGGAACTCGTGGTCGGAGAGGTAGTCGACGGCCTTCTGGGCGTCCTCGTAGGAGTCGTAGACCCCGAGCGACATGGGGTACTCGAGCGAGAGGGCGGCGCGCAGGCCCGGGCGCGTGGGCTGGGTGCTCATGCGCCCATTATCCCCGGCCGCCGAGGCGTCCCTCACCCACCTCGACACAGCGCGAGCGCCTAGGGTGCTGGGCCATGGCGACCCCGGCACCGCGACAGGTCGCCGTGACGGCCGTGGCCGTGGCGGCGCTCGCCGGTCTCGGCCTGGCGGTCGCCGGCCCGCTGACCCCGTCCGACCCGCCCACCCGGGCGGCGAGGGCGACGGCGCCTGCGCCCAGCAGCCCCGCGCCCACGTCGGTGGCCCCCTCACCCACGGCGACCCCGACCACTGCGCTGCCCAGCGCCGCGTTGCCCGCGGCCCGACCCCCGAAGGGCCGCCTGGCCGGCGGTGACCGGTACGCGCTGTCGGTGGCCGCGTCGCGCGCCGCCTTCCCCGGGTCGGCGCACGCCCCGGTCGTCTTCCTGGTGTCGGGGCGGTCGCAGGCGCTCGGGTATGCCGCCCTGCCGGCGGCGGCCGCCCGGGGCGGCTCGGTGCTGCTGACCCGGCCCGACGGCATCCCACGGGGGACCGCCGCCGAGCTCGACCGGCTCGACCCCGAGCAGATCGTGCTCGTCGGCGACAGGACCACCCTCGGCCCCGGCGTGGCCCGCGCGGCCGCCCGGCACGCGGGGGCCGTCACCCGGGTCGACGGCGGCGGGCGGGAGGGCACCTCCCTGGCCCTGTCCCGCCAGGCCTTCTCGGCCGCCACGCGGGCGTGGGTCGTCGACCGCGACTCCCCCGAGCACGCGGTCGTGGCGGCCAGCGTGGCGGCGGCAAACCGCTCGCCGGTGCTCCTCGTCGACGGTGCGGCGGAAGGGCTCCCCACGGCGCACACCCGCCTGCTGCGCGACCTCGGCGTCACGGACGTCACCGTCGTCGGCCCGGCCACGGTGGTGTCGCGGAGCATCGCCGACGACCTCGAGCAGGTCGTCGGCGCCGACCACGTGAGGCGCGCCTCGGGCGCGGACCGGTACGCCGTCGCGGCCGAGGTCAACGCCCTCGGCCGGCCCGACCTGCCCACCGGCGTCGCCTACCTCGCCGACGGTCGCGACCCCGTCACCGCCTTCTCGGGGGCGGTGCTGGCGGGCCTGTCCCGGCGCCCCCTGCACTACTCACTGCCCTACTGCGTGCCTGCATCGGTGCGCCCCGCCCTCGTGGCCGAGGGCGTGTCCGCAGTGGTGCCGGTCGGCGGTGAGGAGTCGGTGCGATCCCTCGCCGCGCGGCTCGAGCCGTGCCGCAGCATCAGCGACATGACGAGCGACTGGGTGCTCGTCAACCGACGGAACCCGTTGTCCCCCAAGTCGTTCGCACCGCCCGACCTGGGGGTGGTGCCCATGCCGGATGCCGCGGGCGGCCGGCTGCGCGCGGACGCCGCTGCCGCGCTGGCACGGATGGCGTCCGCCGTCGCCGCCGATGCCGGGCGGGTCGGCATCGACACGGCCTACCGGTCGTACGCCACCCAGGACGCGCTCTACGACACGTGGCTCGCCCGGCGCGGGCGCACCTGGACCGACACCTGGTACGCGCGCCCCGGCTACAGCGAGCACCAGACCGGGCTGACCGTCGACCTGCTGCCGGTCGGCGCGGCGAACTGCCGGATCAACGACTGCATCGACGAGACGCCACAGGGCCGCTGGCTGGCCCGCAACGCCTGGCGCCACGGCTTCATCCTGCGCTACGAGAAGGGCTACCGCTCGACCGTCGGCATCGGCTTCGAGCCGTGGCACTTCCGCTACGTCGGCACCGCCCTGGCGAAGGCGTACCACGACGGCGGATGGCACACCCTCGAGGCGTTCCTCGACGAGCCCCCGGCCCCGAGCTACTGACACCCCCACTACCGGAGTCGGGTGCTCACCCGGTCGCCGGAGCAGCCGTCTGAGCACCCGACTCGGGTGGAAGCGGGCGTCACTTGGCCCGGTAGTCCTCCAGCAGCCGGCGGCCGATGATCATCTTCTGGATCTCGGCGGTGCCCTCACCGATCAGCAGCATCGGCGCCTCGCGGTAAAGCCGCTCGATCTCGTACTCCTTGGAGTAGCCGTAGCCGCCGTGGATGCGGAAGCTCTGCTCCACGACGTTGGCGCAGTTCTCGGAGGCGAGGTACTTCGCCATCCCGGCCTCGAGGTCGTTGCGCTCGCCGGCGTCCTTCAGCCGTGCCGCCTTGACCATCATCTGGTGGCTGGCCTCGACCATGGTCGCCATGTCGGCGAGGCGGAACAGGATGCCCTGGTGCTCGGCGATCTTCTTGCCGAAGGTCTCGCGCTGCTGGGAGTAGGCGATGCCGAGCTCGAAGGCCCGCATCGACAGGCCGCAGGCGCGAGCGGCCACGTTCACGCGGCCCACCTCGACGCCGTCCATCATCTGGTAGAAGCCCTTGCCGGGCACCCCGCCGAGCAGCTGGGCGTCGGTGGTGCGGTGGCCCTCCATGACGAGCTCGGTGGTGTCGACGCCCTTGTAGCCCATCTTCTCGATCTTGCCGGGGACGGTGACGCCCTGGGCGGTCTCGCCGAAGCCCGAGGTCTTGTCGATGAGGAAGGTCGACATGTTCTTGTAGGGGCTGTCGCTCTCGCCGAGGTCGGTGCGCATCAGCACCGCGACGAGGTTGGACGAGCCACCGTTGGTCAGCCACATCTTCTGGCCGGTGAGCACCCACTCGTCACCGTCGCGCACGGCCTTGGACCGGATCGCCGCGACGTCGGACCCCATCCCGGGCTCGGACATCGAGAACGCCCCGCGCACCTCGCCGGTCGCCATGCGGGGCAGGTAGCGCTGCTTCTGCTCCTCGGTGCCGTGCTGGAGGATCAGGTAGGCGACGATGAAGTGGGTGTTGATGATGCCGCTCACCGACATCCAGCCCCGCGCGATCTCCTCGACCACCAGCGCGTAGGTGAGCAGCGACTCGCCCAGGCCGCCGTACTCCTCGGGGATCATCAGGCCGAAGATCCCCATCTCCTTCATGCCTTCGACGATGTCGGTCGGGTACTCGTCCTTGTGCTCGAGCGCGGTCGCGACCGGGATGATCTGCTCGTTCACGAACTCGCGCACGAGCGAGACCAGCTCGTGCTGCTCCTCGGTGAGGCCGTCCGTGGTCTGGAGTCGGGACATGCGGGATCGCCGCCTTCGGCTGGGGGTTGGGGTCTGCCTCCCGAGTATGCCTTCGGGCTCGCACCCGAGGCACCCGCGGCCGGTGTGAGTCCTCCCACCCCGGTGGCGCTGCTGCCCTCGACGCGGGCGGCCCACCGGGGCCACCATGGACCGATGACCCCTGCCGCCAGCGCGCAGGCCCCGCCCGCTGCACCCCCGCCGCCCGTCGTCGGCGGGCGGTTCGCCCCGATCATGGGCCTGCGGCGCAACGCGGTCGACTACGCCGAGAGCATGTGGCGCCGGCACGGCGACCTGGTGCACATGACCCTCGGCCCGCCCGGGTCGAGCCGCGACGTGTGGTGGGTGCACCACCCCGACGGCGCCGCCCGGGTGCTGTCCGGCAGCTCGTGGCGCGCCTACTCCAAGCAGGACCAGGTGCACGACGAGATCGCCCGGTGGCTGGGCCCGGGCCTGCTGACCGCCGAGGGCGAGGACTGGACCCGTCAGAAGCGCTTCCTCCAGCCGCTGTTCACCAGACAGGCCGTCGACGGCTACGCCGCCCACATGGTCCGCGAGATCGAGACGGTCGTGGCCGAGTGGGACACCGCGGGCTCCCCCACCGTCGACGTCGGCGTGCAGATGCAGCGCCTCACGCTGCGGGTGGTGCTCGCCGCCCTGTTCGGCGACGCCGCCGACGACGTGCTGCCGCACGTTCGCCAGTCGTTCCCGGCCGTGTCCGACACCATCCTGCGGCGCGGGCTGGGCGCGGTGCGGCTGCCGGCCGGCATCCCGACCCGGCGGGTGCGCCGCGGCCGGGCGGCCCGCGACGATCTCTTCGGCATGTGCGACGCCATCGTCGCGGGGCGCCGCGAGGGGCGCACCACGGCTGAGGGCGACCTGCTCACCCTCCTGCTCGCGGCCCGCGACGGCGACGAGCGGATGAGCGACGAGGAGGTGCGCAGCCAGGTGCTGCTCTTCCTGATGGCCGGCCACGAGACCACGGCCATCGCGCTCACCTTCGCGCTGCACCTGCTCGGCCGCCACCACGACGTGCAGGATGCCGTGCGCACCGAGGTGCGCGAGGTGGTCGGCGACACCTCCCCCACCGCGTCGACCATCACGGCCCTACCGCTCACCACGGCCGTGCTCAAGGAGGCCATGCGGCTCTACCCCTCGGCCCCGATCATGGGCCGGCGGACCGTGCGGGAGGACGACCTGATGGGCTACCGGGTGCCGGCCGGCAGCAACGTCATCGTCGCGCCGTGGACCATCCATCGCCACCCCGCCTTGTGGGCCGACCCGCTGGTGTTCGACCCGACCCGCTTCACCGGCACCGGCACCCGCCCCGAGCCGGCGCACCGCTACGCGTGGATGCCGTTCGGCGGTGGCCCGCGCGCCTGCATCGGCCAGCACTTCTCGATGGTCGAGGCGACGTTGGCACTGGCGCTCATCCTGCGCGGGCACCGGGTCACGTCGCTGGCCGACACCGACCAGCTCGAGGTCAGCTCGCTGATCACCCTCTACCCGACCGAGCCGGTGCGGGCCAGGGTCGAGCGCATCGCCTGAACCGGAAAACCGGTGGCGAGCCGACCCCGCGGTGCGCCACGCTGGAGCCGAGCGCACGGCATCCGCCGTCGTGCCACGCCCCGAACCGGGACGAGACAAGAAGGAGGCCGACATGTCAACGACTGTCCGGGCCCTCAGCGAGCCCTCCCCTTCCTTTCTCGATCAGGAGCACCTCCGTGGCACACCAGCCGTTCCACCTGCCGGCGAAGCAGGCCCTCTTCGCCACCGACACCTCACCTGACGCCCCACCCGAGGGCGAGCGCTGGTCCTCCTGGGACGGCGCGACCCATGGCCCGAGACCCCGGCCCGACTGGGTGATCACCGAGCTCGGCGCCGTCGAGAGCGACCTCGGCGTGCTCAAGACCGGCAAGGAGGCCGACGTCCACGTGCTGCGGCGCTGGGTGCCGGGCACCGACAGGGTCAGCACGATGGCCGCCAAGCGCTACCGCAGCGGCGACCACCGGCTCTTCCACCGCGACGCCGGCTACCTCGAGGGGCGCCGCGTGCGCAAGAGCCGCGAGATGCGGGCGATGGCCCGGCGCACCGACTTCGGCAAGCAGGTCATCGCCGGGCAGTGGGCCGCCGCCGAGTTCGACGCCCTCGGCCGGCTCTGGGAGCTCGACCTCCCGGTGCCCTACCCCGTGCAGCTCGACGAGAGCGAGATGCTGATGTCGTTCGTCGGCGACCTCTCCGGCGACACCCCGGTCGCGGCCCCGCGGCTGGTCTCGACCCGGCCCGAGCCCGACCTGCTCGCGGAGCTGTTCGAGCAGCTGCGCACGGCGATGCTCACCCTCGCGCACCACGGCTGGTCGCACGGCGACCTCTCGCCGTACAACGTGCTGCTGCACGACGAACGCCTGGTGATCATCGACTGGCCGCAGATCGTCGACGTCATCGGCAACCCGCAGGGGTTCGAGTTCCTCGAGCGCGACGCCACGACGATGTCGACCTGGTTCGTGCGCAAGGGGCTCGACGTCGACCCCGGCGAGCTCGTCGGCGACCTCGTGGCGGAGGCGACGAGCCGGTTCTGAGGGGGGCGGACGGCCTACGCTGCGTCGTATGCCGTCCGCGCCCCTCGCCCTCGAGACCTCGTCCGTGCCCGACCCGATGGAGGCGCCGCCCATCCGCTGGGGCGTGCTCGGCCCGGGCGGCATCGCCAACACCTTCGCGGATGCCGTGCACGAGGGCACTCGCTCGCACGTCGTCGCCGTCGGCTCCAGGTCGCTGGAGCGCGCCCGGGACTTCGCCGGGCGGCACGGCGTCGAGCGGGCGCACGGGTCGTACGCCGACCTCGTCGCCGACCCCGACGTGGATGCCGTGTACGTCGCCAGCCCGCACAGCGAGCACCACGAGCACGCCCTGCTCGCGCTGCGCGCCGGCAAGCCGGTGCTGGTCGAGAAGGCGTTCACACGCAGCCTGCGCGAGGCCGACGAGGTGCTCGAGACCGCCTCTGCCGCAGGCCTGCTCGCCGCCGAGGCGATGTGGAGCCGCTACCTGCCGCACTACGACGTCATCCGGCGCACGGTCGAGGCGGGCACGCTCGGCGAGGTCGTGCTCGTCGACGCCGACCACGGCCAGCTGCTCTGGCCCGACGGGCCGGCCCGGCTCTCCCAGCCCGAGCTCGCCGGTGGCGCCCTGCTCGACCTCGGCGTCTACCCCGTCTCGTTCGCCGACCACGTGCTCGGCGGCCTCGAGGGTGTGTCGGCCCGCGGCACGCTGACCGACCTCGGCGTCGACGCCACCACCACGATCGAGGCCCGCGGGCCCGGTGGCGCGATCGCCCACCTGTGGTGCTCCATGGCGGCCGCCACCTCGTGCCCGGCCCGGGTGGTGGGCACGCAGGCCCGCCTCGAGGTCGAGGGCCGGTTCTACGACGTCGCGAGCGCGGTGCGGCTCGTCGGCCCTGACGACACCGTGCTCGACGAGTTCGTCCCCGGGGTGTCGACCCGCGGCTTCCGGTTCGAGGCCGCCGAGGTGGCCCGCGCGCTCGAGGCCGGGCGGCTCGAGACCTGGTCGATGCCGTGGGACGCCACCCGGCGCGTGCTGGCCGCCATGGACGAGGTGCGGCGGCAGGTGGGCGTGGTCTACCCCGGCGAGGACGGCTGAGGTGACCGTGCCGCGGGACGGCACCCGGGTCCTGGTCGTCGACGACCACCCCGTCGTGCGCCGCGGCATCGTCGCCCTGCTGGGGTCCCTGCCGTGGACCGCTCCCCCGGTGGAGGCGGCCACCGTCGCGGACGCCCGCCGGCTGGCCACGACCGAGCGCCCCGCCCTCGCGGTGGTCGACGTGGGGCTGCCCGACGGCGACGGCATCGCCCTCGTGGCCGAGCTGGCGGTCATCTCGCCCGGCTGCCGAGCCCTCGTGCTCACCATGGACGGCTCGGCGCAGACGGCACAGCGGGCACTGGCGGCCGGGGCGGCCGGCTACCTGGCCAAGGACGCCGACCCGCAGCTGGTCGTCGACGCGGTGACGACGATCGCCTCGGGCGGGCTGGTGCTGGGGTTCGACCTCGCCGCAGGGGCGCTGCAGCTCGCCGGGCCCTCGCCCCGGGGGCCGGGGGCTGCTGCAGGACCGTTCGACGGGCTCACCCCGCGCGAGCTCGACGTGGTGCGCGGCGTGGCCGAGGGGCTGGGCAACCCGCAGATCGCCCGGCGGCTCGGCATCAGCGAGAAGACCGTGCGCAACGTGCTCTCCGGGGTGCTGCCCAAGGTGGGTGCCGGGGACCGGGTGCGCCTCGCGCTGCTCGCGCACGAGCACCACCTGGGGGGATGACGGGCGCCGCACCCGGCGATTGCGGGCGTACACGGGCCGGAGGACACTGGGGTCGCCACCCGGGGGCGGGCACCGGCCCCCGACCCAGCCAAGGGGTTCGACGGGTCGGGGCACGCGCTGCGGGTGCTGCAGGACGCCAGTGGCCGACCGACCGCCCGGAGGAGCAGCTCGCGCCGAGCGCCATCCCCGGCGCCAAGGGCCCGTTGCCCGCCGTGCTGGCGATGCTCGACTCCTACGGCAGCGGGCCGGCGCCCGGCGTGCGCGACAGCCTCGCCGACGTGCTCGGCCATTGGGTGACCGGGAGGTTCGAGCTCGTGCGGGCGCAGGCACCCGGCCTGGCCGCGCGGGTGCCGCTCGTCGGGCGCTGGGTCCCGTCGGGGGCGCACCCGGTCGACCCGGTGGGCCCCCTCGACCCGGGTGACGTCGACCCGCTGCCGCCCGGCGGCATCCCCCACACGGGCAGCTGGTTCCACAACCTCATGCACCGCCTCACCGGCTGACCATGCCGTCGGCGACCGCGGCCGGGAGGTGGGCGCTGGGGGCCGTGGCCGCCCTGATGGGCGTGGCCGCACTGGGGTTGCTCGTCGGGCCGCCCGGGCGGCTCGACCCGCCGACGAGCGAGTCGGTGGCCGTCGCGGCCGGGTTCGTTCCGGTGGGCCTGTTCCTGCTGCGGTACCGGCCGGCCAGCCGCACCGCCCGGCTCACCTGGTGCGTGGGCGCGCTGGCCCTGCTCGGCCTGGCCGCGGCGGCGTGGTCGGGCACCACGGCGGGCGACTGGCTCACCCAGTGGTCGTGGTGGCCGCCCCTCGCACTCGTGCCCGTGCTGCTGCTCGGCTTCCCCGACGGCTCCGCGGGGGTGCGCACCCGGCGGCTGACCGGCATCCTGCTCGCCACGGGCGCGCTGTCGTCGGCCCTGCTGGCCGGCGCCGCCGCGCTGGCCCCAGGCTCCCTGCTCACCGACAGCGAGGCGCCACTGCCCGTGGCCTGCCGACCGCTGCTCCTGGGGTTCGCGGCACTCGCCGTGCTGTCGGTCGCCGGGCTGGTCGTCGCGCTCGGTGTGCTCCTGCGCCGGGCGCGCAGCCGGGAGGGGGCCACCCGTGCGCAGGTGCTCTGCCTCGCACCGGCCGCGGTGCTGCTGCCGGTGGGCATCGGGCTCGACGCGCTCGACGTGCCGTTCGCCCTCGTGCCCGCGGTGCTGGCCCTGCCGGCGAGGATCGGGGTGGCGATCCTCGAGCACCGCCTCGACGACCTCGACCAGGTCGTGCGGCGGGGCCCGCTGCGGGTGGTCCTCACCCTCGTCGTCGTCGCGCTGTACGCCGGGGTGCTGCTGCTCGTCGAGCCCGTCGCACGCGCCGGCCGTCCGGGGGTGGCCGCGGCCTTCGTGCTGGCCGCGGTGGCCGTGCTGCTCGACCCGGTGCGCCGTGGGCGCCCCGGACGAGATGCTCCGGACCACGGCCGACGCGATCGTGGAGGCCCTGCGCCTGCCCCGGGCCCGGGTCCCGGTCGACGTCGACGGCCGCCGGGTGGTCGTGGCGGAGAGCGGGCGCGCCGACACCGACGCGGTCACCTTCCCGCTGACCCGTGAGGGCCGTGACCTCGGTGAGCTGGCGGTGTGGACGCGCCGGAGGGGTGAGCCGCTCACCGCCCCGGAGACCCGCCTGCTCGAGGAGGTGGCCCGCCAGGCCGCCGTCGCCGCCCAGGCGCACCGCCTCACGCTGGCCCTGCCACTGGTCGGCACCGACGCCGAGCCCGCCGTCGGCCGGGTGCTGACCGACCTCGGGGACCTCGGGCGGTCGGTGCGCGAGATCGTCGACGGCCTGCGCCCGGCCGCCCTCGACCGGGGTCTCGAGGCGGCTCTGGCGCACTCCGCCCGGGCCGTCCTCACCGGGCGCGAGGTCACCGTCGAGGCCTCCGGCCCGCTGGAGCAGCTGCCCCCGGCGGTGGAGGTCGCCGCGTTCCGGATCGTGACCGAGGCGGTGCACAACGTGGCGCGGCACAGTGACGCCACGGAGTGCGCCGTGCGGCTCGAGCTCGACGGGGACCTGCGCATCTCGGTGCGCGACAACGGATCCGACAGTGTTCTGTCGCCGGGTGTCGGCGTGGGCACCGCCTCGATGCGGGCGCGTGCCGAGGAGCTCGGCGGCGCGCTGAACCGGACTCACGACGGCCGCGGGACGGTGCTCGAGGCGAGCATCCCGGTCAGTGGCCTCCCGGCGGACGACGGGACGTCGTCCCGCTGAGGCCGGGACGTCGTCCGTGGTGCCGGGGACGCCCGGCGCCCGACGGTGGGGTGGAGGCCGATCCGGCCCCGCACCCATCGCCCCGGGTCCTCCCGGTGGCACACCGAGAGGACCCACCATGAAGCAGCTCAGCAGCTTCGCCGGCCAGAACTGGACGATCGTGCCGGTCGCCCGTGCCCCGCGGCTCCCGCGCCCCGGCCCGGTCGCCGGCCCGCTGCCCGATGTGCACGACATCGACATCGACATCACGCCGCAGACCACGGACCTGCCCTACCCGAGCAACCAGCTGTGGCAGCTGACCCTCACCGGGGTCGTGTTCTGCGACGTGCAGGGCACCGTGCGAGAGCGCCTGGAACCAGGAGACCGTGCAGTTCATGCCGGACATCGGCCCGGCGCTGCGCTACGCCGCGTCGACGATCGGCGCCCTCACCGGGGGCAACGCGGTGAACTTCGACGCCGACCTCTGGGCGCCACACGCCACCCCCGCCACCACCTTCAACGCGCAGGTGGCGAACAACTCGGGCCACGGCGTCGATGCCTGGCGGCCGGCGCCGTTCGGTGTCGCGACCGACGTGTTCGGCGTGCAGCGCAACCACCTCTTCAGCGGCGTGCGCGCCGACGTGGTGGTCCGCGACGGCGACGCCATCGTGCACCGGCTGGCCTACCACGTCACCCTCGTCGGCCGGCTGACGCTGCACGAGGTCATCATCGCCTGACCACACGCACGGATGCCGGCGATACGGCGGTTCGCCGGCACCACGCGCGGTGACGTGGCTAGCGTGTCGCCCATGACGTCGACCTGCTGGCCGCGTCACCGCGCTGCGGCGTGCGGTGCGCGATGAACCTCCTGCGCTCGGTGCTGATCCTCGCCGGCGTCACCGGGATCGCCATCGGCGCGATGCTGCTGGTGCGTCGTCGGGCGCCCGCGGGCAGCTACTACCAGGACGGCGACCGGGCCGCCGGCGTCTTCGGCGTGCTGGCCACCGGGTTCTCGGTGCTGCTCGGCTTCATCATCTTCTTGTCGTTCCAGGCCTACGACGACACCCGGGCCGGGGCCGAGACCGAGGCCACGCTCGTCGCCCAGATGGTGCAGACCGCCCAGCTGATGCCGGCCGCCTCGTCACAGGAGCTCACCGGACAGCTCATCTGCTACGGCCGCTCCGTGGTCGGCACCGAGTGGGATGCCGTGGCCGCCGGGCGGCTGCAGGACTCGATCAACCCGTGGGGCTCGACGATGTTCCTCGAGGTCGCTGCCCTGCAGCCGAGGAGCGACACCGAGCAGTCGGCCTACGACCGCTGGATGGCCCAGACCGACGACCGGCAGCAGGCCCGCAACGACCGGGTGCACACGGCCGAGGGCATCCTCCCCGCCCCCCTGTGGCTGGCCCTGTACGTCATCTGCGCGCTGATCTTCTGCTTCATGCTGTTCTTCGCGGACAGCTCCGAGTCGGCGGTGACCCAGTCCGTGCTGATGGGCAGCGTCGCCGCCGTCATCACCGTGCTCATGCTGCTGCTGGGCTTCTTCGACAACCCGCACGGCGAGGGCCTCGGGCAGCTGCAGCCCACCGCCATGGAACGCTCGCTGCGCATCATCGACAGCGAGGTCGCCGCCCTCGGCCTCACGATCGAGCCGCCGTGCGACGCGGTGGGCGCCGCCCGCTGACGCTGCGTCAGGGAGCCGGGTCGGTGCTGCCGGTGGTGCCGGTGCGGTCCCGGGGCCGGGTGAGCAGGATGACGACGCTCACGAGCAGCACCCACAGCGGGAACACCAGCTGGGCCCACTTGTGCTCGCCCCCGGCCACCAGCAGCACCAGCGCGCTCGCGTAGCCCAGGTAGGACACCCAGCGAGGCAACGCACCAGCCCGGATGCCGACCGTGCTCACCGACAGCGTGAAGACCGCGGCCATCCGCATCGCGTAGACCGAGATGAGCGTCTGGGTGCTCCCCCGGCCGAAGGCGAACAGCGCGGCATCGGCGTCCGGCCGGGCCGCCAGCTCCAGGATGCTGTTCGTGGCCGCGGCCCCGGAGAACAGCATCGCCAGGAAGAGCAGGCCACTGCCGAGGAACACCGTGGAGAAGAGGCGGTCCTCGATGTCGCCGAGCTGCTCGCGCACCACCCCGATGAACCACAAGAAAGCGATGCCGCCGAACGGCACCAGGTGCAGCGACCAGCCGATCAGGCGACGGTTCCCGGCATCGGACTGCAGGGCGGCGAGGCCGTCGTCGCGCAGCGCCAGGCGCATCATCGTCATCGCGGTGAGCAGCAGCACGGCGAAGACGATGCCGGCGAAGGCGGCCGCCCGCCGGGTTCGCCAGAAGCGGGCCGTGAGGTGCGGCGCGCCGGCGACGCTCTCGGGGGTGCTCACCGGACGACGACGCGGCTGCCGATCGGCATCAGCTTGCTGGCCCAGATCATGTCGATGGCGGCGTTGCTGAGCCGGGCGCACCCGTGCGAGTCGGGGTACGGCGGGATGTTCCCCGAGCCGTGCACGGCGATGCCGCGGTTGAAGAAGCGGGGCCGCCACAGCGTTCCGAGCGAGTTGGTGACCTCGCGGTCGACGCCGCGGTAGACCTTGTAGCGGCCGCGCGGCGTGCGCGCGATCGCCTGGTTGCCGGAGGTGGAGGTGTACTCCTCGCCGCTACCGGTGGAGGTGTTGAGGATGGTGCGGACCGCGCCGTCGCGCACGACGAGCAGGATCTGGCGGTCGATGTCGATCTCGACACCGTCGCCGTTCAGCGTCGCCTTCGGCCGCGTGCCGGCCGCGAGCGCCTTCATCGTCTTGGGCCCGACCACCCCGTCACGCCGCAGGCCCGCGGACTTCTGCAGGGCCCAGACGGCCTGCTGGGTCAGCGACCCGAACGAGCCGTCGGGGGTGGCGAGCCAGTAGCCGAGCTCCTTGAGCCGTTGCTGCAGCGCCAGCACCGTCGGCCCGGAGTCACCGAGCCGCAGGTTGGTTGCCGGTTTCGGTTTCGGCTTCGGCGTGGGCTTCGGCGTGGGCTTCGGTGTCGCGGTCGGTGTCGCAGTGGGGGTGGGGGCCGGCGTGGTGGGCGTGGGGATGCTCGAGGACGGCGTCTGCGCAGGTGCCGACGTCTCGCTGGGCGACGGGGCCTCGCTGGGCGTCAGCGCCGGGACGGGAGTGGGGCTCTTCGTCGGCGCCGAACGTCGTTGCCGGCGACGTGGTCGCCGCTCCCGCGGCCACCGGGGTGCCGCGGCCGGGCACCCAGGTGCCGCACCCGGCGAGCAGCACGGCGGCAGCCGTGAGCGCGGCAGCGGCGCTCGCCGTGCGCGTCCTCGTGGTCCGACCCATCAGTTCCCTCGCTCTCGTGCTCCGGTTGCGTCCACCAGCCCCCCACAAGACGGGACCCCGGTGGCCTGCGCAACTCGACTCGCCCGTCGTGACCGACTCGTTAGCCTTGCAGCCGACCCCAGGCGCGTCAGGCCCGGGAGCGGATCGCCTCGTCGGTCGCGATCACCTTGCGGGCGATCTCGACGTGGAGGTTCTCCACCATTCTGCCCCGGTGGGTCACCACGCCCGCACCGGCGCCGGCATCCCAGGCGGCGAGCACCTCATGGGCGTCCTCGACCTCGAGGGCCGACGGAGCGAACACGTCGTTGCACGGCTCGACCTGGCCGGGGTGGATCAGGGTCTTGCCGTCGAAGCCGAGGTCGCGGCCCTGCCGGCACTCCGCCTCGAAGCCACCGAGGTCCTTGACGTCGTTGTAGACGCCGTCGAGGATCGCGACGCCGGACCGCCGCGCGGCCAGCAGGGCGAGCGACAGCGCGGTCAGCAGCGGTGCGCGGCCCGGCACGTGGCGGGCTCCGAGCTCCTTGACCAGGTCGTTGGTGCCGATCACCAGGGCAGCCAGCCGCGGTGACGCCGAGGCGATCTCTCCGACGCCGAGCACGGCCGTGGGCGTCTCGACCATGGCCCACAACCGGGTGCGCTCCGGGGCGCCGTGCCGCTCCATGGCCGCGACCAGCGAGCGCACCTCGTCGGCGCTGTCGACCTTCGGCACCACGATGCCGTCGGGGCCCGCGGCGCACGCGGCGGCCAGGTCGTCCTCGTGCCAGGCGGTGCCGCTGCCGTTGACCCGGATCGTCACCTCGCGCGAGCCGTAGTCACCCGATGCCGCTGCGGCACAAGCGTTCTCGCGAGCCGTCGCCTTGTGGTCGGGCCCGACGGCATCCTCGAGGTCGAGGATCAGCCCGTCGACGGGGAGGGACTTCGCCTTCTCGAGGGCGCGCTCGTTGTTGCTCGGCATGTAGAGCACCGAGCGGCGGGGGCGGTATGCCGTGTCGCCGCTCACGCGCCGGCCTCCGCACCCGCGGTGGCGTCACCCGCATACAGCTCGGCCAGCTCTGGGTCGTTGGAAGACAGCCGCTCGGCGAGCTCGAGGATGACGAGGCACTGCTTGAGGCTGGCGTCGTCCTCCATCTTCCCGTCGAGCATCACCGCGCCGGTGCCGTCGCCCATGGCCGCCTTGACCCGCCGGGCGTGCGCCACGTCGTCGGCGCTGGGGCTGAACACCTTCTTGGCGATGGCGATCTGCGCCGGGTGCAGCGTCCAGGTGCCGACGCAGCCGAGCAGGAAGGCGTTGCGGAACTGGTCCTCGCAGGCGACGACGTCGGCGATGTCGCCGAACGGGCCGTAGTAGGGGAAGATCCCGTGCATCGCGCAGGCGTCGACCATCCGGGCGATCGTGTAGTGCCAGAGGTCCTGCTGGTAGGTGGGCCGCGACCCCGTGATGTCGCCACCGACTGGGTCCTGGCGCACCAGGTAGCCCGGGTGCCCGCCCCCGACCCGCGTGGTCTTCATCCGGCGGTCGGCGGCAAGGTCGGCGGGGCCCAGGCTGATGCCCTGCATCCGCGGGCTGGCGCCGGCGATCTCCTCGACGCTCGCCATGCCGCGGGCCGTCTCGAGGATCGCGTGCACCAGGATCGGCCGGGTCAGCCCGGCGCGCGCCTCGAGCTGGGCCAGCAGCCGGTCGACGTAGTGGATGTCCTCGGGGCCCTGCACCTTCGGCACCATCACGACGTCGAGCCGGTCGCCGATCTCGCAGACCAGGGTGGTGAGGTCGTCGAGCGCCCACGGCGAGTCGAGCGAGTTGATCCGCGTCCAGAGCTGGGTGTGCTCACCGAAGTCGGTGCTGCTGCGCGATCTCGACCAGCCCGGAGCGCGCGGCCTCCTTGTTCTCGGCCTTGACGGCATCCTCGAGGTTTCCGAGCAGCACGTCGACCGACCCCACGAGCTGCGGCACCTTCGCCGCCATCTTGGGGTTGCTCGGGTCGAAGAAGTGGATCATCCGGCTCGGCCGGGCCGGCACCTCGCGCACCGGAGCCGGCGCCCCCACGGCGAGGGGGGTGAAGAAGTCCTTGGCGCTGCGCATGCGGAAGCCTCTCGTCGGGCTGGTCGGGGGCAGAGCGGTCTGCCGGGGACGCTAGCAGCGTGGCAGCGGCCTGTCGCATGAGCCACGTCACGGTGTGACCGATGCCGCGGGGACGCCGGCGAGCCTGGACCCGGCTGCACCGCGCGCGCTGCTGCTACCCGGCCGTCGGCAGCACGGCGATCGCGTCGATGGAGACCAGGAGGCCCCGGGGCAGCCGCACGTTCGCCGGCGCCGAGCGGGCGGGCGGCGGGTCGGGCATGTGGCGTGCGTAGACCTCGTTGAGCCGGGCGAAGTCGTCGACGTCGGCGTAGAAGATCGTGGTCTTGACCAGGTGCGCCAGCGACGACCCCGCCGCCTCGAGCACGGCAGCGAGGTTGCGCAGGGCCTGCTCGGTCTGGGCCTCGATGCCGTCCGGGGCGGCACCCGTCGCCGGGTCGATGCCGGCGGTGCCGGAGCAGAAGACCAGTCCGCCGGCGACGACGGCCTGGCTGTAGGGCCCGAGCGCCGGCGGGGCGAGGGGGGTGTGCACTGCCTGACGGGTCATGGTTTCGGCTCCTCGTCGTCGGGACGCGCGGTGCCTGAGTCTGGCAGGTGGGCGACGTGGGACGCAGGTCGTAGGCCGCCGGGTGCCCGCCGAGAACGAGGGGTCGAGACATGCCCGGGATCGACGACTCTCCCGGGCGATTCATGACCGGTCGGATGTCGTCCAGCGGACTCTTCTCCGAGTTCACCGCACTGCCGCAGAGCGTGCCGTCGCGCACAGCCGTCGGCGACGTGGTGTGGGAGAGTGCGGGTGTGAGCGAGGAGCAGCCACCGGCAGCCACCACGGAGCGTCCTGCGACCACGCCCACCGCGCCCACCGCAGCCGACGCTCCGGAGGCGACGGCACCGGCATCCGTCAACGTCACGCGGCTCATCCACGAGGCGGCCAGCAAGTCCGGCCTGCTCTGGGTGCGCCTGCCCGACGGCAGCAGCCACCCCGTCTGGCACGTGTGGCACGACGACGGCGACGACCGGGGCACCGGGCCCGCGGCCTACGTGGTGTCGGGCCCGGGCGAGCAGTCGCTGCCCTGGCTGCCCGACGAGGTCGAGCTGATCCTGCGCAGCAAGGACACCGGCGGGCGGCTGATCACGGTGCACGCCACCGCGCTCGAGCTGCGACCCGAGGATGCCGCGTGGGCCGTCGCGGTCGACGTGCTGCGCCCCGAGCGGCTCAACGCCACGGGCGACACCGCCGAGCGCTGGCGGCAGTCGTGCACCATCCACGTGCTCACGCCCCACGGCCGCCTGGTCGAGGGTCCGGGCTCCTACACCGACGGGTCGGGGGTGGCGCCGGTGCGACCGACCGCCACGGCGACCATCGGGTGGCGCCCCTGGCACTGGCGCGGGCGGGCCGGCGCCCGCCGCAACAACCGCGCCTGACCCCGCCCGCGAGGCGCCCGGGCCGCGCGCCTGACCCCGATAGCCTGTCCCGGTGAGCACGCCGACCCGCGCCTTCGTCGGCCGCCTGACCGAGCTCAGCGTCTTCGACCCGCTCGGCGACCAGGTCGGCCGGGTCCGCGACGTCGTCGTCACGTTCAGCCTGACTCGAACCCGCCCCCGCGTCATCGGGCTGGTCGTCGAGGTGCCGGGGCGCCGCCGGGTGTTCGTGCCGATGACCCGGGTCACCTCGGTCGAGGGCGGCCAGGTCATCACCACCGGCCTGGTCAACATGCGCCGCTTCGAGCAGCGCGGCAACGAGACCCTCGTGGTGGCCGAGCTCTTCGAGCGGGCCGTGCGGGTGCGCACCGACGAGGGAGAGGTCGTCGAGGCCACCGTCGAGGACATCGGCATCGAGCAGCTCGGCACCCGCGGCTGGACCGTGGCCCGCGCGTTCGTGCGCACCGGCGCCGGTCGCACCGGGCGCAGCGGCCTGAGCCGGCTCGGGCGCCGTCGTGGCGAGACCCTCCTCGTGCCGATCGACGCCGTCGTCGGCCTGCGCGAGCCCACCGAGGCCCAGAGCGCGGTGCGCCTGCTCGAGGCCTACCAGGACCTCAAGCCGGCCGACCTCGCCGAGGTCATCCACGACCTCACCCCTCGCCGGCGGGCCGAGGTGGCCGCGGCCTTGGGT
Source organism: uncultured Actinomycetota bacterium (assembly GCA_963800505.1). GTDB lineage: Bacteria > Actinomycetota > Actinomycetes > Actinomycetales > Dermatophilaceae > Fodinibacter. The sequence continues at coordinate 147,806 of CAWDBL010000009.1, forward strand.
GACGAGCGCCTCGCCGACGTCATCGAGGAGCTGCCCGAGGACGACCAGGTCGAGATCCTCGCCGGGCTCGAGGTCGGCCGCGCGGCCGACGTGCTCGAGGCGATGGAGCCCGACGACGCCGCCGACCTGCTCGCCGAGCTGCCCAAGGACCGCCAGGAGGAGCTGCTCCAGAAGATGGAGCCCGACGAGGCCGCCGACCTGCGCCGCCTGCTCACCTACGACGAGAACACCGCCGGTGGCCTGATGACGACCGAGCCGGTCATCCTGGGCCCGGAGGCGTCGATCGCCGAGGCGCTGGCCGTGGTGCGCCGGGCCGAGCTGTCGACCGCGCTGGCCTGCACCGTCTTCGTCTGCCGCGCCCCGCTGGAGACGCCCACGGGGCGCTACCTCGGCATGGTCCACATCCAGCGGCTCCTGCGCGAGCCGCCGCACGCGTCGATCGGTGGCATCCTCGACAAGGACGTCGAGCCGCTGGCGCCGGACGCCACCTTGGGCCAGGTGGCCCGGATGCTCGCCACCTACGACCTCGTCGGGCTGCCCATCGTCGACACCGAGGGCCACCTGCTCGGCGCGGTCACCGTCGACGACGTGCTCGACCACATCCTCCCGGAGGACTGGCGCGAGGAGCGCCACGACGTCGTGACCCCCGAGGGGGTGCGCCGTGGCTGAGCGCGACCGGCGGCCCCGCATCGACCAGCCCCGCGAGGGTCGTCGCCGCTGGAACGCCCCGTCGGCCTTCACCGAGGAGACCTTCGGGGTGCTCTCGGAGAAGTTCGCCCGCTACATGGGCACCCCGTACTTCCTCATCGCGATGACGCTCGTCGTCGCCGGCTGGCTGCTCTGGAACACCCTGGCGCCGACGGACCTGCGCTTCGACCCCTACGCGTTCATCTTCCTCACCTTGGTCCTCAGCCTCCAGGCCTCCTACGCCGCCCCGCTGATCCTGCTCGCGCAGAACCGCCAGGCCGACCGCGACCGGGTGGCGCTCGAGCAGGACCGCAGCCGCGACGAGCGCAACCTCGCCGACACCGAGTTCCTCACCCGCGAGGTCGCCGCGCTGCGCATCGCCCTGCGCGACCAGGCCACCCGCGACTTCGTGCGCAGCGAGCTGCGCGACCTGCTCGATGAGCTCGACGAGCGCGGCCTGGTGCTGGTGCGGCGCGAGGAGATCGAGGCGGCCCAGGAGGCGTCGGCGGCTCGCGCCCCCTCGGCCGCGGACGAGGGGTCCGGTTCGGCGACCTAGACTGGGGTCATGCCACAGGTCAGCACCGACGCCCTGCACGCCGCCCTCGAGACGGTCATCGACCCCGAGATCCGCAAGCCGGTCACCGAGCTCGGCATGGTCGAGAGCGTCTCCGCCGACGAAGCCGGGCAGGTCGCCGTCACCATCCTGCTCACCGTGGCGGCCTGTCCGCTCAAGGACACCCTCACCAACGACACCACGGCGGCGCTGTCGAAGGTTCCCGGCGTCACCGGCGTCACCGTCACCCTGGGCGTGATGAGCGACGAGCAGCGCGCCCAGCTGAAGACCACCCTGCGCGGCGGCACCGCCGAGCGCGAGGTGCCGTTCGCGAAGGCCGGCTCCCTCACCCGGGTGTATGCCGTGGCGTCCGGCAAGGGCGGCGTCGGCAAGTCGTCGGTCACCGCCAACCTCGCGGCCGCCCTGGCCCAGCAGGGCCTGCGGGTGGGCGTCGTCGACGCCGACATCTACGGCTTCTCCATCCCCCGCATGCTCGGGGTCACCGGCCGGCCGACCCAGGTCGACGACATGATCCTGCCGCCGCTCAGCCACGACGTGAAGGTCATCTCGATCGGCATGTTCGTGCCCGGCAACCAGCCGGTCGTCTGGCGCGGGCCGATGCTGCACCGTGCCCTGCAGCAGTTCCTCGCCGACGTGTTCTGGGGCGATCTCGACGTGCTGCTGCTCGACCTGCCGCCCGGCACCGGCGACATCGCCATCTCGACGGCCCAGCTGATCCCCAACGCCGAGATCCTCGTCGTCACCACCCCGCAGGCCGCCGCCGCCGAGGTGGCCGAGCGCGCCGGCGCGATCGCGATGCAGACCCACCAGCGGGTGGCCGGCGTCATCGAGAACATGAGCTGGCTCGAGCTGCCCGACGGCTCGCGCCAGGAGATCTTCGGCTCCGGCGGTGGCGCGGAGGTGGCCGCGTCGCTGTCCCGCACCATCGGTGCCGACGTGCCGCTGCTCGGCCAGATCCCGCTCGACACCCGCCTGCGCATCGGCGCCGACTCGGGGATGCCGGTCGTGCTCGGCGAGCCCGACTCCCCAGCCGCCGTCGCGCTGCGCGGCATCGCCAAGGGGCTCGGCACGCGCGCGCGTGGACTGGCCGGCCGCTCGCTCGGCCTCACGCCCGCCGGCCGCTGACCGCTTCCGCGTCAGGGCGGTCGCCGGCGCGAGCGTAGACTCGACAGCATCCGAGGGTGCGCAGGGCCGGGTTCGTCCGGCACCAGCCCCCGGCTCGCATCCCGGTCATCGAGGTGCTGCACCGCGTCTCACTGCGGATCGTCACCATGCCCATCCAGTCGCAGGGCATCATCACCCGCGACAACGTCAGCGTCGACGTCTCCGCCGTCGCCTACTTCAAGGTGGTCGACCCGATCCGCTCGGTGGTCGCCATCGAGAACCCCGATGCCGCGATCAACCAGATCGCCCAGACCACCCTGCGCAAGGTGGTCGGCCAGCACACCCTCGACGAGACCCTCTCGGAGACCGACGCCATCAACCTCGACATCCGCTCCATCCTCGATGTCGCCACCGTCGAGTGGGGCATCGAGGTCACCCTGGTCGAGCTCAAGGACATCCAGCTGCCCGACAGCATGAAGCGCGCGATGGCCCGTCAGGCCGAGGCCGAGCGCGAGAAGCGGGCCAAGATCATCAACGCCGAGGGCGAGGCGCTCGCCGCCGCCGCGCTGGGCGAGGCCAGCGACACGATGATGGAGCACCCGATCGCGCTGCAGCTGCGCAACCTGCAGAGCCTGGTCGAGATCGGCGTCGACAAGAACACCGTCGTCGTCTTCCCCGCGCCGCTGATGTCGACCATCGCCGAGCTCGGCACCTTCCTGGCGCGCGAGGGCGGGGCCGCGCAGACGCACGACCGCATCCCGTCGGTGCCGCTCAGCCCAGCCGAGCTCGCGCTGGCCGGCGCCGGCCACTGAGCGAACGACTCAGGTCGCGTCGGTGTCCCAGGGCACCGGACGGTCGGGGTCCCAGCTGCGCCGGTCGGTGACCACCGGGCGGTCCGAGGCACCGTAGATGCCGGTCGGGCCGTGGTCGGTGGTGCTCGCCGCGCTCTCGTCGCCGGGGATCGCCCCGGCTGCCGCCACTCCCCCGGCCACCGCGGCTGCGTCGCCACCCTTGACCGCGCCGCGCACCGAGTCGATCTCGCCGCGGATCGGCGAGACCGCGTCGTCGAGCGGGTCGAGCAGCGCCTCCTTGACGATGCGGCGAGGGTCGTACTGGCGCGGGTCGTACTGCCGCCAGTTGATGTCCTCGTACTCCGGCCCCAGCTGGTCCTTGAGCTGGTCCTTGGCCCCCTCGGCCATCACCCGCAGCTTGCGGATGCCGTGCGCCAGCTTGGCGGCGTACTCCGGCATCCGGTCCGGCCCCAGCACGAACACGGCGATCAGCGCGAGCAGCACGATCTCCCAGCCGTTCACGCCCAGCACCGGGTCATCACCGTCCTCGAGTCAGGAGAGCATACGCAGACCGGGTGCTCACCCGGCCGAACCCTCGAGCGTCATCCTGACATCCCGCTCGCTGCCGTCGCGCAGGATCGTGAGGGTCACGGTGTCACCGACGGCGCGGGACCGGATGGCGACCACGAGCTCGCCACCCTCGGTCACCGGCCTGCCCTCGAACTTGACCACGACGTCGCCGGCCTGCAGGCCGGCCTGGTCGGCGGGCCCGTCGGGGTTGACCGCGGGGTCACCGTTGGGTCCCTCGTCGGCGATGCGCACGCCCTCGCCGGTGTAGCGGGAGTCGAGGTAGACGCCGATGACGGGGTGCACGGCCTTGCCCGTCTTGATCAGCTGGAGCGCCACGGTGCGCACCTGGTCGCTCGGGATGGCGAAGCCGACCCCGATGTTGCCGGTCTGCGCGCTCGTGGATGAGCCCGGCGCGGTCGCGATGGCCGAGTTGACCCCGATGACCTGGCCCTGCATGTCGAGCAGCGGGCCACCGGAGTTGCCCGGGTTGATCGCGGCGTCGGTCTGGATGGCGTTGATGTAGGACTGGTCGTCGGCCGCGCCCGGGGTGACCGGGCGGTTCAGGGCGCTGACGATGCCCGCGGTGACGGTGGAGTCGAGCCCGAGCGGGGCACCGACCGCGATCACCTCGTCGCCGACCACGACGTCGGAGGACCGGCCCAGGTTGAGCGGCACCAGGTCGGTGCGGTCGACCTTGACGACGGCCAGGTCGTAGGAGCCGTCGCGCCCGACGATCTTGCCGGGCACCTGCTGGCCGTTGGCGAGCACCACGGTGATCTTGCCGCCGTCGGCGGCGCCCGCCACCACGTGGTTGTTGGTGACGATGTGCCCGATGTCGTCGTAGACCCAGCCCGACCCGGTGCCGGAGCCGTCGGCGCCGGTGACTCGCAGCGTGACCACGCTCGGGGTGGCGCGGGCGGCGATGTTGGCGACCGTGCCGTTGGGGCGGGCGGTGGCGCCGGCCCCGGCGCTGGGCGCCGGAGCGCTGTTGGGGCCGGACCCGGCGGAGGAGGTGCCGCGGTCGACCAGCGCGCCGCCGAGCAGGCCGCCGACCAGCCCGGCGAGCAGGGCGACGGCGACCGAGATGCCGATCAGGGCACCCCAGCCGGGGCCGCGGCGGCCGGACGCCGGCTCGGTGGCCGGGGTGGTGAGGGGCGGGTACGACGGGTAGGCCGGGCCCGCGCTCGAGGTGGTGGCGGGCTGAGCGGCGGCATACGGGTCGTAGGCGGACGCTCCCCCGGCGTACCGGTCAGCGGCATACGAGTCGGCGGCGTAGGAGGCGGCGGCGTACCGGCCCGGGGCGTACGGGTCGGCGGCGTACGGGTCGGCGGCCGGCTGCGTCGGAGCCGCCTCGGTCCTGGCCCAGATCGGCGACGGCGTCTGCTCGTATGCCGGCGCCTGCTGGGCGTCGCGTGCCCGCGGCGCCTCGGGCACCTGGCCCTGCGGGATCTCAGTGGTCTGTGCCGTCCCGGTGGTCTGTGCCGTCCCGGTGGTCTGTGCCGTCTCGGTGGTCTGTGCTGTCTCGGTGGTCTGTGCTGTCTCGGTGGTCTGTGCTGTCTCGTTGGTCTGTGCCGTCTCCGTGGTGTGTGCCGGCTGAGTGGCTGGTGCAGCACCCGGGTCGGCGGAGGCGTGCTCGGGCCCCCCGGCATCCGGGCTGGTCGGCGCGGTCACCGCGGCGCTGTCACTGCCCGGGGCGTCGTGCTCGGGCCGGCCCCACGGACTCCAGTCGTCGCGTCCGGGCTCGTGCTCGCTGGTCATGGCGTTGATTCTGCCCGCTCGCCGAGCCCATCGACGACCACGGTCTGGGTGATCCGCACCTGGGTGATGGACACGGTGCCGCCGGCGGCCCGGGTCGGGGCCGCCGCGGGCGCCACCACCGGGGCGGTGACCGTGGCCAGCCCGCTGCGTGCGCCGACCGGCGGCGCGACGGTCAGGCTCCACGCGGCGGCGGCGGACAGCCCCGCCGCCGCGGCCGCGACGACGGTGGCGCGCAGCGCGCTGCGGTGGCACGGCGGCGCCGAGGGGTGCAGCAGCGCCAGCTGCTCGTGGCCGCTCGGCACGGGGCGCGGGCCGAGGTCGGTGGCGAGCGCGGCGCCGAGCGCGAGCAGGCTCGAGCGCAGGTCGCCCGGCATCGAGGGTGCACCGGCGAGGGCACTGCGCAGGCGGCGCTCCGAGGCGACCTCCTGTGCGCAGAGCTGGCAGGCGACGAGGTGGCGGTCCCACGCCCACTGCCGGTCCAGGGGCAGGCGGCCGGCGGCGTACTCCGTCAGCTCCTCACCCCCGCACTGCACCCGCACGCCGTCGGTCATACGACGCCTGCGGCGGGGCGGCGGATGATGCCGGTCCGGCTCCTGGTCGGGGTCGTGGTGGTGGAGGGCTGCGGCGCGCGGTGCGCGAGCGACTCGCGCAGCTGGGCGCGGCCGCGGTGGATGCGCGAGCGCACGGTGCCGAGCTTGATGCCGAGGGTGGCCGCGACCTCCTCGTAGGACAGCCCCTCGATGTCGCACAGCACCACCGCGGCGCGGAAGTCCGGCGACAGGGCGTCGAGCGCACGCTGCACGTCGTCGTCGAAGTGGGCGTCGTGGTAGGTCTGCTCGGGGCCGGCGCCGCGGGCGGGCAACCGGGCGGCGGACTCGTCGGACAGCGCGTCGAAGCGGATCCGCTGCTTGCGACGCATCTTGTCGAGGAAGACGTTGGTGGTGATGCGGTGCAGCCAGCCCTCGAAGGTGCCCGGCTGGTAGGTGTGCAGCGAGCGGAACACCCGCACGAACACGTCCTGGGTGAGGTCCTCGGCGTCGTGCACGTTGCCCGTGAGGCGGTAGGCCAGCCGGTAGACCCGCGCGGAGTGCTGCTCGACGACCTCCTCCCAGGTCGGGGGCACCCAACCGGCAGCCGGCGTCTCACCGCTCGTCGCGGCATACGTCGTCGTCATCGGCTCATTCCCTCACCAGGTGTGCTCATGTCACCCATCGATACGCGTCCAGGGTGTGAATTGTTCCCGGTCTTCCTGAACGAACGCTGGGAGCCCGTGTCACCGTGAAGCCGGGGCCCCCGGGCCGTAGGGTGGCGCCATGAGCCAACTCAAGCCGGCCAGCTGGTCCTACGCCGAGGATTTCGTGCCCGAGCCGGAGGTCGTCGAGGCCGCTCGCAGGCGCGGGATGGAGTTCGGCGACGCCAGCCCGGTGGGCACCGGCGCCGGTGCCGCGCTGCGCGTCATCGCCGCCGCGGTGCAGGCCCGGCACGTCGTCGAGGTCGGCACGGGTGCGGGCACCTCCGGGCTGTGGCTGCTCGCCGGCATGCCCGACGACGGCATCCTCACGACCATCGACGTCTCGGCCGAGCACCAGCGGGCCGCGCGCGAGGCCTACGTCGAGGCCGGCTACGCGCACCAGCGCACCCGGGTGATCACCGGCGCCGCCGCCGAGGTGCTGCCCCGGATGACCGACGGCGCCTACGACCTGGTGGTGATCGACGCCGACAAGGACGGCTACCCGGTCTACGTCGAGCACGCGGTGCGGCTGCTGCGCCCGGGCGGCGTGCTCGTCATGGACAACATGCTCTGGCACGACCAGGTCGCCGACCCGGCCGCCCGCGATGCCACCACAACCACCCTGCGCGACCTGGGCAAGACGCTGCGCGACCACGCCGAGCTGGTCACCAGCCTGCTCCCGGTGAGCGACGGCCTGCTCGTGGCCGTCAAGCGCTGAGCCTGCGCCGCTGAGTCAGCTCAGCCGCGCCGTCAGCTGCGCCGCAGGGTCAACCGCCCGCGGCGTCAGCTGACGTCGGGGCCGGCGCCGCGGCGGAAGCCGGCCGGGCCCTCGGCGATCGCGACGACCTCCCAGTCCTCCAGGAGCACCGGCGAGGATCCGATGATGGTGCTTCCCGGGGCGTTGGCCGCACCCGGCTCGAACCCCTCGCGGAACAGCTTGCGGTCCTGCTCGCTGTCGAAGACGTAGGTGCCCTCGAACCACTCGCCCTCGCGCATCCGCCACACCTTGAAGGCCAGGCCGTCGAGGAACATGAACCGGGCGATCGAGGTGCCGACGACGTACTCGCGCAGCTGGTCGGCGGCGTCCTCGGGCGCGTCCCTCAGCGACCAGCGCACCGTCAGCCCGTACCCCGCGTTCATGCCATCTCCTCCAGCCACCGCAGCAGCAGTCGTGTCCCGAACCCGGTGGCCCCCTTGACGGAGCTGCCGGCATCGACGTCCGACCGCCCGGTGCCCGCGATGTCGAGGTGCGCCCAGCGGCGCTCACCCACGAACTCGCGGAGGAACAAGGCCGCCGTGACCGCCCCGCCGCCCACACCGGGTGCGATGTGGGTGAGGTCGGCGACGTCGGAGTCGAGAGCTCGACGGTAGGTGTCCGGCAGCGGCATCGGCCAGAGCGTCTCACCAGTCGTCGCGCCGGCGGCCACGAGCGCGTCGCTGAGACCGGCATCCGTGGCGAAGACGGGGGCCAGCGCCCGGCCGAGCGCGATCCTGGCCGCACCGGTGAGGGTCGCGACGTCGACGAGCCACGCGGGGTCGAGGTGGGCGTCGGCGTACGCGAGCGCGTCGGCCAGCACGATGCGGCCCTCGGCGTCGGTGTTGCCGATCTCGACGGTGCGCCCGCCGTACTGGGTCACGACGTCGCCGGGGCGGTAGGAGCCACCGCCGACGGCGTTCTCGGCGATGGCGAGCAGCCCGGTCACGCGCACCGGCACCTCGAGCTCGCGGCAGGCCGAGAGCACGGCGAGCACGATGGCGGCGCCGGACATGTCGGTCTTCATGCCGAGCATCCCGTCGGCCGGCTTGATCTGCAGCCCACCGGTGTCGAAGGTGATGCCCTTGCCCACCAGCACCACGCGCGGCGTGGCGGCCGTCGCGCCGGCGGGCTCGTGGTCGAGGCGCACCAGGCGCGGTGGCGTGGCAGAGCCCTGGCCGACCGCGAGGATGCCGCCGAACCCGTCGGCCCGCAGCCGGCGCTCGTCCCACACCCTGGCCTCCAGGCCGCTGCGCCGCGCTACGGTGCTCGCCTGACGGGCGAGCCAGGCGGGGTTCTTGGTGTTGGAGGGGGTGGTGGCCAGCCCGCGGGCGAGCAGCTGCGCCCGGGCGCGGGCGACCGCGCGGCGCACGGCACCGGCATCCGCGCTGCCGGTGACGACGGCGCTGGTGGCAGGCTCGCAGCCGGCGACCGCACCGTCCCGGGTCCAGCGCGGGGAGGCCCAGGAGGCCAGCACGACGTGTTCGACGTAGGCCGCCAGTGCACTGCCGGATGCCGTGTCGCCGACCGCGTGCAGCACGTCGCCCGTGCCGCGGGTGGAGCGCCCGACGGCCGCGCCCGCCGTGCGCCAGGAGGAGTCCGACCGGTCACCCACCCCGAGGAGCACGACCTTGCGCACCGCGTGCCCGCCCGGCGCGAGCGGCACGGTGGTGACCGCGCCCGCGGTGGTGGGCGGCTCGTGCGTCGCCAGCACGTCGTCGGGGTCGAGCCCGAGGGCGCTCAGCGCGGCTCGCACCGCGCCGTCGCCACCCTCGCCCGCGCCGATCGGGGCGACGAGCACGGACTGCTTCGCCGGCGCCGTCCGGCCGGCCGGCAGGGCACCGGGAAGGTCCGGTCGTACGCTCCACGCGGAGGTGCGGGGGCTCAGGATGACGTCGTCACGGGGCACCCGGCGACCCTACCCACTGCCGTCGGCGGGTTGGTGCCGCGTGCACGACGAGGCCCCCGCCACGGTGGGCGGGGGCCTGCGTCAGCAGTGCTCAGGTGCGGGTCAGTTCAGGCCCTCGCAGTTGTCGATCGCCTCACCGAGGGCTCGGACCTCATCGGGCGTCATCTCGACGACCAGGCGACCACCGCCCTCCAGGGGCATGCGCAGCACGATGCCGCGACCTTCCTTGGTGACCTCGAGCGGGCCGTCACCCGTCCTCGGCTTCATTGCCGCCATGGCTGAATCCCTTCATCTCCCCGGCTGCGGGTGTGCGCGCCGCGTGTAGCCCGACGCCGAACTGCCGGGTGTAGGACTCCAGTATCCCGTAGCCGTGCGACAGAGAGAAATCCTTGGGGCCCGGCTCCTCGCAGGTCAGGGCGGGAACGACCCCCACGGCGTGTAGACGAGCAGCGAGCAGGTCCACCAGAACATCCCGGCGACGACGACCAGCAGCACGACCGCGACCCGGCGGCGCCAGTGCGGCACCACCGTCTGGCCGTTGGCCGTGCGCATCGCGACCGAGGCCAGCAGCGCGGCCAGCGGGAAGTCGAGCAGCAGGAAGCGCCACATGCTCGTGATCGGGCGCACCACCGCGAAGAGGTAGAGCGGGTAGGCCAGCGCCCAGGCCCGCGCCTCGATGCAGATCCACCGGCCGTGCCGACCCAGCACGAGGGCGACGTAGGTCGCGGCCAGCGCCACGAGCACGACCACCCCGGCGACTCCCTTGCTCGACCAGGCCCACTCGAACCACAGCACGAAGGGCCCCTTGTCGGGGCGCTGCCCCCAGGCGGCCTGCACGTCGAAGAAGGCCGTCGGCACGCCGGTGGCGAGGCCCGCGACGACCGGCCAGGCGACGGCACTGACCGCGAGGGCCGCGAGCATGACCCCGGCACTGGCCCGTTGCCCCTGCAGGGGCGCCTTGCCGGCGGCGCGGTCCTCGCGCCAGCGCACGCCGAGGTGGATCAGGGCCGCGGCGCCGAGCGCCGGGGCGATGCCGCGGGTGAAGCCCAGCGGCAGCGCCACCAGCGCGACGAGCAGGTAGCTGCGGCGGACCAGCAGCAGCAGGGCCCCGGCGACCAGGGCGACGGCGAGCGCCTCGGTGTAGGGCTTGAGCATCACCGCGGTGGTCGGGTAGAAGCACCACAGGCAGGCCGCCACCAGGGCGAGCCGCTCGCGCTGCGGCTGCCGGTCGGCGTGCACCCCGGAGCGCAGCACCGCCCAGATCAGCACCGCCGCGAGCCCCGCGAGCACGAGGTTGAGCACCCCGCCGGCCGTGGCGAAGGGCAGCCCGGTGAGCATCACGCCCTTCACCAGGTAGGGGTAGAGCGGGTAGAACGCCCAGGCGCTGTAGGTGACCCGGCCGGTGTCGGCGTCGACCGGCAGGGGCACGGGGTAGCCGTCGCGGACGATGCGCTCGTACCAGACGCCGTCCCAGAGCCCGAACATGTCACCGATGCCCGGCGTCGCGTGCCCGACCCCGGCGGGGTTCTGGAAGTACGTGGCGGCCACCCACACGGCGACCAGGGCGACCACCCGCGAGATGACGTAGACGATCAGGAGGGTGCGCACCGGGTGCAGCAGGGCCCGCGCCCCGATGGCGTGCCGCCCGGCGGAGGTGAAGGGGGTGGGGCGCGGTGGCGACTCCTGCCGCGACGCCTCAGCCAGCGCCATCGGTCACCTCCCGCACGTCCCAGACGTAGACGCCCCCGGTGTGCACCGGGGCGCCGAACGCCGAGGTCAGCGAGCTGAGCAGCACCGGCGCCTCCGGGCGCGCGTCGGGCAGCACGACGGCATCCACCCGCCCGGCCCGCAGGTCGTCGCGGAACCGGTCCACCTGGGTGGGGTCGGCCACCTGGGCCTGGCCGCTCTGGGTGATGTCGGACATCCACTGGGTCAGCGCGCTGGGGGTGGCGCCGTACTGCCCGCCGCGCGCCGTCGTGGAGTCGGGCCCCACGAAGTAGCCGGCGACGACGGGGAAGCCCCAGCGGGCCTGCGCCTGCCACTCCAGCGCCCGGGTGTCGGCGACCCAGGGCGCCGGGGCCGCGAGCACCGAACCACCCTCGTCGACCCAGTCGCGCCACGTGCCGTCGCTGAAGAACGCCGGCATCGGCGCCCTCTGGTCGACGACGAGGGGGGTGGGCACCACCGGCAGCAGCACCAGCAGCGCGGCGAAACCGGCCACGGCCAGGCCGGTGCCGGCGCTGCGGGCCTGCCGGGTGGTGACCCGGCGCACCTCCTCGATGCCGAGTGCGAGCAGGGCGCCGAGCGCGGGCACCGCGACCAGGGCGAAGCGCGTCGGCAGCACGTTGCCGAGCACCGGCAGCTCGTCGAGCAGCGCCCAGGGGCCCGGGATGCCGGTCGCGCGCCCCCTGACGAGCACCTCCTCACCGAGCGAGAGCCAGCACGCGACGAGGACCACCGCGCCCAGGGCCTGGACGAGGGTGCGGCGCCACAGCGCCGCGACCACGGCCGCGGCGGCGACCAGCAGCGGGATGCCGAAGAACGAGTTCTCCTCGGTGCGGTTCATCGACACCGCCGCCGACGCGAACGGGTCGGCTCCCAGGCTGCGGGTGGCGCGCCCGAACAGCTGGGCGAGGTCGTTGCCGGCCGGCGGGTGCCAGATGTCGCCGTAGCTCTGCGGCCCGGCGAACTGCCACCACAGCGGCACGGCGACGATCGCGAGGCAGACGCCCGCGGCGGCGCCGATGCCGGGCAGCATCCGGCGCACCGGCAGCCGGCCGTGCGCGAGGTAGACGACTCCCCCGACGGCCAGGCCGACCGCCGTGAGCAGCAGCACCTCCTCGCCGATGAACACCTGCCAGGCGGCCAGCAGGCCGAGCACGACGCCGTCACGCCGCTGCCGGTGCCCGTCGGCCAGGCGCAGCACCCGGTCGACGATGACCGGCACGAGGAACTGCGCGACGAAGTTGGGGTGCCCGTTGGCGTGCGACACCAGGCCCGGCGCGAACCCCACGAAGCCGGCCCCGATGGCCGCCGCCAGTGGGTGCACCGCGAGGCGGCGACGGAACAGCCAGAACCAGGCGGATGCCGTGAGCGCGAGCCCGAACAGCTCGACGACCAGGAAGGTGACCGACGGCCCGGCGAGCAGGGTGAGCGGGGCGAGCGGGATGCCCAGGCCCAGCACCGCGGCGTTGGCCATCAGGTTGACCCCGGCCGGGAAGTTCTGCAGGTCGGAGAAGAGGGGGTTGGACAGGGAGGTCAGGTTGTGGGCGGCGGCGCCGAAGTACCACTCGAAGGCCTGCTGGTCCTGGACGCCCTGCGACAGGTAGCCGGTGCGCGGGCTGGCGATCAGCCCGGCGAGCACCCAGCCGGCGAGGAGCAGGTAGGCCAGCGGTGCCCAGAGGTCGGCGCGGCGCAGCGGCACGGGCCGGGCGGCGGGCTCGGTTGCTTCCGGGTGGTGGGGGCGTCCGGCAGCCGGGGACGCGTGCCGGCCGGCTGCCGGACCGGGTCGGGGGGGCGGCTCGCCCTCCCCCGGTCGGCGCTCGTCGACCGCTGCCGCAGGTGCGGCGCCGAGGGCACCCGCCGACGGGGCCGCCGGCGGTGACGCGGACTCCAGGGCCGCCGGCTCACCGCGCAGCTGCGCGATCTCGCGGTCGTGCTCGGCGACGCGGGCCTCGAGGCAGTCGAGCACGGTGTCGACCTGGTCCATCCGGTAGCCGCGAACCTGGGCCCCGAACCCGGAGCCAGCCGCGTGCTGGACCGGCTCGGCGGGCGCCGCGGCATCCTCGGGCTCATCCAGGCCGCCGTACTCGCCCATCCCGGCGAAGCGCTCGGGCGACCTCGGCCGGCCGAGCAGCCAGGCGGCCGCCACGACCACGGCGACGCCGAGCAGGGCGAGGAGGACCGCCCAGGTCACGGCGCGCTCCGCTCCCCGGCGACCGCCCGGGCCAGCAGCCCGTCGACGACGCGGGAGAAGAGCACCGCGCCCAGCCGGTCACCCGCCGGGCGGGTCGGACGGCGCAGCCCGGGCAGCCAGAGCTCCTCGGTCCAGCCCACCAGCGACCCGGTGGTCGCGACCGGGTCGGGCTCGACGGTGATCTCGGCCCAGCCGCGCAGGAAGTGCCCGGTCTTCACGAGGCGGAGCCGGCGACCGGGCTCGAGGGCCGTGACGAGCATGCGGTCGGCGAGACCGATGGGGCCGAGCCGGGTCCAGGCGACGACCTCGGTGCCGACGGTGAGCCCGCCGGCCGGGACCTCGAGGTCGGTGAGGGGCACGTGCCGGGTGTGCTCGGCGAGGTCGGTCAGCGCCGCCCAGGCGGCCTGCGGCGACAGGGTGGTGCGGCGCCTGACGGTGAACGCCACGCCGTCACCTCCCCTCGGGGTCGGGGGCCGCGGTCTGGCGCCTGGTCGTCGGCCGGCGCCTGCGCGCGCAGCTCGGCCAGCGTGCGCTCGCGCTCGGCGAGCTCGTCGCGCAGCACCTCGAGCCGGTCGTCGACGTCCTCCATCCGGTAGCCGCGCAGCGCGGTGTCGAAGCGCACGGCATCGACGTCGTCGGCCTGCGGGCGCTCGGGGAGCCCGGGGTCGGGGGTGGTGCGCACGGCATCCGAGAGCGGGTCGGCGGGCAGCCGGCCGGTCGCCACGCCGAGCACCGCCACCACGAGGGCGACGGCGACGAGCACGAGGATGACGTTCGGAACCACGGAGCAGATCCTACGGCGGTGCCTGGTGCCTACTCGGGGTACGTCGCCGGCGGAGCGCTGCTCGCCGGTGCGGTGGGCGGCCGGCGCACTCCCCCGAGGCCTCCGGCCGGGGCCTCGGCCGCGATGATGGCCGCGACCGCCTCGTCGACGTCGTCGGTGACGGTGAGCAGGTCGATGTCGCGCGGGTTGACGGTGCCGGCGTCGGCGGCCGTGGTGCGCAGCCAGTCGAGCAGGCCGCCCCAGTAGGCGGAGCCGAGCAGCACGATGGGGAAGCTCGTGACCTTCTGGGTCTGCACCAGGGTCACGGCCTCGAACAGCTCGTCGAGGGTGCCGAAACCGCCGGGCAGCACCACGAAGCCCTGGGCATACTTGACGAACATCGTCTTGCGCGCGAAGAAGTAGCGGAAGTTGACGCCGAGGTCGACGAACTCGTTGAGCCCGGCCTCGAAGGGCAGCTCGATGCCGAGCCCGACCGAGGTGCCGCCGGCCTCGAGGGCGCCGCGGTTGGCGGCCTCCATGGCGCCGGGGCCGCCGCCGGTGATCACCGCGTAGCCGGCCCGCACCAGGGCCGCGCCGACCCGGGTGCCGAGCTCGTAGGTGGGGTGGTCGGGGCGGGTGCGCGCCGAGCCGAAGACGCTGACCGCCGGGCCCACCTCGGCGAGCGCCCCGAAGCCGGTGACGAACTCGCTCTGGATGCGCATGACCCGCCAGGGGTCGGTGTGCAGCCAGTCGGCCGACCCGCTGCTGTCGAGCAGCCGGGCGTCGGTGGTCGAGCCGGGCACCTTGGAGCCGCGCATGACGACCGGGCCCTGGTGGTAGTCGCGGTCGACCGGCCGGGTGGGGGTCAGCGGGTTCAGCGGGTTCGGGCTGTCCACGGTGGGCGCGGCGTTCTCGGCGTTCGGGGTTGGGTCCACCGCGCCACTGTATGCGGGCGCCGGACCGGGCCGGCGACTCTCAGGCCAGCCAGCGCAGCAGGGCGGCCTCGCAGGCGGTGTACTGCTCCACCGGGCACTGCTCGTCGTCCATGTGGGCGAGGTTCGGGTCGCCGGGGCCGAAGTTCACGGCCGGCACGCCCATCGCCGAGAAGCGGGCGACGTCGGTCCAGCCCTGCTTGGCCTCGACCGGCAGGCCGAGCGCCTCGACGAACGCCTGCGCGGCCGGCAGGTGCAGCCCGGGCCGGGCCCCACCGGCGTTGTCGACGACGTCGACGTCGAAGCCGGCGAACACCTGACGCACGTGGGCGTCGGCCTCGTCCTCCGACAGCGAGGGCGCATAGCGGTAGTTGACGGTGACCACGCACCGGTCGGGGATGACGTTGGTGGCGACACCGCCGTCGATGAGCACGGCGTTGAGCGCCTCGCGGAACTCCAGCTCGTCGACGACCCGGGTGACCGGCTCGTAGGCGACCAGCCGGGCGAGCACCTCGGCGGCGTCGTGGATGGCGTTGTGCCCCTTCCACGGCCGCGCCGAGTGCGACGCGATGCCCTTGGTCGACACCTCCGCGCGCAGGGTGCCCTTGCAGCCGCCCTCGACCCGGGCATCGGTGGGCTCCAGGAGCACCGCGAAGTCGGCGTCGGCGATGAGCTCGGGCCGCTGCTGCTGCACGTGGAGCAGCCCGTTGTACTTCGAGTCGATCTCCTCGGCCTCGTAGAAGACGAAGGTGACGTCGCGGCTGGGCTCGGGCACCTCGTGGGCCACGCGCAGCATCACGGCGACGCCGCCCTTCATGTCGACCGTGCCCCGGCCCCAGAGCACCTCTCCCCCGGCGGAGTCGACCCGGCGGGTGGGCAGGTTCGCCGGGTCGGTCGTCAGGGGCACGGTGTCGATGTGCCCGGCGAGCACCACCCGCTCGTCGCGGCCGAGGTTCGTGCGCGCCACGACGGTGTTGCCGACCCGGGTCACCTCGAGGTGCGCGAGGTCGCGGACCGCGGCCTCCACGGCATCCGCCAGGGTTCGTTCGTCGAGGCTCACCGACTCGATGTCGCACACCGCGGCGGTGAGCGAGGTGACGTCGGTGGTGAGGTCGAGGGCGGTGGTCGTCGACGGCATACCGGCCACCTTAACGACCGGGCCGCACCTCTACGCTGGTCGCCATGACGCGCACCGCCTGGGGCCACGCCCTGCTCACCCGCACCGACGACGGGACCGTCCTCGACGCCTGGTTCCCGTCGCCCGCGCTCGGCGAGCCGGGTGGTGCGGGCGAGCTCGCGGCCCCCGCCGGGCTCGAGGCGCTGGTGGGCCGCGACGACGCCCGCGGCGTGCACCGGGAGGTGCGGCTGGTGACGTGCGACCTCGACGCCCCGCCCGCCGACGCCGCCGACGGCTGGTTGCGGCTGCACCTGCTCTCGCACCGCCTGGTGCAGCCCAACTCCGTCTCGCTCGACGGGTTGTTCGGGGTGCTCACCAACGTCGTGTGGACCTCGCAGGGTCCGTGCGCGGTCGAGGGCTTCGAGCCGGCGCGGATGCGGATGCTCGCCCGCGGCCCGGTGCAGGTGTTCGGCATCGACAAGTTCCCGCGGATGACCGACTACGTCGTGCCGAGCGGCGTGCGCATCGCGGATGCCGACCGGGTGCGGCTCGGTGCCCACCTCGCCAGCGGCACCACGGTCATGCACGAGGGGTTCGTCAACTTCAACGCCGGCACGCTCGGCACCTCGATGGTGGAGGGCCGGATCAGCCAGGGGGTCGTCGTGGGTGACGGCTCCGACATCGGGGGCGGGGCGTCGACGATGGGCACCCTGTCCGGAGGGGGGACGGAACGCGTGAGCATCGGCGAGCGTTGCCTGCTCGGAGCCGAGTCCGGGCTGGGCATCGCCCTCGGCGACGACTGCGTCGTCGAGGCCGGGCTCTACGTCACGGCAGGGACGAAGGTGACCCTGCCCGACGGCACGGTCACCAAGGCCCGCGAGCTGTCCGGGCAGAGCAACCTGCTCTTCCTGCGCAACTCGGTGACCGGAGCGGTGGAGGCGCGCCCGCGCGACGGCCACGGCATCGTGCTCAACTCCGCGCTCCACGCCAACGACTGACCTGTCGCGACCGCCGCGACACCGCACCACCGACGACCTCAAAGGACCACCACCGCATGCCGCGCACGACCCGGGGCGCCATCACCCTCGCCGAGGAGCAGCCTCGCTCACCGCGTCACCGCCGCCTGGCGTGGGCGCTGGTCGTCGTCGTGCTCGGGGTCGTCGGCACCGCGGCGGTGCTGGGGGTGCGCCACCTGCAGGCCATCGTGACGGGCGAGAAGTGTCTCGTGACGGCATCCGGCACCACCTTCTCCTGGGCGCCCGACCAGGCGAGCAACGCCGCGGCGATCACCGCGATCGCCATGAAGCGGGGGATGCCGCCGCGCGCGGCGAGCATCGCGATCGCGACGGCGATGCAGGAGTCGAAGGTGCGCAACGTGAAGTTCGGCGACCGCGACTCGCTGGGCCTGTTCCAGCAGCGGCCCTCGCAGGGATGGGGCACCGCCGAGCAGATCCTCAACCCGGAGTACTCGACGAACAAGTTCTACGACGCCCTGGAGAAGGTCAAGGACTACCAGTCGATGGACATCGCGCAGGCGGCGCAGAAGGTGCAGCGGTCGGCCGCAGGTGAGGCCTACGCGCAGCACGAGGCGCAGGCCCGGGTGACCGCGTCGGTGCTGTCGGGCCAGACCCACGGAGGCGTCGTGTGCGCGCTCAAGGACCCCAAGACCGCCGGCGACGCCGCGAAGGTCGCGGCGCTGGTCGAGAAGGACTTCGGCATCTCGGCCACCCCGGGGAAGGGCACGGTGACCGTCTCGGCCGACAGCCCCGACCTCGCCTGGGCCGTCGGCTCGTGGGCCGTGGCGCGGGCGGCCGACACCGGGGCCACCCGGGTCGTCGTGGGCGACCGCGAGTGGCGCCGCGGCATGTCGGACTCGGCGCTCACCTGGCACACCGTGGAGCCGGCGTCGGGCACCGACGCGACGACGGTCACCATCTCCCTCACCTGAGGCGACGCGTCGCCGGGGGCGCTCGGGTGATGCACCGCGCGCGCTCCATCGCGCGCTCTACAGCACCCGACGCCTGCTGCTGCGCTGCGGTGATGCACCGCGCGCGCTCCATCGCGCGCTCTACAGCACCCGACGCCTGCTGCTGCGCTGCGGTGATGCACCGCGCGCGCCCAGGCGCGCCCCGTGCATCACCTGACCCGGCTCAGCCGGACTACGCGCGGTCGGCGACCGGCACGTAGTCGCGCGCGCCCTCGCCGATGTAGACCTGCCGCGGGCGGCCGATCTTGGTCGTGGGGTCCTCGATCATCTCGCGCCACTGGGCGATCCACCCGGGCAGCCGGCCCAGCGCGAACAGCACGGTGAACATCCGGGTCGGGAAGCCCATCGACTTGTAGATGAGCCCGGTGTAGAAGTCGACGTTGGGGTAGAGCTTGCGCTCGATGAAGTAGTCGTCGGCGAGCGCGATCTCCTCCAGGCCCATCGCGATCTCGAGCAGCTCGTCGCCGCCGGACATCTTCTCGAGGATGGTGTGGGCGGTGTTCTTGACGATGGCGGCGCGCGGGTCGTAGTTCTTGTAGACCCGGTGGCCGAAGCCCATCAGCCGGACGCCGTCCTCCTTGTTCTTGACCTTGCGCATGAACTCCTCGGTGGAGATGTGCGCGCCCTGGATGCGCTCGAGCATCTCGAGCACCGCCTGGTTGGCGCCACCGTGCAGCGGCCCGAACAGCGCGTTGATGCCGGCCGAGACCGACGCGAACAGGTTGGCCTGCGAGGAGCCGACCAGCCGCACGGTGGAGGTCGAGCAGTTCTGCTCGTGGTCGGCGTGCAGCACGAGCAGCAAGTCGACTGCCTTGACCAGGTCGGGGTCGATCTCGTAGTCGGTGGCAGGCACCCCGAAGGTCATCCGCAGGAAGTTCTCGACCAGCGACAGGTCGTTGTCGGGGTAGAGGAACGGCTGGCCGATCGACTTCTTGTAGGCGTAGGCCGCGATGGTGGGCAGCTTGGCCAGCAGACGGATGGTCGAGATCTCGACCTGCTCCTGGTCGAAGGGGTCCAGGCTGTCCTGGTAGAAGGTCGACAGCGCCGACACGGCGGAGGACAGCACCGGCATCGGGTGGGCGTCGCGCGGGAAGCCCTGGAAGAACGCCTTGAGGTCCTCGTGCAGCATCGTGTGGTCGCGGATGCGGGTCTCGAAGTCCGTGAGCTCGGTGGGAGAGGGCAGGTGCCCGTAGATCAGCAGGAACGAGGTCTCGATGAAGGTGGAGTGCTCGGCGAGCTGCTCGATCGGGTAGCCGCGGTAGCGCAGGATGCCGTGGTCGCCGTCGATGTAGGTGATGGCGCTGGTGCAGCTGGCGGTGTTGGTGAAGCCACCGTCGAGGGTGACGTTGCCGGTCTCCTTGAGCAGGGCGGAGATGTTGTAGCCGTTGTTGCCCTCGGTCGCCTGCACCAAGGACAGGTCGATCTGCTTGCCTGCAGCGGACAGGGTGGCACCGTCGGTCATGTCGGGGGTTCCTTACTGATCGGGCACGAAGTCGAATCGACCCTACAACCAGCGATCCGGGCATCGGCAGGAGAGGAACGTGACCTAGGCCTCGGGAGGTCGGCCGAGACGTCGAACGGCCGCCGCGACGCGCTCGTCGGTCGCGGTGAGCGCGATGCGCACGTGCTCGCGCCCGGCCGGGCCGTAGAAGTCGCCCGGCGCCGCCAGGATGCCGCGTGCGGCCAGCCGCTCGATCGTGGCCCGCCCGTCCTCCCCCGCCGTCGCCCAGAGGTAGAGCCCGGCCTCGGAGTCGTCGACGCGCAGGCCGAATGCCTCGACCGCGGGCAGCAGAGCGGCGCGGCGCGCCGCGTAGCGCGCCTTCTGCTCGGTGACGTGGCCGGCATCCGACAGCGCGGCGAGCACGGCCCGCTGCACCGGCCACGGCACCATCATCCCGGCGTGCTTGCGCACCTCGAGCAGCCGGCCGACCAGGGCGGGGTCCCCCGCGACGAACGCCCCGCGGTAGCCGGCCAGGTTGGACTGCTTGGACAGCGAGTAGACGCACAGCAGGCCCTCGTGCGAGCCACCGGTGACCCGCGGGTCGAGGATCGACGGCGTGGTCGGTGGCTCGCGCGACCCGGCGGGGCGCGGCCGCCAGTCGAGCTCGGCGTAGCACTCGTCGGAGGCGACGACGACGCCGTGCTGGCGCGCCCACGAGACGACCTTCGCCAGGTGCTCGATGCCGAGCACCTTGCCGGTGGGGTTGCCGGGAGTGTTGAGCCACAACAGCTTCGGCGTGGTGGATGCCGTCAGCGGACCCAGCGCGGTGAGCGCGTCGACCGCCACCGGAGTGGCCCCGGCCAGCCGCGCACCGACGTCGTAGGTGGGGTAGGCGACCCGGGGGAAGGCGACGACGTCACCCGGGCCGAGGCCCATCAGCAGGGGGAGCCACGCGACGAGCTCCTTGGAGCCGATCGTCGGCAGCACCCCGGCGGGGTCGACGTCGGGCACACCGCGCCGGGCCGCGAACCACGTGGACACGGCCTCACGCAGGTCGGGGGTGCCCCAGGTGAGCGGGTAGCCGTGCGCGTCGGACGCCTCCGCCAGCGCCTCGCGCACCACGGCGGGGGTCGGGTCGACCGGGGTGCCCACCGACAGGTCGACCAGCCCCTGCCCCGCCGCACCCAGCGACGGCTCGGAAAAGGCACTCGCCCGCTCCTTGGTCGGAGCGAGCGAGTCCCAGGGGAAGTCGGGCAGGCGGAGCACCGTTACTCGTCGTGCACCTGCGGCGGCAGGTCGGCGATGACCGGGTGGTCCTTGGGGATGACGCCCATCTTCGCCGCGCCGCCGGGGCTGCCGAGGTCGTCGAAGAACTCGACGTTGGCCTTGTAGTAGTCGGCCCACTGCTCGGGGACGTCGTCCTCGTAGTAGATGGCCTCCACGGGGCAGACGGGCTCACACGCACCGCAGTCGACGCACTCGTCGGGGTGGATGTAGAGGCTGCGCTCGCCCTCGTAGATGCAGTCGACGGGACACTCCTCGATGCAGGCCTTGTCCTTGAGGTCGACACAGGGCTGCGCGATCACGTACGTCATGGCGCACATACTATGCGGGCCATGGACGCGCCGGAGGTCAGGTCGGGTCGTGACCCGCGGGTGGGTTCGCGGGTCGTCGTGCGGCACCGGCTCGGCGCCCCTGACCCGCTGACCGGCGCCACCCTCACCGACGCGGTCGGCGAGCTCGTGTCCGACGACGACGGCATCCTCGTGGTGCGCACCCGGCGGGGCGAGGTGAGGGTGGCGCGCTCGGAGGTGACCGCGCTCAAGGAGGTGCCGCCGTCACCCTCGCGGAGGGGCAAGCCGCACCGCGCCCTGTCGGTCGAGGACCTCCAGCGCGTCATGGTCGGAGCGTGGCCGGCGATGGAGACCGCCCGCCTGGGCGACTGGGTGCTGCGGGCGTCGCGCGGCTTCACCCAGCGAGCCAACTCGGTGATGACCGCCGGCAGCCCCGGCATCCCGGTGCCGGCCGCCCTCGACACCGTCGAGCGGTGGTATGCCGCGCGCGGGCTGGCGCCCAACCTCACCGTCGCCGGGCCGGTCGATCTCGACCCGGCCGACGACGCCGTCGGCGCCGAGGCGCTGCGACGGGGTTACGTCGCCCGCGTCGCGACCCTCACGCTCACCGCCCCCACCCGACTCATTGCGGATCTCCCCCGCGGCGAGGCCCCCGGAGCGGTGGGAGATCCGCAAGGAGTCGAGGTGGGGGGCGAGCTGACCGATGAGTGGTTCACCGCCTACCGCGCCTACCGCCCGGTCGACGAGGATGCCGCGCGAGCCATCCTCACCGGGTCACCGGCGCAGGCGTTCGCCACGGTGCGCGACGGTGACGGGGGCGTCATCGGCATCGGCCGGCTCGGGCTGGCGGCGGCCTGGGGCGGCATCGCCGCGATGTGGGTCGACCCGTCGGCCCGTCGGCGTGGCGTCGCCACCGCGATGCTCGCCGCGCTGGCGCGCTCCGCACAGCGGGCCGGTGCCGCGTCGCTGCACCTGCAGACCGACACCGACAACACGACCGCGCTGCCGCTCTACGAGCGGCACGGCTTCGAGCGGCACCACGCCTACGTCAATCTCAGCCGGCCGGCCTCGGCTGCCCCGCCTGCATGAGGCGCGACTCGTTCGACGGTGCCGGCGGTGCCTGCAGCTGCCCGAGCGGCGTGACGGCGACGTCGGCCGGGGCCACGGCTGCGGCGGCCCCGCCCGGGGTGGCCAGCGCCAGGGTCAGCACGAGCTGGGCGGCCAGCTGGGCGGTGTGCTCCTCGCGCCCGACGTAGGTGTACTCGGTGGTGGTCCTGAACATGCGCCCGTCCGACGGGGTGTTGGCGTTCAGGGGACGCCGCTGCATCTCGGTCGCCTCGGCGAGGTGGCGTGCGGCCGACGCGGCGGCATCGGTCGAGGTACCCGCGGGCCCGCCGAACCCGTAGGCCGCGGCCTGGGCGTCGACCAGGGCGTAGGGCAGCACCTGGGCCAGCCCCCAGTCGCAGCCCTGCGGGTAGTAGACCCCGAAGCGCGCCGGCTGGAAGGGCGCCCGCGGGTCGTAGACCGTGCCCCCGGGAGCGAGGAACCTGGGCCCGGTCACGTAGGTGTTGGTCCCCAGCGCGCCGTACACCGCCGGTAGACCGAGCAGGGATGCCTCCGGCGCCCGGTGCCCGCCCAGGGTGGCGAGGAGGACGGCGTCGACGTTCTGGTAGACGTTCGTGGAGTAGTCCGGCGCGATCCGGTCGTGGTTGATGACCGTGCCGTCGGCCTCGACGTTGGCCCCGGAGACCAGGCTGGTGAGGCGCTGGCCGTCGACGACGGGGTTCTGCTGAAGGTCGGACCTGCGGGTCCAGGCGGCGGCCAGGAGGCGGACCTGGGCCTCACGCCACACGTCGCGCCGCTCGGCCGCCGGCATCATCGCGACGGCGACCGCAGGCGCCAGGGCGTACCAGGAGTTCTCCTCCGACGCCGAGTTGCCCGGCCGGGTGACCACACCGGCGGCCGACACCATGGTCTCCGGCTTCAGCCGCGTCGCGTAGTCGGCCTCGGACACCACCATGGCCCGGACGCAGGCCCGGGTCTGCTCGGGCATGTCGGCCCAGGACAGCCACGCGGCCCGGGCGGCCAGCGACGACCACATGGTGCTCTGCCAGCTCTGCCCCCAGCCGCCGATGTCGCTCGCGCGGTGGCGGCAGGCGACCGAGCCGACGACCGTGCCGACGACGTCGAGAGCCTCAGCCTGCGACATCCCGGCCTCGGCAGGGTCGTAGGTGCCGGTGGCGACCGCGGTCGACACGGCGAAGGCCTCCATCGAGAGGCGCCGGACAGCGTCGGTGGAGTCCTGCTGGGCCGCCGCGTCGAGGGGCCGGGCCAGCAGGGCGGGCGCGACGCTGCGCCACCACGGTCCGAGGGCGTACCGCACGGAGCCTCGCAGGACGGTCGCCGCCTGGGGGCCGAGCTCCCCCGCGGGGTCGCCGCCCCCGAGGAGACCGGTCGCCGGGCCCACCGCCGCCGGCGCCGGCACCGAGCTGACGTAGCCGACGAGGTCGACGACGACGTGCCCGGTCCCGCCGGTGCGGACGACGGCGATGCCGCCGTCGATGCCCAGGCGGGTGATCACCTGCCGAGCCACGGGCACGTCGACCCGGGCGTTCAGGTCGGAGGTGGGCGGCCTGCCCTCGCCGTTGCCGACCACGACCATGGTGCCGGTGTTCTTGGTTCCCGGGACCGACGTGACCGTGACGAGCGCGGCGCTGGCGTCGCGAGGCACCCCGGCGCGACCCGTGACCTGCTGCACCAGCCGCTGCCCGGACGCGAGCGGCACCTTGGTGGTGCGGGTGTCGACCAGCCGGAGGGGTGCGACGCTGCGCAGCTGGCCGTCGCCCGCGGTGACCTGCGAGCGCGGGCCGACGAGGTAGCCCACGACGTCGAGCACCAGGTGGGTGGTGCCACTGCCCGTGGCCAGCGCCACGCGTCCACCGGTGCCGATGCCGACGACGACCTGGGTGGCGACGGGGACGCCGCGCACCGTGTTGCCGTTGGAGGTGGAGGGCCGTGGGGCCCCTGCCGCCCACGACAGGAGGGGCAGGCCACTGGCGCTGGCCCCCACCGTGGTGAGGTTGGCGACGACGGCCCGCGCGGTGGCGGGCACCGTGCCGCCCACGGCGACGACGGTCGTGCCGCGGACGTCGAGGGGCCGGCTCGCGGTGCGGCTGTCCCAGACCCGTCGCGGTGCGATCGCGTGCAGGCCCGGGTCGTCGGCCTTGGGGGTGGCTGCCGCATACCCCACCAGGTCGACGACGACGTGCACGGTCGCCGAGCCGTTGGTGATCACCACCGCGCCGCCCGCGCCGGGGCGGGCGGTGACGGTGTTGCCGACCGCGCGGCCCACCTGGTAGTTGAGCGAGGAGGTGGTGGGGGCCACGCCCGACGGGTGCACGGTGAGGTGGCTCGTGGCGCTGGCGCTGACGGCGGTGACGTGCAGCTGGACCGCACCGACCCCGGTGGGCGGCACGCCCAGTCGCCCGAGCACCGGGATGACCAGCCGGCCGCCACGGGCGAGGGGGACGCCGGCGGTGCGGGTGTCGAGCACGCGGACCGCCGACAGTGCGCGGTAGGCGCCGGGCTGCGGCAGGTCCGCCACCGGCAGGCCACTCGGGCTCGCCGCGGCCGCGGCGGTCGCGGCGGTCGCGGCACCGGGCGCGGTGACCGCCGTCGGCACGGTCACGGCATCCGCCACCCCGCCGACGGTCGCACCGGCCAGCACGAGGACCAGCGCCGCGGCCAGGCGTGCCCCAGCACGGCGTCGCGTGCTCATCGTGCCCTCCGGGTCGTCACGTCCTGCTTGCCACATCCCTGCCACTTGCCACCCTAGATGCGGGGGCGGCGTCACCGTCGGGGATTGGTGCACGTGACGTCGTCCTCTGGTCGGTAGTTGGTGGTGAACTTCTCGGTCTTCACGACCTTGCCGCCCTGCGTGATGATGCGGCGGACGTCGACCTTGAAGCCCGGGACGGGGCTCTGGTCGAGGCAGTCGGGCCCCGGGTCGCTGAACTTCTTGGGCTGCACGACGTCGTAGCGGGCGCTCTTGGTGGCCTTGACGTCGTACTTCTTGGTGCCCCAGAAGGTCACCGTGATGGAGGAGCGGGTGGTGGTGATCTGGATCAGCACCCCACCGTCGGTGGTGTTGGTGAACTTGTTGTGCAGGTCGGGCCAGGAGATGGTCGCCTCGCGGCCCTCGGGATAGCGCGAGATGTAGTAGTAGTGCGGGGTCCACGCGTCGAGCTGCATGCCGGAGAAGAAGGCGGCGTTGAAGATCGTGGTCGACACCTGCGAGATACCGCCGCCGTAGGACGTGGCCGCCCGCCCGCCGCGGATGATGCCGGCCTCGATGTAGCCCTTGGCCTTGGTGCGCTCGCCGAGGATGCCGTTCATGCTGAACTGCCCGCCCGGCGGGATGTAGGTGCCGTTGATGAGCTTCGAGGCCAGCCTGATGTTGAGCACGCGCGCCTGGCCGGCCGGGAACCGGGTCGTGAACGACGAGATCTTCCCCTTGGGCAGGGTGGCCTTCGCGACGGCGGTCGTGAGCTTCGGCTCGGTGGTCGTGGTGGCCACCGTGGCGGTGCGCGTCGTGCTGGAGATGGCCTTCCAGACCTGCTCGGTGACCGACGCGTCGTCGAGCCGCACGCCGGGGACGTGCGGGCGCACGGTCGGCTCTCGCCCGGCGAAGGTCACCACGGCATCCTTGGCCTCGACCTCGACGCCGGCCTTCTCGGCGGCCGCGCGCACCACCGCGGCCAGCTCTGTCGGGTCGGCGCGCGGGGTGATGCGGCCCGACCCGTCGGGGGCCAGCACGATGGCCGGCGCGAACGCCTTCGGGGCTACGGCGAACGACGTGCCGTTCGCGGTGACGGTGACCGGGCCCGACACGGCGACGTCGGCGAACTCCTGGCGCACCCGGTCGAGCTCCCGGGCGGTGACCTTGGGTGGCACGGGCACGGCCGCCACCTCGAGGGTGCGCTCCCCCGGCCACGCCCGGCGCACGGCATCCGCGGTGCGCTCGACGTGCGTGGTCGTGCCGGCCGCGGGCCGGCGCACGACGACCGTGCCGCCCTTGAGCGAGATGGACCCCTCGACGGGCTCGGCGTCGAGCCTGGCACGGCTCTTCTCGACGGCCGCCGTGAACGCCTTCTCGTCGACCCGCACGGCCGCGGGCCGCTCCGAACCACCCGCGAGGTGGGCCCACATCGTCGCTGGCGACAGCGAGAAGCCGACCAGCCCGTCGACGGTGGCGGGCACGTCGACGCGCAGGCCCAGGGTCTTCGGGGTGTGCGACACCCGGCCCGCCGTGGACGCCAGGACGACGGGCTGGCCGGCCGCCGTGCCGAGCGCCGCGGTGAGGGTGTCGCTCGCCTGGTCGCCGCTCTGTCCCCCGACGGCCACCCCCGACACGGTGGTGCCCCGCGGGACGCGGTCGCCGAGCCAGGCTGCGGCCACGACGTAGACCGCGGCGAGGGCGAGCAGCACGCCGGCCACCACGAACGGCAGGCGGCGGCGTCGCGGCGACGGCTCCGGGGCGGCCTCGTCGGGCAGCGTCTCGAGCCTCACGAGATGCTCCCGTAGCCGCCGCGGAAGTGCACCAGGGCCGGGCCCACGGTGTCGGGCAGCGCGATCGAGAGCACCTCGGCCACCACGATCGCGTGGTCGCCGGCCGGGTGGATGTCGGTGGTGCGGCACTCGAGGTGCATCAGCGCACCGTCGAGCAGGGCGACGCCGGTGACCGGCCCCCGGTGGTGCGGAGCGCGGTCGAGCTGGCCGTGCAGGGGGCGGCCGCGGGTGGCGAACCACGCCGAGAGCGGGCGCTGGTCGGCCGCCAGCACGCTGGCCCCGAAGACCCCGGCCCCGAGCACGGCGTCGTGCCACCGGGTCTCGACCTCGGCGCAGACGAGCACGAGCAGCGGGTCGAGCGAGACCGAGGTGAGCGTGTCGGCCGTCATGGCGTGGTCGTGCCCGTCGGCGAACGTGGTGAGCACCGTGACCCCGGCGGCCAGTCGGCCCATGGCCTGCCGGAAGCGGGCCGGGTCGACGGGGGCGTCGTCAATGGGGGCGTCGCTCACGCTGGGTCCTCACTGGTCGGCCGGCCGGATGCCGCGTCGAGCCGGGCGAAGCCCTCCCGGCCCGCGAGGCGGGACACGACGTGGTTGGACAAGGCATACCACCCGTCGCCGACCACGACCTGCGTCTCGTGCTCCAGCAGCGCCCGCGACTGCACCGGGACGACCGAGGGGTCGACCACCCGGTGGGTCACCACCTCGTCCGGCACCACGCACGACAGGTAGGGGTCGTCGAGGTCCTGCACGACCAGTCCGCGGTCCGGGGGCACGTGCTCGGCCAGCCACAGCCGGTCCTCGACGGCCCACGACAGCGGGATGAGCACGGCATACAGCACCGGTGCGTCGGCCGACGAGGCGACCGCGTGGATGGTGGCCTCGTGCGTGCGCACGTGGTCGGGATGCCGGTAGCCGCCGGTCGCGTCGTACGTCACGACGACGTCGGGGCGCACCTCGTCGAGCACGGAGCGCACGGCGGCCGCGGCATCCGCGAGGTCGGCACCCGCCCAGGCCCGGGGGTGGGTCGCGGCGGGCGACCCGGCCATCCCCGAGTCGCGGTAGGTCGGGTGCCCGCCGTCGCCCGGGCCACCGAGCACGTGCGAGGTGACGCCCAGGACCTCCATGGCGGCCCGCAGCTCCTCGCGGCGGTGCGCGCCGAGCGGGTCGCCCGCAGCGCCCTCGAGGTGGGCGAGGTGGGCGGGGATGACCTCGCCCTCCTCCCCCAAGGTGCAGGTCAGCACGTGCACGTCGTCGCCGCGCGCCACGTGGTGGGCGATCGCCACGCCGGTGGCGAGCGTCTCGTCATCGGGGTGCGCGTGCACGAAGAGCAGTCGCGGCGCCCGGCCCTCGACGTGCAGTCCGTCGAGCAGCCCGGTCACAGGACCACCGCGATGTCGGCGAACTCGACGACGCCGCCGGCGACGGTGTTGGCCGACAGGTTCCGTACGTCGGAGCCGGCGATGTACAGCGCGCGTCGCTCGGCGAGGCCGATGTAGGCGCCCTTGGCCAGCAGCGAGGAGTCGACGTCGGCCCAGGCCTTCTCGCGGGCGGCGGGGTCGGCGACCGAGTTGACCTTCGCCATCCTCGCGTCGAGCTTCGGGTCGGCCCAGTAGCCGTAGTCGCGGCCCGGGCCGACCTTGGTGATGTTGATCGAGCTGTCGAACAGCGGCGGCAGGATCGTCGAGGCCGAGGCCCAGGCCGGCGCCCAGTTCGACCAGAACAGGTCGACCTTGGCGGCGAGCTTCGGGTCGCTCACCGCGCTGAAGTAGTCATCGGTGATGGGGCGCGTCGACGGGTCGAACCCGGCCAGGCGCCAGCCGGCGACGAGCGCTGCCATCGCCTTGTCGGCCGTGGGGTTGGAGCGGTAGGCCACCGTGAACGGCACCGGCGTGGTGACGCCGGCCTGGGTGAGCAGCGCCTTGGCGCGGGCGGGGTCGCCCCGGGTGCCGACGCCGGCCGGGTCGCCCTCGTGCGCGGCGGGCAGCGAGCTGGGGATGAGCGACAGGGCGGGCTCGGCGGCGGTGCGGCCGCCGATGGCGGTGACGTAGGCGTCGCGGTTGGTCGCGGTCGCGAGGGCCAGGCGCACCTTCTCGTCGGCGAACACCTTGCTGCGGGCGTTGGGCACGAGGTAGTCGACCACGCCGGTGCGCGGGTTGACCGAGCGCTCCTCCAGGCTGGGGACGGCGGTGATCCGCTGCTGGATCGCCGGCGGCGCGGAGCCGAGCGAGACCGACACCCGGCCGGCCTGACCGTCGGCCATCAGCTGCTGGGCGACGGCCTGGGTGTCCAGGCCCTCCTGGTAGACGATCGAGTCGGGGTGGGCCCGGCGCACCGGGTCGGTGGCCCGGCTCCAGTTGGGGTTGCGCACCCAGGTGCCGCCCTTGCCGGCGGTCCAGGCGCCCTGCAGCATGTACGGCCCGGCGGAGAACACCTCGTAGGTGCCGTCGGCGCCGCGGTCGGCGGACTTCTTGACCGGCCCGAACGCCGGCTGGCTGACCAGCTCGTTGAAGTCGCTCAGCGGGGAGCTGAGCGTGAAGGTGATGGTCTGACCCTTGCACGAGACGGCCTTGTCGAAGGCCTTCTGGGCCGCCGCGGCCGCCGCGCCCTTGGCGTAGGGGCCGGGGTAGGTGCTGCGGCCGTCGGGCTGGCGCGCGATGGCGAGCACCGCGAGCGCGTCGGTGGGGCCGCCCTCGACCACGCCGGTGGCGAAGGTGCGCGAGATGCCGTAGGCGACGTCGGCGCAGGTCACCGGGCTGCCGTCCTGCCAGCGCACGCCGTCGCGCAGGGTGAACGACCAGGTCTTGAGGTCCTTGCTCGGCGTGCCCGTGCCCGTCGCGAGGTCGCCGACGAGCCGGGCCTGCTGCTCGGGGTCGGTGTTGGGCGCGTAGGCGGTCAGGGTGCGGGCGAAGACCCGGCCCGCGAAGGCCACGTCGTCGCGCGAGGCGATCCGCTGCGGGTCCCAGGTGACGACCGGGCCCAGCGAGAGGGCGTGCAGGGTGCCGCCGTCGGCGTCGACGCGGTCACCGACGGCCGAGGTGGGCGTGGCCTTCTCGGGGTCGGCCGGCGCCTCGCCGCCCAGGGCCAGCACCCCCGCGACGACCAGGGCCACCGCGAGCAGGGCCCCGACCAGGGCCGGTACGAGCACCGGCCGGCGACGACGCGCGCGACGGCTCGCTCGAGTCGGCTCCGGGGGCGTGCCTCCGTTGTGCGTGCGGGCCACCAGGGCTCAGCCCCGCCTCGCCCGGGCGGCCGCGCGGGCCCGCAGGGTCTGGTCGAGCTCCACCTTGCGCAGGCGGATGCCCTCGGGGGTCACCTCGACGCACTCGTCCTCGCGGCAGAACTCCAGCGACTGCTCCAGCGACAGGGTGCGCGGCGGGGCGAGGCGCTCGAGCACGTCGGCACCGGCGGAGCGCACGTTGGTGAGCTTCTTCTCCTTGGTGATGTTGACGTCCATGTCGTCGACCCGGGAGTTCTCGCCGACGATCATGCCCTCGTAGACCTCGGTGGTCGGCGCGATGAACATCGAGCCGCGCTCCTGGAGGTTGGCCATGGCGTAGGCGGTGGCCGCTCCGGAGCGGTCGGCGACCAGTGAGCCGCTGATCCGGGTCGAGATGTCGCCGGCCCAGGGTTCGTAGCCCTCGAAGACGTGGTTGGCGATGCCGGTGCCCCGGGTGTCGGTGAGGAACTGGGTGCGGAAGCCGATCAGGCCGCGCGACGGCACGAGGTACTCCATGCGCACCCAGCCGGTGCCGTGGTTGGTCATCTGCTCCAGGCGTCCCTTGCGGGCGGCGAGCAGCTGGGTGATCGGGCCGAGGTACTCCTCGGGGGTGTCGATGGTGACCCGCTCGATCGGCTCGTGCACCTTGCCGTCGACCTCGCGGGTGACGACGACCGGCTTGCCCACGGTGAGCTCGTAGCCCTCACGGCGCATCTGCTCGACGAGGATCGCGAGCGCGAGCTCACCACGGCCCTGCACCTCCCAGGCGTCGGGGCGCTCGGTCGGCAGCACACGCATCGACACGTTGCCGACCAGCTCGCGGTCGAGGCGGTCCTTGACCAGGCGCGCGGTGACCTTGGCGCCCTTGACGCGGCCCGCCATCGGGCTGGTGTTGATGCCGATCGTCATCGAGATCGCCGGCTCGTCGACCGTGATGAGGGGCAGCGGGCGCGGGTCGTCGAGGTCGGCGAGGGTCTCGCCGATGGTGATCTCGGGGATGCCGGCCACGGCGATGATGTCGCCCGGGCCGGCGGAGTCGGCCGAGCGGCGCTCGAGGGCGTCGGTCATCAGCAGCTCGGTGATCTTGACCGAGGTGATCGACCCGTCGCGGCGGCACCAGGCGACCTGCTGGCCCTTGCGGATGGTGCCGTTGTGCACGCGCAGCAGCGCGAGCCGGCCCAGGAAGTTGGACGCGTCGAGGTTGGTGACGTGCGCCTGCAGGGGGGCCTCGTCGTCGTACGACGGGGCCGGGATGGTCTCGATGATGGTGCGGAAGAGCGGCTCGAGGTCGTCGCCGTCGGGCATGCCGCCGTCGACCGGGCGGGTCAGCGAGGCGCGGCCGGCCTTGGCCGACGCGTAGACGATGGGGAACTCGAGCTGGTCCTGGTGGTGGTCGGCGTCGACCAGGAGGTCCATGAACAGCTCGTAGACCTCGTCGACGACCTCGGCGATGCGGGCGTCGGGGCGGTCGACCTTGTTGATGCACAGCACGACGGGCATCTTCAGCGCCAGCGCCTTGCGCAGCACGAAGCGGGTCTGCGGCAGCGGGCCCTCGCTGGCGTCGACGAGCAGGACGACGCCGTCGACCATCGACAGGCCGCGCTCGACCTCGCCACCGAAGTCGGCGTGGCCGGGGGTGTCGATGATGTTGATCGTCATGCCACCGGGGATGCCGGCCTCGACGGCGGCCTTGCCGGCGTAGCGCACCGCGGTGTTCTTCGCGAGGATCGTGATGCCCTTCTCGCGCTCGAGGTCACCGCTGTCCATCGCCCGGTCGGCGATGTGGTCGTGCTCGCCGAACGCCCCCGACTGCCACAGCATCTTGTCAACCAGAGTGGTCTTGCCGTGGTCGACGTGGGCGACGATGGCGACGTTACGAAGGTCGACGCGGTGGGAGACAGACATACCCACCAGTCTCTCAGGTATTGCACGCCAGACCCAATCGGTGTAGTGGGGCCCGACACGGCATCGGATGCCGGCCGCGGGCCGCCGCCGACGGCCGCGGCGCTAGCAGGTGGCGCGGAGGATCTGCGCAGGCGCGAGGTCTCACTTGGATAACCACTCGCGCCACGCCGGTCCGGCGGGTGCATTTGCCGTTATGGTCACCGGCAACGGTGGACGGGGAGGTCTCACCCCCTGCGTCGCCGGGCCCAGCTCGACCGTCCGACCCGGGCGCCTCGAGGTTCGCACACCCAAGCGAGGTTTATCGATGAAGCACACGCGGAAGGTGCCCATCGTCGTTCTGACGGCGGCCGCCCTCTCCCTGACCGCCTGCGCGCAGTCCGACCGGGACTCCGGCAACACGGCATCCAGTGGTGGCTCGACCGACACCAAGGACACGTTCACGTTCGGTGCGGCCGGCGCCCCCAAGCTCTTCGACCCCTTCTACGCCACCGACGGCGAGACCTTCCGGGTCACCCGCCAGATCCACTCGGGCCTGCTCGGCGTCAAGCCCGGCACCGCCGACATCCAGCCCGAGCTCGCGGACAGCTGGGAGCCGTCCGCCGACGGGCTCAGCTGGACCTTCAAGCTCAAGGACGGCGTGAAGTTCTCGGACGGCACCGACTTCAACGCCGAGGCGGTCTGCTACAACATGGACCGGATGTTCAACCAGAAGGGGGCCGGCCAGACCGCCGCCGAGTACTGGGGCTACTTCTTCGGCTCCTTCAGCGACAAGCCCGAGGGCTCGCTGTACAAGTCGTGCGAGGTCAAGGACCCCTCCACCGCCGTCATCACCATCACCCGGTCGACCTCGAGCTTCCCGACCATCCTGTCGCTCGACTCGTTCTCGATGCAGTCGCCGACCGCGCTCAAGGCCGGGGACGCCAACAACGTGCAGGCCCAGGGCGACGGCTTCACCTACCCCGCCTACGCCCAAGCGCCCGTCGGCATCGGCCCGTACAAGCTCGACAAGTACGACGAGGCCAACAAGACGGTCACGCTCGTCGCCAACGACACCTACTACGGTGACCAGCCCAAGACCGCCAAGCTGGTCTTCAAGATCATCCCCGACGAGAGCACCCGTCGTCAGGAGCTCGAGGCCGGCTCCATCGACGGCTACGACCTCCCCAACCCCGTGGACTGGAAGGGGCTCAAGGAGAGCGGCAACAAGGTCGAGGTGCGTCCGGCGTTCAACATCCTCTACATGGGGCTGAACCCGGAGAAGAACCCCAAGCTGAAGGACCTCAAGGTCCGTCAGGCCCTGTCCTACGCGCTCAACCGGGACCAGATGGTCAAGAGCCAGCTGCCCGAGGGTGCCAACGCCGCATCGCAGTTCATGCCCGAGACCGTGTCCGGGTACAACAGCGACCTCACGCCCTACGCCTACGACCCCGAGAAGGCCAAGTCCCTGCTGAAGGAAGCCGGCGCCGAGGGCATGACGCTGCAGTTCGCCTTCCCGACCGACGTCAGCCGGCCGTACATGCCGGACCCGCAGAAGATCCACGACGCCTTCAAGAAGGACCTCGAGGCGGTCGGGATCAAGGTCCAGGTGACCAGCAAGCCCTGGAACGGCGGCTACCTCGACGACGTCAACAACGGCAACTACGACGCCTGGCTGCTGGGCTGGACCGGCGACTACAACGCCGCGGACAACTTCCTGGGCACCTTCTTCTCCAACCTCGACAGCAACGACTTCCACACGAGCGTCATGCCGTGGGGCAAGGCGCTGTCGGAGGACCTGAAGAAGGCCGACGCCATCGTCGACGTGGCCGAGCGTGAGGCCGCGTACAAGAAGATCAACCAGCAGATCGCCGAGGAGTACCTCCCCGGGCTCCCGATCAGCCACTCCCCGCCGGCGCTCGTCACCAGCGGCAAGGTCAACGGCCTGGTTGCCAGCCCGTTGACGGCGGAGACGTTCGACACCGTCACCGTCAGCAAGTGACCCGCGGGGGCCGCGGCCTCCGTTGACCACGGCGCGCAGACGCCCGGTGGCCGCCTCGACCCGTTAGGGTCCGAGGCGGCCACCGATACGTCCGGAGCAGCAAGGAGCCCAGATGGCGAGATTCATCTTTCGACGCCTCCTGCAGATGATCGGAGTCATCTTCGTCCTGTCGCTCCTGCTCTTCTTCTGGCTCCGCTCGCTGCCCGGCGGCACCGTGTCGGCCATCCTCGGCGAGCGGGCGACCCCGGAGACCCGGGCGGCCCTCACCAAGGCCCTGGGGCTGGACCAGCCGATCTACGTCCAGTACCTCAAGTTCGTGCAGCGCGCCTCGCAGGGGGAGTTCGGCGTCTCCACCGCCGTGCTCCCGGGCCGCGACGCCCTCGACATCTTCTTCACCCGGCTGCCGGCGACGATCGAGCTGAGCATCTGCGCCATGGTCATCGCCGTGATCTTCGCGATCCCGCTGGGCTACCTGGCCGCCAAGCGGCACGGCTCCTCGTTCGACAACGGTGCCGTCGTCCTCTCCCTCATCGGCGTCGCGGTGCCCGTCTTCTTCCTCGCGTTCCTGCTCAAGTACTGGTTCGCGATAGAGACACCCCTCTTTCCCGTCTCGGGGCGGCAGGACTCCATCGGCTGCACGCGGGTGACGGGGTTCTTCGTCCTCGACGGCCTGCTGACTCGCGAGCTCGACTGTTCGACCAGCGCCCTGCGGCACCTGGTCCTGCCGTCCATCGCGCTGGCCACCATCCCGTTCGCCGTGATCTTCCGGATCACCCGCGCCTCCGTGCTCGACGTGCTCGACGAGGACTACGTGCGCACTGCCGAGGCAAAGGGGCTGACGACCCAGGTGATCCGGGCCCGGCACGTGATGCGCAACGCCCTGCTGCCCGTCATCACGACGATCGGCCTGCAGACCGGTGGTCTGCTCGCCGGTGCGGTGCTCACCGAGACCGTCTTCAACTTCGGCGGCATCGGCTCGACGCTCTTCCAGGCATTCTCGCGGCGTGACTATGCCGTGCTCCAGGTGCTGATCCTCGCCGCGGCGTCGATCTACGTCGTCGTCAACCTCATCGTCGACATCACGTATGCCGTCATCGACCCGAGAGTGCGGACCCGATGACCCCCCCGAGCTCGTACAACCCGATGGACCGCCGCAAGCAGCGGATCGACGACCTGGCGGCCACGAGCGGTGACGGCCGCACCCGCGAAGGGGCGGGCACGGCATCCGGCAGCGCGGTCGCCGTCGACGCCGCCGGGCGGGTCGACGAGACCCCTGGTGTCTCGCTCATCGCGAGTGCCTGGCGCCGCTTGCGTCGCGACCCCGTCTTCCTGCTCGGTGCCGCCATCACGACGGTGTTCGTCGTGCTCGCGGTGATCTCACCGTGGCTGGCCCCGCACGCCCCCGACGCGCGGCTCCTCATCGACCAGGTGAGCCGCCAGTCGAACCCCATCCCAGGGCCACAACCCGGGTTCCCGCTCGGCGCCGACGACCGCGGGCGCGACCTGCTGTCACGCCTGCTCGTTGGCAGCCAGCAGACCCTGGTCGTCGGCGTGGCCGCAACCGTGCTCGGCCTGGTCGGCGGGCTGATCCTCGGCATCCTCGCCGGGGCCTTCGGCGGCGCGGCCGACGCCTTCGTCATGCGGGCCGTCGACGTGCTCCTGTCGATCCCGTCGCTGCTGCTCGCGGTCTCGATCGCGGCGCTCGCCCGCCAGCCCAGCCAGTGGACGGTGATCGTCGCGATCGCCGTGGTGCAGGTGCCGGTGTTCGCCCGGCTGCTGCGCGGCTCGATGCTGGCGCAACGCTCCAGCGACCACGTGCTCGCCGCCCGGGCGCTGGGCGTGCGGCGCAGCGCGATCATCTTCCGCCACATGGTGCCGAACTCCCTCGGGCCGGTCATCGTGCAGGCGACCCTGGTGCTCGCGACCTCGATCATCGACGCCGCTGCGCTGTCCTTCCTCGGCCTGGGCAACCCCGACGACTCGCGGCCCGAGTGGGGCCAGATGCTGGGGCAGGCACAGCAGTACATCTACGACTATCCGCACCTGGCCATCTACCCGGCGCTGTGCATCATCCTGGTCGCGCTCGGCTTCACCCTGATGGGCGAGTCGCTGCGTGAGGCCCTCGACCCCAAGAGCAGGAGGTGACCCGCCGATGACCGCGATGGCGACACCGGCCCCCACGACGGCCCGCGGCCAGGAGCCGCTGCTGTCGGTCCGTGACCTGAGCGTCACGTTCACCCGCCAGGGCGAGAAGCCGTTCAGCGCCGTCGACGGCGTCAGCTTCGACGTGCGGCCCGGCCAGACGGTGGGCCTGGTCGGCGAGTCCGGCTGCGGCAAGTCGGTCACCTCGCTGGCGATCATGGGCCTGCTGCCCCGGCGCGGCAACCGGGTCGAGGGCGAGGCGTCCTTCGAGGGCACCAACCTGCTCGCCCTCGACGAGAAGGCGATGCGCGAGCGGCGCGGCCGCGACATCGCGATGATCTTCCAGGACCCCTTGTCGTCGTTGAACCCCGTCGTGCCGGTGGGCCTGCAGGTCACCGAGGTGCTCGAGCGGCACCGGGGGATGTCGCGCCGGGCGGCCCGGCCGTTGGCCGTCGACCTGCTCAAGCGGGTCGGCATCCCCGACCCGGAACGCCGCCTGAAGGACTACCCGCACCAGATGAGCGGCGGCATGCGCCAGCGCGCGCTGATCGCGATGGCCCTGGCGTGCGCGCCGCGCCTGCTCATCGCCGACGAGCCCACGACCGCGCTCGACGTCACGATCCAGGCGCAGATCCTCGCCCTGCTCAAGGAGCTGGTGCAGGAGACCGGCACCGCCCTGGTCATGATCACCCACGACCTGGGTGTCGTCGCGGGGCTGTGCGACGAGGTCAACGTGCTCTACGCCGGTCGGATCGTCGAGCGCGGGGAGCGTCACGAGCTGTTCGCCGACCCCCGGCACCCGTACACCAACGGGCTGCTCGCCTCCATCCCCCGGCTCGACGCGCCGCGTGGCGAGCGGCTCACCCCGATCCCCGGGTCGGTCTCCGACAACCTGTCGTGGACCTCCGCCTGCGCGTTCGCCCCCCGCTGCCCCAACGCCCTGGAGGTGTGCGTGGAGAGGACTCCCCAGCTCGAGGAGACTCCACGGCGGGCCCTGCGCTGCCACAACCCCGTGAGGTGACCCGATGACCGACACCGCCACCACCCCCGCCCCTCCCTCCGACGACGAGCGCGACGTGCTCGTCGACGTGCGCGGCGTCAAGGTGCACTTCCCCATCAAGCGCGGCGTCATCTTCGACAAGGTCATCGGGCACGTCTACGCGGTCGACGGCGTCGACCTGCAGATCCGCCGCGGCGAGACCTACGGCCTGGTCGGTGAGTCGGGCTGCGGCAAGTCGACCCTGGGAAAGGCCATCCTCAACCTGGAGCCACCGACCGAGGGCAGCGTCATCGTCGACGGCACCGACATCGCCACCTTGAAGGGTGAGGAGCTGCGCCGGCGTCGCAAGGAGTTCCAGATGGTCTTCCAGGACCCGATGAGCAGCCTCGACCCACGCCAGTCGGTCGAGTCGCTGCTCGTCGAGGGGATGCGCGCCCACGGGCTCGACACCGACGGCCCGTCGACCAAGAAGCGGCTGCGCGAGCTGCTCGCCGCCGTCGGCCTCCCGGCGGCGGCCCTGATGAAGTACCCCCACGAGTTCTCCGGCGGCCAGCGGCAACGCATCGGCATCGCCCGGGCGTTGTCGGTCGAGCCCAAGCTGATCGTCGCCGACGAGCCCGTCTCGGCGCTTGACGTGTCGGTGCAGGCACAGGTGATCAACCTGCTCGACGAGCTGCAGCACGAGTTCGACCTCACCTACCTCGTGATCGCCCACGACCTGGCCGTCGTGCGCCACATCAGCGACCGGATCGGCGTCATGTACCTCGGCGGGATGGTCGAGGAGGCCACCGCCGACGACCTCTACGCCCAGCCGCTGCACCCCTACACGCGGGCGCTGCTCTCGGCGGTGCCCGTCCCCGACCCCACCGTCGAGGACAGCCGCCAGCAGATCCTGCTCACTGGTGACCTGCCCTCGCCGTCGAACCCCCCGACCGGGTGCCGGTTCCACACCCGCTGCCCGTGGCGCCAGGAGACCCGCTGCGACGACGAGCGCCCGCAGCTGCGGGTGGTCGACCTTCCCGGGGTGCCGGCCGGGCACCGGGTGGCCTGCCACTGGGCCGAGGCCATCGACCGCGGCGAGATCACGCCGCACGAGGTGGTGCCCGAGGCCGTCGAGCCCGACGACGACGGGCTCGAGGGCGACCCCTTCGCGGCCCCCGAGACGGTCAACGAGGTGCTCTGAGCGCGACCCTCCTACGCCAAGTCAGGTGGGGGCGACCGGCGCGGGCCGGATGCCGAGGCGGCCGGCGGGCGCACGGCATCCGCACCGTGCACCACAATGGGACGCATGAGCCGACTCCTGAGTGCTGACGAGGTGGACACCCAGCTGGCCGGGCTGGACGGGTGGCGCCGTGAGGGCGACGCGATCGTGGCGACGGTGGAGGCGCCGGACTTCCCGGCCGCCATCCGCGTCGTCGACACCGTGGCAGACGAGGCCGAGCAGATGAACCACCACCCCGACATCGACATCCGGTGGCGCACGACGCACTGGCTGCTCACGACGCACGACGCGGGCGGTCTCACCCAGCTCGACATCGAGATGGCGCACCGCATCTCAGCCGCGGCCCGGGCCCAGGGAGCGACCCTCGGTGGCTGACTCCCCCGCCACCACGGCCCCGACCCACCACGAGGCCCACGACGGGTCGGTCGTCGGTCGGCTCAACTGGCTGCGCGCCGGCGTGCTCGGGGCGAACGACGGCATCGTCTCGACCGCCGGCCTGGTCATCGGCGTCGCGGCGGCCACGACCGAGCGGGGTGCGGTGCTCACCGCCGGCCTGGCCGGGCTGGCCGCGGGCGCCATGAGCATGGCGGTCGGCGAGTACGTGTCGGTCAGCACCCAGCGTGACTCCGAGAAGGCGCTGATCGCCAAGGAGATCCGCGAGCTCGACGAGGAGCCCGAGGCCGAGCTCGCCGAGCTGGCCGGCATCTACCGCGGCAAGGGGCTCAGCCGTGACCTCGCCCTCCAGGTGGCCGAGCAGCTCACCGCCAAGGACGCCCTGGCGGCGCACGCGGAGGTCGAGCTCGGCATCGACCCGGAGAACTACACCAACCCCTGGCACGCGGCGTGGGCGTCGATGGCGGCGTTCACGGTCGGTGCCCTGCTGCCGCTCCTGGCGATCGTGCTGCCGCCGACCGCCTGGCGCATCCCGGTCACGGTGGTGGCCGTCGTGCTGGCCCTGGCCTTCACCGGGCTGGTCAGTGCCCGGCTCGGCAGCTCCGACGCCAAGCGCGCGACGGTGCGAGTCGTGATCGGCGGCCTGCTCGCGATGGCGGTGACCTACGGCATCGGTGCCCTCGTCGGCACCCAGCTCGGCTGATGGCGCGCCTGCTGGTCGTGCAGCACGAGCCCGACGCGCCCGTGGCGTGGTTGGGCGAGTGGTGGGCCGCGCTCGGGCTCGAGCTCGACGTGGTGCGCGGCGACCTCGGCGAGTCGGTGGCCGAGCGGTGGGCCGACGTGGCGGGTGCTCCCGACGGGCTCGTGGTGCTGGGCGGGGCGATGGGGGCCTGCGACGACGCGCTCGCACCCTGGCTGGCCCCCACCCGGGCGCTGCTGGCCGACGCGGTGGCGCTGGGCGTGCCCACCCTCGGGGTGTGCCTCGGTCACCAGCTCGCTGCCGTTGCCCTGGGTGGCACGGTGGCGCGCAACCCCTCGGGCCGCACGATCGGGCCGGTGCCGGTGCGCCTGACCGGGGCCGCGGCATCCGACAAGCTGTTGGCGGGTCTCGACGGGCTGCCGGCCATCCACTACAACGATGACGTGGTGCTCGAAGTACCCTCTGGCGCAACGGTTCTGGCCACCTTGCCCGACGGGCGGCCGCAGGC
Source organism: uncultured Actinomycetota bacterium (assembly GCA_963800505.1). Classification (GTDB taxonomy): domain Bacteria; phylum Actinomycetota; class Actinomycetes; order Actinomycetales; family Dermatophilaceae; genus Fodinibacter. The sequence goes on from CAWDBL010000009.1 coordinate 187,549, forward strand.
CCTGCGCTTCGGCCCCTCGGCGTGGGGGGTGCAGTTCCACCCCGAGACCTCTCCGGAGGTCTTCGGCGCGTGGCTGCGCTGGGACTCACCCGACGGGCTGACGCCGGAACAGCAGATCCTGCTGGCCGAGGTCGGTGCCGCGCGCGAGGTGCTGCGGGCGGCCTGGCAGCCACTCGCCGAGCGCTTCGCGTCGCTCGTGCAGGCGGATGCCGTGACGCGGCGTGCGGTTCCCGTCACCCCTTGACAGGGACGCTCGCAGCCGGGTCTAGCATCGAAAGTGGCGGGTCCCGCACCCTGTGGTCGACCCAGCCCTGACGGAGAGACGCCATGAGCTCAACGACCTCGGCGCAGTCCCGCGAACGCATCCTCATCCTCGGTGCGGCGGGCCGCGACTTCCACGACTTCAACCTGATGTACCGGGAGGACCCGGACGTCGAGGTGGTGGCCTTCACCGCCACCCAGATCCCCGACATCGACGGTCGCACCTACCCACCCGAGCTGGCCGGCCCGCTGTACCCGCACGGCATCCCGATCGTCGACGAGAGCGAGCTGGAGTCGATCGTGCAGCGCGAGCAGGTCGACACCGTGGTGCTCGCCTACTCCGACCTCTCGCACGCCCAGGTGATGCACCTCGGGTCGCGCGTCATCGCCACCGGCGCCGACTTCGTGGTGCCCGGCACCCGTCGCACGATGCTGCGCTCGCGCCGGCCGGTCGTGGCGGTGACCGCCGTGCGCACCGGGGTCGGCAAGAGCCAGACCACCCGCTACGTCGCCCGCCTGCTGCAGGACAGGGGGATGCGGGTCGTCGCGGTGCGGCACCCGATGCCGTACGGCGACCTCGTCGCCCAGGCCTGCCAGCGCTTCGAGACGGTCGAGGACCTCGTGAAGCACGACTGCACCATCGAGGAGCGCGAGGAGTACGAACCGCACATCGAGGCCGGGGTCGTGGTCTACGCGGGCGTCGACTACGGGCAGATCCTGCGCGAGGCCGAGACCGAGGCCGACGTCGTGCTGTGGGACGGCGGCAACAACGACCTGCCCTTCTACGCGCCAGACCTGCACCTGGTGCTCGCCGACCCGCTGCGCCCCGGCGACGAGGCGGGCTACCACCCGGGCGAGGCCAACGTGCGGATGGCCGACCTGGTGATCGTCGCGAAGTGCGACTCGGCGACGGCCGAGGACATCGCGGCAGTGGAGGCGTCGGTGCGGTCGCTCAACCCACGCGCCGACGTCCTCCGCTGCGACAGCCCGGTCACCCTCGACGACCGGTCGGTGGCGGCTGGCAAGCGCGTGGTCGTCATCGAGGACGGCCCGACCCTCACCCACGGCTCGATGAGCTTCGGCGCGGGCGTGGTCGGTGCCCGGGATGCCGGTGCCGCCGAGATCGTCGACCCCACGCCGTTCGCGGTGGGCTCGATCGCGGCGACGTACGCGAAGTACCCGAACGCGCGCGGCATCCTGCCGGCGATGGGCTACGGCGAGGCGCAGACCCGTGACCTCGAGGCGACGATCCGGGCCATGGTCGACGCCGGCGCGATCGACGCCATCGTGTCGGGGACGCCGGTGGACATCACCCGGGTGATCTCCGTCGACGTGCCGCTGACCCGGGCCCGCTACGAGCTGCGCGAGCAGGAGCCCGGCCGGCTGGCCGCCGCCCTGGCCAAGGCCCTCGACCGCTGAGCCCTCGGCGCCGCAACGCCGCTTGGATGGCTCGGCGCGAGCTACCACCTGGTAGGTGCACGGATCACTCGACCTACGAGGCGGTAGCTCGCGTGAAGTCGCCCGTGGCGCGACCGTCCGCGACACCCCGCCGTCCGCTACCACTTGGTAGGTGCACCGATCACTCCACTTACCGGGCGGTAGCCCGGGGTAGGTGGACGACGGCACGGCACCCCGTCACACACGGCGCCGGCTACCACCTGGTAGGTGCACCGATCACTCCACCTACCACGCAGTAGCCCACGCCAGGTTCTGGCAGGTGCCGTCGCCGTCGTGGGGCCAGGTGCCACAGGCAAGTGCTCGCGGTGTGCCCCACCACTGCCACTGCCAGACGTCCAGGGCGCCATGGCCGCCGGCATCCACAGGGCTGCAGCCCGAGCGTTGCTGTCCACAGGGTCAGCGGCGGCCTTTCGGCGTGAGCGTCTGAGGGCGACGCTCGATGCCATGCCGGAGTTCTCGAAGGAGCTGCACGCCCTCGTCGCCGGCCAGGACGGTGTGGTCACGCGCAGCCAGCTCGTCGCCCACGGGGTGTCACCCGCAGCGGTGCGATGGAACAGTGGCCGGTCATGGCGGGTGCTGCTGCCGCACGTGGTCGTGCTCACCCGAGAGACGCCTCGCAGCCGGCAACGGCTCATCGCCGGGCTGCTGTGGGCTGGTGAGCGGTCGGTGCTGGCCGGTGCGACGGCCGCCGCTCAGCACGGCATCACGTCGGCCGACCCTCGCGAGCGGGTACACCTGCTGGTGCCGCCACCACTGAGCAGCCGGCGCAGCGGCTTCGCCGAGGTGCGACGCACCCTGATGCACGACGACGCCGTCGTCACGCGAGGCCCGATTCGACTGTCGTCGCCGGCACGGGCCGCCGTCGACGCCGCCCGGGCGGCCCACAGCGCCGACACTCGGACCGCAATCCTCATCGAGGCAGTCCAGCGAGGTCTGACGTCCGTCGACGACCTCGCGGAGTGGGTCCATCGCCTGCGCACCCGAGATGCCGCAGCCCTGAAGGCGCCCTTGGAACACGCAGCATCCGGCGCCTGGTCCCTCCCCGAGTCGGAGGTGCTGGAGCTCGTCGCCGGGTCCACCGTGCTCTCGCCCGCCTGGGCGAACCCGCCGCTCGAGCGGCCCGACGGTAGTGCCCTGACCACCCCCGACGTGTGGTTCGACGACGTGGCCATGGCGGTGATGGTCCACTCCAGGAGGTACCACGCCGAGGGAGACGACTGGGATGACACCGTGGAGGCCGACGCCGACCTCGTCGCAGCCGGTGTCGTCGTAGCCGGGGTGACCCCACACCGCATCCGGAGCGACCCCGCGAGGGTCCTGCGCCGGCTGGAGGCCGCCTACCACGCTGCAGCGGCCCGACCACGACCAGCCGTCGTCGCTCGTCCCCAGCTCGTCGACCGGCGCCGGTCCGCGGGCTGAGCCGCCGACGAGTGACCCTTGGCTGCCCGGCATCCGGACTCCGCTTCTGCTACCGCCCCGTAGGTCGAGCGATCCCTGCACCTACCAGGCGGTAGGTGACGTCACGTCGGGCACCAGACTCCCGGCATCCGGACCCAGCTCAGTCGACCGGGCGGCCGTGCAGGGCGGCGAAGAGCACCGGAGCCAGGTCGGCGTCGCGGACGTCCTCGAGCGACACCGGCCGGCCGTCGGGCCCGGCGAGCGGCACCCGCCAGTTGGGATACTCGTCGCTGGTCCCCGGCTGGTTGACGGCCCGGTGGTCACCGACCACGTCGGCCAGGGCGACGGCCAGCATCCGGCTCGGGGTGAGCGCCATCCACCGGTGCAGCGCCTCGACGACGGAGTCGATACCGGCGGCCGGACCGAGCAGCCCACGCTCGACGCACGCGTCACGCAGCCGCGCGATCGAGGCCTCCTCCTGGGCGCACTCCTCCTCGACCGGACGGGTCAGCAGGCCCAGCTGCTCGCGGATGGCGACGTGCTCGAGCGAGAGGTAGCCCGCCGACGGCGGCAGGTCGTGCGTCGTGACGGTCGACAGGCACAGCTCGCGGTAGTGCTCGGGCGGCTTGGGCCGGCCGTCCTCCCACTCGAACCACAGGATCGAGGTGCCGACCAGCCCGCGCTCGGTCATGTAGTCGCGCACGTGCGGGGCCACCACCCCGAGGTCCTCGCCGATGACGACGGCACCCGCCCGCTGCGCCTCGAGCACGAGGATGCCGAGCAGCGCCTCGTGGTCGTAGTGCACGTAGGTGCCGTCAGCCGGCGTGCCACCGGTCGGGATCCACCAGAGCCGGAACAGGCCGATGATGTGGTCGACCCGGATGCCGCCCGAGTCGCGCAGCACCGAGCGCACCATGTCGCGGAACGGCGCGTAGCCGAGCTCGGCGAGCCGGTCCGGGCGCCAGGGCGGCTGGCTCCAGTCCTGGCCGAGCTGGTTGAACTGGTCGGGCGGGGCGCCCACGGTCACCCCGCGCGCCAACGCGTCGCCGAGCCCCCAGGCGTCGGCCCCGTGCGGGTGCACCCCCACGGCGAGGTCGTGCACGATGCCGAGCGGCATGCCCGCCGCCCGGGCGTCCTGCTGGGCCGAGGCCAGCTGCTGCTCGAGCAGCCACTGCAGCCAGCGGTGGAAGTCGACCTCGGTGGCGTGCCGCTCGCGGAACGTGGCGACGGCGGCGCTCGAGGGGTCCTGCAGCTCTGCGGCCCACGAGGTCCACGGCATGCCGTACTCCTCGACGAGCGCGCACCACGTGGCGTACGTCGTGAGACCGTCACCCTCGCGGTCGCAGAAGTCGACGAAGGACTGCGCCCGCCGCCCGGTCAGCCCCACGTCGAAGACCAGCCGCAGGGCCTCCTTCTTCGCGGTCCACGCGGCGTCGCGGTCGATCCGGTCGACCGAGTTCAGGGCCCGGGCACCGGCGGCCAGCGTGCCCACCCTGCGGTAGGCCGCGTGGTCGAGCCGGGCCAGCTCGGGCACGTCCTCGACGCGCAGGTAGAGCGGGTTCACGAAGCGCCGGGTGGTCGGCAGGTAGGGGGAGGGCTCCATCGGAACCACCGGCTCCGCGGCATGCAGGGGGTTGATCAACACGAAGTCGGCGTCGTGCGCGGCCGCGGCCCAGGTGGCCAGGTCGGCGAGGTCGCCGAGGTCACCGACGCCCCACGACTCACCCGAGCGCACTTGGTACAGCTGCGCCATCAGCCCCACGACGCGCCCCTCGGCCACCGCCGGCGGCAGCTCGAGGCGCTGTGGCGTGATGACGAGGGTGGCCTCGGTGGTGCGCGGGTCGAGCGCCGGCACGTCGAGGTGCGCCACGAGGCGGTGCCACCCCGTCGGCAGGTCTCCGGGCACCTCGAAGGTGGCCTCCCCCACCAGCTGCCCGTCGACCTCTCGCTCGGGCACCCACCGGTCGACCTGCGCCACCTCGCGCACCGAGCCGTCCTCCAGCACGAGGTCGAGCCGGATGCCGGTGCCCGCCGGCACGTGTGCGTGCACCCACGGTGCCCACCCCTCGCGCGCCACCACGGTCGCCGGCAGGGTGCGCCGCCACGGCGCGAGCTCGACTCCGGCGATGGCCGACTCGACCGCGTCGTCGCCGCCGGCCTCGACCCCCAGGGCGGTGAGCACGGTCCGGATCGCCGCCGCGGAGACGGTGACGTGCTGGCCCTGCCAGTCCCAGTAGTCGGTGGCTACGCCGTGGAGGTGGGCGAGCTCGACGAGCCGGGGCGGCGGGGCGGCGGGAACCATGCGCTCATCCTGCCGTGCAGGGGGCCGGTGGCCCGAATCCAGGGACCGCCACCGTCAGCCACCGGCAGCCGCGGTCAGCCGCCGTCAGCCGCGGTCAGCCGCCGACCTCGTCGCGCCACGAGTGCCGCGGGTCGAACCCGAGCACCCGGCGGGCCTTGCCGATCGACAGCAGCGTGTCGTGCTCGCCGAGCTCGCCGCGCACCTCGACGCCGGGGAACTCCGCGGCCACGAGCTCGGCGTTGGGGCGGCTCATCACGGTGTCGGGCGAGGCGATGATGAACCGGTCGAACCCCGGTGCGGTGTGCGCCAGGGCCAGCTCGACCGCGAGCGCGCCGTCACGCCCGTCGATGTAGCCCCACAGGTTCCAGCGGCGCAGGGCCGGGTCGGCGTCGTACGACGGGAAGGCGGCGTAGTCCTCGACGTCCATGACGTTGGAGAAGCGCAGCGCCGTGACCGACAGCGCCGGGTGCCACCGGCACAGCTCGATGGCCATCGTCTCCTCGAGGTGCTTGCCGAGCGAGTAGACCGACTCCGGCCGCGCGGGGTACTCCTCGTCGACCGGGATGTAGGGCGGGGGCGTGTCGAACGGCAGCCCGAGCACGGTCTCGCTCGACGCCATCACCACCTTGTGGATGCCGAGCCGGGTGGCGGCGTGCAGCACGTTGAACGTCGTCAGCTGGTTGTTGCGGAACGTCGCGACGTCGCTGTGCAGGCCCGGTGCGGGGATGGCGGCGAGGTGCACGACGGCATCCGCGGCCGGCTGCTCGCCGCGCACCCCGCCGAGGGCGTCGACGACCTGCCCGTAGTCGGTGAGGTCGATGGCGAGCCAGCCGCTCCACCGCTCCCCGGAGGTGTCGAGGTTGACGACGTCGTGCCCACTCCCCCGAAGCCGTTCGACGACGTGACGTCCGAGCTTTCCCGACCCTCCGGTCACTGCGATGCGCATGCGGCGAGCGTATGCCGTGCCGCCCGCGGTTCCGGGCGGCACGGCATCCGCAATGTCGCAGGTTCGGCAGGTCAGATGCTCGGCGCCTCCTGGTGCAGCGGTTGCAGCACCTTCTGCACCCGCGGGTCACCGGCATCCGCGAAGTAGTCGCCGCGGATCGTCTCGTCCTCGCCGTCGGCCACCTTGGCGGCCCGCAGCACCAGCGTCAGCACGACGGCGATGACCAGGTTGATGACGAACGCGGTGAGGGCGATGTAGCCGAGCTGGCCGATGACCGGCATGTTCGCGAGCGAGCCACCGAAGTGGTTGATGCCGGCGCGCGGGTTGGCGACGTTCCACGCCTGCCAGGTGCCGTAGACCATGCCGACCGCCCAGCCCGCCAGCAGCGCCCACCGGTGCATCCAGCGGGTGTAGAGGCCCAGCACGATGGTGGGGAAGGTCTGCAGGATCCAGATGCCGCCCAGCAGCTGGAAGTTGATCGCGTTCTGCTTGTCGAGCAGCAGCACGAACACCAGCGCGAACAGCTTGACCACCAGGGACGCCAGCTTGGAGACCTTGGCCTCCTGCTCGACCGTCGCATCAGGCTTGAGCCACTCCTTGTAGATGTTGCGGGTGAACGTGTTCGCCGCGGCGATCGACATGATCGCCGCCGGCACGAGCGCCCCGATGGCGATGGCGGCGAAGGCCACGCCCGCGAACCACGAGGGGAAGAAGTCCTCGAACAGCTGGGGGACGACGAGCTGGGCGTTGGGCTTGCCGTCGGCCCCGATCGGCTTGGTGCCGGCCGCGATCGCGACCCAGCCGAGCAGTGCCAGCAGGCCGAGCACGAAGCTGTAGGCCGGCAGGATGGCTGCGTTGCGCCGCACCGTGTTCCGCGTGGACGCCGACAGGCTGGCGGTGATCGAGTGCGGGTACATGAACAGTGCGAGTGCCGAGCCCAGGCCCAGGGTGGCGTAGGCCCAGTACTGGGTGCCTCCGGGGATGAAGACACCGGTGGGCTTGCCGTCGGCCGCGTTGGGGGTGGCCATCTTGGCCTGCGCCGCGTCGAAGACGTTGCCCCAGCCCCCCACCTTCGTGGGCAGGTAGATGATCGCCACGATGATGACGAGGTAGATCAGGGTGTCCTTGACGAACGCGATGACCGCCGGGGCGCGCAGCCCACCCGAGTAGGTGTAGGCCGCGAGCAGGGCGAACGCGATGAACAGCGGCAGGTCCTGGGCGATGAGGCTGTCTCCGCCCCCGAGGCCCACGACCTCGAGCACGGCCTGGATGCCGACCAGCTGCAGCGCGATGTAGGGCATGGTCGCGAGGAACCCGGTGACCGCAACGGCGAGCGACAGTCCGCGAGAACCGAACCGGCCGCGCACGAAGTCGGCGGTGGTCACGTAGCCGTGCCGGTGGCTGACCGACCACATCCGGCCCATGAAGACGAAGATGATCGGGTAGAGCACGATCGTGTAGGGCACGGCGAAGAACCCCGACACCGAGCCGGCGGCCCACATCGCCGCCGGGACCGCGATGAACGTGTAGGCCGTGTAGAGGTCGCCGCCGAGCAGGAACCAGGTGATCCAGGTGCCGAACGAGCGACCCCCGAGACCCCACTCGTCGAGCGACTCCATGCTCGTCGGTCGGCGCCACCGGCTGGCCCAGAAGCCCATGCCGGTGACGAGCGCGAAGAGCAGCACGAGGACGGCGAGGGCCACTCCGTTGACGTTGCTCATGACCGCGCCTCCCCGTCGGCCGGCAGTTCGTCCATCGGCCGGTGCGGCCGGGCGACCAGGACGATCCGGTAGGCGGTGTAGGTGAGCGCCGAGGTCAGGAAGACCCAGAGGAACTGGTACCAGATGAAGAACGGGAACGCCCCCAGCCGGGGCTCGTCGCGGCTGTAGCTGCTCACCCACATCAGGGCGATGATGGGGAGCGCCAGCAGCACGCCGGCGAGCACGAGCAGGCCGGTACGCGCGGGTGGAACGGTGTCGTGGTCGACCGCGTCGGGGCGGTCGGGGTCGACGGCGTCGACTGAGCTCATGGTTCCTCCTAGGTCCCCCGGCGCGCGGTGGTCGTGACCGGGCCACCGATCACCGTAGGCACTCGGCACCCTGCTGCGGGCTTTGCGGACGACCGGCTCTACGGGTCGTCGGTGGGCCTCGGCACAATGGGCGGATGGCCACGATCGTCTTCCTCCACGCCCACCCCGACGACGAGGCCTCGCAGACCTCCGGCTCGATGGCCCGCGCCGTCGACGAGGGCCACCGTGTCGTCGTCGTCTTCGCCACCCACGGCGACCACGGCGAAGCACCCGACGACCTCGCCGCCGGTGAGACGGTGGTCGACCGGCGCCGTACGGAGGCCGAGGCGTCCGCCGCGGCGATCGGGCTGCACCGCGTCGTGTGGCTGGGCTACGCCGACTCGGGCATGACCGGCTGGGACCAGAACTCGCACGATGGTGCCTTCACCGCCGCGCCGCTCGACGAGGCCGGGGCGAGGTTCGCGGCGGTCCTCGACGAGGAGGGCGCCGACATCGCCGTCGGCTACGACTGGCACGGGGGCTACGGCCACCCCGACCACGTGCAGGTGCACCGCGTGCTGCACCGCGGGGCCGACCTCGCGGCGCGGCGGCCCCGGGTGCTCGAGTCCACGATGAACCGCGACGCCGCACGACGGTTCTCCGACGCTGCGCGGGCGGCGGGGGCCTCCGACGAGGAGGCGTTCGACCCCGACCAGCCGATGGACGACGGCAACCCGCTCGGCGAGCCGGAGTCGGCCATCTCCTGGCGGGTCGACGTGAGCCCGTGGCTCGAGCGGCGCCGGGCCGCTCTCGAGGCGCACCGCAGCCAGACCACCGACGTCGGCATGATGCTGTCGATGCCGGCCGAGATGTTCGCCGCCTTCTTCGGCCACGAGCACTACATCGAGCCGGGCCGCCCGCCGGGCATGGTCGACGGCTGGCCGTTCGGCGAGTAGGTCCCGCCCTTCGGCGGCCCCTCACGGGGGTGTCAGACGCGCGCCCCACCGCGCCATCGGCACACCCGACCGGGATGCCGCGTGCTCACCCCCTCCCACCGGGTGTCAGACGCGCGCGCCACCGCGCCATCGGCACCCCCGACCGGGATGCCGGGGTGCGCACCGCTGTGTGGCCGAGCTCAGGCGGCCTCGTCCGGCTCGCCCTCGGTCGCCGGCGCGGGCGACAGGTCGCCGGACGCCTGCTCGAGCAGGGCCCGCGCCGCCGCGCGGCCCGACTGCACCATGCGGTCGAGCTGGTGGAACTCGAGCAGTCCCACCCCCATCGACGACGGGCCGACCACCCAGGCGCCACGCGCGCGGGCGGCATCCCCGGCGCCCCCGCTGCCGATCATCATCGTGCGCATCAGGGTGTCGCCCAGCCCCGGCACCCGCGGCCGCCCGGGGCGGCGCGGCCCCTCGCCACCCGACCCGATCGTCACCGCCACGACGGGCCCCTCGTCACGCTCGACGAGCAGGTCGGTGGGCAGGTTGTCGAGCACGCCGCCGTCGACGAGCAGCCGCCCGTCGTCCTGCGCCAAGGGCGCGAACAGCACCGGCAGCCGGGACGACGCCAGGGCCGCGTCGACCAGCCGGCCGCGGCGGTGCACCTGCCGGAAGCGGCTGACCAGGTCGACGCTGACCATCGACAGCTGACGGGGCAGCCCCTCCAGCACGGTGTCGGCGCCGTAGTGGCGCTCCATCGCGGCGCGCACCCGCCGCCCGCGGGCGAGCGACTGGGCCGAGAGCCGGTAGTCACTGAACGGCCGGCGGCGCACGAACTCCGCGTAGCAGATCTCCTCGAGGGTTGCCCCGTCGACGCCGGTCGCGTGCATGCCGGCGATGATGGCGCCGACGCTGGTGCCGGTCACCCGGTCGACGTGCAGACCGGCGTCCTCGAGCTCGCGCAGCACCCCCACGTGGGCGAAGGCGCGTGCCCCGCCGCCGGCCAGGGCCAGCCCGAGCGAGCGCCCGGCGAGCCGGTCGGCCAGTGGCCGCAGGCCGGTCGCGAGGTCACCGGTCACGAGGGTGAGCTGCCAGGCGTCGGTGGCCGCCACCCAGGCCACCCGCTGCTCGGGGGTCGGCGCCGGGCCGAGCAGCACCAGCTCAGGACTGCGGGCCGGGGCCGGCGACGGTCGCCCACCGGGTGCCGGTTCGACACCGGTCGCGACGAGCACCACGGCATCCGCCTGGCGCAGGCAGAACTCGCGCCACCCGGCATCCGGGCCGTCGGCGGACGGCGCGACCAGCAGCACCCGGTCGCAGTCACGTTCGGCGCGGGCGAGCCCGTCGGGGCTCACCACCCCCGGCGTCGCGACCCGCAGGTGGTGGCGCAGCCGCCGGCCGAGCGCCTCGCCGACGCCGGCGACCTGTTGCGCGGTGACGGCGGAGCCCAGCCCGACGACAGCGACCACCGACACCCGCTCGGGCGGCGGTGGGGCCACCCCACCCCCGCCGGCCGTGCGCAGCCGCTCGGCCACCTGGCCGAGCACGAAACGGGCTGCCGAGGGGTCGGTGGCGAGCACGTCCTCGAACGCCGCCCGCGGGATCTCGACGAGGGTCGTGTCGCGGCGGGCGCGCACCGTCGCCGAGCGCGCCTCGCCGCTGAGCAGCGCCAGCTCGCCGAGCACCTGTCCCGGGCCGAGCTCGCGCACCACCGCACCGTCGACGAGCACCTCGAGCCGGCCGGTGCGCACGGCGAACGCCGACCCGGGCGGGTCGCCCTGACGGATCAGCACCGCACCGGCCGGCAGGTCGACGACGCGGGTCGCGCGCTCCAGCCGGGTGCGAGCGGTGGTGGGCAGGGCCGAGAACAGCGGCAGCTCGGACAGGTCGACGGCGTCACTGGTGCCGAGCGCCGCGGGAACGGCCCACTCGGCCGGCGGGACCGGTGGCAGCACGACGGGCGGCCGGTGGTCGTCGACGTCCTCCTCGGCCACGGCGGAACGGATGCGGCCCAGCGGCAGGGCGAGCAGGGCGACGACCAGGAACGCGACGATGGACAGCACCCACCCGGCGTGCAGGGAGTCGACCACCGTCGCCGGCGTCGGGTCGCCGAGGATGACCACGAGCACCGCGATGCCGATCACACCGCCGAGCTGGCGGGCGCTCGACGCCACCGCGGATGCCGTGGCGTAGCGACCCCCGGGCACCGCCGCGAGGGTCGCGCTGCCGAGCAGGGGCAGGGTGGCGCCGACGCCGATGCCGCTGAGGACCTGGCCCGGCATCCACTGCGCCCAGAAGGCCGGCTCCAGCCCCACGCGCTGGTGGTACCAGAGGTAGGCGGCCGCCCAGACCAGCGCCCCGGGCACGACGAAGACGCGGTAGCCGTGGCGCTCGGCGAGCGGCCCGAGGCGCGAGGCGACGAGGGCGGCGATGATCGCACCGGGCACCAGCGCCAGGCCGGCCTTGAGCACGTCGTAGCCCCAGACGTACTGCAGCCAGAGCACGTTGGTCAGCAGGTAGGCGTAGAAGCCGAAACCGGCGGCCACCGTTGCGGCAGAACCGAGGTCGAAAGAGCGCAGGCGCAGCAGCATCGGGTCGAGCATCGGCGCCCGATGCCGTCTCGAGCTGACCACGAAGAGCACCAGGGCGACGGCGGCGCCGACGAACGACCCGATCACCTGGGGGCTCGCCCAGCCCCAGTCCGCACCCTTGACGATGCCGAGGTTGAGCAGGGCCAGGCTGGTGACCAGCAGGGCCGCGCCCACGAGGTCGGGCATGGTGCGGCGGCCGGGCGCCCGGCTCTCGACCAGCTCGTGGCGCGCCGCCCACACGGCCACCAGACCGAAGGGCAGGTTCACCAGGAACGCCCAGCGCCAGCCGCCCAGCTGCACCAGCGCTCCGCCGATGGGCGGCCCGACCCCCGCGGCCACGGCTGCCGAGGCGCCCCACACCCCGATGGCGTGCGCCCGGCGCTCGGCCGGGAAGGCGGCGATGACCAGGGCGAGCGACGCCGGCACCAGCATCGCCGCACCGAACGCCTGCACCACCCGGGCGAGGATCAACAGCTCGACCGACGGGGCGAGGCCGCAGGCCGCCGACGCGACGGTGAAGACGGCGACCCCGGCGACGAACGACCTGCGGCGACCCACGAGGTCGGTCAGCCGGCCGCACAGGATGAGCGATGCCGCGAAGACGATGTTGTAGGCGTTGAGCACCCACGACAGCTCGCCGATCGTGGTGTCGGAGAACGACTCCCGAATGGAGGGAAACGCCACGTTGACGATGGTCGCGTCGAGGAAGGCGAGGAACGCGCCGAAGCTGGCGACGAGTAGGACACGTGAAGGGGGTACTCGCGTCGTCGCGGGTGATGCCATGCACACCTCCGGGGTCCGGGCCGAACCTAGTGCCTCGGACCGAGGCTGAACAGGGCGGTCGCGCAGACCGGCACCGTGCGCCGCACCCTGCGGTCACACCGTCAGTGCACGACGAGCACCACGCGCCCGGCGCGCTCGACCACGCGGCGGCTCACCGATCCCATCAGCAGCCCGCGGAACCCGCCCGCGCCCCGGCGCCCGAGGACGACCAGGTCGACGTCCCGCTCCACGGCCACCTCGACCACCGCGCGGGCCGGCGAACCGTGCCGCACGACGATGTCGACCGGCACACCGGGGTGCCGGGCGGCCACCGGGTCGGTGACCCGGTGCCCCAGGGCGGTGTAGCGCTCCTCCACCGCTTCCCAGCGGCTGCTGGAGCGCTCGGTCACCACGACCCCGTCCTGGACTTCTACGTTCCAGCCGAGCACGCAGGTGACGTCGGCACCAGCGCCCTCGGCGATGGCGAACGCCAGCTCGGCCGCGCGGCTGCTGGCGTCGCTGCCGTCGACCGCGACGAGGATGCGCTGCGGCGTGGCCACCACCGTGTCGGAGGGCACGACGGCGACGGGGCAGTGGGCATGGGCCACGACCGGTAGGGCGACCGACCCCAGGAGGATGCGCTCGAGGCGCCCCCGCGCCGGGGCTCCGACGACCACCCGGGCGGCGTTCTCCGACAGCCGGACGAGGGCAGCGGCCGGCGGGCCCCAGGGCACGGCGACGGCGACGTCGTGCACGTCGTCGCGACGGGCCCGGGCGCGCTGGGCGGCCCGGTCGAGGATGCGGTGCGCCCCCTCGTCGAGGTGCTCGGCGAGGCTCGGCGACCCGGAGGCCAAGGCCTCGTAGGGCGAGAGCTGAACCTGCGGGTCGACGACGGTCACCAGCCGCAGGGGTGCGCCCAGCCGGGCAGCCTCGTCGGCCGCCCAGTCGACGACCGCGTCGTCGGCGGCGGACCCGTCGACGGCGACGACCACCGCCCCGCTGGCGCCCAGGATCTCGTCTCCGGTGGCGCCCGACGCACTGGTGGGAAGGGGGGTGGCGACCTCGTGTTCGGCCATACCTCCATGGTCCTCCGAGTACCGCCGGGCGACACGGTCTCGTCGGTCACACCGCCCCCCACATTGGGGGGTTGTCCATAGTCCGTTCGGGTGATAGCCGCCCTCGACCAGCGGACGTTACGGTCGTCGAGGACTCGTGCAGGACGGGTTCTCAGTCGTCCGGGTGTGGTGTCACGCACCCGCGGGCGGTGCAACGGTCCCTGCAGGGGGGCCCGAGCGAAGGGTGGGGTCGTGGCATCCATTCTCATCGTCGACGACGAGGTCAAGCTCCGCACGCTGTTGTCCCGCGACCTCTCGGCCGCGGGTCACCAGCCCGTCCCGGTCGCCGATGGCGAGACCGCGTGCGACTACCTCGACTCGCACCGGGTCGACCTGGTGCTGCTCGACCTGGTCATGCCCGGCATCGACGGGCTCACCGTGCTCCAGCACGTCCACGAGCTGCCGGCCGGTCCCCCGGTGGTGGTGCTGTCCGGCGTCGGCCACGTGGGCGCCCGGGTACAGGCCATCAACAGCGGGGCGGTCGACTACGTGACCAAGCCGTTCGTGCTGGCCGAGCTGATGGCCCGGGTCAACCGCCATCTCGGCACCCCGCACGAGCGGACCGAGGACGGCCGCTACCTGAGCCACCACGGCTTCCGGCTCGACACGCACCGGCGCATCCTGCTGCTGCCCGACGGGGTGCGCCCGCTGAGCGAGCGTGAGACCGCGGTGCTGGCCCACCTGCTGCGGCGCCGCGGCGACGTCTGCGGCCGTGAGGAGCTGCTGCACGACATCTGGGGCTACGACTTCGACCCGGGCAGCAACGTGCTCGACGTCTGCGTCGCCCGGCTGCGGACCAAGCTGCCCAGCCTGACCACGATCGAGACGGTGCGCGGTGTCGGTTACTGCATCGCCGAGGACTGACCGGCGGCTCGGGGCCAGGCTGTTCGCCGCCTGGCTGGCCATCCTGTGTGCCGCGGCGGTGTCCCTGGTGCTGGGGCCGGTGGAGGAGATGGTCACCCTCGAGGTGGTCATCTTCTCGTTCGCGGTGCTCTACGGGTTCGGGGTGTGGCCGGTGGTGCCGACCGCGACCTCCGTGATGGCCTTCGGTGCCTTCTCGGCGGGCGTCATGGTGCCACGCACGCTGCGCGGCGAGCTGCCACCCGTTGAGCTGGTCGAGGTCGTCGGCTCCGTCGCACTCGCCACCATCGTCATGTTCCACGTGCGGCGCCGCGAGCAGGCGGTCGAGCAGGCCACCCGGCTCGCCGAGGCCGACCGGCGGCGGGCGGCCGCCCGCGACCGGCTGAGCCGGATGACGTCGCACGAGCTGCGCACTCCCCTCACCATCGCCACGGGCTACGTCGAGCAGCTGCTCGTCGACGAGCGCGAGGAGCAGCGGCGCGAGGACCTGCTCACCGTGCACGACGAGCTGGTGCAGCTGGCCCGGGTGACCGACCGCCTCGTGCGCGCCGTGGCGCTCGACCTCGGGGCGCCCGAGGAGCCGACGGATGTCGGGGCACTGCTGGAGGACGTGCGCCGTCGGTGGAGCGGCGTGGTCGACCGCGACCTCGTGGTCGACAGCAGGGTGCACCTCGTGCCGGTGAACGGTGAGCGGCTGCGTGCCGCCGTCGACACGCTGGTCGAGAACGCCGTGCGCTACACCGTCGACGGCGACCGGATCTGCCTGTTCTCGACCGCCGTCGACGGCCACGCCGAGGTGGGGGTCGCCGACTCGGGCTCGGGGCTGTCCGACGAGCAGATCATCCGCATCATGGGCGAGAGCGACGGGTTCCAGGACGCCGTGGACACCTCCGTCGGCGCGGATGCCGCGGCGCGGCGACTGCGGGACCTTTACTCCCGCACGGGTTTCGGCCTCCGGATCGTGGCCGGCATCGCCCGCACCGCCGGTGGGCGCATCGTGGCGTCGCGGTCGGTCCACGGCGGCGCACGGGTGGCCCTCGCGATCCCGCTCACCCCGGTCGCCGGCGACGGCATCCGGGTGCAGGGTGCGCACCAGCTGATCGGCGCTACCTCACCAGCAGTGACACCGTGACCGTGCGCGTCCGGCCGCCCGAGGAGCCGGTGACCACCACCGGGTAGGTGCCCTTCCTGACCCGTGAGGTCACCGAGAACCGCAGGGTGGCCGACCCGGGTGCGGTGACCGGGTTGCCGGTCCACGCCACGCTCACCCCGACCGGTAGGAGGGACGGCGTCGACAGCGCGACGGGGGCCGCGAGCGCACCGCCGGCGCGCACCACGATCGTCGTGCTCGCCGACCGGCCGCGGGCCACCGGCAGCCGCGACGGGGATGCCGTGATGCTGAAGTCTGCGGCGGTGACCACGAGGGTCGCCGCCACCGAGCGGGTCAGGCCACCGCCGGATGCCGTGATGGTGAACGGGTGGCTTCCCGGCGCCACCGCGCCGGTCGTGGTCACCACGAGCGTCGACGTCCAGGCGCCCGGCCCGAGCACCGTCGGGGTGAGTGTCGCGGAGGCACCGGCGGGCAGCCCCTGCACGGACAGGGACGTGGGGTCGGCGAAGCCGTTGGCCGGAGTGAGGGTGAGGCCCGTCGACGCGGAGCCGCCCGCCATCGTCGTCATCGTGGGCGTGGCTGCCGAGACCGTGAAGTCGGGCGGTGCCGTCGCCGCGCGGGCGTCCGCCGCCATGACGTCGAGCCGCCCGTTCCCGTAGCGTTCGTCCGGCCCGGCGGGGCCGAGGTCGACCGCGCCACCGGTCAGGGCCGACTCCACCCCGGCCGCGGACAGGGTGGGGTGGGCACCGAGGAGCAGCGCGGCGGCACCCGCCACGTGGGGCGCCGCGATCGAGGTGCCGCTGAGGTACTGGAACCCGCCGAACAGGTCGGCCGAGAGCACCGACACCCCCGGTGCGACGAGGTCGGGGAAGACGCGGGTGCGCCCGCCGCAGGTCGAGGGCCCGGCGCTCGAGTAGGCCCAGATGGCGTCGGTCGACCCGACCGCACCCACGGAGAGCGACTCCGGATAGTTCGCCGGGCTGGCGCTGGTGCCCGCGGTCGGCCCGAAGTTGCCGGCCGAGAACACCGGCAGGATGCCGGCCGCGCGCAACGCCCGCACGTCGGGCTGGAAGGCCAGGTTGCACGAGGGCCCGGCGCCCAGGGCCCATGACGCATTGACGACCCGGGGGGCGTCGGCCGTGGCCGGGTCGTGGTCGGGGTCGAGCAGCCACTGGAAGGCCAGGTGCATGGCGGTGGCGGTCGTCGCGCCGCGGTCGTCGAAGACCCGGGCGGCGATCAGGGTGGCGCCGGGCGCCATCCCGTAGCTCGAGCCGCCCTCGGACCCGCCGACCGCGAGCCCGGCGGATGCCGTGCCGTGCCCGGAGAGGTCGACCGGCCCGGCCGGGTGCTGCCCGTAGGGGTCGTACCAGCTGTTCGTGCCGCCCCGCCAGCGGGCGGCCAGGTCGGGGTTGGTCAGGTCGACCCCGGTGTCGAGGGTCGCGACCACGACCCCCTGGCCGGTCTGCCCGGTGTCCCAGAGGTCAGGAGCGCGCAGGGCGGCGATGTTCGGCTCGACGGGCAGGGCTGTGGGCACCACGGTGATCGCGTCCGGGGTGACGCTCGCGACATCGGGCCTGGCTGCCAGCTCGCGCAGCGCGCGGGGCGTGGCGGTCACCGAGACGGCGTTCGCCACCCACAGCGGGGTCGGGGCGGTCACCTCGCCGGTGGCCTCCAGCGCGCGCAGCCTCCGGCGCAACGGCGCCTGGGCGGTGTCGGCGTGCGCCCGAAGGCGGCGCACCACGGTGCTCAGCCGCTGCGCCCGGCCGAGCGCGGCCACGCCCCGCAGGTCGGGCGCGTCGCGCAGGGTGACCACGACCCGTGCGGTGCCGCGGTCAGCGACGACGCCCGACCCTCCCCCGAGGCCGGGGCCACCGGGGGCGACGGGGCGCAGCGTGGCCGCCGAGGCGGGCAGCACCGACCCCAGGCAGAGGGCGGCAACGACTGCGCCGGCTGCGGCAGCGCTCTTCGCCCGGTGCGGCCGACGGACAGGACGGCCGGTCATCGCTGACCCGCCCCCACCCGCAGACCAACCGTGGGCTCGAGGTCCGCGTCGTCCGTCACCCGCGTCGTTGCGGTCGGACGCCGTCGCGCGGCGATGAGTGCGAGGACCGCGGCCATGCCCCCGAGGAGCAGCAGGGCCAGCGCGGACGTGGTGCGCTCCAGGCCCGTGGTCCGGTCGGCCGTGCCCGAGGACCACGGCACCACGAGGAACGAGTCCTCGGACCAGACCCGGTGCAGCACGAGCCGCGCCTGCCAGTCGCCGTCGGGCGCTGCGGGCAGCGAACCCTCGTAGCGCCCCTCCTCGGTCTTGCGGAGCGGCACGCTCGCGCCGTCGGCGGCGGTCCCCACCGTGGGCTGGTCGGTGACTGCGAGGTCCACGCCGGTGACGACGGCGGCCACGGGGCGGATGACGGGTTCGATGCGCACGAGGATGCGTTGGCTGGACCCGGTGGGCACGGCCTCGAAGCTGACGAACAGCCCGTCCACCGTGGCATGGGCCGGTGCGAAGAGCACTTCCGCGCGGGCGACCTCCTTGGCCGTGGGAACCGTGGTCATCAGGGCCGCAACGGCCACCGCCGTCACCAGGACCGCGGCCTCGACGGTGGCCGTGGTGGCCAGCCGTCGACGTTGCGGCCGCCAGCCGACCCGACGTCCCAGCAGGCGGTCGGCGAGCGCAGGGTTGACGACGAGGGTGTTGTACGCCGCGATCCCCAGGGCGGCCACCAGCAGCAACGACTTGGCGACCACGGCGGTGCCGTAGGTGCTGGCCGAGACCGTCGAGAGGCTCTGCACGTGTCGCCCCGTCAGGTAGAGACCGGTCGCGGCGAGCACACCGGCCGCGAGCGCCGCCACCGGGCTGTACGCGCGCAGGGCCGCGAGCACCTGCGCCCTGCGGGTCGCAGCGTCGAGCCGGGCGACGGGCCGCAGCCCCACGAGCACGAGGAGCAGGCCGCCGGCCCACACCCCCGCCGCCAGGACGTGCAGCGTGCCCGCGGCGACCGCCACGGTGGTGCGCGCCGGCAGCGTCGCGGCGTGCCCGGCCCAGGCGTCGAGGCCGGCCGACGCGACGAGCGCGGCGGCCGCCACGACGAGAGGGCGGGGCCGACGACCCGTGGAGTCCGTGACCGCGGTGCGGCGAGCGTCGCGACCGCACCGCCACAGGGCGACGCAGGCTATCGCTCCGGCCACGATCCGCAGCAACCAGAGAGTGCCCCAGGTGCTGCCCAGCAGCAGGTCACCGACCGCTGCCGGCCAGGCACCGTCCCCGCGCCCGGTCGGCCCGACCTGCTCGCCAGCGCGCAGCACGGGTGTCGCGACGGCGGCGGCGACCGAGACGGTGGCGGCGACGGCACCCAGGCGCAGCATCCGCGGTCGAAGTGCCCAGCCTGTCTCGCCGAGCGCTCCGAGCACCCGGCCGGACACCGCCACGGCGCCGATCGCCAGCAGCATCCCGCCCAGGTCGGCGAGCCGGAGCCCGACGTTCCAGGGGCTGGGCGGCGCGTCGACCTGGGCGGCCGCGCCGTCCGGCCGCACGCCGGCTCCGAAGGCGACGGTTCCGTGGGTGGGGTGCCCGTCGTCTCCCAGCACGGCCCACTCGACGGAGTAGGTGCCCCGCTGCAGCGGGGGCGTCGTGAGGCGGACCGCGAACCCGTTCTCCTCGAGCACGACCGTGGTTCGTACGGTGGTCGGCGAGGGGTCCGTGCGACGGACCGTGAACGAGCTGGTGCGGGCGTCGACCGGCTCACCGAACCACAGCGTCAGGTCGGTGCGACCGACGGCGGCAAGCCCCCCGTTCGGAGGGTCGGAGCGTTCGAGGTTGTTGTGGGCCGAGGCGGCCGAGGCCGAGCCGATCAGGATCGCGACGACGAGCAGCACGAGACGAGCCACCCGGACGAGCGCGCGCCGTACGCGGCCCGCCGGTCGCTGCAGGTCGCCGTCGTCGCGCGGGGTCATGACCGGGCCACGAGGTGCTCGAGCCGGACGTCACCGATGATGACGGTGACCTTCGTCCCGTCCCGCAGCGCGTTGCGGGTGTTGGCCAACATGAAGAAGTACGTTCTGCCGAGCTGCAGCTCGGCCTTGTGGGCGTGCGGGCGGGACACCAAGCCGACCGTCTCCCCGGTGCCCTCGGCCACGAGGATGGGCGTCTTGTCCTCGTCGTGCAGCAGCAGGCTGGCCTTGTCGGGGTCCACGACCTGGTAGCGGAACTCGATCATCCCGCCACCGCCGGTGACGCCGAGCAGGGTCACCGTGATGCCGGTGTGAGCCGTGAACTCCTGGGCCGAGACGGCCTCGGTGCCCGAGCGCACGTCACCGGCGCTCGCCCCGACCGCCTTGACCCCGAGGGTCACGGCGACGACGAGCAGGAGGACTGCGACCAGGACCCACCGGGGCTGCCACCGCCGTCGGCGCGGTGCCGCGGGTGGCGGTGTCGGCGTGGGGGCGATGAGGGTGTCTGCGCTCATGATGGTGCTCCTCTCGGGAGGGCGCCGGCCGAAGGCCGGCCGGCGCCCACCCGGGTCAGGGGATGTCGAACGCGTCGATGTCCTGGTTGCTGTTGGTGAGTCCCGCGGCGGTGCCGTCGAAGTAGAGCGACCACGTGCCGCTCGTCCACCGCACCACGTCCTCGTCCTGGACGGAGATCAACGGGGCCTGGCCGCCGGGAAGCCCGGCGATGCTGGCGTTCGTGTCGCTCACGGAGAGCAGCCAGTCGGTCGACGTGCGCCAGACGAAGCCGTCGACGTTGGCCGTGCTGCCTCCCGCCCGCGGGAACCGACTGATGGCGCTGGCGTCGACGACCCGCGAGTAGGTGCTCGCCGTGCCACCGGTCCAGCGGTAGATGTCGGAGTCGTCGCCGCTGCCGCCTGCACCCCTCGGGACGCCCGTCGTCGAGAGCGAGAAGTACAGGCTGCTGCCGACGACGCTGATCGCGTCGACGTTGGCGGTCATGCTCCCGTGGGTGCTGCCGTCGAAGAACAGCTGCCAGGTGCCGTTGTTCCAGTACACGACGTCCTCGTCCTGGACGTTGCCGAGGCCCGGCACGCTCACCCGACCGGTGAAGGACAGGTAGAAGTGCGTCGCGTCCACCCGGCTGAAGCCGTCGACGTTCGCGGAGGTGGGCACCCGATAGGGAGCCGCGCTCAGGTCGAGCGTGCGGGAGAACCCGACTCCGCTCCAGTTGTAGACGTCGGAGTCATCGGCTGTGCCGTTCACGCCCGGCGGGTTGCTGTTGCCCAACGTCGAGAACCACAGCGGATGGGTCACATGGAGCACCTGGTTGGCCGTGGTGGTGTTGCCCACCGCGTCGCGGGCACGCACCGTGACGGTGACATCACCCTCAGGCCGGTTGGCCACAGGGATCGTCACGGTGAAGGTGCCTCCCGAGCCCACCGTCAGGGCGGTCGGGGCGCCCGACCCGATGAACCACTCGACGCTGGTCACTGGGCTACCGGTCGGAGTCGCGGTCCCGGTGAGCGTCACCTGGGGAGCGCCGTTGGTCGGGTTCGGCGTGAGGCCGAGAACGGAGATGACCGGCCCGCTCTTGTCGACGACCAGAGTGCCGCTGGCGGTGGCGCCCCAGTTGCCGGCGGCGTCACGCCCCTGGACGGTGATGGTGTGGTTGCCGTCAGTCAGCTGCTTGACGGTCGCCAGCGGGATGTCGAGGTAGACGTTCTCGGTCGTCCCGGAGTAGGCGCCATCAGCGGCCTCCATCACGATGGGCACGGGGGTGGCCTGCGTGGCGGGGTCGAGGTAGCCACGGGCAGCGGTGATGATGCTCTGCGCGGTCCCGTTGTCGGTGATGGTCGCCGAGACCCGCACCGAGGCAGAGGTGCCGTTGACCGGAATCGTCCCGTTGTTCGGGCTCGGGTTCACGTCGACGGTCCCAATCACGGCTGGTCCGGTGCGGTCCGCGATGAGCGGAACACTCACCCACTCACTCCAGTTGCCCACCACGTCACGGGTACGCACGAGCACCGAGTGAGTGCCCTCGCTCAGGCCCACCACCCGTGCGGCCGGGATGGTCCCGACCACGCTCGCGACCGGACCGGTCGTCTCCAAGGACATCGGCGTCGGCGTCGTCGTGGTGTCGTCGATGGCCCACTCGGCGCCACCGATCGCGCTGTTTCCCGACGCGGTGTCGTTGCCGGTCGCACTCACGGCGACGTCGCCGCTGCCGTTGCTGTGGTCCGGGGTCACCGTGACCCCGGAGGTCGTCGGACCCACGGCGTCGGAGCCCGTGACGAGCACCGAGCTGAACGGGCCCCACGCGGTGCCGCTGAGACCACGCACGTACACGGCGTGCTGCCCGTTGGCGAGCGCGGTCGCGAGCGCCGAGGCCGAGGCCGTGGTCGGTTGCACCGCCTCCGTCGCCGAGCCGAAGGCGCCGTCGGTGGCCACCATGGCCGTGCCGGTGCCCGGGGCCCCCACGGTGTCCAGGAAGTACTCGGCACCGGTGACGGTGGCGCCCGTGGACGCGGAGGCGTCCACGGAGCCGGACAGGGCGGTGCCGCTCCAGGCCACACCGCGGGTCGCCGGCCCGGACACGTCCGAGCCGTTTCCGGTGCCGCTGACCTTCACGAAGGTGAGCATGCCGCCGGTGCCGGCGGTGGTGTTGTCGTGCAGCGTCAGACTGGCGTCATAGACCGCGAGCTTGCGGTCAGCGGCCGTGGTCGGCACGGTGACGATCGTGTCGGCGGTCTGCCCTGGTCCGAACGTCTCGGCGACGTAGCGCCGGGAGATGTCCACGCTGCCGTTCTTCAGCTGGCTGCCGTCGAGGGCGACGACCCGCTGGTCGGCACCGAGCACGGCCATCGAGTGGTAACCCGTGCCCGCGTTGACCCAGCGGAGCAGCACGTCCTGCCCGGAGGACGCCGCCACCGGGGCCGTGGCGGGGGCCGCGGCGCCGTTGATGAGCGACCACTGCGGGGCGAAGGAGCGCATGTCGAAGTCGGCCGGGGTGGCCGACCGGTTGAGCCGCGAGTCGACCTCGCTGAGGACGAGAACGCCCTCGGCGTCGAAGCTCGTGCTCGCGTCGTACGCCTGGCCCGCCGTGGCGGGCTCGACGACGAGCGCCCCGAACAGGCCGCGAGCCACCTGGTGCTGCGAGCCGGCACCGACGCCGGCCTCGTAGAGGTAGGTGCCGGCATGCTCCGCCGTGAACGTGTACGGGTGGCTTGCGCCCGCCGCGACCGCCGTGGTGTCCGGAACCATGGCCTGGCCGCCCACGTACAGGGAGGTGGGCTCGCCGGCCAGGCCGTTGTGCAGCGTGATGGTGACGGTGGACCCCTGCGCGACGCGCAGGGTGGGGCCGCCGGGGGCGGTGACCGTGCACGGGGTCGACGTGCAGTACCCGAGGACCGGCATGGCGCCACCACCCGTTCCGGGCAGGTTGGTCTCGCCGTTCTCGGCATACAGGTGGATCCCCACGTCGGCCGCGCTGGCCGAGCCGGCCGGGCCCACGAGGATCCCGAGGACCGCCAAGCCACCTCCGGCCGCGATGGTGAGGGCCGCCTTCTTCAGTACTGTGCTCATCGTCGTCGCCCCTCTCATGCGCACTTGTTGGGGGTGGGCGGCTCGATACGCATGTACGTGATCGGCCCGGTCATCGTGACGCCCCACGAGGTGATCTGGTACAGGGCGTGGTTGTGCGAGATGATGTAGTACTCACCGCACTGGTTGAGGGTCTGCACCCCTGGTGGAAGCGCCTGGGTCGACCCCAGGTACGGGCTCCCGCTGTAGAACGTGCCGACCACCTGGTTGGCGAGGCTGGGCACGGTCACCGTCACGGGGTTCTGGGGGCTGTAGTTCTCGGCGTCGTACCACTTGAAGAGCACGTCCCAGGTCTGGCCGGGGCCGATGTTGATCGCGAACTTCTCCATCGACATGTCCGCAGTGCCGTTCTTCAGCTCGTGACCGTCGCGACCGATCACGAGGCCGTTGTTGCCGTGCGGGTGGAACGGGTAGTCCTCGCTGCCGACGCTGAGGTAGCGCGCCATCCCGCTCAGCGGGTGCTTCACCGCGTCGTAGGGCTGCACGGTCGCGAGTGACCCGTACGGCTGGTTCGGCAGCCACGACGCGCCGTTGTCGGCGATGCTGTCGGGGTAGCCGCGCCCGTTGATCAGCCAGTAGCGGGCCTTGTACTTCGTGATGTTGAAGGTCCTGCCGCGCTCGACGGCCTGGTGCTGGTACGGGTCGATCTCCGAGAGCAGGACCATGAACTCCTCGCTCGCGTCGAACGCGCTGTCGCTCGAGTCGTAGGCGTGGTCGTCGTGCGCGGCGCCGGAGCCGTCGACCGGCCGCACGATCAGGGCGCCGAACAGGCCCATCCGCACCTGCGTCTCGGGGTCGGTTCCGGACTCGTAGAGGTAGGTGCCGGCACGCTTGGCCGTGAAGGTGTAGGTCACGGTGGGCTGCGTCGTGGGCGTCGCCGCCACCGCACCCGGCGCGAGGCTGGTCATCATCGCCCCCTCAGCCCCCTGCGGCTGGGACGGCACCCCGTCGGCCCGCACGTCGTCCTGGCCCGGGAAGACCATGGAGGTCGCGACGTTGAGGGTGTTGTGCAGGATGACGGTGACGACGTCACCCTCGTGCACGCACAGCACCGGGCCCGGGTGCTGGAAGGGGTCGAAGCCGTTGGAGTAGCCGTACATGAACGCGGTGTTGCCGTCGGGGAGGTCGATGTAGCCGGTGCGCGTCGTCAGGTCGAAGACCGGCTGCTTGGCTGCCGTTCCACCGGTGGTGCAGACGATGCCGTTGCGCGGCGGGTCGGCGGCCGCGGCCGGTGCGACCTGGGTCGCGAGTGCGGCCCCGAGGGCGAGGACCCCGCCAGTGGCGAGCGCGAGGCCGCGCCGCAGCATCCGGCGGCTCGAGTGACGTGAGGTGCTCATGCCGTCACCCCTCCCAGGTCGTTGGGGAACGCCTGCGGGTCGACGCCGCTCGCATAGACGTGGATCTCGGTGGTCTGCCCACCGAAGCCGTCCGGGGCGAGGTTGTTCGACCGCAGCAGCGATCGGTTGTAGAGGTAGTAGGTGTCATACCCGGACCCGGACTTCGGGGGTGCGGTGAACACGACGTCGTAGCTCTCGCCCGGGCCGATGTTCAGCGTGTCGGTCTCGTACGAGGTGTCCGTGCCGCCGCGCCCGCGCATGGGGGTGGCGTCGCGTCCGACGACCCGCATCCGGATGCCGGTCATCGTCATCGCGGACTCGCGGAAGCCGAGGTTGGAGAACCGTAGGGCCACCCGCTCCCCCGCGTTGCAGGTCACCAGCGAGGACTGCGGCTGGTACTGCAGCTCGGGGTGGCCGGCGGGCGGGATGAGGTCGCCGTCCGGGGCGAAGGTCTGGTTGAACGCGTTCACCGACGGCCCGTTGGGGGCGACGGTGTCGGGGTAGACCCGGCCGTTGAGGAGGGCGAAGTCGGCGCGGTAGTCGCTCCACTCGGGCAGCTGGATGTGTGCGTCGGCCCAGTGCGCCTCGGCCCAGACCTCGGACAGGAACATGGCGAACTCCCGGTCGTAGCCGGTCGACCCGTCGCCGTCGTTGTAGAGGAAGCGGGTGTACGTCCGGCCGTCGAACGTCTTGGCCTGGCCGTCCTGGCCGGGTCGAACGAACACGAGCCCGGTCATGCCCATGTGCACGTGCTCGACGTCCTCGACGTGGCAGTGGTACATGTACGTTCCGGGTTCGCGCGGCCGGTACACGTAGGTGAACTCACTTCCGGCCCGCACCGAGATCGACCCGGTGGGCTCACCGTCGTAGAACGGGATGACGTTGCGGAACCCGTGCCAGTGCAGGGTGTGCGCGTCGAACAGGTCCGGGCGCAGGGCCAGGCCGAGGTTGGTCAGCTGCACCCGGAACTCGTGGGCCGGCGTGCCGTCGTACTGGTCCACCCAGAACAGCGGCGCCGAGTGCTGGGCCTTGTTCTTCTGGCCCAGCCGTTGTGCGTCGGTCATGCCGGTCACGTTGCGGAACCCGAAGATGTAGGTCGTGAGGTCGTCCGGCGCGAGGTTGTCCGGGTGGAACGGTGCGATGGCCGGCGTGGGCGGCAGGTGGATCCACCCGTCGGTGCCGGCCAGGTACAGGTTGGGCGGAGCGCCGTCGGCGACCGCCACCTGCTCGGGGTACAGCACCCGGCCGGCCCAGGTGCCCGTGCCGGCGACCAGGGCGGCACTGCCGGCCAGCCCGAGGGCCCGCCGCCGGCTGAGCCGCGCGGCCGCGAGCCGCGATGCCGCGCCCGCGGGTGTGCCCTGAACCGGCCCTGCGTCATCTGCGTGTGTCATGGCGTTCCCTGCGTCGAAGGTGCGGTGGTGTCGGCGTGACGTGCCGTCTCCGTGGTGGCCGGTCATGGCGCCGGCGGCAAGGTCAGGCCCGGCAGCGAGAAGGCGTCGATGTTGAGGCTCGCGGTCGTCAGGCCGTGCGCCGTGCCGTTGAACCACGTCGTCCACTTGTCGTGCCCGGCGCTGGTCGTGTCGATGGCGACGATGTCCTCGTCCTGGACCGAACCGAAACCGCGCAGCGACGTGTTGGTGCTGAACGACAGGTAGTAGTGCGTGGCGTCGTACCGCACCGCACCGTCGACCCGTGCCTTGGCCGGGATGCCGTGCGCTGAGGCATCGAACACCCGCGCGTACGCCGTGCCGTTCCAGCTGTAGAGGTCGGCGTCGTCCGGCGTTCCGATGATCGTCGGCGGGTTGGCCGACCCGAAGGTGGCGAAGTACAGGACGCCGCTGCGCACACTGATGGCGTTGACGTCGAGTGCGTTGGTCGTCAGGCCGTGGGCCGTGCCGTCGAAGTACACCGACCAGGCACTGCCGTTCCAGTACACGACGTCCTCGTCCTGCACGGTGAGGGAGGGGCCACTGGACGGGGTCAGCGTCGTGTTGTCGGCGAAGGAGAGGTAGAAGCCCTGCGCCGGGCTCGTGCCGACCATGGCCAGCCCGTCGACGTTGGCGCTGGCCGGGATGCCGTAGAGCGCTGCGGTGACGTCGACCGTCCGGCTGTAGGCGGAGCCACCCCACCTGTAGACGTCCGCGTCGTCGGCCGTCCCACCCGCTCCGGGGACCGTTCCGTTGCCGGCGGTCGAGAAGTAGAAGGCGGAGTTCGGGGCCGGGTACGGGCTCGGCGGTGGCGGCGGGGTCGCCGCCTGGACGACCTCGTCGGAGCCGGCGTCGATGGCATTCGACGGGCGGGTGTCCCCGTCGATGTCCGTGCTGGGGGCCGTGACGCCGCCCCGGCTCGGGAGACCGATGTCGCAGGCCGGCGAGGAGGCCCCGCCGGAGCAGGCCTGGAGGTGGTAGTCACCCATCAGGTCCGGGGGGACCTCCCCGGCGGCGGTCGGGGTGACGAGCGTCGCGTCGACGAAGGCCGGGTTCTGCCGCCAGGTGGCGAAGGCCACCGAGGGTGACCAGGTCTCGACGACCTTGGGGTCGGTGGTCCTGTTCGACCCGTCCGGGGTGAAGGCGTGCTGGCCAGCGTCCTGCTGGATCACCGAGTTCGCCGGCGCGAGCTCGCCGGTGGAGTCGGCCACGCCGACGTCCCACCGGTCGACCGGGTCCGTGTCGCCGTCGAGGCCGATGCCGGTCACGGTGGTGCCGGCCCGGGTGCCGGCCCGGTTGTTCCACAGCACGTTGTTGAACAGCACCGGCTTGCTGAAGGCCGGCGAGCCGGCGCCCAGCGTGGCCTGCAGCTGCTGGCTGTTCTCGGAGGTGGACACGCCCGCGGGTGCCGCGAGCCCGTTGGACGTCACGGCAGTGGCCGTCGTGATGTTGTCCATGATCGTGTTGTTGACGATCTGCACGTTCGGGGCGTCGTTGATGCCGATGCCGCCGCCCTCGTGGGTCGAGATGTTCCCGGCGATGACGTTGTTGTAGACCTTCATCGGGAAGTTCCCGGCCTGGAGGAAGCGGATGCCGCCACCGTCGTCGTTGGCGAGGTTGCCCTGGATGTGGTTCGCGTAGATGTCCACCGCACCGGAGCCCTGCGAGAGCAGGTCCGGGTCGGCCGGGAGCGCACCGGCGATCATGACGCCGCCGCCCTCGTCGTTGGAGTTGTTCAGGGTGATCCGGTTGTCGTGGATCTTCCCGTTCGGGCTGAGGCCGTAGACGCTGACCCCGGCGCCGTACTCGAGCGAGAAGTTGCCGCAGACGTCGTTGCCCGCAACCTCGTAGCCGTCCGCACCGGCGAAGAGCCCGACGCCACCGGCGAGGTTGGTGCCGGCGTTCTGAACGATGCGGTTGTTGAGGATCCGCGCACCCGGGTTGTGCTGGCTGCTGTTCGGGGCCGGGATGTCCGGCGTACCGATGCGGATGGTGCCGTAGGAGCCGCCGTTGTTCTCGACGACGTTGTTCGACACCTGCAGCCTGGCCACGTAGGCGTGCGCGTAGACCGCGCCACCCTGGGTGCTGATGTTCGGCGGCAGGTTGGTGAGCTGACCGGTGAGGTCGTTGATGTTGCCCGGCACGCCCTGCTGGTCGCCACCGCGGATGTCGAACCCGTCGATGAGCGGGGTGAAGGCGCTCGAGCTGTTGCTGAACGTCCCGGTGCTGGCGGCGAAGAGGGAGACGACGGCGCCGTCACTGACCGGGGCGTCGCCCACCCAGGCTGCCGCGTCGACGCGGGTCAGCCAGTCGGTGGCCATCCCGCTGTCACCGGCGAAGCCGGCACCGTCGACGACGGTTCCCTGCACGTAGGGGCTGTTGTTGTTCGGTCCCTGGAAACCACCGGCACCCACGCCCTGGAGCTTGACCGGCCGGGTGACGACGAGGTTCTCGTAGTAGGCACCGCGCGGGTTGTCGGTCGAGGCCGTGCCGGGGTACACCACGACGAGGTCGCTGCCACTGCTGGTGGCCGCGTCGTCGAGCGCGTTCTGGATGGCGTGGCTGACGCCGGGGCTGCCGGTCCGGCTGGCCGCCGAGTCAGGGTTGTAGCGCGCCTCGGGAGCGCCGTCTCGCCGGGCCAGGGATCCCGGGCCCACCTCGTAGACATGGGTCGTGTACGCGTTGTTGCCGCTACCACCGAGCACGTGGAAGGTCAGGCCGTTGACGGTCTTCTTCCCGTTGCCGGCGGTGACGCTGAGCTGGTACGGGCCGCTCGCGAACCCGCTGCCGCCCGGGCCCGACGAGACCGCCGGGATGCTCACCGTGATCGAGGTGTTGCTCCAACCGTTCGCCACGACCGGCACCGCCACGGTCCCGAGCTTCACCGTGCCGGTGCCCTGGGTGTCGCCGAAGCCGTATCCGGTGATCGTGACCTGCCGGTTCGTGCCCGTGTCGCCGGACCGGACGAAGGGCTTCGACACCCGGAACAGCTGGGGCGCAGCCTCGTTGACGAGGCACTGCACGGTGGTCGGGCTGGTGCCCGGGATGCCGATGCTCACGCCGACCTGGGTGGGTGCGAGGTCGGTCGGGATCGTCACGCCCGGCATCGCCTCGAACTCGGTCGCGATGGTGCGGAACCTCGGGTTGTAGTTCTGGTTGAGGTGTCCGGGCGCACCGGGGTCGTTGCCGACGAACCGGTAGAGGTTCGTGCAGACACCCGACGGGGTCGGGCAGCTGATGTGGTCGGTCGACGGCATCAGCACGTCGTAGTAGCCGTTGAAGTCGGACTCGGCGGTGTGCACGAGGCGACCGGTGTAGTCGTAGATGCCGACCGGGGCGTACGGCACGCCGGCCTTGTCACCGAGCAGCATGGCCCGCGTGTCGACCGCGAAGTTGAGGTCGTCGACGATGAGCCCGCGCAGCCGCGACGGCACGGGGACATCGGTGAAGAGGTGGAACATCGGCACGATCGACTTGCCGTTGTTGAGGTCGACGAGCTTGGTGTCGCACCGGGCCTTGGCCGTGCCCTCGTAGGGCGATCCGCCGATGTCGGCGAAGGTGGCGTTGTCCACCGGGGTCGACGTGGGCACCGTGACGCCGGCGGGGACGCCGTTGGTGCCGTTGCCGGTGACGGCGGCGTAGCCGTCCTTGGCGGGGACGCCGTCGAGGACGTCGACGGTGTGCAGTGCGCCGGCGCACGACGGCGGCGGCACCTGCGGGGCGACGGTGTCACCCCGGCCGATGTTGATGTCCTCCTCGCTGGTCACCGAGTACTTCGGGTTGCCTGAGGCGTCGTCCGGGATGTCGACCGAGACGAGGTAGCTGTCGGCGCTGATCGGCGTGAAGGGGACGTCGGGGTGGGTCGGGTCGCTCAGGTCCTGGCAGGTGGGGTTGGCCGGGTCGCTGTCGTCGAGCGTCCCGGGAGCCAGGCAGACGTCGCCGAAGCCGTAGTTGCCGTCGACGGTGGCACCGAAGTTCGCGTCAGGGGTTCCCTGGTCGGTGGGGTACGGCCCGAACTGCACACCGTTGACGAGGGCGGCAAGGCACTCACCGTCAGTGCTCTGGTTCGGGGGTAGGACGTTCTCAACCCCCGGGTGGGAGATGACGTTGCCGTCCACGTCCCGCGCCGTGCACCCGCTCGGTGGGCTCCAGTGCTCGGAGAGGTAGGAGTTGAGCAGCTTGCCCTTCTTCACGGAACCGTCGGAGTCAAGAACGAAGCGGTCGGTCGCGTCACACGGTGTCGCGCCACCGGGGCACTCGATCGGCGCCCAGAGCCGGACCGGGACGTTCGGGATGCCGGGCTGCCAGTCCTCGGTCGCTGCGTACTGCGGGTCGAGCTCGTTGCGGGTCGTGTCGTAGGAGACCGAGCCGACGATGCCGCCGTTCTCCCCCTTGCTCGCGACGTACTTCTGAACGCCCCAGTCCAGCGTGCCGGACAGCCCGATGATGGGCAGCGTGCTCACGTCGACGCCGGAGCCGAGCACCGTGGTGGGGGTGGGCTGGTTGTCGGCCTGGTAGGTGACGCCCGTGGTGTAGAAGCTGTCGGAGTACGCCTCCATGACGAACCACTCCGACAGCGGGTAGGCGGACTCGAACCGGTAGAACCCGGTGCTGTCGGTGCTCACGGCGGTGGAACCGCGGTCCATCAGTGAGTTGTCCTTCTTGCGCATCGTCAGCGGGAACTGGGCGACGCCCTGCTCGCCCGGGTCGCGCTTGCCGTTCTTGTTCGTGTCCAGGAAGACGTGGCCGGTGTACTCGGTCCACCACCCGTTGAGCGGGAGCTGCTTGAGGTCGACGGCCTCACCGTTCGAGACCGTGACGTTGACGAGCTGGAGGATGTAGTCCTGCGGCTCGTCCCACCAGGTGAGCTGGTAGTTGCCGTCGGGGACGTGCGGGATCGTGAAGCTCCCGTCGGCCGCGCCGCGGCCGACCCAGACGGCCTGGTCACCGTTGCCGAGGTCGTTGAGCGAGAGCACCGGGTCCGGCATCGGCTTGTCCAGCTTGCTGCCGGTCATGCCGAAGAGGTAGTTGAAGCTCCCTCCGATCGGGGGGTAGTACTGCTTGACGGAGACCACCGTTCCGGTGACTGGCGCACCGCCGGACGTCGGAAGGTCGTTGTGCGTGTGCACGAAGCCGAACTGCGGGGTGGGCACCGGCTCGGAGCCGACGGTGGCCTCGGTGTCGTAGCCCGTCGCGTTCTCCATCAGCCAGGTGTCCCAGTCGTGGTTCCCCTCGAGGGTCGTCGTCTGGACGTAGTCCGTCCCGTCCGGGGGCGAGACGGTCGTCGTGTAGCGGTTCGTCCCGAGGTGCGGGATGGTCAGCATGCCGGTGCTGTCACTGAAGCACTTGCCGCCGATCTTGCTGATCGTCTTGGGAGTGCCGTCGTCGTTGCGGTACCCGGTGGTCCACGGGATGACGTGGGTGTCGGGGTCCTCGCCTGCGTACACGGTGCACAGCGGGTTGCCGTACACGTCGGTGGTCACCTCGCCGAGCGTGTCGTTGACGTGGCCCTGGAACCCCTCGAGCCCCGCTTCGCCGTTGTCGATGGCACCGTTGGTCGAGGCCTCGTCGAGGAAGACCTGCGCGCGCAGGGTTGCGTCGGGCAGCGGGTTCGGCTGCACCCCGACCTCGACCAGCCCCTTGCCGCCGACGGAGGCATCCTCGTCGAGCGGCACGGTGAAGTGCGTGCCGTCGATCTTGTAGTCGTCGGCCAGGACGGTGATCAGGTAGTCGCCGTCGGGCAGGTCGAGCGAGGCGGTGCCGTTCGCGAAGTCGGCGCTCGTGCCCTGCCGGTAGATCGGGGCGGCACCCGGGTCCTGCAGGATCGAGGGCCACGAGCAGTCGGCCGGGTAGTTCGCGTCCTCCGCCGAGCACCCCGAGCCGGGCTTGGGCCCGCCGTAGGGGGCGGACTTGCCGGAGTTGTCGACGCTGATCATGTAGCGGTAGTCCGTGACGGCAGTGCCCTTGGTGACCGTCGTCCAGCCGGACTCACCGGGGAAGTGCGTCTCCGTGCGCGCGGACGACACCTTGACGGTCACGGCGTTGGTGGTCGCCGCCGCCGCCTGCGCTGCGGGGGCGGTGAGCACCGGCACGGTGCCCATGACCCCGAAGGCCAGTGCCCCCGCGCTGATCGCCGTCACGGCCCGGCGCAGTGCGGATGCCGTCGCTCCCCCGGCAGCGGTCCGGCGCCCCCGCCGTCGACCCCTCGGGTCACCAGGCGCCGTGCCCCTCGTGGCGCCGGTCGTCGAGCTCACACCGTTGTCCTGCGGGTGGTCGTGTCCCTGCATGCGACTCACATCCCTGACTCCGAACACCCCCTGCAGGCGCTCGTACTGCGCCATGGCACCCCGGGAGGAGACCCCGTGGCGAGTGATCTGGGTCACTTGTCACGCAGCTGTGTGGGCCCTGTTAAGGGGTGGTCAGGCCACCATCACGCAGCGGTCAGGCCCGGCTCACGCGCGCCTCACCGTCCGGTCATGTGGCGGTCAGGTCGCCGTCATGTTCGGGTCGTCGCCGGGTGCGCGCGCCCCCGTGCAGCGGGGGCTGTGGGCTCAGGCGGCGGCCGGGGGCGGAGGCGGGTTCAGGGCGGTGAGCAGCCTGCTGGTCGCGGTGGCGAGCTGCACCGGCGTCGCGGCCTGGTCACGGGTGGCCACCAGCGACTCGACGTCCGCGCGGGAGGCGCGCACGGCATCCCGCAGCGTGCGGGCTCGAGCGGCTCTCTCCTCCCCGGGGGCGGCGGCCTCGAGGCCGGTCAGCCGGTCCTCGGCGGCGCTCACCCGGGCGGCGCTGACCTGCCACCCACCGGCCAGGGCGTCGGGGGTGTTGGTCTGCTGCAGCTGTGGCAGCAGCACCCGGCCGAACCACGCCACCTCGGCCTCCGCCTCGGTGAGCTCGGTGTCCCAGGCGGCGCGGCGCCGGCTGCGCACGACGAGGAACCCGGCCAGCCCGGCGAGCAGCAGCGCGAGCACGAGCCACACCCAGCCCGGTATGCCGCCGCCCTCGCCGGCGACCGGCTCGGGGGCGGCCGTCGCCGTGGCGGACGGCGTGGGCGTCGGCGTCGGCGTGGGCGTGGCGGTGCGGGTGACCTCCCTGGTGGGGGTCACCGTCGAGGTCACCACCACCGAGCTCGTGGCGGTGGGTGTCGGGGGCTTGGTCGGCGTGGGCGTCGGCGGTTTCGTGGTCTTGGTCGGCGTCGGCGTGGGGGTGTCGCTCGGGGTCTGGGTGGGCTCCGGCGTGGGGGTGTCGGGCACCACGGCGGTCGGGGGGACCGACACCGAGGGCACGGAGATGGACGGCACGGGCACCGAGATCGACGGCACGGAGACCGAGATCGACGGGACCGTCAGCGACCTCGACGGGGTCGGCAGGGTAACCCCGCCTCCGCCACAGCCGCTCAGCAGCAGCGCCACCGTCGCGCCGGCCGGGACGAGCCACCTCCGAGCCCTCGTCGTGCCCGGGGTGCGGCTGTCCATGTCGCGGCCTTCCTGTCGTGCGGTGAGCTGCCTGCCCGAAGTCTCGACGGAGGCCGCGCGCGGGGCATCACCCGCACCGGATGATGCGGCCTGCGGGCTGCGGGCGGTGCAATGGCGCGATGGACGACTCCGCACAGGCCGCCCCCACCGCGGAGCACGCCCGCCTGGCCGAGGCCACGGGCCGCGCGGAGACCGACCTCTTCACGGCGAACCCCTGGTACGAGTGGGGGCCCTACCTCAGCGAACGCGCCTGGGGCACGGTGCGCGAGGACTACTCCGCCGACGGCGACGCGTGGCGGTCCTTCCCGCACGACCACGCCCGGTCCCGCGCCTACCGCTGGAACGAGGACGGGATGGCCGGGATCTCCGACCTCCACCACGAGCTCTGCCTCGGGCTGGCGCTGTGGAACGGCAAGGACCCCATCCTCAAGGAGCGGATGTTCGGGCTGGCCGGCCCCGAGGGCAACCACGGCGAGGACGCCAAGGACTACTGGTGGTACCTCGAGGGGCTGCCGAGCGCCGCCCTGCTGCACTGGCGCTACCACTACCCGCAGGGCGAGTTCCCCTACGAGGCCCTCGTGCACCACGGCCGGGGGCTGGGCGACCCCGAGCTCGAGCTGCTCGACACCGGCGCCTTCGACGACGACCGCTACTGGTCGGTCGACGTCACCTACGCCAAGGCGAGCCCCACCGAGGTGCTGGTACAGGTGCTCGTCGAGAACCACGGCCCCGACGAGGCGACCCTCGACGTGCTGCCCACGCTGTGGTTCCGCAACACCTGGTCCTGGGACGACGGTGCCCGGCGGCCGCGCATCGAGCGCGACGGCTCCGGGCTGCGCGTCACCGACCACGCCCTCGCGGGCTACCGGCTGGATGCCGTGCCAGGACCCGACGGGGCGCCACCCGAGGCGCTGTTCTGCGAGAACGAGACGAACTTGCCGCGCGTCTTCGGCGCGCCGGCCACCACCGCCTACCCGAAGGACGGCATCAACGACCACGTCGTCGACGGTGCCGCGACGGTCAACCCCGACGGGTTCGGCACCAAGGCGGCGCTGCGCTACCGGGTGACCGTGCCGGCGGGGGGCACGGCCGAGCTGCGGCTGAAGCTGCACCGGCCAGAGCCGGCCGCCCCTGCCGAACCGGAATGGGCCACAACGGTCTTCGACTCCGTGGTCGAGGCACGACGGGCCGATGCCGACGAGTTCTACACGCACCTGGCACCCGCCGGAACCACTGCCGAGCAGCTGCGGGTGCTGCGCCAGGCCAGCGCCGGACTGGTGTGGAGCAAGCAGATCTACCCCTACAACGTCACGCGCTGGCTCGACGGCGACCCCGGCCAGCCGCCCCCACCCGAGTCCCGCCGCGGCATCCGCAACGACGCCTGGCGGCACCTCGACTCCTTCGACGTCCTCGCGATGCCGGACCCGTGGGAGTACCCGTGGTTCGCCGCCTGGGACCTGTCGTTCCACGCCATCTCCTGGGCGCACCTCGACCCGGCGTTCGCCAAGTACCAGATGCTGGTGCTGCTGAGGGAGTGGTTCCAGCACCCCAACGGCGCCCTGCCGGCCTACGAGTGGAACTTCGACGACGTCAACCCGCCCGTGCACGTGCTCGCCGCGCTGCGGATCTACACGATCGACGGCGCACGCGACCGCGAGTTCCTCGAGCGGGTATTCCAGAAGCTGGTCGTCAACTTCACCTGGTGGCTCAACCGCGAGGACCCCGAGGGCAACAACATCTTCGGCGGCGGCTTCCTGGGCCTGGACAACATCAGCCCCCTCGACCGCTCCCACCTCGCCGACGGCGCCCGGCTCGAGCAGGCCGACGGCACGGCGTGGATGGCGTACTACGCGATGTCGATGCTGGTGATCGCGGTCGAGCTCGCCGAGCAGAACCCCGTGTACGACGACATGGTGGTGAAGTTCCTCGAGCAGTTCCTGCAGATCCGGCGGGCCCTGGAGGAGCAGGGGCTCTACGACCCCGACGACGCCTTCTTCTACGACCGCCTCGTGCACCCGTCGGGCGAGTCGGTGCCGGTGCGGGTGCGCACCATCTCGGGCCTGATCCCGCTGCTGCCGGCCGTCGGCCTGCCCCGGCCGAAGGCGGCCCTCGTGCAACGCCTGGGCAAGGGCTTCGCCACCGTCCGCGACACCTGGGAACGGCAGGGCGGCGCCCTCACCGGCCTGGTCCGCGAGCTCCAGGGTCGGGAGCACTTCCTGGTCTCGGTGCTGCACCCCGACGACGTGCGACTGGCCCTCACCGAGTTCCTCGACGAGGACGCCTTCCTCTCACCGCACGGCCTGCGCTCGGTGTCGAAGCGCTACGAGGGCCACCCCTACGCACTGCCCGGGATGCCGGGCGCGACGATCGACTACGAGCCCGCGGAGTCGACCACCGCGATGTTCGGCGGCAACTCCAACTGGCGCGGCCCGGTCTGGATGCCGGTGAACTACCTCGCGGTGCGCCAGTTCGTGCGCTGGCAGATGTTCCTCGGCGACGACTTCACCCTCGAGTACCCCACGGGCTCGGGGGCGCAGCACACCTTCGGCGAGATCGCCCAGGACCTCGCCGACCGGCTGCTCGGCATCTGGCTGCCCGACGAGCACGGCCACCGCCCGGTCTTCGGCGCCGTCACCCGGCTGCAGGAGGACCCCGCGTGGAAGGACAACCTGCTCTTCTTCGAGTACTTCCATGGCGACAACGGATCCGGCGTCGGCGCGATGCACCAGACCGGCTGGACCGCTCTGGTCGTCGACCTCCTGCTCGACCCCCCGGGGCACGTCCACCCGCCGACCCACACCCGGTAGCCCCGCCCGGACCCCACCAGAGCACCACCCCAACCGCAAGGAGCACCATGCCCGCCCGCAGCGACAACCCCGTCCTCGACACCATCGCCGCCATCACCGCTGCCTCCCTCGAGCGCTCCGAGCTGTCGCCCGAGGCCCTGGTGATGATCCGGCTGGCCGCTCTTGCCGCGGTCGACGCGAAGCCGATGTCCTACCTCGCGCACGTCGGCCCGTCCGTGGAGAGCGGGGTGACCCTCGAGGACGTGCAGAACGTGCTCGTCGCCGTGGCCCCGATCATCGGCACCGCCCGCACGCTCTCGGCATCGGTCAACATCGCCGAGGCGCTCGGGTTCGCCCTCGACGTCATGGAGGCCGAGCTCGACGCCGAGCTCGACGAGCTGTAGTCACCCGGCGCCGCGGTCAGCCGACCGCGACGTAGACGGTGTTCGCCGAGGTGCCGCCGGTGAGCGGGTTCGCGAAGCTCACCACGTGCGCCTCGGCGGCGCCGAACCCGGCGCGCAGCACCGCGAGGAAGTCGTCGTCCGGCGGGTCGTCGGACCACAGCGCGAAGACCCCGCCGGGGTGCAGGTGCCCGCGCAGCGCGTGCAGGCCCGGCGCCGTGTAGAAGGCCGCGTGGCTGGGGTGCAGCACGTGCCGAGGCGTGTGGTCGATGTCGAGCAGCACGGCGTGCAGCCTCGCCGGGCCCTCCGGCGCGAACGGCGACGCCGCCGCGGCGAGCGCGAAGAAGTCGCCCTGCACGAGCCGGGCCCGCGGGTCGGTGGCGAGCCCGGCGGCATCCGGCAGCAGCGCTCGCTCGTGCCAGCCGATGACCGGCGCGAGGGCCTCGACCACGACGAGCGACCGCACCCGCGGGTCCTCCAGCGCGGCGACCGCGGTGTAGCCGAGCCCGAGGCCACCGACGACGACGTCGAGCCGGTCGCCCGGGCAGGCGGCCAGCCCCAGCCGGGCGAGCTCGATCTCGGCGACGGGGAACAGGCTGGACATGAGGAACTCCTCGCCCAGCTTGACCTCGTAGACGTCGACGTCGAGGGTGCGCTCGAGCCGTCGGCGCAGGCTGATCTCACCCATCGCGGTGGGCTGCCAGTCGAGCTCCTCGAACCGCCTGCTCATCGGGACCACCCCCTGCCTGCCGTTCCCCGCGGAGCCGCTTCCCATCGTCGCAGACAGGCGGGCAGGCAGGATGGGCGGATGACCGAGCACCGCACTCCTCCGTCGCACGCCGAGCGCGCCCGGGCGGCCGAGCCCGGCCTGACCCGCTCCATCCCCGGGCTCCTGCCGCCGACCCCGGCCGCCGCACTGCGCGAGCTCGCCGACGCCGCCGAGGCCCTCGACGAGCCGGGCGCCTGGGACCGCTACGGCGAGCACGGCCCGGTCGCGGCCCTCGAGCACCGGATTGCCGACCTGCTCGCGAAGCCCGCCGCGGCGATGTTCCCCAGCGGGGTCATGGCCCAGCAGGCGATGTTGCGGGTGTGGTGCGACGCGCAGGGCTCGCGCCGCATCGCCGCCCCCGCGCTCTGCCACCCCATCCAGCACGAGGACGACGGACCGCGCCTGCTGCACGGTGTCGAGTTCGCCCTGCTCACCGACGGCCCCACCGTGCCGCAGGTCGCGCACCTCGCGGCGATCCGCGGTCCGCTCGGCGCGGTGCTGCTCGAGCTGCCGCTGCGCAACGCCGGCTACCTGCTGCCCTCGTGGCACGAGCTGGTCGCCTTCGCGCAGGCCTGCCGCGAGCGCGACGTGCCCCTGCACCTCGACGGTGCCCGGATCTGGGAGTCGGCACCTCATCTCGGGCACTCCCCCGCGCAGGTCGCCGGCCTGGCCGACAGCGTCTACGTCTCGCTCTACAAGGGGCTCGGCGGGCTGGCCGGGGCGGTGGTGGCGGGGCCGGATGACGAGGTGGCCCAGGCGCGGGTCTGGCGCAACCGGATGGGCGGCACCCTGTTCAGCCTGATGCCGTATGCCGTCGCCGCGCTGCGCGGGCTCGACCGCGAGCTGCCCCGCATGTCCGAGTACCACGAGCGGGCGGTGCTGCTGGCGCAGCGGCTGGAGGCGCACGGCATCCGGGTCACGCCGCAGCCGCCGCACACCACCGCGTTCCGCATCCACGTCGAGCGCGAGGTGGCCGACCTCGACGAGCGCCGGGTCACGGCGATGGAGCGCGAGCAGGTCAGGCTCTCGCCGCCGTGGTCGGCCTCGACCACCCCGGGCTGGTCGTGGACCGAGCTGACCGTGGGACCAGCCACGATGCAGTGGGACGTCGACGACGCGGCCGGCACCCTGGCGCGCACCTACCTGCCCTAGTGCCGAGAGCCTCGGGACGATGACCTTGCCTACCGCCTGGTAGGTGATGCGATCACTGCACCTACGACGCGGTAGCCCAAGGCGACTCCGGATGCCGAGCGGCCGGCATCCGGTTTGACCTCACCTACCGCCTGGTAGGTGATGCGATCACTGCACCTACGAGGCGGTAGCCCGCGCCGAGTCAGGGATGCCGGCTCGCCGGGGCTTCGTGAGTGCCGCAGAGGACTACCCCAGCCGCGTCCGGTCGGCCACAATCATCCGATGACGTCCGCGATCGTGGTCGGGGCCAGCGTCGCCGGGCTGTTGGCCGCGCGGGCGCTGACTGACCACGTCGACGAGCTCGTCGTGCTCGAGCGGGAACGGCTCGAGGATGGCGTGCAGCCGCGCGCCCACGTGCCCCAGGGGCGGCACCTGCACCTCCTGCTCTCGGCCGGCCTCGACCTGCTGGTCGGCTGGTTCCCCGGCATCGACGACGAGCTGGAGTCGCTGGGGGCGGTGCGGGTCGACGGCACCCGCGGCTGGGTGCACCAGTCCGGCGGGTACCGCGCGCAGGGCTACTGGGGGCGGCCGGTGCTCAGCATGACCCGGCCGCTGCTGGAGCAGGTGGTGCGGCGCCGGGTCGCCGCCCTGCCCGGGGTGGCCCTGCGCGACGGCGTCGTGGTCGACCGGGTCGAGGCCGAGCCCGGCCGGGTGACCGGTGTCGTGGTCGACGGCGAGGTGCTGCGCGCCGACCTGGTGCTCGACTGCTCGGGCCGGTCGTCGCGGATCGCCCACCAGCTGGCCGCGAGCGGCATCCTGGCGCCGCCGGTGTCCCGGGTGAGCATCGACTGCGGCTACGCCAGCGGCTTCCTCCCCCGCTCGGCGAGCGACTTCGACGGGACCTTCCTCGTGTGCGGCACCTCTCCACCTGAGTCCTTCCGCACCGGTGCCCTGCTGCCGGTCGAGGGCGAGCGGTGGATGGTGACCCTCGCCGGCGTGCACGGCGACGTGCCGGGAACCGGACCCGACGAGGTGCTCGCGTTCGCCCGGAGCCTGCCCACCCCCGGCCTCGCCCAGCTCGTCGAGCGGCTTGGCCCGCTCTCCGGCGTCACGTCGTACCGGTTCCCGTCGAGCCAGCGGCGCCACTACGACAAGGTGTCGGCGCCCCCGGCCGGTTTCGTCGCCCTCGGCGACGCGGCGTGCAGCTTCAACCCCGTCTACGGCCAGGGGATGGCGTGCGCGGCGCTGCAGGCTCGGGCCCTCGCCGCGGCCGTGGCCGACACCGGCGTGCGGTGCGACGTGCTGCCGGCACGGTTCAACCGCAGCGCCGCCCGGATCATCGACGCCCCCTGGGCGATCGCGGTGGGCGCCGACTTCCTGCACCCGCGCACGACGGGCCCCAAGGCGCCGGGCACCGACCTGGCCAACCGCTACACCCAGCGCCTCGTGCGGGCGACCCACCGCTCGGTGCCCCTGGCGCGGGTGTTCAACCGCGTGGTCAACCTGGTCGACCCGCCCACCGCCCTGGTGCGGCCATCGGTGGTCGTGAAGGTCGCAGCCGCGTCGGTCGCCGGGCGGGGAGGCCAGGCACCGGTGACCCACCCCAAAGTGGGGGTACCTCCCGGCTGAACCGCTGCGGCCCCCCGGCCGTGTTGTGGGGCGTGACCACCGTCGAGGTTCGGGTGACCCCTGGGTGGCTGCGGCTGCGCGAACCGGCGGACGCCGCCGCCCGCTCGCTCGACCTCGCCCGCACGGCAGTCCGGGCGCAGGCCGGCGAGGGCCGCACGGGCGTGCACGACCTCGGCTGCGGGAGCGGCTCGATGGGCCGCTGGCTGGCGCCGCACCTGGCGGGCCCGCAGCACTGGGTGCTGCACGACCGCGACCCCGACCTGCTGCGTGTCGCGGCGGACGACCCACCGCGCTCGGCCGACGGCTCCGCCGTCACCGTCGAAACCCGCCGCGGCGACCTCACCCGACTGGGCCCCGACGACCTGGCCGGCGCCACATTGATCACCGCCTCCGCCCTGCTCGACATGCTGACCGCGACCGAGCTGGAGCGCTTCGCCCGCTCGTGCGTCGCCGCCGCCGTGCCCGCGCTGGTCACCCTCTCCGTCACCGGACGGGTGCGCCTCACCCCGAGCGACCCGCTCGACAGCGCCCTGGGCGCCGCCTTCAACCGGCACCAGCGACGCACCGTCGGTGGTCGCACCCTGCTGGGTCCGGTCGCCGCCCGAGCCGCCGTCGACACCTTCGGCGAGCTGGGCTCCCGGGTCGAGGTGCGGCCGAGCCCCTGGCGGCTGGATGCCGGCTGCCCCGCGCTGACCCGTGACTGGCTGGCCGGCTGGGTGGGCGCCGCCGTCGAGCAGCGCCCCGAGCTGGCCCCCGCGGCGCCCGCCTACCTCGCCCGTCGCCATGGCGAGATCGAGCACGGCGAGCTGACCGTCACCGTGCAGCACCTCGACCTGCTCGCCCTTCCGCGTCGGTCGCGCCCGTGAGCCGGCTCGCCGTCCTCCCCGACGAGGACCTGGGGCCTCCCCCGGCACCATGGGCGGCAGCCGGCGCCCGGGCGGGCGTGACGGTGGGTCTGGCCGGGCTGGTGGCGCTGCTCGCCGTGCTGACCGCCACGGTGGGCCTGGACCTGAGCGCCTGGGCCGTGGGCCTGGGCAGTGCCGCGCTGCTGGCCGCCCTGGTCGTGCGCGGGCTCTCCGACGACGGCCGACACACCCTGGGCCCGGCCGATCTCGTCACGCTGACCCGCGGCCTGCTCGCCTGTGCGGTCGCGGCGCTCACCGCCCAGTCCCTGCTCGGGCACGACGCCACCCCGGCCTTGGTGGCACTGACCGTGCCCGCCCTTGCGCTCGACGCCGTCGACGGCCGGGTGGCCCGGCGCACCGGCACCGTCACGGCGTTCGGGGGGCGCTTCGACGGAGAGGTCGACGCCTTCCTCATCCTCGTGCTCAGCGTCGCCGCCGGGCCGGTGGTCGGCTGGTGGGTGCTGGTGGCCGGCCTGGTGCGCTACGCCTTCGCCGTCGCCGGTTGGGTGCTGCCGTGGATGCGCCGCCCGCTGGAGTACCGCCACTGGCGCAAGGTGGTCACCGCGGCCGTGGGCATCCTGCTCACCGTCGTGGTCGCCGGGGTGCTGCCCGCAGCGCCGACCCTCGTCGCGGCGGTCGTCGCGCTGGGCCTGCTCGGCGAGTCCTTCGGCCGCGACGTGCGATGGCTGTGGCGCCACCGGTCACCGGCGCGTGCCCCGGCGCCGGCGCCGGCGCCGAGGAGGCTGTGGATGCCGCAGCCGCTGCGCCGCGGCCTGGCCGTCGGCGCGACAGCGCTGGCGCTGGCGCTGGTGTGGTTCGCCCTCGTCGCACCCACCCGGCCGGACCGGCTCACCGCCGGCGCCTTCGTGCGGCTGCCGGTCGAGGCCGTGGCCATCGCGGCGCTCGCCCTGGTGCTGTCCGCCCGCTGGGGGCGGGCCGTGACGGTCGTCGTGGGCGTCGTCCTCGGCGCCGTGACCCTGCTCAAGGTGCTCGACCTCGGGGCGTTCACGGTGCTCGACCGGCCGTTCAACGTGGTCACCGACCGCGGCCAGCTCGGCTCCGGCTTCGACTTCCTGCGTTCCTCCCTCGGGCCCTGGGCGGCATGGGGCTGCGCGCTGGCGGCAGTAGCCGTGGTCGGCGCCGCCGTGGCGTGCCTGCCCTGGGCCGTCGGCCGCCTGTCAGCACTGGTGTCCCGCAACCGGCGGCGGAGCACTCGGGCGGTCATCGCGGTCGCGGTCGTGTGGGGGGTCTGCGCCTTCACCGGGCTGCAGCTCCTCCCGGGCGCCCCGGTCGCCGCCGCCGACGCCGCCCCCTTCGTGGCCGGCAAGGTGCAGGCGGCCACCGCGGCCTACCGCAACGAGGAGGCCTTCGAGCACGCCCTGGTCGCGGACTCCTACGGCGACCCGGCATCCGGCGACCTGGCGGCCCTCGCGGGCAAGGACGTCGTCCTCGCGTTCGTCGAGAGCTACGGTCGGGTGGCCGTCGACGGCCCGGAGTCGTCCGGCGTGCGCACCCTCCTCGACAGCGGGACGGACCGGCTGCGCCGACTCGGTTACACGGCATCCAGTGGCTGGCTCACCTCGCCGACCTTCGGTGGCAGCAGCTGGCTGGCCCACTCCACGTTCCAGTCGGGGCTGACCGTGGGCGACCAGGTGCGCTACGACCGGCTGCTCACGAGCCCACGGACGACGCTCAGCTCGGCCTTCTCACGGGCGGGCTGGCGCACCGTGGCCGTGCTGCCCTCGACGCGCGGGCCCTGGCCCGAGGGCAAGCAGTTCT
Organism: uncultured Actinomycetota bacterium; assembly: GCA_963800505.1. Taxonomy (GTDB): domain Bacteria; phylum Actinomycetota; class Actinomycetes; order Actinomycetales; family Dermatophilaceae; genus Fodinibacter. The sequence continues at coordinate 230,487 of CAWDBL010000009.1, forward strand.
ACGGCCTCGACCGGGTCTACAGCAGCACCGACCTCGGGTACGCCGGGCCGGCGTTCGGCTTCTCCGCGATGCCTGACCAGTACACCCTGGCCGCGGTCGACCGGCTGGAGCTCGCCGCGGCCGACCGCGCACCGCTCATGGCCGAGGTCGAGCTCACCTCGAGCCACGGCCCGTGGGCGCCGCTGCCGACGACGGTCGACCCGACGGCGCTCGGGGACGGGTCGGTGTTCGGGCCCATCCAGGCGGATGCCGTGACGGCGGCCGAGCTGTGGAGCAACCGGGCCGACGTGCCCGGCGCCTACCGCACGTCGATCACCTACTCGCTGACCAGCCTGCTGTCGTTCGTCGAGGGGCACGCGGCGGACGACCTCGTCGTCGTCATGCTGGGCGACCACCAGCCGTCCACCATCATCAGCGGCTTCGGCGGCGACCGCGAGGTGCCGGTCACCGTGCTCGCCCGCGACCCGGCGGTGGTCGACGCGATCTCGAGCTGGGGGTGGTCCTCCGGGCTGCGACCGGACGACGCGGCCCCCGTGTGGCCGATGGCCCTGTTCCGCGACCGCTTCCTCGCGGCCTACAGCAGCCCGTCGGCGGGGACGGCACCACCGGCCGCGGCCCTGACGCGCCGATGAGGGTCGTCGACCTGGGCCACGACCACGACCTCGCCGATGCGGCGCTGTCGCAGGCTCGGGCGAGCGCCTTCGCGCCCGGCGAGTACGTCGACCAGCAGAGCTTCGTGACCGCCGGCGAGGTGCTGGCGCTGGCCCGTCGTGCCGGGGTGGCCCCCGGTATGGGCGTGCTCGACCTGTGCTGCGGGGTGGGCGGCCCCGGCCTGCACGTCACCGCGGAGCTCGGCTGTGACTACCTGGGGGTCGACGCCAGCGCCGCTGCCGTCGACCGGGCCCGGAAACGGGCGTCCGCTGCCGGGCTGCAGGCGCGCTTCGAGGTGGCGCAGGTCCCGCCGCTGCCGCCGGGCACGTTCGACGTGGTGCTGCTGCTCGAGACGCTGCTCGCGTTCGCCGACAAGCCGGCCCTGCTCGGCCAGGTCAGCGCCGCCCTCCCGGTCGGTGGCCGGTTCGCCGTCACCGTCGAGGAGGGTCACGCCCTCACGGCGGCGGAGCGCGCCGTGATGCCCGGCTCCGACACCGTGTGGCTGACGCCGATCGAGACCCTGGTGGCCGACCTCGAGCGCAGCGGCCTGCGGGTCACCTGGTGCACCGAGCTCACCGCGTCGCACCTCGCCACCGTCGACGCCCTGGTCCGCGCCTACGCCGCAGTCGCTCAGGCGTTCGTCCCGGCCACTGGGGGAGCCACCGTGACCGGCATCCTCACCGCGCACCGCACGTGGGGCCGGTGGCTGCGCGAGGGACGGGTGCGCAAGTTCGCCGTGGTGGCCGAGAAGGTGAGCCGCTAGGCCGAGGGCCCGGTGAGGCGGCCGCCGACCAGGCGGCGGATGCCGGTGAGGATCGTCGACGGGTCGCCGTCCTTGGTCAGCACACCGGCGGCGCCGGCCCCGAGCGAGTGCCGCACGCGAGCCGGGTCGATGGAGCTGGTGAGCACGAGCACCTGGGTGGCCGGGCACGCGCCGACGATGCTGCGGGTCGCGCTCAGGCCGTCGACACCGGGCATCGACAGGTCCATCAGCACGACGTCGGGCAGGGTGCGCGCGACGAGCTCGACGGCCTCGCCGCCATCTCGCGCCTCACCGACCCACTCCATGTCGACCGCGCCGTGCAGGAGGAACCGGATCGAGTCGCGCAGCAGGGGGTGGTCGTCGACCACGACGACGCGCACCGGAGGGTGGGGGGCAGCGCCCGCCGGCCCGTGCGGTGAGCCCGTCGATGGCATGAGGGTCATCGGCGCTCCTTCCGGTACGAGGGGACGCCACGGGAACCCCCCCGCGCCAGTGTTGCCTGTCCACTGTGCTCAACGGGCCCCGCGTTGCGGCAATTCTGTCGAGCGGTGTTCGCTCTCGCACCTCGAAGCGCCCTCCGGCGCAGCCCTTGGCTCAGAGCGGGAGCTCCCCGCGCACGCTGGTTCCGGCCCCGAGCGCGGACTCCACGGTGAGGACGCCGCCGGCGTTCTGGACCATCTCGGTGATCAGGCGCATCCCGAGGTGCCCCTCGGGGCTCTGCGCGGACCGGTCGAACCCCACGCCGTCGTCGGTGACCTCGAAGCTCATCACGCCGTCGGCCTGGCCGATCCGGATCACGATGCTCGAGGCCCGGGCGTGCTTCTGCGCGTTGACCAGCGCCTCCCGCACGCCCCGGTAGGTCAGCCGGTCGACCATGGGGTGCGGCGCCAGGGGCTCGGCGACCTCGACGCGCACGACGCCCGCCGTCAGGTCCTGGTCCACGGCGAGCTCGCGGACCACCTCCGCCAGCCCCTTCGTCGCGAGGTCGGGCGGGTAGATGTCGGTCATCAGGGTGCGCACGGTGGCGAGGTCGCGACGCAGGATGTCAGCGGTCTGCTCCAGCCGCTCGCGCATCCCGCCGCCCTCGGGCAGCTGCCGGGCCTCGGAGTCGAGGGCGTAGCCGATGCCGGCGAGGTCCTGCACCACGCCGTCGTGCAGGTCCTGGGCGATGCGGCGCCGCTCCAGGTCGGAGGACTCGACGGCGTTGACCAGGAGGCGCTGCATCTGTCGTTGCCCACGGTCGACGCGCCGGGCGAGCGACACGGCCAGCGGCAGGGTGGCCAGGGTCAGGGCGATCAGGGCGGCGATGGGCAGCGGGAGGATGACCCTGATCAGGCTGACCATCTCGGCACGCACCCCGTTGCTGGGCACGTAGGTCTCGAAGAGGATGGGGGCCCCAGTGGCGTCCTTGGTGCCGGTGTAGACCTCGATGAGCTGCCCCTCGGGGCGCTCCAGCCGGTTCTCCGCCTTGCCGAGGTCGGAGATCGACGACACGGTCTTGTTCGTGCCGAACACCGCGTACTCCTCCTCCTCGAGCTCGTAGGTCTGCCCCACCAACGGTTTGAGGTCGGAGTAGAGGATCCGGCCGCGCCCGTCACCGGCATCGGCCCACACCTTGACGTGGCGGATCGAGCCTTCGCGCGCGCGCTCTTCCAGCACCTGCGCCATGCGGGCCAACGCCTCCGGGTTCTCGGCGTGAAACTGGTCGTCGGCCAGCGGCGACACGATCGTGCGGGCCACGGCGCGCGCGGTGAGCTCCGCGTCACGTAGCGCCTCGTTGCGGGCCACCACCCAGCTGATGACGAGCACGGCCACGACCACGCCGACGAAGGCGACCAGGTTCCAGAGCAGGTACCAACGCAGCGCCCGTCGCAGCGCATCCCGCGGAGCGGGACGGTGAGCAGGTGCGGGGGCGTGTCGGCCGGGAGGCCCGGCGGGTCCGGGCCGGCCAGCAGGTGACATCAATCGCCCAGACGGATCAGACCGGTCCGGGTGGCCAGCACCACCGCTTCGAGCTGGGAGTGGACACCGAGCTTGGCGAGCACACCCTTCACGTACCCGCGGCACGTGTGCAGGGTGACGCCCAGCTCCTTGGCGATGCCGCGGGGGTCGCGCCCCTGGCCGAGCAGCCGGAGCACCTCGAGCTCACGCGGGGTGAGGTTCCAGTGCAGCATGGAGCGGTCCTGCTCGACGACGGCGGAGAGCCGGGCGAGCAGCCCGTCGGGCAGGATCAGGCTCCCGCGCCGAGCGGTGCGCAGCCCGTTGAGCACCTCGGTGAGGGACCCGTCCTTGGCCAGGAAGCCGGAGGCCCCCGCGGTCGCGGCCCGCTCGACGTCGGCCAGGCTGGCGTGCGCCGTCAGGATGAGGATCTTCAGGTCCGGGTGGTCACGGACCAGCTCGGCCGAGGTCGAGATGCCGTCCCGGTCGGGGAGGTGGACGTCCATCAGCACGACATCGGGGCGCAGCCGGGCCACGGCGGCGAGCGCCTCGGCCGAGTCCTGCGCGTGGCCGACGCACACCAGGTCGTCCTCGGCGTCGAGCGCCCGTGACAGCAGCTCCGCGAACGTCCGGTGGTCGTCGACGACGAGCACCCTCGTGCGTGCTGGGGGCATGGCTGACCGCTCTTCGGCCACGGTGAGCGGCCCTTGCGTCATCAGTGCACTCGTCATCGTCGGGGACTTCCCGACGCCGGCGCTCCCGGCGGGCGGCACGCGTCATGTCGTGCCCCCGACACGGGGCCGTCGCCTCTTACGGCCATCGTGACCACCTCCCTGCAGTGTGGTTCACACCACTTTGGGGGTGGTCGCAACGAACGTCCATAGTCCGAACGGACTAACCCCTCGCTGCGGGCCGGGGTGCCTGCCGGCGGCTCAGGCCACCGACAGCTCGCGCTCGACCTGGCTGCCGTCCCACATCGAGGGGTAGAAGGCCCGCAGGATCTCGACCTCGGCGGCTCGCGCCTCGATCGCCGCGAGCATCTGCTCGGTCTCGGGCCCGCAGCGCACGCCGAGGTCGCGGTCGAGAACGGCCCGGCAGCGGCCCACGGTGCGGCGCACGGCGTCGTGGCGGCCGAGTCCGTGGTTGGCCAGCATGACCAGCCGGTAGGCCTCCTCGGAGTACCGGTCCCGGCTCAGCGCGAGCTCGGCGTGCCGCAGGCACGTGGAGCGCTGCCCCTCAGCGAGGCTGTCGAGCGCCAGGTCGAGGTGCGCCCGGGTGACCCGGTCCTCGTAGATGAGGCGGTCATCCTGCACCCACTCGTCGTACCGGGCGTGCTCGAGCACCGGCCCGCACGCCAGGGCCACGGCAGCGGTCAGCAGCTCGAGCCGCTCACGCCGAGGCGCTCCCTCGGCGCGCAGCAGCAGGTCGTCGAAGCGGTCGAGGTCGACGGTGACCTCGTCGAGGGCGAGGCGGTACGCGCCCGCTCCCGTCACGATGACCCGCCGGGCCTGAGCCTGGTCGACGAACATGCTGTGCCGCAGCACGCACACGTAGGTGTTGAGGGTGGCGGCCACGTTGCGCGGCTCCTCCCCCTCCGGCCACAGTGCCATCGCGATCACGTCGGTCGACACGAGGTGGCCCCTGGCCAGGAGCAGCATCTCGAGCACCTGTCGGGGCTTGACCCCTCCGAGGTCACGTGGCCCGAGAATGCGGTTGCCGTCCCTGACCTGGAGAGGTCCGAACATCGAGAATTCCATGGTTGTCCTACTTCCGCTTACGCCCTGCATCGTTCGCGTAGTTGACAGAGAACCATCGGGCCGAGCCGGCGGCCATCCCCAAAAGTAGGGGCACCAAACGGTGTATCTGCGGGCGGTAGCGCGCTATGACCGCCACCTTGGACGGACCAAAAGGTCCTTCAAAGAAGGGCTGCCTAACGTCTCGGGTCGTGCGATCGAGAGGCGAGGCCATGTCAGTGTCCAGACGAGAGATGCTCACGTTCGGCGTGCTGTCCGGGGGAGCAATGCTGATCCCCCTGGAGCGCAGCGTGCAGGCCGCGGCCCAGAGCCGCATCGCCGAGAGCTCGCTGCCGAAGCCGTTCACGGTGCCGTTCGCCGTGCCGCCCGTCGCGAGCCCGGTGAAGTCCGTCGGCAGCACCGACTACTACTGGCTGACGATGCGCCAGCAGGCCGTCACGATGATTCCGGGCCACCGGACGAAGATCTGGGGCTACAACGGGAGCTTCCCCGGGCCGACCTTCGACGTGCAACAGGGCCGCGAAACGGTTGTGCGACAGGCAAACCAGCTGCCCTCGACGCACCCGACACTGGGCTACACCCCGTTCACGTCGGTGCACCTCCACGGCTCCGCCTCCCTCCCCCAGTACGACGGCTATGCCAGCGACGTGACGTACCCGGGCTCCTGGAAGGACTACCGCTACCCGAACTTCCAGGACGCCCGCACCCTCTGGTACCACGACCACGGGGTGCACCACACCGCGTCGAACGTCTGGATGGGCCTGGCCGGCATGTACCGGATGCACGACGCCCTCGAGCGGTCGCTCCGCATCCCCAAGGGCCGCTACGACGTGCCGCTGGTGCTCAGCGACACCATGTTCGACAACAGGGGCCAGCTGCTCTTCGACGACGACGACCACTCCGGGGCCTTCGGCGACGTGATCCTGGTCAACGGCCGGGCCTGGCCGCTCATGAAGGTCGAGCGGCGCAAGTACCGGTTCCGCATCCTCAACGCGTCGGTGACCCGCTCCTACCGCTTGCGGCTCGACAGCGGCCAGCCCCTGGTCGTCATCGGCACCGACGGCGGCCTGACGGCGGCGCCCCAGCCGGTGCAACAGCTGCCGCTCGGCAGCGCGGAGCGCTACGAGGTCGTCATCGACTTCGCGAAGTACAAGATCGGCCAGCGGGTGACGCTGCGCAACCTCAGCCCCAAGAACAACGTCGACTACACCAACACCGGCAAGGTGATGGCGTTCGACGTCGTCTCGGAGGCCACCAGCACCGCGAACAACTCGATCCCCAGCGTGCTCAACCCCAGCAGCGCCGTCATGGCGCTCACCCCGACAAGCACGATGCCGACGCGGGTGATGTCGCTGGACCGCAAGGGCGGCCAGTGGACGATCAATGGCGAGACGTGGGCCGACGTGGAGGCCAGCGCCTACACCCGCAGCCTGGCGAACCCCGCGCTGAACGGTGTGGAGGTCTGGGAGATCCGCAACGACCACGGCGGCTGGCACCATCCACTGCACATCCACCTCGTCGACTTCCGCATCCTGGACCGCGAGTTCGACCGGAGCGGCGTGCGGGTGGCTCCCCGGCCCAACGAGCTGGGCCCCAAGGACGTCGTCTACGTCGGCGAGAACGAGCGGGTGCGGCTCATCATGCGCTTCGGCCCGCACGAGGGCCGCTACATGATCCACTGCCACAACCTTCCCCACGAGGACCACGACATGATGGGCCAGTTCTGGGTCGGCGGGTCGGGCGGCGACGACCCGGTGTACGCGGCCCCCTCCCGCCTCCTGCCGGCCCCGGCGCTCTGAGCCACCATGACGACCACGGCACGCACCGACCTGCCCACCGAGCAGCCGGCACCGGCCCAGCGACGGCACCACGCGACCTGGACACAGGGCGGCATCGCGCTCGCCTCCGTGCTCGCCGGGGCGATCCACCTGGCCGTCGCCCCCGAGCACGTCGAGGAGTGGTGGCTGTACGGCGCCTTCTTCGTCGTCATCGGCCTGTTCCAGCTCGCCTACGCGACAACGGTTCTCAGGTGGCCCACACCGTTCGGCGCGCTGACCGGCATCCTCGTCAACCTCGGCATCGTCCTCACCTGGGTCGCGAGCCGCACCACCGGGCTGCCGATCACACCACCCGAGGGCGGCGCCGGGCACGGGGAGGGGCCTGGCGTCGCGGGACCCATCCCCCTCGAGGGGGCCCACCCGGTGGAGCCCGGCCACGGTGTCGATGCGGTCGGTGCGGTGGACCTGGTCGCGACGGGTGCCGAGCTGCTCGTCGTCTGCCTGCTCGTCACCCTGCTGCCTCCCACGATGCGGCGGGTCACCGTCAACCTGATGCTCGTCGGCGGTGTGGGCCTGTGGGCTCTACGGCTCAGCGGCGCATCCGGCTGATGCCCCTGCCGACCGAGTCCGCCGAGCACCCACCGCAGACGGCGCGCCTGCAGGTGCGCGTCATCGTGCCGGTGCTGGGTGCGCTGGTCGTGCTGGTCGTCCTTCTCGTCACGGCCCTGGAGCCGCTGCGGGTCACCTCCCAGAGCATGACCCCGACGCTCCACACCGGCGACCAGCTGCTCGTCGACAAGCTCACCGGCCGCTGGCGACCGCCGGCGGTCGGCGACGTGGTCGTCTTCCGCGACCCGGTGGGTGACGCGCTGGTCGTCAAGCGGGTCGTGGCTCTGGCCGGGCAGACCGTCGGCCTCGAGGACGGCGAGCTCGTCGTCGACTCGACCGTGCGGCACGAGCCGCAGGTCGACGTCTCCCGCATCGACTCCACCTACTTCGGCCCCGTCACGGTGCCACCGGATGCCGTGTTCGTGCTGGGGGACAACCGCGCCGAGTCGATCGACTCGCGCACGTACGGGCCCATCCCGGTCGACGACCTCATCGGCCGCGTGGTCGTCACCTTCTGAGGTCGCCGTCTCGCCACCGGGGAGGCCGCGGGGGGACCGTCCGCAGGAAACCAAAAGGTATGTCGAAGACCGGCCCGCCACTGTGACACGCATCACCGGGCAGAACAGGGGAAAACACCATGGGTACAACCGTCATCTCTCGACGTCGCGCGGACGCCTCCGGGCACGGCCGCACGGCCAGGGTCAGGGCCATCGCGGCAGCGACCGTCCTGGCCATGGTCGCGCTGCTTCTCCCGATGGCCATGAGCGCGTCGAGAGCCGCCAACATCGTGGGTGAGGGGTTCACCGTGACCCCCGCCGACCTGGCGTTCATCCTGAAGCAGATCAAGATCGCCGAGGCGCACTCGGCGGTGCTCGCGGCTCAGGGGCCGGGTGACTCGACCGACCCGGTGCGCTGCCAGGCGATGATCGGCACCGGCCCCAACCAGATCGAGAGCCCGTTGGTGTCCTTCGGCCTGCGCACCGTCGACGGCGCCTGCAACAACCTGCAGCCCGGCCAGGCGACGTACGGCGCGGCCGACCAGACCTTCCCCCGGCTCACCAAGCCCGTGTTCTCACCGGCCGAACCGATCACCAACGCCCTGCCGGTCGGGCCGCTCGGACCCACGTCCTACGCCCAGACCTCCGGCTCGGTCATCGACTCCGAGCCCCGCATGGTGAGCAACCTGATCGTCGACCAGACCTCGGAGAACCCTGCGGCCGTGGCCGCTGCCGGCTTCCCGGTGCGCTCACAGGGCAACGAGGGAGTCGTCCCCTGCACCACCGAGCCCACGACGCCCGGCGGCACCGACGGCAGGCCCGCCGGCTGCGTGCCGGCCCACACCAGCCTGGACATCCCCAACGTGACCACCGACGTCGGGCTGTCTCCGCCGTTCAACTCGCTCTTCACGATCTTCGGGCAGTTCTTCGACCACGGCCTCGACAAGATCACCAACGGTGGCAACGGCACCGTCTTCGTGCCGCTCAAGGACGACGACCCCCTGGTGACCCGCGGCCCGGACGGCATCGCCGGCAACGGTGACGAGGTGCCCGCCAGTCAGCGCTTCATGGTGCTGACCCGCGGCACCCTGGTCAACGGGCCCGACGGCTTCCGGAACGCACCGAACACCGACACCCCGTTCGTCGACCAGAGCCAGACGTACAGCTCGCACTCCTCGCACCAGGTGTTCCTGCGCCAGTACGTGGACAACAGCGCGGGCCGGCCGGTCACCACCGGCAAGTTCCTCAGCACGCCCGACGGCGAGGGGCTGGCCACCTGGTCGATGATCAAGGCCCAGGCCCGGACCTCCCTCGGTATCGCGCTGCGCGACACCGACGTCAACGACATCCCGCTCATCGAGGCCGACCCCTACGGCAACTTCATTCCCGGACCCAACGGCCTGCCCCAGATGCGGACCACGAGCGGTGGCTTCGTCGAGGGCAACCGGGCCGCTCCGGTCCCGGCGCCCGCGGATGCGGTGCGCATCGGCACCGCGTTCCTCAACGACATCGCGCACAGCGCCGACCCCGGGCCGATCTCCACCCCGAAGCCGGCCGACACCGACACCGTGGCGGGCGACAAGCTCGACTCCCCGGTGCCGGCGGGCAGCTACGACAACGAGCTGCTCGACCTGCACGCCATCTGCGGCGACGGCCGCTGCAACGAGAACATCGCGCTGCAGGCCATCCACCAGGTGTTCCACGATGAGCACGACCGGCTCATCGACGACATCGAGAACACCCTCGAAACCGACACGTCGACCGGGGCCGCAGGGCGCCTGGCCGAGTGGAAGCTGGCAGCCGGTGCTGGCGGATGGAACGGTGAGCGCCTGTTCCAGGCCGCCCGCTTCGTGACCGAGATGCAGTACCAGCACCTCGTCTTCGAGGAGTTCGCCCGCAAGGTGCAGCCCGCCATCAACCCGTTCGAGGCATTCGCCTTCACCCAGACCGACGTGGACCCGGCCATCACCGCCGAGTTCGCCCACGCGGTCTACCGGTTCGGTCACTCGATGCTCACCGAAGACATCCCGAGGATCAACGCCGACGGCTCGCGCAACGACATCTCGCTGCTCGACGGGTTCCTCAACCCGGCGGCCTACTACAAGAACGGGAACGCCACCCTCAGCTCGGCTGACGCGGCCGGCTCGATCATCATGGGCCTGTCCGACCAGACCGGCCAGGAGATCGACGAGTTCGTCATCGACACCCTGCGCAACAACCTGCTCGGCCTCCCGCTCGACCTCTCGACCATCAACATGACCCGGGCCCGCAGTGAGGGCATCCCGCCCCTGAACGACGTGCGCCGGCAGATCTTCGCGGCCACCAACGACGGGCAGCTCAAGCCCTACACCGACTGGGTCGACTTCGGGCAGCAGCTCAAGCACCCCGAGTCGCTGGAGAACTTCGTGGCGGCCTACGGGACGCACCCGGTCATCACCGGCGCGTCGACCCTCGAGGCCAAGCGCGTCGCGGCCGACCGGATCGTCAACGGCACGATCCTGCCCGGTCCCGACGGCATCCTCAGCGACAACCCGGCCACTCCCGCCGACGAGAGCGCCGACAACGTCAACCCGCCCGCGGACGCCGCCGACTTCATGTTCGGCACCGGCGCCTTCGTGAACTCTGGCGGCAAGACCACGACCGGCCTGGACAAGGTCGACCTGTGGGTCGGTGGCCTGGCCGAGCGCACCAACCTGTTCGGCGGCCTGCTGGGCAGCACCTTCAACTACGTCTTCGAGAACCAGCTCACCGACCTGCAGAACGGCGACCGGTTCTACTACCTGGCCCGCACCCCGGGCATGAACCTGCGGGCCCAGCTCGAGGGCAACTCCTTCGCCGAGCTCGTCATGCGCAACACCCCCGCCCACACCCTCAAGGCCGACCCGTTCGCGACGGCCGACTGCAAGTTCGAGCTCGACAACATCACCTGGCCGGGCCTGACCGTCGGCAGCTCCGGCAAGCTCATCACCGGCGCGGGCTCGGTGCAGGACAACCCGGCATCCGAGTGTGACGAGAACGAGCACCTGCTGCGGATGGCCGACGGCACCATCAGGTACCGCATGACCAACACCGCGATGCCGTCCGGCATCAACGCCCAGGCCGTCTACAACGGCAAGGCCGGCACGGTCAACGACCGGATCTGGGGCGGCGCGGACAACGACACCTTCTGGGGTGGCGCCGGCAACGACGTCATCGAGGGTGGAGACGGCGCTGACATCGCTCTCGGTGGCGAGGGCAACGACATCATCACCGACCTCGCCGGCGACGACGTGCCCAAGGGCGGTCCCGGCAACGACGCCATCGACGCCGGGCCCGGCCTGGACATCATCATGGCCGGAGACGGCAAGGACTTCACCAACGGCGGCGCCAACAGCAACGAGCACTTCATGGGCTCCGGCGACGACTTCGCCATCGGCGGCCAGGGCATCGACGCCATCTTCGGTGACAGCGGCGACGACTGGGAAGAGGGCGGCGACCAGCCGGACCTCCTCATCGGCGACAGCTCGTCGTTCTTCTTCGACGACCACAACGTCCCCGGCCACGACATCCTGATCGGTCAGGGTGGCGACGACGACTACGACATGGAGGGCGGCGACGACATCGGCGTCGGCGGCCCCGGTGTCGAGAAGATCGCCGGCGCAGCCGGGTTCGACTGGCAGATCGGTGTCGGCGACCCCCAGCCCCAGGACACGGACCTCGCCCAGGTGTTCGTCGCCGGCGGCGTGATCCTTCCCGGGGTCAGGGACAAGTTCAACGAGGTCGAGGCGCTCTCCGGCGGCAACCTCAACGACACCCTGCGTGGTGACGACCTCGTGCCGACCGACGTCGGCGGCGGCGGCTTCGTCGGGTGCGACGCGCTCGACGCAGCAGGTGTCGCCCGGATCAACGGGCTGAACCAGCTCGTCACCCCGGACATGCTCACCGTCCCGGCAGCCACTCTCATCGCCAACACCTCGACGCACCAGTGCCTCCTCGAGGGCAACGTCTGGGGCGCGGGCAACATCCTGCTCGGCGGCGGCGGCAGCGACCTCATCGAGGGTCGTGGTGCCGACGACATCATCGACGGCGACCGGTACGTCAACGTGCGGCTCAGCGTGCGTGACGCGGCGAACGCCGAGATCGGTTCGACCGACCTGATGACCGGGCTGCCCAAGAGCGGCGGCTTCGGCCCGGGCACGTCCGGGATGACCCTCCAGCAGGCGGTCTTCGCCGGTCTGCTCGACCCGGGCAGGATCGTCGCCGTCCGCGAGATCCTCACGGCGCCCGCCGACCCCGCCGCCGTGGACACCGCGGTGTTCTCAGCAGCGAGGAACACCTACACGATCACCCCGCACCCCGACGGCAGCCTGACCGTCGACAGCAACGGTGGCGCCGACGGCATCGACACCGTCCGCAACGTCGAGCAGCTGCGGTTCAGCGACCAGACGCAGCCCGTCGTGGCCGCACCGAACGCCACGGTCAGTGCGACCGACCTGGCCTTTGCCAACCAGAACACCGGGACGACCTCGGCCGCTCGGGCGATCACGGTCACCAACACCGGGACGCTGGCTCTGGTGGTGTCCGGTGTGACGGTGACCGGGACCGACGCGGCTTCGTTCACGGCGACCCCGGTGGCCGGTTGTGCCTCGGTGGCGCCGGGTGCCTCGTGCACCGTGAACGTGACCTTCGCGCCGACCACAGGCGGCGCGAAGGCGGCCACGGTCACCATCGCCGACAACGCACCCGGCAGTCCGCACACCGTGCGCCTGACCGGTACCGGGGTCGCGGTCGCAACCGTTCCGGGTGTGCCCACCAACGTCCAGGCCGTGCGCGGCAACGCCTCGGCGAACGTGCGGTGGACCGCCCCGGTGAACAACGGCGGGTCGGCCATCACCGGGTACTCGGTCCGCGTGATCAACGCGGCCGGCACCCAGGTCGGCGCGCTCCGCCCGGCCGCGGCCAACGCGAACACCCTCGTGGTCACCGGGCTGACCAACGGCCAGGCGTACCGGTTCTCGGTCGCCGCGACCAACGCCGTCGGAACCAGTGCGTTCTCGGCGCTGTCAGCCGCGGTCACCCCCGCGACCGTCCCCGGCGCTCCCACCGGTGTCTCGGCCGTGCGCGGCAACGCCTCGGCGACCGTCAGGTGGACGGCACCGGCGAGCAACGGCGGGTCGGCGATCACCGGGTACTCGGTCCGCGTGGTCAACGCGGCCGGCACCCAGGTCGGCGCGCTCCGCCCGGCCGCGGCAGCAGCGAGAAGCCTCGTGGTCACGGGGCTGACCAACGGTCAGGCATACCGGTTCTCGGTCAGGGCGACCAACGCCGTCGGAACCGGTGCCGCCTCGGCGCTGTCAACCGCGGTCACCCCGGCCACGGTTCCCGGTCGTACCGTGATCGGGACCGCCTCCGCCGGTGTCGCCGGTGGCGCGATCACCGCGACCGCACGGTGGACGCCCCCGGCAGCCACCGGCGGGTCGGCCATCACCGGCTACCGGGTCTCGGCACTGCGGATGAGTGCTGCCGGAGCCGTGCTCAGCACGACGACCTCGGCCGTGCAGCCCAGGACGGCACGGACGCTGACGATGAGGCTGCCCGCGACCGGTAACTACCGGTTCACCGTGCGCGCCATCAACGCAGTCGGCACCGGCGCCGCATCGGCCCGGTCCAACCAGGTGGCCGGCCGGTAGGCCGACCGTTCGAGAACCGGAGGGTGGTGGCCCGTGCGGCCACCACCCTCCGGCCCCAACCGGCCGACGACGGCCCGCACCCGTCCGCCCGGTGGCCCGGCGACGCTCACCGCCGGCAGGTCCTGCAGCCTGTCGGCGAGCTTCCTGGCCACCGGGTCGGGCTGGTGACCTGCAGCCTCACGGTCACCGGCAGCCCGGCCTGACGTTCCCGACATAAAGGGGCGATGATCTCCCCCTGGCTCACGACGACATCCACCCCGATGCCTCCGAGCGTCCGGCGCGTGCCGAGGCGACGTACGAGCGCCTGTTCGGGCCAGTGGCCTGACGTCACCCGACGACCCCGAGCTGATGCGGATCCTGCGCGGGTTCATCTTCGGAGACGTCTTCGACACGGGAGTGCTCGATGACCAGGCCCGCGAGCTCGTCACCGTCACGGTGCTCGCCTGCCTGCAGACCCTGCCGCAGCCGGCGTCGCACACGGGTGCCGCGCTCAACGTCGGTGTCGACCCGGTCGCCATCCGGGAAGCCGTCTACCAGCTCGCGCCGTTCATCGGCTCTTTCCCCCGCACGCTCAACGCGGTCGCGACGATCAACGAGACCTTGCGTGCCGGGGGCATTCCCCTGCCGCTGCCGGGGCAGGGCACCGTCACCGATACCGACCGGTCCAGCGCCGGGCCTGGAGCTGAGCCAGCGGGAGCTGCTGATCCTGTGCTCCCTGGCCACGATCGGCGACACCGCCGCCCAGCTGGAGCCCCACGCCCGGGCCTGCTTCCAGGTCGGCAACAGCAAGGCCGAGGTCGTCGCCGCCCTGGTGCACTGCTTCCGCTACATCGGGTTGCCGCGTGCCGTGACGGCCATCAGGGTCGTCCAGCGGCAGCAGGCGCCCGTCGCGTCGCCTATCGGAGCCTGGCCCGCACCCTCGCTACGGTGGGCGAAGGGCTGGCCATCGGTCTTACCTCTCAGGCAGTCGGGTCACGGCGAGAGCCCTCGGTCTATGGCTGCGTCGAACAGCGTCCTGGCGACCTGTTCGGCCTTCTCGGTCGCCGCGGCACCCACCGGCTTCGCCTCGTAACGGTCCTGGTTGCGGGCGCGTCGCAGGCGGTCGAACTCCCGGGCCGCTCTCTGCGTGGGCGGTTTGTCGAACACGGCGCGCAGGTAGCGACCGAGCGCCTCGTGTTGGCCGGGACCGTTGGTCGTGCGGAAGCCCTACGCCGCCAGCAGCGCCTCGCCGGTGTCGTGGCAGGCGCCCAGGACCGTCGCCTGCTGGACTCGGGTGAGCGGGGTCAGCGCCACGGCAGCTCCCCGACGACGGCGACCGCCGGGCCGCTGCGCACGTTGTCCAAGAAGCCGGATGGCGCCCCGAACTCGTCGGGGGTGAGGATCGTCGGGTTGACTGGACGGTGCACCGCGGCCTCGACCCGGGTGCACGCCTCGTAGACCGCGTCCAGGTCTGGCGTCCCGAGCACCATGACGTCGATGTCGTGCGGTGCCGGGCCGGCATCCCCGAGCATCCGCGCGGCGAAGGAGCCGTAGAGGAACGCCGACTCGATCCCGTCGATCCGGGCCAGCTCCTCGGCCAGGATCACCACCGGGCCAGTCACGACCGTGAGGATCTCGCGCAAGGGGCCGACCAGCGGGCTCTCGTCGCCGGTGCGGATCAGCCTGGTGCGGCCCACGTGTCGCTCGCTCAGGATGCCGGCATCGATCAGGCGCGCGACTTCACGGTGCGCGGTCGGGTACGCCAGGTCGGCCCGCTTGGCCAGGTCGGTGAGGCTCAGCTCGTCGCCAGAGAGCAACACGGTAGAGAGCAGGCGCGCCTGACCGTCCGACCGGAAGATCGGAGCCAGGAGCGGCGCCGCAGTTCTCATATAATTGAGATTATCCTCCATCATATCGACAGTCAAGGCGGTAGAAGTTGCGAGAACAGTGAAGCGACTGATGATCGGGCCACCAGCAAGTGGCCGAGCATAACGCGCCGCGTTATGCTCGGTGGGTGATCAGGTCGTTCGGGGACGCAACCACCGAGCGACTCTGGGCACGACAACGCACCAAGAAGCTCGACCCCCGCATCGAGCGCACCGCCCTACGCAAGCTCGTGATGCTCGATGCCGCCGAAGTCCTGGACGACCTCAAGGTCCCACCCGGGAACCGGCTCGAAGCGCTCAAGGGCGACCGCGCCGGGCAGCACAGCATCCGCACAAACCAGCAGTGGTGGATCTGCTTCGTCTGGACACCCGCCGGCCCCGACAACGTCGAGATCGTCGACTACCACTAGAAGGAGGCACACATGGCAACCATCGCTCCAATCCACCCCGGGGAGGTCCTCCTCGAGGAGTTCCTCGTCCCCTTGGAGGTCACCCAGCACCGGCTGGCCGTCTCCATCGGCGTCCCGCCACGGCGGATCAACGAGATCGTCCACGGCAAGCGCCGGATCACCGCCGACACCGCGCTGCGGCTGGCCCGCTACTTCGCGACCACCGACCGGTTCTGGCTCAACCTGCAGACCCGCTACGACCTCGAGATCGAAAAGGACCACCTCGGCGGCGCCCTCGACCAGATCCAGCCGATGCAGAGCGCCTGACCCGAAGACGCGCCCGGTGGGGCATAGGTAACTACTTGGAGCTCGCCCTTGGGCGTTCGACAGCTGGCGCGCCCGGGCGGCTGATGGTGATGGCGCCGATCAAGGAGCCGGCCAAAGCACCGAGTGCGTTGGCTGCCAAGTCCTGGCCCGTGCAGCTGCGCCCGATCGCAGACTGGGTGAGCTCGATGACCGCAGAGAGGCCGATCGCCGCACTCGCCACTGCCAAGGGTCGGCGCGTGGCTCACGTCCACGACACAGCTAGCACCACGTACAGGACGACGTTGGGCTGGGTCTCGGAGCCGAAGCCGTAGATCCACGGTCGCTGCAGTGCTCCCAAGCACGCGCCAATTGATCCCGAGAGCGCCCCGCGGCCACCGCCGGTCGGATACAGCGATAGCGCCAGACCCATCCCACGGCGCAGGCTGCCAGCAACCACGCACCTCGTGATCTCAGGAGTCTCGCCCGACCGAGAACTGCCACGATCGCGGCAGCCAGCACCGGCACGAGCACAACCGCCAGGATCAGTTCCGGCCGAGAAAAGCAAGGGCGTGGATCACCGCACCACGCTACGGGCGCGGCCACACCGGCCGGTGGGTACTCGCCGGACGCTCCCTGTGTAGACCGCCTTCACGCCCACGTTGCGGCATGTGCGTGAATGTCTGCTCAGCTGGCGGTGTTGAGTCGACGGACGATGAGCTGGTTGATGCTCAGCTTCTCCTCTGCGGCTTCGATGGCGAGGCGTCGGTGCAGGGCTTCACCGACTCGTAGGTTGAATTTGCCCGAGTAGGTGCGTTCGGCGAGGGGCTCGGGGATGGCCTCACCTTGGGTGGTCATGTCTTGGACGATCTCGGCGATGAGGTTCTCGAGTCCGGTGAGGGCGTCGACCTGGGTAGCCGCTAGCCAGGACAAGGATGGGAACTCCAGGCAGGTGGCGACGAACTCCTGGTCCTCGACGGACCAGGTGACGCGGTAGGTGTAGTGGGAGATGTCAGCGGTGGGCATGGTCTGCATCAGTTGGCCTCCTTCTTCTCGATCGCGGTCAGGACTTGGCGCACCTGGTAGGGCTTGGCTTTGCCTTGGTCGTTCTGGATGTTCACGCGGGGGTCGCCGGGCCACGGGGTGCGGAATACGGCGTGTGATCCGCCGGTGGTGCGCGGTGGACCGAAGTAGTGCGCGCACACTTTGTGCAGGTCGGCGTAGCGGACGTTCTTCGGGTTGGTCCTCATGGCGGTGAGGATCTTCTCGATGGACGCCATGAGTTGATGGTACTACCAGCAGTACCACGTACCTAGTCTGCGGCGGGTTCAAGTCCCTGAGGCCATGTAGGCGGCCAAGATGTAGTTCGGGTGACGGTCCAGGTTCTTGCGGGCCCGGTCGTAGCGCATGGTGGTGCGCGGGTCGGCGTGGCGGGCCGCGATTTGTACGTCGCGTAGGTCGACCCCGGCGTCGAGCATGGTGGTCACGAACGTGTGCCGCAGCATGTGTGGGTGCATCCGGGCAGCGTGCACGCCGGCGACCTGGGCGAGGCGGTGCAGTCGGCGGGTGGCGCAGTGCCGGTCCATCCGGGTGTCGTTTCGGGTGCGCAGGATCGGCCCGTCCTCGCGGTCGGCGACGGCTCGCTCGATGGCCCGCGACACTGCTGGTGGTAACGGGGTGAGCACGACCTTGCCGCCCTTGCCGCGGACCTTGAGCACCCGGTGGCCGTGCTCCTCGCCCAGGTCTTCGATGTTGGCACCACAGGCCTCGAAGATCCGCAGCCCGAGCAGGCCCAGCATTGCCACCAGGGCGAAGTCGTTGATGTTCGGTGAGGTCCGGGCGGTGGCGAGCATGGCCTCGAACTGCAGGTGTGTCAGACCCAGGGTGGGCGACTCGGGCGGCACATTGGGCCGGCGGACATATTCCGCTGGCGAGTGCGCCAAGACCTCGTCAATCACGCAAGTCCGGTAGAACCCGGCCACGACCGCAACCCGGCGGCTGATCGTGGACGGCTTGTACCGGCGCACTTCCTGCATCCACCGCACGTACAGCTCGACGTGGGCACGCTGGGCAGCCAACAGGTCCAAGCCGCGCTCTTCGCACCAGGTGACGAAGGCGCGCAGGTCGGACTCGGTGTGGACGCGGGACTGGCCCTTGAAGCGGGCGAGGTAGGCAGCCACTGCGTGGCGGAGACGGTCCGAGACCGGAGGCAGGACGACGGGAATCACAATCTGTGAAGTAGCCATTCCGCAGCGTCCGCCCAACATCCCCAACGGTCAACAAGTCACACCACTGGCGGGAGATCCGGTAAGCGCCGCTAGTAGATGGCCGGTTTGACTGCCAAGTTCCTGTTGCGCTCAACGCCGCGTCCGGAGCCAGTCCGGGCGTGGGTTGAGGTGGTCACCGTGCCAGCTGAGGTCGTCGCCGTAGGCGACCTCGAAGGTCTCGAGGCGTTCGTCGTCGAGGATCGCCTGGGTGAGCGGGTACGGCCCCGCGATGAGGGTGCTGTCCCAGTCGATCTCCGTGGCGATGCACCAGGAGTGATCCTCGGGCCAGATCAGGTTGGCGGACTGGGGCCAGATCGGGTCCATACCGGGCCAAGTCATAATCGCGGCTTTCGGCGCCGTGAAGAGCAGGTAGTCCCGCTCACCCCACCCCGGCAACAGCGCGCGCCCGTCGCCCCGGTCGGCCCAAGATCCGAACCCGACCCAGACGGCGTATGTCACGTCCTGGTCGGTGGGGCAGTGCTCCAGGATCGCCGCCAAGCTCTCAGCCGGGATCGATCCTTCTTCGGGGTCGACGTCGCCCGAGCGGCCGCTGCCGTCGAAGTGCGAAGCGATGCTTCCCCACTGCACCAGCGGGTGGACCTGCCTTCCGCAGGACGCGGCAACCTGCGCCCACGTGCGCCCATCGCCGGCAGGATGCAGCACGCGAACCACGCGGTCAAAGCCGGTCGGCACGGCGGTGCCGACTTGGCATCCCGGGCGGCGGGGCTCCCGGAGCCGGTCCAGGACCCACTGACCAGAACCGACGTCGAAGAGGCGGCGGGGTCCGGACATGAACGCATGATCTCGTCCCATGCGCCCTGGCGCGACCCCTATCAAGCGCGCTTGGCGCGGCAAGTCCGGTAATCACCTCGCACTGCTGCCAGTAGGTTCGGACCATGGCTGACGCTCCAGATGTGGAGGGCTACACGTTCTTGGGATGGGGCCCGACAGCCACCGGACCTGGGGGCGGCTGGCACATCCGGTCGGACCTCGTCGCCCGATGTCACCGCTGCGGCGATCTCATCGACCTGTGGTCAGAGGTAGACGAGAACTGCCGATGCGGCCGTCTCTTCAAGGATGCGAGCGCGGGACGTTTTGGGCACAGTGATGGCGACGCCAGCATCGCGATCTACCGCCAGACCTGATTTGCCCCACGGCGGCAGATCAGGAAACGCCTCACGCTGATGATCGGATGCTTCGTCCTAGGGTCGCTCAGCGCTGGAGACGCCCACGCTCACGGTCTGCAGGGACCCGGTCGTGCAGGTTCAACCAGGCGTCGAACTGCGGCACCGTCCGGACACGGAGCGGCTCCAACGGCGGACGCTCATCGCGGGCGATGGCGTATAGGTCGCTCACCGCCCGTCTGGTCCGCTGCTGCAACACCAGGCTGTAGGTCACCAGGCCCACACCGAGTGCGGTCGTGGCCAGCGCGACGACCGCCCCGGGCCACGAGTTGTTGGCCTCGGACATCGGAGCGACGACAAAAACGATCGGCACGCAGGCGATCGCGACGATGAGGGCTCGCCCGGCCCGCTGGCGAGTGGCCGCGATCTGGGGGGTCCAACGCTCGGCCAGGCCGGTCACGTCCAGCGCGGGCCGACCCTCAGCAACGGGGCCGCCCGATTCAGGAACCTCAGCCACTCCTACGCGCTCCTCCCACCGCGGTGCCCTCAGTCCACGCACTCGCTCTTGAACCACTATCGCCCACGGCATACCGCATTCCGCCACAAACAAGGAACTCCCTCTCGCCGGCCGCCCCGCCCAAGCGGCAGTAGGCACCGTGTCAGTCGGGACGCGCTCACTCGTTCCTGCCGCACCCGCAGCGGCATGACCGTGCGGATCAGCTCGAGCTCGGGTACCCGTACTTCTCCGGATTCGCCAGGACCGCATCGAGCGTCTCTCCGGCGCTTGCATCGCTCAGCGCGACCTCGACAAGAATCTCGATTGCTCGCTGACGATCCCCCGAGCTGATCGCAGCATCGAGCTGCTCGACCAATCCCGCCGCGAACAAACGCTCGTTGAGGGTCATCCCGCCATAGTCCTTACTCGGTCCGCTCACGCCTCGCACCGTAGCGCTCACGCTTTGAGGCATCCGCGTTGTGGCAAGAGCGGATGGAATGTACGTCGTCAACTTCGGGTTGACCTACTCGGCATCGTCAGCCTAGGGTTGACGCGTGCGGGTGACGGACTCAGCGTTCAAGCACGGCATCGCCGAAGCCGACATCCTGCACGCTTACGCCAATGCTGTGCGACTAGTGGAGGTCGAGCAGTACGGCGAGGACCGGCTCATCGTGATCGGGCCCGACCGGGCAGGCAACTGGCTGGAACTGGTGGCCATTCCCGCCGACGCGGCCGACCGGATCATCCATGCGGACCGGCTGCGACCGAAGTTCTACGAGTTCCTCAGGTGAGGTGATCTGACATGGCAACCACGAACATCAACGAGATCGAAGAGATGCTCGACAACCTCGATCCCTCGACGGTCAAGGCCCGCGACGCGGTGCACTTCCGGAGGATCATCGCGGCCCAAGACGGTGTTGCACGAGCCGATCGCGAGCTTCACGACGCGGTCCGCGCCGCCCGCGAGGCCGGCGACTCCTGGCTGAGCATCGGTATGGCCTTGGGTGTCACCAAGCAGGCAGCCCAAAAGCGGTTCGGACGCTGACGCGCAACCAACGCCCAAGTCCTCTCCAGCGCCACCAGCCGTCCCGGCAGCCAACTCCGACGGCACTGTCCGCGGCAGATCCGGTAAAGGGATCGAGCCGGCGTGCGGGACCTTGGGTCGCCGCGCTCAGCTGAGCTGTGTCCGTTCAGCCGGAGGTCGTGTGGTGGTCATTTGGCGCGACGGCTCAGCCCCTCGCGTTCGCGTGCGAGGGTTTCGGGATGGACGACACGACGGCGACCACGGTTGGGCACGCCAGCACTGCGCTGGGCATGAGCCTTGAACTGGTGGGGGTTCCGTTGCCGACGAGCGCGCGCAATCAGGTGGTCCGCGCCGTCGCCGCTGACGGCCGCTCGGTGATCGTCAAGCGGTACCTGGAGCCCGAGCCGTTCGCCACTGGCCGCGAGCCCAGTGCCTTGACCGCGCTGGGGTCGGTCGGCGCAGCGTGCACGCCGCGGATCATCACCGAGACCGCCGACCTGGTCGTGCTGGAGGACCTCGGCAAGCACGGCAATGTCGCCGACGCTCTGGTCGGTGGGTCCGCCCGCACCGCTGGCGAGGCGGTGAAAGCGTGGGCTGGCGGGCTGGGGAGGTTCCACGCCGCCGGGCGCGACGCCGCCGGCGCGTTCCGATCCGAGATGGTGCGTCGCACCGGGGCGTGCAGCGACTACATGGACGCCGAGCTCCGCGAGGCCGCCGACGGCTGGCATGAGGCCGCCGCGGAGCTTGGAGTGGACACGCCCGGGTCCACCTTCAGTGAGCTCACCCGGATACCTGCACGGTTCAGGACCGATCTGGAGGTGTTGTCGGCCGGTGACATGTGCCCGGACAACAACCTGCTCATCGAAGGTCAGGTTGTGATGATCGACCTGGAGTTCGCAACGCTGCGACACCTTGCCTGGGACGTGGCGTACCTGCAGGTGCCATGGCCCTCGTGCTGGTGCGCGTGGACACTTCCCGAGGCCCTGGTGCACGACGCGCTGGCCGCGTGGCGCGCCCATGCCGCGCCGATCCTCACCGACGTCGATCCTGGCGACCTCGAGCACGACCTACGCCTGGCCGCCGACGGGTGGCGCTGGTTGAGCAGCTTCTGGCTACTGCAACAGCTCACCGGCCCACCGCGCCCCAAACGCACAGACCGGCCCAGCCCTCGGCACCAAGACCGAATCGTCCACTCCCTGCTGGCAGCCGCCGACTCCCCACTGCTCCCGGAACTAGGCCAAGCAGCACGGGACATCGCCGCCGCCGTCGCCAAACGCTTCAAGGCCAGCCCGCTGGGATACCCCTCCGCCTTCAACTGAGAGCGACGGGAGGCGGCAACCCTCCTTACCGAGCGCGGCAAATGAGTGCGCCGTGTGGCCCTCGGCCGTCGGCCTCGATAGCGTCATTGCCATGCCTGGTGACGATCTCTGGACGCGCTCCGACGCGTGGTTCGCGGCGGCCGTCGCGTCATGCGGCGGCCGGGCATCACTCAAGGAGGTCATCGGCGCCGGTGACGCCATCAACCACGCCATCTTCATGCGTTCCGAGATCGAGCAGGCGGTGCGACGACTGGCGGGCGCCGGTCTTCTGGAGGCGCAGCCCGGACCGACCTTCGAACTGACCCAGGAAGGCGCCGCACTGTTGGCTCGGCGCACCGGGGGCATGATCGGCCAGACGAACTCAGTCATGAAACTCCTGAGGGAGATCCCAGTACCCCGCTTGGCCGACACGTGGAGCCTCGACGACGACCAGGTCGACGAGGCATACCGCGCCTACATCAAGTCCACGCACCGGCGTACATGACCGCTGCGCGGCATGACCGGACGCATCTTCAACGTGGCGAGACGTGGCACCGGCCAGGACGGCGCAAGCGTGGCGCCGGTCAGCTCCCCGCGCATCCCCCAATACGACCTGGTGTCTACTCCGGGCCCCATACCGGCTGGGAGCGTGCGGCCGCGTCAAGGAAAGGCTGCGCGTCCAGGTCGTGAGTGGTGGTCTCGATGCCCTGCTGAGGCCACTGAAAGACCACCCGCAGGCGGCCAGGCGGCGGCAGGGGCCACAACCAGTAGTCACGGTCGATCGCGCGATCGCTGCCTCCGCCTCCATGGCCGTTGAGCACGGGACGATCCGGGCGCCAGGTCTTGTCCTTCCACGGGCGTTCGTCCTCGGTGTCCCAGGCGGGTGGATCGACGTTGGTGGCCCGGCGACCGTCAGAGAACTCAAAGCCCCACTTCAAGCGCTCGGCCTGCCACTGCTCGCCCATGCTGTGGAGGTAGGGACCGTCAAACACCTCAGAATGCAGGTCCCGGCGCTCCAGGGGACCACGCAGCCGGATGGCCAGGTTCATGGACAACCCCTCGGGAAACGCACGGATGCCGGTGAGCATGACGACCGTTCTCGCCGACCGGGCGATGAGCAACTCCATGGGCACCACCCCCGGCAGGACGTCTTCAGGGGCATTGGACCACACAGGCTGGTAATACTCGTCGGGCTCTTCCTGGTCCGGCTGGGGCGGGTCGGGGAAGAAGCTCATCGGGTGCAACCTCCTGTGCTGGCCATCCATGTGCAGCTGAAGACGTGCAACAGCATGTCGCGCTTCGGCTTCGCCGTCACCACAATTGCCGGTGAGTGGTCGAAGGGAACGCAGGTGCGCTTCCCACTTGCGGCAATAGCGGATGGGTCTCGCCGGTGCGCAGCTCCACGCGCTAGGGCAGGAGGTCTAGGTACTTCTTGCGCGCCGGCATGGCGTGGATGAGCAGTTCCTCGCCGCTGTGCAGGACTAGGACGACGGTCTCCAGCAGCAGGGCTCGGGTGTCGAAGCCAAGACGCAGCTCCCGTTGGGTCTGGCCGTCCTCGCCCAGTGGTTCAATCCACACCGACCATTCAGCGGCTTGGATCGCGTCCTCGGCGGAGACGCCGTGCTTGAGTGCGCTCGGGTGAACCTTCACGCAGCGAAGTGGGCCAGCGCGGCCCGGATTGCCTCGGACCTGCTCATGTCCTTCTGTGCGGCCACGGCGTCGAGGGCATCGAGCTCTTCAGCGGTCAGGCGGACCGCCACGACCTGCATCGGCTGAGCCCCGCGACCGGGACGTCCGCGGCCCCGACGCTTGAGGTCCTCGACGTCGTAGCCCTGTTCGGCTTCATCGGCCCACTTTTGGATCTGCTCTTCGCTCACCACTCGCAAATCGTATAACGAAAACCGAGTGCATGACCAGATGCCTGGTTGGAGCCCGCAGCGGTGCGGCGCAACATCGGCGCGGTCTGCCGCATTGGCGATCAGGAGAGCCACCCAGCACCGTGACTCATGTTCCAGAGGCCATGTAGGCGGCCAGGATGTAGTTGGGGTGGCGGTCGAGGTTCTTGCGGGCCCGGTCGTAGCGCATGGTGGTGCGTGGGTCGGCGTGACGGGTACGCAGGATCGGCCCGGACTCGCGGTCGGCGACGGCGCGCTCGATGGCCCGCGACACTGCCGGCGGTAGCGGGTCAGTTCGACCTTGCCGCCCTTGCCGCGGACCTTGAGCACCCGGTGGCCGTGCTCCTCGCCGAGGTCTTCGATGTTGGCACCGCACGCTTCGAAGATCCGCAGCCCAAGCAGGCCCAGCATCGCCACCAGCGCGAAGTCGTTGAGGTTGGTTGAGGTCCGGGCGGCGGCGAGCATGGCCTCGAACTGCAGGTGCGTCAGACCCAGGGTGGGTGACTCAGGTGGGACGTTGGGCCGGCGCACGTCTCAGCCGGGAGTGCGCCAGTACCTCGTCGATCACGCAGGTGCGGTAGAACCCGGCCACGACCGCGACCCGGCGGCTGATCGTGGACGGCTTGTACCGGCGCACTTCCTGCATCCATCGCACGTACAGCTCGACATGGGGCCGCTGCGCGGCCAAGGGGTCCAGGCCCCGCTCCTCGCACCAGGTGAGGTAGCAGCGCAGGTCCGACTCGGTGTGCACCCGCGACTGCCCCTTGAACCGAGCCAGGTAGGCGGCAACAGCGTGACGAAAACGGTCCGAGACCGGAGGCAACACGACGGGGATCAGAATCTGTGAAGTAACCATTCCGCAGCGTCCGCCCGACGCCCGCAACGGTCAAGGAACCGCACCACTTGCGGCAGGACCGGGCGTTCGTCAGCGACGGTCGTAGATGTCGCGCCGATGGCCAACGGCAACCACCAGGACGACCAACACGTTGTCGTGGACCTCGTAGACGATCCGGTAGTCGCCGGTACGGACCCGCCACTCGCCCTGGCCGCCGACCAGCTTCTTGGCCCCACTCGGCCGCGGTTGATCGGCGAGGAGCTCGATGGCCGCTTGGACGCGCCGCCTGGCGGGAGGGTCGAGCTTGCGCAGCTGACGCAGTGCCGCCGGCGCTAGCTCGACCCGGTACGTCATGCCAGTCCGAGGTCTGCCTTGACCTGCTCCCACGGAATCGTTGCCTCACCGTCGGCGATCTCGGCCCGGGCTGCCTTGGCCGCTTCGATGTCGGCCAGGTCCTCGGCGGAGGCGATCAGGCGGTCGAGGTCGTCAGCGTCGATCACCGCGGCAACCCGCTGCCCCCGGCGGGTCAGGTACACCGGGTCGTGTCCAACGCGCGCGGCATCCACGACATCGGCAAGTCGGGCCCGGGCATCGCTGACGGTGATCTCACTCATAGCACTCATGATACCGCTGAAAACGCTGAGTTGTACAACTGTGGCATCACTACGCTCGGCACTCAAGCGTCCGACCATCGGCATGACAAGACGGATCAGCGTGCATCTCATCGGCCGCCAAAGGGTCACGTCATGGGCGGATCACGTAGCAGCCGCAGCCGGGTCCGGACATGGGCCTTCAGATCAAGCAGATCAAGCACGTCGCGCTGAACTTCTTGCGGACTCTGTGCGGACTGGGAGGAGTCGCACACCATTTGAGCTGCGCAAACGCTCAGATTCAGACGTTGAAGCGGAACTCCACCACGTCGCCGTCCTGCATCACGTACTCCTTGCCCTCCATCCGCACGCGCCCAGCCGCGCGGGCAGCGGCCATCGAGCCCGCGGCATCCAGGTCACTGAACGAGACGATCTCGGCCTTGATGAAGCCGCGCTGGAAGTCGGTGTGGATGACGCCCGCGGCCTGCGGGGCCGTCCACCCCTGGTGGATGGTCCAGGCCCGCGACTCCTTGGGCCCGGCGGTGAGGTAGGTCTGCAGGCCGAGGGTGTGGAAGCCGACCCGGGCGAGCTGGTCGAGGCCGGACTCCTCGGCGCCGAACGACTGGAGCATCTCGAGGGCGTCCTCCTCGGACATCTCCATGAGGTCCATCTCGAGCTTGGCGTTGAGGAAGACCGCGTCGGCCGGCGCGACGAGCGCCCCGAGCCGCGCGTGCAGGTCGGCGTCGGCGAGCTGCTCCTCGTCGAGGTTGAAGACGTAGATGAACGGCTTGGTGGTGAGCAGCCCCAGTGACGACGCCATGGCGAGGTCGACGCCGGCGGCGGCCCCCGCGGCATACAGCGTGTTGCCCTCCTCGAGCACCTTCTGGGCGGCGACGGCGTTCTCGTAGGCGGGCTTGGACTCCTTCTTGATCCGCGACTCCTTCTCGAGGCGGGTGACCGCCTTCTCGAGGGTCTGCAGGTCGGCGAGGATCAGCTCGGTGTGGATCGTCTCGATGTCCGAGCTCGGCGAGACCTTGCCGTCGACGTGCACGACATCGCCGTCCTCGAAGGCCCGCACCACCTGGCAGATGGCGTCGGCCTCACGGATGTTGGCGAGGAACTTGTTGCCCAGCCCCTCCCCCTCGGACGCGCCGCGCACGATGCCGGCGATGTCGACGAAGTCGACCGTGGCCGGGAGGATCTTCTCGCTGCCGAAGATCTCGGAGAGCCGCGTGAGCCGCTCGTCCGGCAGCGGGACGACGCCCACGTTGGGGTCGATCGTCGCGAACGGGTAGTTCGCCGCGAGGACGTTGTTCTTGGTCAGAGCGTTGAACATCGTGGACTTGCCGACGTTGGGCAGTCCGACGATTCCGATTTGAAGGGCCACGAGGCCGAGAGTCTACCGGCGTGCAGGGGCTGTCCCGGCCGCGCGGTGGGCCGGGCAGTCAGCCCTCCGGCGGCTCGCTGTTCTCCAGGTATGCCGTGTGCTCGGCGTCGTGGGCGACCTCGAGCATGCGGGCGGTGTAGGGCGCGACGTGCGCCGCGGCATCCGCGACCGTGCGCCAGTGGGCACCGGCGATCTCGCGACGCAGGAACAGGGCCGGGTCGAGCTCACCGGTGTCGTGCACGCCGAGGTCGAACAGGTAGAGCATCGCGTCGTCCCAGCCCCGCCACGGCGGCAGCCAGTTGACCGCGAGCAGGCGGCCGGCGGTGACGTGGATGCCGAGCTCCTCCTCCACCTCGCGCTCGACGCAGGTGGCCGGCGACTCGCCCGGGTCGACGACGCCGCCGGGCAGGTCCCACTCCTTCTTGTAGCTGAGCTCGCAGAGCAGCACCTCGCCGGCGGGGTTGCGCAGCACGCCCTGGCCGATCGTGCGCTTCTTGGGCAGCCGGGCGTTGAGGATCGAGATGCGGCGCAGGCGTTCGCGCTCGGACTCGGAGCGGCGTGGGCGGTCAGCCACGGGCGGCTCGCCCCCCGAGGTCGGCGACGAGCCGCTCAACCACGAAGGCGGCGTTGTCGTCACGCACCTGCAGCGGCACCGGGGGGAGGAAGTCGTCCCACACGACCATGAACGAGCCGCGCAGCTCCGGCATCCGTGCGGGCCGCGCCATGAACCACCAGTGGGCGTGCGCGCCCCCGTCACCCACCCGGATGACGTGGCAGCGCGCGACGCTCGGCAGCGCCTCGACGGCGCGGACGAGGGCCACCTGCAGGCGGCCGGACGAGGCGGCGAGGTCGTCGGGCAGGTCGGGCACGTCGAGGTGACGGTGCGGCACGAGCGAGAGCACCAGGGGGGCGCCGGAGGGCGGGGCGACCCGAAGCCGCCAGTCGTCGTCCTCCCACACCGTCCCCCAGCCACCGGGCTCGGGAGCCTCGTCCGGCTGAGCGCACTGGCAGTCGGCAGGCTCCTCGCCCGAGCGCGGCGCCTCGTCGGCCACCAGGGTGGGGCCGGGCTTGAGCCGCAGGCCCTCGACCTCGAACGGGAAGACGTCCCAGCCGACCACTCCGTGGGGGTCGATGCTCAGCCGCCCGTGGGGGTCGCCGGCCGCCGCCACCCGGGCGGCGTAGGTCTGGACGTCCTCGGGCATGCGGCGACCCTACCCACGCGGACCTGTGAGAACCGTCGAGGTCCCACGACGCGCTGACCGGCGGTACGGATCATCAGCGTGTCGTGCGATGTCGTCGGCCCCTGTCGGTGGCCGGTGGGATGGTCGCCCCATGAGCGGATGGGTGTGGGGCCTGGTGGGTGTGGTGGTCGGCGTCGTCGTCGCGGTGGCGGTGTGCCGGCTGCTGTACGTCGCGCGCTCGGCCGCCGTCGCCACCGAACGCGACCTGCTGCGCGAGCGGGTGCTCGACCTCGAGACGTCCCTGGCGGAAGACATGGAGACCGCAGCCCTGCTGGCCCCGCTCAAGGACGCCTTGGTGCGCGTCGAGACCCACGTCGGCTCGCTCGAGCGCGACCGCATGGAGCAGTTCGGCTCGCTGCGCGCCCTGCTGTCCCGGGTCGAGGGCGAGACCCAGCACCTCGGGCGCCAGACCGCGTCGCTGGCCGGCTCCTTGCGGTCCTCCACGGTGCGTGGCGCCTGGGGCGAGGTGCAGCTGCGCCGGGTGCTCGAGGCGTCGGGGATGCTGCCGCGCTGCGACTTCGACGAGCAGGTCACCGCAGTCAGTGCGCACGACCGCGGGGTGCGGCCCGACGTCGTCGTGCGGCTGCCCGGCGGCAAGGTGCTGGTGATCGACGCCAAGGCCCCGATGAACGCCTTCCTCGACGCGCAGGCCGACGACCTGTCCGACGACGAGCGGGCGGCGCTGCTCGTCGACCACGCCACCGGGCTGGGGCGGCACGTCGCGGCGCTGGCCGCCAAGGAGTACTGGTCGGCCTTCCGCGAGGGCCCTGAGATGGTCGTGTGCTTCGTGCCGAGCGACGCGATGCTCGGCGCAGCGCTGGCAGCCCAGCCCTCGCTGCACGAGCGCGCGCTCGCCCAGCGGGTCGTGCTCGTCGGTCCGGGGGCCCTGATGGCCCTGCTGCGCACCGTCGCCTTCACCTGGCAGCAGGACGCCCTGTCGGCCAGTGCCCGCGAGCTGCTCGACCTCGGCCGCGACCTGCACCGCCGCCTTGCCACCCTGGGCGGCCACACTGCCAAGGTGGGCCGCAGCCTGCAGTCCAGCGTCGAGGCCTACAACGCCATGGTCGGGGCGCTGGAGTCGCGGGTCATGGTGACCGCCCGGCGGATGCACGACCTCGACCTGGTGGGCGACGAGATCGCCGTGCTGACGCCGGTCGAGACCGCACCCCGTCCCCTGACCTCCCAGGAACTGATCGACGCCGCCACCGCCGAGGAGTCCCGCCCGGAGCTGCTCCTCGACCTCGACGTGGGGGTCCCCGCCCTGCCCCGTCGACGCGACGCCGGCTGAGCCGGGGCCTCAGGCGTTTCGCCTGCGCGGGCGGCTCTCGTCGTGGTCGGATGTGCGCGTGGAACACGTGGCGCGCCGGCGGGGCGGAGGGGTGGTCGTCGCGTCGGTCGCGCTGGCGTTCGCCGGCTGCGGGGGCACGTCGGCCACGCCATCGACCACGCTCGGCACGGCATCCGTGGCGCCGGTCGTGCGGCAGGGGTCGAGCACGGGCGACGTGCTCGTCCAGGGCACGGTGACCGGGGTCGACCCGTCGGCCGGGCCGACGTCGGTGGCCATCATGGTGTGGCCGATCGACGACGGCACGGCGAAGGTGGGAGACATCGTCGACACGATGGACCTGCCAGCGGTTCCGCTCGACGCCTCGGGCCACTGGGCGGTCCGCCTCGACCCCGCCACGGTGACCTCGAAGTACCTCAACGCCGAGCCGTCGTTCGTCAACTTCGACATCCAGGTGATGAACGACTCGACCGGCACGAGCTGGGGCACCACCGCCTGGCTCGTCGACGACCCCGGCGTCTGGCGCAGCGACGGGGCCGGGGTGGCCGACCGCGTCATCGACGTCTCGATGGACCTGCGCGCCCAGCAGGTCACCCTCACCGACTCCCTCGGCGAGGCCACCACGTCACCGATGTCGGTCGCACCACGCGGCTGAGGCCACGCGGCTGAGGCCGCGCCCTGGGTGCCGGACGGATCACCCGTACAGCGCGGCGAACTCCCGATCGAGCACCCCCATGACGACGTCGTCGTGCCATCGGCCGTCGACCCAACAGCTCTCCCGCTCCCGGCCCTCCTCCACGAAGCCGCAGGCCAGGTAGGCGGCGATGGCGCGCTCGTTGAAGTCGAGCACCTTGAGGTCGACCCGGTGCATGCCCAGCGTGCCGAAGGCGTGCCGCAGCACGAGTCGGATCGCCTCGGTGCCCAGCCCCCGGCCCTGGAACTGCGGCGCGTACATCCCGATCGCCAAGCGCGCCTTGCGGCCGCCCTCGCGCACGTCGGACAGGAACGCCGCCCCCACGAGCTCCCCGTCGCTCTCGACCGCCCAGCTGGTCGTGCCCCGGGCGGCGGCAGCGGCGAGGTAGCCGAGCCAGGCCTCGGCCTCGTCGTCGGTCATGGCCCGCGTCGGGGTGTCTACGCCGTAGCCGCGCTCGATCTCGCGGTGCCAGCCATGCCGCTGCCGGTCCTCACGGTCCTCGTCGCGGAACGCCCGCAGGGTCACCCGCTCGCCCACCAGGGTCGGTGCCGTCATGGCGCCCATGCTGTCGCAGGCGCGTCAGCGACGGGCATGCCGGCGCGCGCGCGTCAGCGAATGGCCTGCCGGCGCACCGGTCTGCGGCTCACGAGCCGGCCGAGCAGGGCCCCGGTCGCCGCGCCCACGAGCACGTCGCCCGGGTAGTGCACACCCGTGTAGACCCGGGAGAACGCCACGGTGGCGCCGGCCGCCCGCAGCGGCCAGCGCAGCGCCGGCACGAGGTCGCCGACCGCGACCGCGAACGCCAGCGCGGAGGCGGAGTGACCGGAGGGGAACGACGTCGAGGTCGGCATCGGCACCCAGCGCGCCTCGGGGACCCGGTGGCCCTCGCGGTCGGGCCGGTCGCGGTTTCCGGCCAGCTTCATCGGCTGGTTCACGACGAGGGATGCCGCCCCGATGGCGGTCACGCCGGTGAGCGCGGCCCGCCGTCCGGTGCGGCCGCCGAACAGCGCCAGGGCGCCCGCCACGAGGAACCACGGCTTGGAGTGGTTGGCGAAGTGGGACAGCCGGCTCAGCGGCGCGTCGAGTGCCGGGGTCGACATCCGCGCCACCGCTACGTAGGCCGACCGGTCGAGCTGACCGAGCCGGTGCAGCACCGTCGACGTCGTCGCCGCGACGGGGTGGCCGGCCGTTCCACGGTCCTCGAGCCGCCGGGCCAGCCGCTCCTCGACGGGCTCCAGCCCGCCGCCCAGGTCGGGCCGCTCGCCCCCCGGGACCTGTCCCCCGGGTGCCGAGGCCCCCACGCCGCTCACCGTGACACCACCGGCCGGCCAAGGGCCGTACTCCAGAGGGGGCCGAGCGTCGACAGCGACGTCACGTGCAGGGCCGGGCCCGCGGCCGGCCTGGTGAGCACGGCCCGGGCCTGGCGCACGGTGAGCGCCCCCGGCCGGATCACGAAGCGCAGCGGCGGCTCCAGGGTCAGGGCCTCACCGTCGACGCCGACCTCGACCGGGCCACCCGAGCCGACCTCGAACCCGCTGGCGGTCCACTCGTGCCACCCCGAGAACCGGCCCACCTGTCCGGCGGCCTCGAGCGCCGCGAACTTCTCGGCATCCGCGGCCCCGCGCACCAGCACCGACACCACGCCCAGCCGGCCGGTGTCGAGGGCCGGCCGGGTGGACCCGCCGCGCAGGTGCGAGAGCTGGTAGGGGTTGTTCGACACGAGCACCAGGTTGGCCGACGACATCGGCTCCCCCGACGGCAGGGCGAACTGCAGGTCGAGCGGCACGGCGGCCGGCCCGATCAGGTCGGGCAGCGTCTCGGCGGCCGTGCGGATCTTGGCGTCGCGGTAATCCTGCGACTGCACGATCTCGGCGTACAGCCCCATCGACGCGTTGTTGACGAACGTGCGCCCGTTGACCTCCGCCAGGTCGATCTTCCGCTCGATGCCGTCCGTGTAGGCGTCGAGCGCCCCCACCACGTCGGCCCGGTCCATTCCCAGGTCGAGCGCGAAGTGGTTGCGCGTCCCGGCGGGGATGACGACCATCGGGATGCCGTGCCGGCTCGCCACCGACGCCACGAGCGCCTGGGATCCGTCACCACCGGCCATGCCGATGACGTCCGCGCCGCGGGCCACGGCATCCTCGGCGAGCGCGAGGAGGTCAGAGCCCTTGTAGAGCACGATCGGCTCGATGCCGCGCTCGCGGCACAGCCGCTCGAGCTCGAACTTCTCGACCTTCCCCCCGCCGGACCACGGGTTCATGATCAGCACCGCGTGGCGGGCGGGCGGTGCCGCGACGATGGCTGCAGGGTCCGGCCCCGAGGGCCGCAGGGCGACCCGTGCCGCCCCGGTTGAGGCGGCTGCGAGCGCCAGCCCCACGGCGACCACCCACCCGCTGTGGGTGGTGATGATGACGACGGTGAAGACCACGAGCGCGGCGACCGCGATGCCGAGCGCGACCAGTCGGACCGTCCCCCGGCGTGACACGGTGAACCAGGCCGCCAGGATCAGCACCGCCAACGTGGCGAGCCCGGCGAGGAGCACGTCCCACCGGTCGATCAGCGCGACCACGAGGAAGACCGCCGCTGCACCGAGGGCGAGGTAGGCCAGCCAGGCGGCCGCCTGCTGCTGTCGGGTGGGCGCGGCGCCCTGCCCGGGTCGTGCGGTCACGTGTGCTCCTCTGCGTCTCGCACCGGCGGGGGGTCCTGCCAGGTCGCACCGGTCTGCGCGATGTACGCGGACACGGCCTCGTCGATGGTGGGGAAGAAGTGGGCAGGGTCGATGGTGCGCTCGAGTCCGTAGCGGTCGATCTTCGCGCGCACCGGGTCCTTGACCTCGGCGAAGACCAGCGAGACGTCGCGCGCGTTGAGCCAGATGTCGAGCTCGACGAGCATGTCCGCCGCCGTGGTGTCGACGTCGGTCATCGGCTCGGCGGCCACGAGCACCCAGCAAAGCCCGGGGCGCACGTCCACCATGGCCCGCACGGCGTCGCCGAACATCCGCGAGTTGGCGAAGATCAGCGGGGCGTCGAACCGGTAGACGATCAGCCCCGGCAACAGCTCGGAGTGCGGGTAGGTGCCGGTGTCGTGCAGGCCCGCCAGCCCCTCGACCCGACCGAGCTCGGCCTGGTGCGGCCACCACACCCGCCGGAAGACGTTGAGGATCGACAGCGTGATCGCGAGCAGGATGCCGGGCAGCACCCCGAGCAGCGCGACGCCCAGGAAGGCCGCGATCGACAGCGTGAACTCGGTGCGCCGCAGCTGCCAGAGCCGGCGCGTCGCGGGCAGGTCGGCCAGCGAGAAGGCCGCCGCGATGACGATGGCGCCCAGGGTCGGCTGCGGCACGTACTGCATGACCCCGGTGGCGAAGACCAGGACGAAGGCGATGACGGCGGCGCCGACAACGCCCGTCACCTGCGACCGGGAGCCGGCCTGCTCCGACACGGCGGTGCGCGAGCCGCTGGTGCTCACCGGGAAGCCCTGGAAGAGGCCGGCGAAGATGTTCGCGGCGCCGATGCCGATCATCTCCTGGTCGCCGTGCACCCGCTCGCCCCGGCGGGCGGCGAACGACGAGGCCGTCGACATGGTGTCGGCCAGGGCGACGACGGCGATGGCCACGGCGCCCAGGAACAGCTCGGGCAGGTCACCCAACGCAACGGTCGGCACGGTGAACGGCGGGAACCCCTGCGGCAGCACCCCGATGGTCTTCACGCCGTCGGCCTGCAGGTCGAGCAGGTTGACGGCGAGCGCGGCGAGGACGACCACGACGAGCACCGACGGGATCTTGGGCAGCAGGCGATGGAGCAGCAGGATGCCGGCCAGCGACAGCACCCCGATGAGCGCCGCGGTGGTGTTGAACAGCTGGTCGGCCAGGCCGGTGATGAAACCCTGCGCCTCGCCGATCAGCCCGTCGGCGTCGACCGAGAAGCCGAACAGCTTGGGCAGCTGCCCGACGACGATGGTCAGCGCCAGGCCGTTCATGTAGCCGATCTGGGTCGGCTTCGACAGCAGGTCGGCGACGAACCCGAAGTGGGCGAAGCCTGCCACCGTCATGACGAGACCGACCAGCAGGGCGAGCACCGACGCCAGTGCGACGGCCTTGGCCGGGTCCCCGCCGGCCAGCGCCAGCGGCGCGATCGTGGCGGCGATCATCGGCCCGAGCGACGAGTCGGGCCCGAGCACGAGGATGCGCGACGGTCCGAAGACGGCGTAGCCGAGCAGGCACAGGACCGAGGTGTAGAGGCCGGTGACCGGGGGCAGCCCTGCCAGCTCCGCGTAGGCCATCCCCTGCGGCACGAGCAGCGCCGAGAGCACCAGGCCGGCCACGACGTCCTTGCTCAGCCAGCCGCGCTGGTAGGTGCGGAACAGCATCAGGCCGGGGACGAACTGCGCCACCCCGGTCGGCCGCTGCGGTGCCTCGGGCACCGAGGTGGGCACGCTCATCCGTCAACCACCTCTCCGTCGACGTCCCGTCCCGCACTCCGTCCACGGAGCCCGCGCGACCTTCCTCGCGATCGTCGCGACCGGCGAGGCGGAGGGTCATCACCCTGCCGGGGTGACGGCCGGCCCCGCCCACACGGCCGGGTCAGCCGGCCTGCGCGCAGTAGACGGCCGGCAGCACGCTGTAGATCGCCGCGCACTTGACCAGGTCGTCCTTCCACTGCAGCTCGTCCGGCGCGTGCGCCTGGTCCTCGCGCCCGGGCCCGACGCCGATCACCGGGATGCCGTGCCGGCCGGCGATCGCCACGCCGTTCGTGGAGAACGTCCACTTGTCGATGCGCGGCTCGCCGAACATCGCGCGGTGGGCCGTGGCGGCGGCCACCACCTCGGGCGAGTCCGCGGGCACGACCCAGGTCGGGAAGTAGCACTGCTGCCCGTACTCCGTGCCGGTCCACGCGACCGCCCGGTAGTCATAGCAGGCCACGGTGGCACCGTGCCGGCGAACGGCGGGGAGGTCCTCGATCTCGCGAAGAGCCCCCTCCCAGGTCTCCCCGTCGGTGAGCCGCCGGTCGAGCGACACCCAGCAGGCATCCGCGACCGCGCACCGTGACGGCGAGCTGGAGAAGACCTCGGAGGTCGTCACGGTGCCCTTGCCGAGGAAGGGGTCGGCCGGCAGGCGGTCGTTCAGGTCGCGCACATCGAGCAGGATCTCGGCCATCTTGTAGATCGCGTTGTCGCCCCGCTCGGGCGCTGAGCCGTGGCACGACACGCCCGCCACCTCGACCCGGATCTCCATCCGGCCCCGGTGCCCCCGGTAGATGCCGTTGTCGGTGGCCTCGGTCGACACCACGAAGGCGGGACGCACCCCCTCCTCCTCGATGAGGTACAGCCAGCACAGCCCGTCGCAGTCCTCCTCCTGCACGGTGGCGGTGACCAGGTAGGTGTAGGCGTCGGAGAGCAGCCCGAGGTCCGCCGCGATCCGCGCGCCGTACACCGCCGACACCACCCCGCCGAGCTGGTCCGCGGCGCCGCGCCCACCCACGAGCACGTCGTCCTCGAAGCCCTCGAACGGGTCGAAGCTCCAGTTGTCGGGGTTGCCCACACCGACGGTGTCGATGTGCCCGTCGAACGCGATGAGCGTCTTGCCGGTGCCCATCGTGCCGATCGCACTGCCCAGCCCGTCGATCCGGGTGGTCGTGAAGCCCAGCTTCTCCATCTCGGCGACGACCAGGCGTGACTTGGCCTCCTCGTGACAGCTCGTCCCCGGGTTGCGGATCAGCGAGCGCAGGAACGCCACCATGTCCGCCCGGTAGCCCTCGGCCGCGGTCTTGACCGCGACGTAGTCGATCTGTGGCACCTGTCGTCTCCTTCTCGTGGAGGTCCGGTTCACGTCCGCCAGCGCGGCTGGGCACCGTCCCAGAGGTCGTGCAGCACGCGCACCGGGTCGGCGACCCG
Organism: uncultured Actinomycetota bacterium; assembly: GCA_963800505.1. Lineage (GTDB taxonomy): Bacteria > Actinomycetota > Actinomycetes > Actinomycetales > Dermatophilaceae > Fodinibacter. The sequence continues at coordinate 266,731 of CAWDBL010000009.1, forward strand.
TTGCAGCAGCACCATCGCCGCGATGGCGTAGGGCTTGTTCCCCGCCTGCCGGTAGAGCGCGGTGCGGTGCGCGTCGAACACGTCGGCATCCACCTCACCCGCGTCGCACGAGACGCCGGTGATGTCGGCGGGCAGCGGGTGCAGGTAGAGCGCCTCCCCGCGCCGGGTGGTGCGCATCAGCTCGGCGGTCACGGTCCAGTCGCGGTGGCCGGCGTTCTGCTCCAGCATGCGCCCCCCCAGGGCCCGGATGCCGTCGCCGTCGCCGTCGGCGTGCAAGGCCGCGCGCTCCACCATGGCGTCGAACGGCGCCCAGCTCTTGGCACAGACGACGTCGGCGCCGGCGACGGCCTCCTCGAGGGAGTCGGCCACCGTGAACGACCCTCCGGAGGCCGCCGCGTGGCCCTGCGCCACCCGGCGCACGTCGGCGACGAGCTCGTAGCCCGGGGGGTGGGCCAGCACGACGTCCATCCCGAGCCGGGTCATCAGGGCGACCATGCCCTGGGGCACCGAGAGCGGCTTTCCGTAGCTCGGCGAGTGCGCCCAGGTCATCGCGAGCCGTCGCCCGCGCAGTTTCTCGACGCCCCCGAGCTCGTGCGTGAGGTGCAGCAGGTCGGCGAAGGCCTGCGTCGGGTGGTCGAGGTCGCTCTGCAGGTTGACCAGGGTCGGCCGCTGCTCGAGCACCCCGGCCGAGAAGCTGTGGGTGAGGTGCCCGCCCAGCTCGACCAGGTCGCGGTGGCCCTGGCCGAGGTAGAGGTCGTCGCGCACCCCGATCACGTCGGCCATGAACGAGACCATCGTCGCGGTCTCGCGCACGGTCTCGCCGTGGGCCACCTGCGAGGTCGACTCGTCGAAGTCCTGCACCTGCAGGCCGAGCAGGTTGCATGCCGAGGCGAACGAGAACCGGGTGCGGGTGGAGTTGTCGCGGAAGACCGACACGGCGAGCCCGGAGTCGGCGACCCGGCAGCTGCGGTTGGTCGTCCGCAGCGCCCGCAGCGCGTCGGCCGTGGCGAGCACCGCCCGCACCTCGTCGTCGGTGAGGTCCCACGTCGCCAGCACGTCGGCACCGTGGATGCCGTGCGAGTCCAGCGCGGCCAGCCGGCCGACCGCGGCGTCGAAGTCCATGCCGTCCCCTCCTGGGGTCACCCCGATTCTAGGGTCGGGGCGGGGCCCCGACGACGTGCGTCGCGTCACCCCTACGATGGCGACATGGGCACGTCCCGGCTGGTCAGGAACCCGCACGTCGACCGGTCCCGGGTGCCGCGCGGCGACCTCCCGGCCCCCTCGTTCCACCCCTCGCTGCCCGGCTTCGCCCCCACCCCGGTGCGGTCGTCACCGGCGGTGGCCACCCGGCTCGGGGTGCGGGCGGTGCTCGTCAAGGACGAGGGCGAGCGCGCCGGGATGCCGTCGTTCAAGATCCTCGGCGCCTCGTGGGCCACCTACCGGGCGGTGCTCGCGAAGCTCGGCCGGGCGCCGGGGACGACGCCGTCGCTGGCCGAGCTGCGCGAGATGCTCACGGCATCCGGCACGCCCCTCACCTTGGTGGCCGCGACCGACGGCAACCACGGTCATGCCGTGGCGCGGGTGGCCCGGCTGCTCGGCCTGCCCGCCCTCGTGCTGGTGCCCCGTGACACGAACACCGCTCGGGTGCAGCGGATCACGGCCGAAGACGCCGAGGTGCGGATCGTCGACGGCACCTATGACGACACCATCGTCGCGAGCGCCGCACTCGCAGACAACGAGCACGTCGTCGTCGACGACACCTCGTGGGAGGGCTACACCGACGTGCCCGGCTGGGTCGTCGATGGGTACTCCACGATGCTCACGGAGGTGGCAGCGGCCATCGACAGCGGTGCGCTGCCCGAGCCCACGGTCGTCGTGGCCCAGATGGGGGTCGGCGCGCTGAGCGCCGCCGTCGCGCGGGCCTTCGCGCCGCGGCCGGCCCGCCTGCTGGTCGGCGTCGAGCCGACGGATGCCGCGTGCGTCACCGAGAGCGTGGTCGCCGGCCGGCCCGTCTCCGTGCCCGCGACCGGGAACACCTGCATGGCCGGGCTGAACTGCGGGACGCCCTCCCCGGTGGCGTTCGAGAGCAACCTGCTCGGCTACGACGCCCTCGTCACCGTCGACGACTGCTTCGCCGACGAGGCGGTGCGCCTGCTGCACGCCGACGGCATCGACGCCGGTGAGAGCGGCGCGGCCGGCCTGGCGGGCCTGCTCGCGCAGGGTGACGCCCTCGGCCTCGGCTCCACCGACACGGTGCTCGCCTTCCTCACCGAGCGGCCGTCCGACCCCGACCGCTTCCGGCGGCTGGTCAGCGGCTGACCAGCCGCAGACCGGGGCGGTGATCTACGCCGCCAACCGCCGACGGCGCCCCCCGCGCGGCCGGATACTGGCCCCATGCGGGCTCTCGAGACCGGCAGCAGTACCCACGACGCCCTGCGCCGGCAGTTCGGGCTGGCCGACGCGGTGGTCGACGAGCAGGTGCTGGCCAACAGCATCCGCCGGCTGGCTGAGCGGGCCGTCGTGCTGCCGACCTTCGCCCAGCTCGCCGACCCCGAGTCGGTGCCGCCGGACCGGGTCGGAAACGCCGATCCCCAGACCGCCGACCCCCGCAACCTGTGGCGGGTGCACTGGTACAACGACCTCGCCGGGCAGCGGGTCGCCGTGCCAGAGCACCTGGTGCTGACCCGCGAGGTGACCGGCGTCGACAGCCCGGTGGTCGTGGTGCTCGGCAACCGGTTCCCGATGATCTCCACCCACAAGGTGCTCGCCGCCTACGGCTGCCTGGCGCCGCGGGTGGTGTCCGGGGCGTTCGACCCCACGGCCCACCGCGCGGTGTGGCCCTCCACCGGGAACTACGCCCGTGGCGGCATCGCGATCAGCCGGCTGCTGGGGTGCCGCGGCGTGGCAGTCCTGCCGGCCGGCATGAGCCAGGAGCGATTCGACTGGCTCGACCGCTGGTGCGAGAACCCGGCGGAGGACGTCATCCGCACGGTGGGCACCGAGTCGAACGTCAAGGAGATCTACGACGAGTGCCACCGGCTCGCCCTCGACCCCGGCAACGTGGTCTTCAACCAGTTCGCCGAGTTCGGCAACCACCTGGTGCACTACGCGGTGACCGGGCCGGCGCTGGGCCACGTCTTCGAGGCCTACCGCAGCGGCTCGGGGCGCGACCTGCGGCTGGCCCTGATGGTGAGCGCCACCGGGTCGGCCGGCACCATCGCCGCCGGAGAGCACCTCAAGGACACCTACGGCACCAAGGTGCTGGCGGCCGAGGCCCTGGAGTGCCCGACGTTGCTGGAGAACGGTTTCGGTGAGCACAACATCCAGGGCATCGGCGACAAGCACGTGCCGCTCATCCACAACGTCATGCGGCACGATCTCGTCGCAGCCGTGAGCGACCGGGCGACCGACCACCTCGAGGTGCTGTTCAACGAGCCGGAGGGCCTGGCCCACCTCGCCGACCGGGGGTGGCCACCCGGCATCCTGGCGGCCCTGGGCGACCTCGGGTTCTCCTCCATCTGCAACGTGCTCGCGGCCATCTCGGGCGCCAAGGTGCTCGGCCTCGGGCCGGACGACGTCGTCGTCACCGTGGCCACCGACGGCGGGCGGATGTACGCGACCGAGCGGGCCAAGATCGTGCAGCGCGACTTCGGTGGCGAGTTCACCCGCCTCGACGCCGCGGCCGTCTGGGGAGAGCACCTCGCCACCGTGCCCACCGACGCGACGCTCGAGCTGACCGAGCGCGAACGCACCCGCATCTTCAACCTCGGCTACTACACATGGGTCGAGCAGCAGGGCACGCCGTTCGAGCTCTTCGAGCGCCGTCGCCGGCAGTCGTTCTGGCGCGAGCTGCGCGGCTACCTGCCGGTGTGGGACGCGATGATCGCCGAGGTCAACGCACGGGTCAGGGCCGAGCACCGGATGCCGTGATGAGCGACGTCCTGCGCCCCCTCGCCTTCGGTTCCCTGGTCGGGTGGGCGCTCGACGAGCACGCCCGCCACGGCAGTGTCTTCGGACTTGCCGCGCAGCACGTGCACCACCCGCGCGGACGCCGGGTCCGCGACGCGTTCGGCCACCTCGTCGGGGTGCCGGTCGGCGCCGCCGCCGGTCCGCACACCCAGCTCGCCCAGAACATCGTCACCGCCTACCTCGCCGGCGCCCGGGTCGTCGAGCTCAAGACGGTGCAGGTGCTCGACGGCGAGGTGATCCGCGCGGCGGTGCCGAAGCCGTGCATCCACGCCGAGGACGAGGGCCAGAACTGCGAGTGGTCGACCGAGCTGACGGTGCGGCAGGCACTCACCGAGTACGTCCACGCCCACCTCGCCATCCGGGTGCTCGCCGTCGAGCTCGGCCTCGGCGACGGCGACGACGTCGTGTTCGACGCGTCGGTGGGCTACGACCTCGACGGCATCCGCGGTCCGGTGGTCGACGGCTTCCTCGAGGGGCTGCGCGACGCTACGCGCACCGACGCCTGGCACCCGGCGACCGCCTGGCTCGAGGCCAACCTCGGCCGGTTCGAGCACTTCGACCATCGGCACCTGGACGAGATCCCGACGCGGGTGTGCGACTCGGTGACGATCTCGACGATGCACGGATGCCCCGCCGCCGAGATCGAGCGGATCGCGGAGCACCTGCTCGGCAAGGGCCTGCACACCAGCGTCAAGTGCAACCCGACGCTGCTGGGGTACGACACGGTGCGTGGCACGCTCGACCGGCTCGGCTTCGCGCACGTCACCTTCGACGACTCGCACTTCACCGCCGACCTCCAGTACGCCGACGCGGTGCCGATGTTCACCCGGCTGGCGGCCCGAGCGGAGGCCGCTGGCCTCGGCTTCGGCCTCAAGCTGAGCAACACGCTGCCCAACGACGTCACCCGCGCCGAGCTACCGGTCCCCGAGATGTACCTGTCCGGCCGGGCCCTGCTGCCCCTGACCCTCACCCTGGCCGCCCGGCTCGCCCGCACCTTCGACGGCCGCCTGCCGATCTCCTACGCAGGGGGAGCGGACGCGACGGCCGTCGCCGAGATCCTGTGCACCGGCATCCAGCCGGTCACCGTCGCGACGACGCTGCTCAAGCCCGGCGGCTACGCGCGTCTGGGACAGCTGGCTCGGCTCGCCACCCCCGTGATGCGCGACGTCCACCGCGTCGACCCGGATGCCGTGGACGCTCTCCTCGCCCGGGTGCTGGCGGACCCGCGCACCCACAAGCGGCACCGCGAGAAGGTGGGCTCGCGCAAGACCACGTCACCGCTGGGGCTCGCCGACTGCTTCACCGCCCCGTGCGAGCACGGCGGCTGCCCCATCGGGCAGCAGGTGCCGGCCTATCTCGCCCTGGTGGCACAGGGGCGCCTCGCCGAGGCCTTCGACGTGGTGGCGCGCGACAACACCGCGCCGACGATCACCGGGGTGCTCTGCCCCGAGCCCTGCCGGGCGTACTGCACCCGGGTCGACTACGACCGGGGCGTCGACATCCGGGGCGTCAAGCTCGCCGCCGCCGACGCCGCCCAGGACGAGCACGTCGCCGCCACGACGCCGACACCCCTGGTGGCCGGCGTGCGCGTCGCCGTGGTCGGCGCCGGGCCGGCCGGCATCGCCACGGCGGTGTTCCTGCGCCGCAACGGGATAGCGGTCGAGGTCCACGAGAAGCTCGACGCCCCCTACGGCATCGTTGGCCACGTCATCCCCACCTTCCGGGTCACTCCTGAGCAGGTCGACCGCGACTACCGCCTCGCGGTGGTGACCGGGGTGGAGTTCCGGTTCGGGTGCCCGGCCGACTACGACCTCGCCGACCTCCGAAGCCGCTTCGACCACGTGGTCGTGGCGACCGGCGCCTGGGGGCGCAGCGCCAGCCCGGTGCCCGACGGCGCCGAGCACGTGCGAGACGCCCTCGAGGTGCTGCGGGAGGCGCACGGGCGCGACGGCGCACGGCTCGGCCGCCGGGTCGCCGTGGTCGGCGCCGGCGACGTCGCGATGGACTGCGCGCGCACCGCACGCCGCACCGCGGGGGTCGAGCATGTGGCCCTGGTCTACCGCCGCACTGAGCCGTTCATGCCGGCCGCCCAGGAGGACGTCGACGCCGTGCGGGCCGAGGGCATCGAGATCGACGAGCTGCTCGCGCCGGTCTCGTACGACGGCTCCGTGCTGCGCTGTGAGCGAACGGAACTGGCCGACTACGCCCCCGATGGACGGCGCACCACCCGCGGCATCGGCTCGTTCGTCGAGCTGCAGGTCGACACCGTCATCGGCGCGACCGGGGCCACCATCGACCCACAGCAGTACGACGCCAACGGGGTCGCCCGCGACGACCTCGGGCACCCCCGCCTCGACGCCGACCTGCGGGCCACCGTGGGCGACGGCACCACCGAGGTCTACGTCGCCGGTGACGGCCGGCTCGGCCCGGCCACCGTCGTGCGGGCCATCGCCGACGCCAAGGTGGTCGCGCGCGCGATCCTGCGGACGCACGGCATCCGGTTCGACGCCGACCGGCCGCCCGCCGTGGTCTTCACGGCGCACGACGTGCTGGTCGGCCGGCGCGGGGTGCTCGCCGACCGGGTTGCGCCCCCTGCCGAAGCCGACCGGTGCCTGCACTGCGACGAGGTGTGCGAGGTCTGCGTCGAGGTCTGCCCGAACCGCGCCAACGTCGCTGTGGCGGTGCCGTGGTCGGCCGACGCCTACCAGGTGGTGCACCTCGACGCACTGTGCAACGAGTGCGGGAACTGCGGCACCTTCTGTCCCTCCGCGGGGCTCCCCTACCGCGACAAGCCGACGGTGTTCTGGACGCTCGCCGACTTCGAGGGTTCCCCGAACGTCGGCCTCCTCGCGATCGACGACGGCTACCTCGTGCGGCTGCCCTCCGGTGAGGTCGTCACGCACCACCGGGGCAGGCGAGACCTCCCGGACGAGCTCGAGCGCCTCCTCACGGCGCTCGAGGCCGACCACCCCTGGCTGCTCCGCCCCGTGCTCGCCGACGCGGTGGGAGGGGCGACGCGATGATCGTCACCGGCCGGGCCGTCATCACCGCGGACCCCGCGCGGCCGGTCGTCCCCGACGGCGGGGTGCTCGTGAAGAGCGGCGTGGTGGATGCCGTGGGACCGGCGAGCGAGCTGCGCCGCGCCCGGCCCGACGAGCCTGTAGTCGACACCGGACGACTCGTGATGCCGGGCCTGGTGAACGCCCACACGCACGCCTACAGCGCCTACGCGCGCGGGATGCCGGTGCACTCCCCCACCCGCGACTTCGCGGAGATCCTCGAGAACCTGTGGTGGTCGCTCGACCGCCTGCTCGAGCCCGAGGACGTCCGGCTCAACGCGACGACGACCTTCATCGAGTCGGTGCGCTGCGGGGTGACCACGGTGTTCGACCACCACTCGAGCCCGCGCGCGGTCACCGGCTCGCTCGGCACGATCGCCGATGCCGCCCGCGCGGTGGGGGTGCGGGCCTGCCTCTGCTACGAGACCTCCGACCGCGACGGCGAGGACGTCTTCGCCGAGGCCGTGGCGGAGAACGTCGGCTTCATGCGGTCGGCGAACACCCCCGACCAGCACCGGCTGCGCGGCATGTTCGGCATGCACGCCTCCTTCACCCTCTCCGAGGCGAGCCTCGACACCGTTGCCACGGCCGCGTTCGGTGTTCCCGGCGGCTACCACGTGCACGTGGCCGAGGGCCCGGGCGACGAACGCTGGACCCTCGCCACCGAGGGCCTGCCCGTCGTCGACCGGCTCGACGCCCGCGGCATGGTCGGGCCCGACAGCATCGCCGCGCACTGCGTGCACGTGACCCCCGCGGAGATCGATCTGCTCGCCGACCGCGACGCCACCGTGGTGCACAACCCCCACTCCAACCTCGGCAACGCCGTCGGGTTCGCACCCGTCGTCGAGATGCTGCGGCACGGCATCCGGGTCGGGCTCGGCACCGACGCCTACACCGCCGACGTGCTGACCTCGATGCAGCTGGCGAAGCTGGTCGCCAGCGGCTCCCGCCTCGACCCCACGGTCGGCTTCTCGGAGGCGGTGGCGATGTTGTTCGCGCACAACCCGGCGATCGCCTCGCGCGTCTTCGCCCGCGACCTCGGCATCCTGCGCCCCGGCGCCGCCGCCGACCTCGTCACCCTCGACTACCGCCCCCCGACCCCGCTCGACGAGCGGTCCGCCTGGGGGCACGTCGTGTTCGGCACGAGCGGCGCCCAGGTCGTCGACGTCCTGGTGGGCGGCGAGTGGGTGCTGCGCGACCGGGAGTTCGTCGACCTCGACGAGGCCCAGGTGCTCGCCCAGTCGGCCGAGCGCGCCGAGCGCGTCTGGAAGGAGCTGTGAGGTGACCCTGCTGCACGGCGGCCGCGTCGTCACCCCCGATGGGGTGGTCGAGGGCGGCTCGGTGCGCACCTCCGGCGAGACCATCGTGGCCGTCGGCAGGCTCGATCCCGAGCCCGGCGAGGAGGTGCTCGACTGCACCGGCTGCGTCGTGCTCCCCGGCGGCGTCGAGCCGCACTGCCACCTCGACCTCGAGGCCGGCGACGAGGTGACCGCCGACGACTTCGCCACCGGCACCCGGGCAGCCCTCGCCGGCGGCACGACGACGGTCATCGACTTCGCCACCGCGTTCCACGGCCAGTCGCTCACGACCGCGCTCGACCGGTGGTCGCAGAAGGCCGCCGGTCGCGCCGTGACCGACTACGCCTTCCACCTCGCGATGACGCAGTGGCGCAACGACTTCCCCGAGCAGATGGCGACCGTCGTCGAGCGCGGAGTCACCTCGTTCAAGCTCTACCTCGCGTACCGCGACACGATGATGGTGGAGGACGACGAGGTGTTCGAGGCCCTCACCGCGTCGCACGACCTCGGCACCACCATCGGCTTCCACTGCGAGAACGGCCGGCTCGTCGACGCGCTGGTCCGCCGCGCCCTGGCCGAGGGTCACACCACGCCGTTCTTCCACGCCGCGACCAGACCCGCGGCCCTCGAGGCCGAGGCAGTCGACCGGCTCGAGGTCATCGCCGGGCTCGCCCACGCCGCCCACTACGTCGTGCACCTCTCGTCACGGCCCGGGCTGGATGCCGTGCGCCGCGGCCGCGTGGCCGGCACCACCGTCGCCGCCGAGACCTGCCCGCAGTACCTCCTGCTCGACGTCAGCGCCTACGGCGGGCCGGACGACGACGACCTCGCCCGGCGGGCCTACGTCATGAGCCCACCGCTGCGCACGGCATCCGACCGCGAAGTGCTGTGGGCCGGGCTCGCCGGCGGCGACGTGCAGTTCGTCGGCACCGACCACTGCTCCTTCGACCTGGTCGGGCAGATGGACAAGGCGGCCGACTTCGCCCACACCCCCAACGGAGCACCCGGCATCGAGCTGCGGATGGCGCTGATGTACTCGGCGGGCGTGGCCGAGGGACGGATCGGCCTGACCCGCCTCGCGGAGGTGACCGCCACCAACGCCGCCCGCTACTTCGGCCTCCACCCGCGCAAGGGGGTGCTGGCGCCCGGGGCCGACGCCGACGTCGTCGTCATCGACCCGGCCGTGGCGTGGACGGTGACGAGCAGCGCCCTGCACGAGAACGTCGACCACACGCCCTATGAGGGGTGGCGGGTGCAGGGCCGCGTGCGCGACGTGCTGCTGCGGGGCCACCGTGCCGTGGCCGGTGGCGACCTCGTCGACGACCTTCCGCCGGGGCGGTTCCTGCCCTGCGCCCTGCCCGACCCTTCGGTGAGCTGAGGAGAAGCTGCGATGACCACGACGACGGTGAACGGACAGGTTCACGAGGTGCCGGAGGGCCTGACCCTGATGACCTGGCTGCGCGAGGTGCTCGACCTGACCTCGGTGAAGCACGGCTGCGACGACGGCAGCTGCGGCACCTGCGTCGTAGTGGTCGACGGGCGCACGGTCAAGGCGTGCACCCGGGCCGCGGCGACGACGGGCGGGCACCAGGTGACCACTGCCGAGGGCCTCGACGAGCGCGAGAAGGCGGCGTTCGTGTCGGCGTTCGAGCAGGAGGGCGCCGTGCAGTGCGGCTTCTGCATGCCCGCCATGGTGATGACCAGCAAGGCCCTGCTCGACGCCGAGCCCGACCCGTCCCGCGAGCAGGTGGTGCGCGCCCTGCGGGCCAACGAGTGCCGCTGCACCGGCTACCGGATGGTCGAGGACGCCGTGCTGCGCACCGGCCGCATCCTGCGTGGCGAGGAGGAGGTCGCACCCAAGCCCGAGCACGTGCGGATGTCCGACCGCGCCCCCCGGCCCGACGCCGCCGAGAAACTGCTCGGCACCGGCCTGTACACCGACGACATCCGCCTCGAGGGGATGGTGCACGCCAAGGCGCTGCGCACGGCGCACCCGCGGGCGGTCGTCGAGGCCATCGACGTCACCGCGGCCATGGCCCACCCCGACTGCCTCGCCGTGCTCACCGCGGCCGACGTGCCCGAGAACACCATCGGCCACCTGGTGCAGGACTGGGACGTGCTCGTGGCCGAGGGCGACACCACCCGATACGTGGGAGATGCCCTCGCGCTCGTGGTGTGCCGCCACGAGGAGTCGCTCGACGAGGTGGTCGGCCTCGTCGAGGTGCAGTACGCAGTTCTGGAGCCGGTCACCAGCCCCGCGCAGGCCCTCGCCCCCGGCGCCCCGCTGCTGCATCCGGGCGGCAACGTGCTCACCCGCCAGCGGGTGAACCGGGGTGACGCGGATGCCGCGCTGGCCGCCTCCGCGTTCGTCGTGTCGAACACCTTCCACACGCCCTGGCAGGAGCACGCCTTCCTGGAGCCGGAGTGCGCCGTGGCCCGCCCGTGGGGCGACGGCGGTGTCGAGGTGTTCACGGCGGGGCAGTCGGTCTACGACGAGCAACGCGAGATCGCCCGGATGCTGTGCCTGCCCCCCGAGCGCGTGCACGCCCACTCGATGCTGGTGGGCGGCGGCTTCGGCGGCAAGGAGGACATGAGCGTGCAGCACCACGCGGCACTGGCGGCCTGGCACACCGGGCGCCCGGTCAAGGTGCGGTTCTCGCGCGCCGAGAGCCTCGCCTACCACGTCAAGCGCCACCCGATGGAGATCGAGATGACGCTCGGGTGCGACGCCGACGGCCACCTCACCGGGCTCAGGGCGCGCATCGTCGCCGACACCGGCGCCTATGCCTCGCTCGGCGGGCCGGTGCTGCAACGGGCAGTGACCCATGCCGGCGGGCCGTACGACTACCAGAACTTCGACTGCGAGGGACTCGCGGTGTACACGAACAACCCGGTGTCGGGCGCCTTCCGCGGATTCGGCGTCGCGCAGAGCGCGTTCGCCCTCGAGACGAGCATCACCCTGCTTGCCGCCGAGGCGGGCATCGACGCCTGGGAGTTCCGCCACCGCAACGCCATCCGGCCCGGGCGGGAGCTCCCCAACGGGCAGGTCGCCGACGAGGCCACCGGACTCGTCGAGTGCCTCGAGGCGGTCAAGGACGACTACGACGCCGACCCCCGGGCCGGCCTCGCCGTCGCGTTCAAGAACTCCGGTCTCGGGATGGGAGTGCCCGACACCGGCCGCTGCCTCCTCTCGGTCGAGCAGGGCGTGGTGCACGTGCGCACCTCGGCCGCCGGCATGGGCCAGGGCGTCGCGCAGATGGTGCTGCACATGCTGTGCCAGACCGTCGACGTTCCCCCCGAGCAGGTCATGGTCGAGCCCCCCGACACGGAGCGAACGCCCGACTCCGGCACGTCCACGGCATCCCGGCAGACGCTGTTCACCGGCGAGGCCGTGCGCCGGGCGGCGCTGGGGCTACGCGAGGCGCTGGAGGCCGGTGGAGGCCTTGCCGCCGTGGAGGGCCGCGTGTTCTCCGGCGAGTTCTCGCCCGAGACCGACCCGATCGGTTCGGACAAGCCCAACCCGGTCAGCCACGTCACCTACGGCTACGGCGCGCAGGTGGTGCACCTCGACGAGGACGGCCGAGTGCGCAAAGTCATGGCGGCCCACGACGCAGGCACCGTGGTCAACCAGCAGGCGCTGCAGGGGCAGGTCGAGGGTGGGGTCGTCATGGGCCTGGGCTACGCCCTCACCGAGGAGTTCGTCGTCGAGGAGGGCGTGCCGCAGACCACGTTCGGCAAGCTCGGTCTGATCCGCTCCACGCAGGCGCCCGAGGTGGAGGTGCGCACCGTGCGCGGCCCCGCGGTGCTGCCCTACGCGTACGGCGCCAAGGGGGTTGGCGAGATCTGCCTCATCCCCACCGCCCCGGCCGTGGCCGCCGCCTACCTGCGCCGTGACGGCCGCGCGCGCGTTCGTCTGCCGCTCGAGCACACCTGGTACCGACCTGATCAGATCTCCCGCTCGTAGTGGAAGGTCACCGGCCCACCCGTCCCCTCGGTGGCGTGGAAGCCCTCCGACTCATAGAGGTGCCGGGCGCCCACGTCGTCTTCGCTCGTCGCGAGGTCGATGAAGTCGCAGCCTCGCTCACGCGCCCGGTCGACGCAGGCCCGCAGCAGCTCCCGGCCGAGCCCCCTGCCCCGCACCTCGGGCACGACGTACAGCTCGGCGAGGTAGCACTCGTCCGCCGCCGTCCAGAGCGATGGCCGGTAGCGCAGGACCCCGACCCCGGCCGCACCTGCCTCGCCCTCGACGAGGAGCACGTCCGTGGCCCCGCCGGCCACCAGTTCGGCGAGCCGCACCGTGAGCGCTGCAGCACCTGGTGTGACGTCGTCGTACTCGGTGTTGAAGTCGTCCAGGAGGCGCCCCGCGACCGCCAGGGCCTCGGCCCCCACGGCGAGCGTGACCGGCGCGTGCCCGGCATCCGGCTCAGTCATCGCTGTGCGGCCGTCAGTGCAGCGACCCGGCGTCGGTGAAGCTGGCGTCGTGCACCATCTTGTCGGACTTGCCGGCGGCCTTGAGGTCGCGGCGGATCTCGTTGGGCAGCGAGAACATGATCGACTCCTGCGCCGCGACGACCGGCTCGACGTCGGCGAAGCCGAGCGCGGCGAGGTGATCGAGCACCTCACGCACCAGGATCTCGGGCACCGATGCCCCGGAGGTGACGCCCACGGTCGACACGTCCTCGAGCCACGCCTCGTCGATCTCGTCGGCGTAGTCGACGAGATGGCCTGCGCGAGAACCCTGCTCGAGCGCGACCTCGACGAGCCGCACAGAGTTGGACGAGTTGCGCGAGCCGATGACGAGCATGAGGTCGCAGTCGGCAGCCATCTGCTTCACCGCGAGCTGGCGGTTCTGGGTGGCGTAGCAGATGTCGTCGCTGGGCGGGTCCTGCAGTGAGGGGAAGCGCTCGCGCAGGCGCCGCACGGTCTCCATGGTCTCGTCGACCGAGAGCGTGGTCTGCGACAGCCAGACCACCTTGTCGGGGTCGCGCACGGTGACGTGGTCGACGTGGTCGGGCCCGTCGACGAGCTGGATGTGGTCGGGTGCCTCGCCGGCGGTGCCGATGACCTCCTCGTGGCCCTCGTGGCCGATGAGCAGGATGTCGTAGTCGCTGTCGGCGAAGCGCACGGCCTCGCGGTGCACCTTGGTGACCAGCGGGCAGGTGGCGTCGATGGCGCGCAGCGACAGGGCCCGCGCCTCCTCGTGCACGACCGGGGCCACCCCGTGCGCCGAGAACACGACGGTGGCGCCCTCGGGCACCTCGTCGGTCTCGTCGACGAAGATCGCACCACGCTTCTGCAGGGTCGTGACGACGTGCTTGTTGTGCACGATCTCCTTGCGCACGTAGACCGGGGAGCCGTAGAGCTCGAGGGCCTTCTCGACCGTGACGACCGCCCGGTCGACGCCCGCGCAGTAGCCGCGGGGGGCGGCGAGGAGCACGCGCTTCGGGGAGTCAGCCATGCCCTCCATGGTAGGTGGCCGCCCGGTCCTGCCCGAATCCTCGGACGGGCGCCCGACCCGTCAGAAC
>CAWDBL010000010.1:0-4356 GCA_963800505.1 uncultured Actinomycetota bacterium
GTGACCCACGGCTCGCCCTGCGGGACGGGCGCGCCGTCGGGGCGGCCCGCGCCGAGGTCGACGGTGGTGAAGTCGGGGACGGCGCTCATCGCGAACCCTCCGTGCTGGTGGTGGTGCCGGTACTGGCGGATGTCGGGGTGAGCCGGTCGAGCAGGTCGGACAGGAACGCCACGACGTCGATGCCGTCGTGCACCTCGCCGTCGACTCGGCCCGCCGCGTCGCCCAGCTCGCTCGCCCGGCCGGCCACGAGCACCCGTTCGACCCCGGCGGCGCGCAGCTCGTCGATCGCGGCGGCGCCGTGCTCGGCGTACCCCTTGGGACTGGAGGCGAGGATCGCGACCGGCGACCCGGCATCCGTGGGTTGCAGCCCACCGGCGGCGAGGAGGTTGGTCACGAAGGCCTGTCGCGCCCCGTAGTCGCGCCGGGTGCCCAGCGTGCGCACGACGACCGCCGGGTCGGCCAGGGTGGTCGCACGGTCGCGCAACGCCTCGTATGCCGTGGCGTCCCGGCGCGGCGCGAGGGCGCGGTCGGTGGCCGGGAGCGCGGCGCGTGGGCGGCGGGTGGCGGGAGCCTGTGGGGCCGCCGGGAACATCGAGACACCGGTGATCGGGTGGCGGCGGGTGGCGAGCTCGCTGTCCCGCTCGGCGCACGCCTGCGCGACCCAGCGGTGCACCAGCCCGTCGGCGAGCGCCTGCACGGCTCCACCGGCCCGCTCGACCTCCTGGAAGCGCGCCCAGATGGCCGCGGCGACCTCGTCGGTGAGCGACTCGAGGTACCACGAGCCGCCACCGGGGTCGGTCACCCGCCCGACGTTGGACTCGTCGGCGAGCAGGATCTGGGTGTTGCGGGCGATCCGGCGGCCCAGCCGCTCGGGCAGGCCGAGCACGGTGTCGTAGGGCAGCACCGTGATGCTGTCGGCGCCGCCGACCGAGGCGCCGAACGTGGCCAGGGTGCTGCGCAGGACGTTGACCCAGGGGTCCTCGCGGGTGAACATCCGCAGGCTGGTGACGGCGTGGGTGCGCACCCCGCGCTGGTCCTCCACCACACCGCAGGCCTCGCCGACGCGCGCCCAGACCCGGCGCACCGCGCGGACGGCGGCGGCGGTGAGGAACTGGTCGGCGGTGGCGCCGAGGCGCAGGTCGACCTGGCCGAACGCCTCGGCTGCCGCGATGCCGGCGGCCTCGAGGTGGCGCAGGTACGCCACCCCGGTGGCGACGGCCACGGCCAGGGCGTCGACGTCGGTGGCCCCGGCCTCGTGCACGACCCGGGCGTCGACGGTGATGGCGCGCCAGCCGTCGAGGTGGGCGCACTCGCGCACGAGGTCGGCCAGCGGGGCGAGGTCTGGGGTGGTGCCGAGCCGGGCGGCGGCGCCGAACGGGTCGAGGCCCAGGTTGCCGCCCACCGTCTCGCGGCCGTCGACGAGGTCGAGCAGGGCCCGGGCGGCGCCCGGCTGGTCGGTGACCGACGAGAGCACCACCGGGGCGAGGTCGAGCCGCACGTCCGCCAGCACCTCGGGCAGGTCGGCGGCGGCGATGCCGTCGTCGCCCACGTGCACCCACACGGAGGTGACGCCGTGCTCGAGGTCGTCGAGCACGGCGGCGCGGGTCACGGCGGCATCCGGGTCGTCGTGCAGCTGGCACACGTCCCAGGGGGTGGTCGCGTCGCGCAGCGCGCGGCCGCGGGTGAACGGCATCGCGCCCGGCACGCCGAGGTCACGGTCGTCGCGGTCGTCGCGCAGGTAGATGGCGTCGACCTCGAGGCCGCCCTCGAGGTGGCGGCGCAGGGCCGCCTCGGCCTGCACGCCGTCGAGCCGGGCGTCTTCGGCCCGGCCCTTGTTGAGCACGGCGGCGACGAGGCGCTGCCACTCCTCACGGCCCTGCTGCGGGAAGCCGGCCGCCAGGGCGGGGCTTTCGCCGGTGGCCCGGTCGGTGGTCTGGTCGGTGGTCTGGGCGACCGACGGGTCCGTCATCGTGCTCCCTTTCCGACGGCTCTCGGCTGCGGTGCCGGCACGGCCGCCCGTGCGCACCCGGCCCGCGCGAATCGGCCGGTGGTGGCCGGGGCGGGGGGGTCGGGGCAGGCCCGTCACAGGGCCTGTGCGTCCACCCTAGTGCCGGGCTCGCGCAGGCTCACTGCGAGGTCGGGCACACCGGCGCCGTGATGCGGCAGGCGTGCGGAGACGCACGCCGAGCGGCCCCCCTTCCCCGACTTCGTAGGGGAAGAGCCGGGCAACACGCGGCAACGACCCGCGCAGGTGCGGCTGCTGACCTACACAGGGGTGTTCAGGCGGGGTCGATCGGGGCGTAGGTCGCACCGAGCGAGCGCAGCCGCTCCGCGCCGCCGTCGATCGCCGTGAGCACGCACAGACCCCGTGCGGTGGCGGCGACCGAGTGCTCCCAGTGCGCGGCGCGGGACCGGTCGCGGGTGGCCACGGTCCACTCGTCGTCGAGCACGATGTTGTCCTGGTCGCCCGACGCCACCATAGGCTCGATGCAGATCGTGGTGCCGTCGACCACCTTGGGGCCCTTGCCACTCACCCGGTAGTTGGGCACCTGTGGGTCCATGTGCATCGAGGTGCCGATGCCGTGGCCCACGTAGTCCTCGACGATGCCGTACTCGCGCCCGCGGCGCGCACCGCTCTCGGTGAGGCTGTCCTCGACCGCCGCGCCCACGGCATACAGGCTCTCGCCCACCCGGAGCGCGGTGATGCCGGCCCAGAGCGATGCCTCGGTGTCGTCGATGAGCTCGAGGTCCGCCGGGCGGCCGGCGTCGGGGCCTCCGACGACCAGGCTGACCGCCGCGTCGCCGTTCCAGAGGCCGACCTGTGCGCCGCAGTCGATCGAGAGCAGGTCGCCCTCGAGCAGCACCCGCGGACCCGGGATGCCGTGCACGATCTCCTCGTTCACCGACGTGCACAGCGTGTGCCGGTAGCCGGGGACGAGCTGGAAGTTGGGGATGCCGCCGTGGTCGCGGATGTGGGTCTCGGCGAGGGTGTCGAGCTCGAGGGTGGTCATGCCGGGGCGCACGGTGGCCTGCAGCAGCTCGAGGGTGCGGCCGACGAGCAGGCCGGCGGTGCGCATGCCGGCGAGCTGCTCGGGCGTCTTGGCCTCGCAGCGGTCACGGTTGAACAGCCCCATGCCGCGGAACCCTACCGGCGCACCCCCGCCTCCCCCACATCCGTCGCCCCCGGTGGAGCCCGTCGCCTGCACGCAGAAGTTCGGATGCCACGCAGCAATTGCCGCGTGCGAGCCGAACTTCTGCGTGCGGGTTGTCCACAGGCGGCCGGTTCCCTCTGGCGGCGGCGCACTGCGGGCGGAAGCGTGGACCCATGGACGGTCGGCTCGCCGCGGTGTTCGCGGCCCAGGGTGGAGTGGCGTCGTCAGCGGACGCCGCACGACTGGGGATCCGTGCCGTGCACCTCGACGCGCTCGTCCGCTCCCGCCAGCTCGTGCGGGTCAGGCGCGGCGCCTACGTGCTCAAGGAGACCTACGACGGTGCGGACGTCTGGGATCGCTACCGGCTCCGCGCGAGGGCGATCCTGCGCACGAGGCCGCCCATCGACGCAGCTAGCCACCACGCTGCATTGATGCTGCACGCCGTCGACACCTTCGATGTGGACCTCTCGGTCGTGGACGTCGTCGCCGACGTCGCGGCGGCCCGCGTGCGTAGCGGCCTGCGCACCCACCCGGGACTGGGGCTCGTGGCCGACCGGGCTCCCGGCTACAACGTGGTCGGCGTTCCGCTCGCCCTGTGCCAGGTCGCCGGTGGCTCCGGCGTGCTCTCGGCAGTCTGTTCGATGGATGACGCACTCCACGACAGGCGCTGCACCCGCCCTCAGCTGGAGGACGCCGTCGCCCAGCTGCCGGAGCACCACCAGGAGCCGGCCCGGCGTGCCATCGACCTGACAGACCCGGTGAGCGAGTCGGTCGGTGAGACGCGCACCCGGGTGATGCTCCGCGACCTCGGGTTCTCCGTCGAGCCGCAGAAGACCCTGCGCCGAGGGCGCGCCTTCGTGGCGCGCGTCGACTTCCTCGTCGATGGAGTGGTCGCGGTGGAGTTCGACGGCCTCGTCAAGTACGAGGGGCTCGAGGGGCGGGCAGCCCTTGCCGCAGAGAAGGCCCGGGAGTCGGCCATCGTCGATCTCGGTTACGAGGTGGTGCGGCTCGTCTGGGCCGACCTGGCTGACCCGGCCGAGGTCGCTCGTCGCATCAGGGCCGCACGAACGCGGGGACTCAACCGTCGGCGCGCGGCATCCGCGGCCAAGGACTCGCGAAGCTGAGTCGGCCCGCACGCAGAAGTTCGGCCGCCACGCAGCAATTGCTGCGTGGCGGCCGAACTTCTGCGTGGGCGGGTGCTGGG
>CAWDBL010000011.1:0-22748 GCA_963800505.1 uncultured Actinomycetota bacterium
CAGTCGGTGTGGTCGAGGAACACCCCGATCGGCACCGGGTCGAGGTCGGCCCGGCGCAGGCCGCGGTCCTCGAAGTAGGCTGCGAAGGTGTGCTCGCCGGCGGGGTCGAGGTGCCAGTCGGGCCCCGAGCGCAGGAACATGTCGACCGGCATCTGCTCGCGCCAGAAGCTCATCGGCACGCCCACGACGGTGGTGTCGATGCCGGCATCCCGGGCACCCGCGGCGGCCGAGTAGGCGTACGGGCCGGCGCCGATGACGAGCAGGTCGGTGCGGTGCGCCATGGCGCCCCTCTCGTGTCGTCGCGGCTGCCTCGCAATGCTCGCGCTCGGGCGCAGACGGCGCAAGGGCACACGGGCGCTCTCGGGCAGCGCCGGTCGGGCAGACTGCGGCGCGTGGACGACGTCGTCGTGGAACGGGTGCTGCGGGCCGTGGAGCAGGTGCCCCGCGGCCGCGTCGTGTCCTACGGCGACATCGGTGCGTTGGTGGGGGTCGGCCCGCGGTTCGTCGGTCGGGTCATGAGCACCTACGGCACGAACGTCACCTGGTGGCGGGTCTGCAGCTCCTACGGTGACCTGCCGGTGGCGCTCATGGACGAGGCGCGCGAACGGTGGGCAGCCGAGGGCATCCTGCTCAAGCCCAACGGCCGCGGATGCCGGATCGCCGACTACCGCGCCGACCTCGCCGCGTTGTCGAAGGACTACGAACGAGCCACGGCCGACCTCGCCGGGTGAGGGAGACTGGGGCATGAGGTCCCGTTTCGTCGCCCCGCTCTCCGGACTCGCGCTGCTCGCGTCGCTCGCCCTGACCGCCTGCTCGGGCGACGACGGGGTGGGCGAGGTTCCCGCGCCGGCACCCAGCCGCGCGTCCCGTGCCCCTGGAAGCGCGGCATCCGGTGGCACGGCATCCGAAAGCCCTGAGCCGTCGGCGAGCCCCGCGCCCCGCAACACGGCGGTGCCCGGGCTGGCGGTCGAGGTGGTGACCGGGGGGCTCGAGCACGGCTGGGACATCGGCTTCCTGCCCGACGGGAAGGTGCTGGTGACCGAGCGGCCGGGGCGGATCTCGCTGGTGTCGGGGCTGCGCAAGGGTGCGTCGCGCAGCACGGTGCGGGCCGACCTCGACGACGTGTTCGTGCAGGGCGAGGGCGGTCTGATGGGGATGGTCGTGCACCCCGACTTCGCGACGTCGCGCGAGTTCACGACCTGCCAGACCTACCAGGAGGGCGGCGACCCCGAGGACATCCGGCTGGTCACCTGGAAGCTGTCGGCCGACGAGCGCTCGGCCACGAGGGTGAAGACCCTGCTCGCCGGGCTGCCGATCTCGACCGGGCGGCACTCGGGGTGCCGGCCGGAGATCGCCGCCGACGGCGCGCTGCTGGTGGGCACCGGTGACACGGCCCAGGGCGACATCCCGCAGGACCGCACGGTGCTGGGCGGGAAGGTGCTGCGGCTCGACCTGAAGACGGGGAAGCCGATGCCGGACAACCCGTTCGCGTCGGCATCGAACTCGCGCGAGCGCTACGTGCTCAGCTACGGGCACCGAAACCTGCAGGGCGTGGCGGTGCAGCCGGGCACCGGGGAGGTCTACACGGCCGAGCACGGGCCGTCGTTCAACGACGAGGTGAACCGCATCCGCCCGGGCGCCAACTACGGCTGGGACCCCTCGCAGGGCGGCACCGTCGGCGGCTACGACGAGAGCGTGCCGATGACCGACCGCGAGCGCTTCCCGGATGCCGTGCCGGCCATCTGGCAGTCGGGGAGGACCACGCAGGCGGTGTGTGCCGCGGAGTTCCTCGAGGGGCCGCAGTGGGGTGGGCTCGAGGGGGCCCTGGTCGTCACGGCGCTCAAGGGTGCCAAGCTGCTGCTGCTGACCCTGAAGGACGACGGGACCCTGGCGAAGGTGGCGGTGCCTGAGGCCACCAACGGGCCGTACGGGCGGCTGCGGGCGGCCCGGATGGGGCCCGACGGCGCCCTGTACGTGACGACCACCAACGGCGACGACGACCAGCTCCTCCGGGTCAGCCCCAGGCCCTGAGCGAATCCCCTTGGCGACGGGTCAGCCCATCCGCGACGGCCAGACAGTCGAGGTCCCACGACGCGCTGATGCCCGGGATGGATCATCAGCGCGTCGCGGGATGTCGACGGTGGCTGTGGATAACGCGGATCGCCCAGGGCCGGAAATCGGCAGTGTGGGCGGATGTCAGGTCCGGTTCTGCCCGAGCCGTGGCAGACCCGGCCGTTCAGCGTCGGCGAGCTGCGGGATGCCGGCCTTCCTCGATCCCGGCTGCGGCATGCTGCGCTGCACCTCCCGACTCGGTCGGTGCGCTCAGCCCGGCCCGTCGAGACGCTGGCACACCGAGCTGCCGCATTCACCCTTGCGTTGCCCGAGGACATCGCGTTCTCACACGCCACCGCGGCGGTGCTCCTCGGCATCCCGATGCCCGAGCGGTTCGAGAAGTCGACGGTCCTCGACGTCATGCGGCACTCGTGCCGGACGCCCATCCGACGGAAGTTGTGCGTCGGACATCGGGGGCTGGAGTCCCGGGCCGTCGTCGAAGCGTCGGGCGTGCGGGTCGTCGACATGCTCGACACCTGGTGTGACCTGGGCGACCTGGTGGCTCGCGGACTGACGACGGAGGACCTTGTCGTCGCCGGTGACCATGTCGTCAAGCGGCTCAGCCTCGAGGGCCCAGCCCTGGCCGACGCCGTCCAACGTCGGTGCCGCCCCCGAGGTGCAGCGAGCTTGATGGAGGCAGCAGCCCTCGTGCGCAAGGGGGTCAAGTCGCCCATGGAGTCGCGGGCGCGACTGATGTTCGTGCGTGCCGGCTTTCCAGAGCCGGAGGTCAACGCCGACGTACGCGACCGTCACGGGGGCTGGTTGCTCGAAGGAGACCTTGTCTGGCGGCCACGAGGCAGCATCAAGGGTGTCGTAGGCGAGTACCAAGGGTCGGACCACGCTTCGATCAAGCGGCGCAGCGCGGATGCCTCCCGGGCGACCGTCGCCGAGGCGAACGAGTACCAGGTGATCGAGATCTATGCCGAGGACGTCTACGGCGGAGCGCGTCGGCGAGCGTGTTTGACCCGGTTCGCCCGGGCCTTGGAGATCGACCCGGCCAACCTTCGGATCACGTGATGTCGCCGGTCGAGGTCCCACGACGCGCTGACGCCGGGGCTGCGCAGTCAGCGTGTCGCGGGATGTCAACCCGTGCGCCGGGCCAGTAGGCCCACGAGAAGAGCCGCTGCTCCACCGGCGACGGCCCAACGCCAGCGCTGCCGCACCTGCCGGACCTGACCCTCGTCCCCGGGCCGGATCGGCGGGGCCACCCCCACCACCTGCCGCCGGGCCAGCCGGTTCACGACGTGCCCCCCCGCGTAGTAGTAGCCGTACGACACCAGCACCGTGTGCGCGAGTCCCTGCTCGAGCCGCCGCGACGACGTGTGCACGGCGTTGGCGGGGTCCCAGGTGACCCGCCCCTGGCCACGCAGCCGCCGCAGGAGGTCGACCTCGTCGCCGCCCTGGGTGAGCGAGGTGTCGTACCCCGGGAAGCCCTCGCGGAGGAACGCGACGTTGGTGGCCGTCACGTAGCCGACCCATCCGGTCAGCCGGTGCGCGGCGGCCACCACCCCGAAGCCCAGCCGGGGGAGGACGGCCGCCCAGCCCGGCGGGTCCTCGTAGTGGCACGGCCCGGCCACGGCCACGAGGTCGGGGTCCTTCCGGAAGGCCGCGTCGATCCTGCTCAGCCAGTCGGGTGGGTGCACCGTGTCGGCATCCGTGGAGACGACGATCTGTCCTCGGGCCAGCTCGGTGCCCCGCTGCCGCGCCGCGCACACCCCGAGGGTGGGCTCCTGCGCCACCCGCACCCCGGCAGCCCGCGCGAGGTCGGCGGTGCCGTCGACACTGCCGTTGTCGACCACGACCACCTCGACGGCCCCGCAGAAGTCCTGGGCCCGCAGCGACCCCAGGGTGCGCCCGAGCACGTCGGCCTCGTTGTGCGCGGGCACGACGACCGAGAAGCGCGGCGCGTTCACGGCCGCCCCTCGAACGACGTCGGCAGGTGCAGGCGCCGCACCAGCACCAGGAGCCCGGCGCCGACCACCACCGGCAGCACGAGCACCAGGAAGACCGGGGTCAGCGCGTCGGCATAGGCCGCGGCCACGTCCGCGCGGGCCCCGGCCGGCAGCGCGGCGACGCGCTCGGGCGTCAGCGAGCCCACCGGCATCCCCGTCGACCGCTCCAGCGGAAGCAGCCCCTCCCGTAGCCGCCCGCTGAACGCGGCGCCGACCAGGGTCGAGCCGACGAGCACCCCCACCTCGCGGAAGAAGCCGTTGGTCGCCGTGGCGATGCCGACGTGCCGGCTGGGCACGGTGCTCTGCACGACGACGACCAGCACCTCCCAGGCGCAGCCGATGCCGATGCCGAGCAGCACCAGGCAGCCACCAACCGTGACGAGCGACGTGTCGGCGCTCCAGCGCGACATCAGGGCGAGGGCGGTCGCGGTGAGCGCCGCGCCCAGGACGGGCAGGAACCGGTGTCGGCCGGTGCGGGCGACCACCTGGGCCGCCACGACCGTGGCCCCACCGAGGCCGCCGATCAGGGTCAGCATCATCAGTCCGGCGTCGCGCGGGCTCAGCCCGGCGGCCATCTGCAGGTAGGTCGGCAGGTAGCCCACGGTGCCGAACATGGCGGCGCCCAGGACGAGGCCGGCCACCACCGCGACGACGAAGGTGCGGTCGCGGAACAGCAGCGGCGGCAGCAGCGGATGCCGGGAGCGCCGCTCCACGACGACCAGCGCCAGCGCGGTCAGCCCGGTCACGGCCGCACCGACCAGAAGCGTCGCCGCCGACGCGCCAGGCCGAGCAGCCACCGTGACGAGCAGGGTCAGCGAGAGCACGGTGGCCGCGAGCAGGGCGGTGCCGGCGGCGTCGAGGTGCACCCGCGCACCCTGCGGCCGTCCCTTCGGCAGCGTACGGGCGGCGAGCGCCACGGCCAGCACCCCGACGGGGACGTTGACCCAGAACACCCACCGCCACCCGACGGTCTGCGCGAGCCAGCCGCCGAGCAGCGGCCCCGCCACGGCGCAGGCGGCGAACACCGCCCCGACAGCGGTCATCACCGGTGCCCGGCGACGGGCGGGCAGCAGGTCGGCGAGCACCGCGTAGACCAGCACCACCAGCGCCCCACCGCCCAGGCCCTGCACGGCCCGGGCGGCGACCAGCGTGGGCAGGTCGCGGGCCAGCCCGCCCAGCACCGAGCCCACGACCAGCACCGACAGGGCGGCGAGGAAGACCGGCCGGCGCCCCAGGAGGTCGCCGAGCCGGCCGAGCACCGGCATCATCACCGTGCCGGTGACGAGGTAGGCCGTTGTCGCCCACAGCAGCTGGTCGCTGCCGCCGAGCTCCCCGACCACCGTGGGTAGCGCGGTGGCCAGCATCGTGGCGTCGAGCTCGGCGAGCACCAGCCCGGCCATCAGCGCCGCGAGCACCGGGGCCAGCCGCCGGACGTCGTCGCGGACGCCCGGCTCGGTGGAGGCGACCGCCACGTCGGTGCGGCTCATGCGGCCGCCGTCGCGTAGGCGGGCACGCCGAGCAGGCGGTCGACGGTTGTGAACGAGTAGCCCGAGTCGCGCAGCCGGTCGACGAGCGGCGCGACGGCCGCCACCGACGCGCGCCGGTCACCGCCGCGCGCCTCCCGGCCGTCGTGCAGGATGACGATGGTGCCCGGCCGCGCCCGGCGCACCGCCCCCGCCACGAGCACCTCGGGCCGCGGCTGGAAGAGCTCGAACGGGGAGGCGAAGGTGCCGGAGACGACCTGTGAGCCGGTGCCGGCGATGCCGCGCAGCACCCACGGCCAGTGGCAGAGCCACGGCGGCCGGTAGAGCAGCGGCTCACGCCCGGACACCTCGCGCAGGGTGGCCCGCCCACGCTCCACCTCGCGCCGCTGGGTCGGCTCGGTGGCGTACCTCGAGAAGGTGTGGCTCTCGCTGTGGTTGCCCAGCACGTGCCCCTCGGCGACGACCCGCCGGGTGACCTCCGGATGCCGCCGCGCGCACCGGCCCACCTGGAAGAACGTCGCCGGCACGCCCTTGTCGGCCAGGGTGTCGAGCAGCCGCGAGGTCCACGGCTCGTTGGGGCCGTCGTCGAAGGTCAGCGCCACGGTGCGCTCGCTGGTCGGCGCGCGGAACGGGAACGACCCGAACACCTGCGAGGTCGGCCCGAGCCCGGCCCGGGCCGCCACGGTCAGCCCGGTCGCGAGCACCGCAAGGGCCGCCGCCGCCGGGTGACGGGCGGGCGGCATCCGGGAGCGATGGAGCGGCATACCCGCGCAGTACCCGGTCATGCATCGTGGATGCCACGCTGTCGAACGTTGCGACGGCGCAGGTCGAAGGCCCGCTTCCCGGGCCTGGGGTCAGCCGGTCTCGACGATGGTCGTGACCACGTCGGTCACCGACGGGCGCTTCGGCGTCGACGAGAACCCGAAGCGGCAGGCCGGGTCGACCGGCGCCAAGCCGCCCAGCGGGATGCCGTCGAGCGCGCCGGTCAGCGCCGTGACCGTGCGCAGGTCGGTGGCGCCGTAGTACTCGCGCCGACCGGCCCGGGCCATGCCCCGCGTCCGCACGCCGCGCATCGCCACCCGGGCCACCGGGTCGGCCACGGTCGCGAACACCGGGCTCTGCGCCACGCTGCGCGGCACCAGCCGCAGGAGGTGACCCACCGGCATCCGGCCGCCCACCTCGAGGCGCAGCGACAGTGACGGGGACTCGACCACCCAGACCGAGCCCGCCGCACCGCCCGCGGACACGGTGAACGGCTCGACCCGGGTCTCGTCGAACACGTAGGTGGTGGCGACGAGGTCGCGCACCTGCTCGCTGGGCGCCACCAGGATGCGGTGCCCGTCGGCGCGCTCGACCATCGCGTCGGCGAACTGGCCGAACGGGCTCTCGTGCCACCAGCCGACCACGACCCGCACGCCGCTGGTCGACCCCACCCCGGCGATCCGGCCCCGAAACCTCTGACGCGTACCCACCGCCACATCATCCCCACTAGGGTCCGGGCATGGCAGCGGCCCCCACCCCAGGTTCGACACCGGGGTCCTCGACGGCACGCGGCCCGCGCCTCACCCCGTCCGCCCGCCGGGGCTACGGCCTGGGCTCGGTGGCGACGGGCTCGTTCGGCACCGTGCCCGGCCTGCTGCTGCTGCCCTACCTCACCGACCGGCTCGGGGTGACGGCCGGCCTCGCCGGCCTGGTCGTCTTCCTGCCCAAGGCGTGGGACGTCGTCCTCAACCCGGTCGCCGGCCGGATCAGCGACCGCTCCACCAACCCCGGCGGCCGCCGACGGCCGTTCCTGATCCGCTCGGGCACCCTGCTGGCGCTGGCCTTCGTGCTGCTCTTCACCGGTCCGACGTCCCCCACCGGGCTGGCCACCACCTGGGTGGTCGTGCTGTTCATCGCGTGCGCCACCGCCTACGCCTTCTTCCAGGTTCCGTACGTGGCGATGCCCGCCGAGATGACCGACGACTACGACGAGCGCACCCGGCTGATGACGTGGCGGGTGGCGATCCTCGCCCTCACCATCCTGGTCAGCGGCGGCCTCTCACCGGTCATCCGCAACCAGCTCGGCCCGGAGTGGGGCTACCGCGGGGTGGGTCTGTTCGTCGGCGCCCTCATCCTCATCGGCACGGTCGGTGCCTGGTGGGGCACCCGCAACACGCACATGACGGATGCCGCCACGGCCGGCGGCAGCCTGGCCGACCAGCTGCGCGTGGTCGCCGCCTCGCGTGAGTTCCGCACTCTTCTCGCCGTTTTCGTGCTGCAGGCGCTCGCCACCGGCGCGATGCTCGCCGGGGTCGACTACGTCGCCCGGGTGCTGCTCGGCAGCCCGGGCGCCTCGACGATCCTCTTCGTCTGCTTCGTGGCGCCGGCCCTCCTCGTGACCCCGCTCTGGCAGCGGGTCGGCGAGCGGCGCGACAAGCGCACCGGCTACCTCTGGGGCTCGCTGCTGCTGGCCGGCGGGGCGCTGGCGACGCTGCTCACCGTACGGCTCGGGGTCGCCGCCACCGCCGCCAGTATCGCCGTGGTGGGGGTGGGCTACGCGGCCTGCCAGATGTTCCCGCTCGCGATGCTGCCCGACGTCGCCGCCGCCGACACCGCCCGCACCGGCGAGAGCCGCGCCGGCACCTACACCGGGGTCTGGACCGCCGGTGAGACGCTCGGCCTCGCCCTCGGCCCGCTGCTGTATGCCGGTGTGCTGGCGATGGGGGGATACGTGTCATCCACCGACTCCGCTGCCGTGCAACCCGACTCGGCCCACACCGCCATCGCGCTGGGCTTCACGATCATCCCGGCCGCGCTGGTCGGAGTGTCCCTGCTGGTGCTGCGCACGTACCGGCTCGACCAGGAGGTGTCCCGGTGACCCCACCGACCGCCGAAGCCGTGCTCGCCACCCTGCGCGAGCTGCAGGCCCACGACCTGCCCGCCCACGGGGGCCGCACGCTCGCCTACGTCTACGACTCGGGGCTCGCCGACGCGGATGCCGTGGGGCTGGAGGCGCTGGCGATGTTTGCCGCGTCGAACGGGTTGGACCCCACCGCCTTTCCCTCCCTGCTGCGGATGGAGAACGACCTCGTCGCACTCACCGGCGGCCTGCTCGACGCGCCCGACGGGTTCGCCGGCTCGGTCACCTCCGGCGGCACCGAGTCGATCCTGCTCGCGGTGCTCGCCGCCCGGCAGGGCTCCCCGGGCACCTCCGACCCGAGCATGGTGCTGCCGACGTCGGCCCACGCGGCCTTCCACAAGGCGGCGGAGTTCCTGGGGGTTCGCGCGGTGCTGGTCGACGTCGACCCCGACACGTTGCGTGCCGACCCGGTCGCCATGGCGGATGCCGTCGACGACACCACCGTGCTCGTCGTCGCCTCCGCACCGTCGTACGCCCACGGGGTGGTCGACCCGGTCCCCGATATCGCGGCGCTGGCGGCCGAGCGCGGCATCCGCTGCCACGTCGACGCCTGCATCGGCGGCTGGGTGCTGCCGCACCTCGACGACGCCCCGCCGTGGACGTTCGAGGTCGAGGGCGTCACCAGCATCAGCGTCGACCTGCACAAGTACGCCTACACCCCCAAGGGCGTCTCCGTCCTGCTGCACCGCACTCCGGCGCTGCGTCGCGGGCACTTCTTCGCCTCGGCGAACTGGCCGGGGTACACGATGCTCAACAGCACGATGCAGTCCACCCGGTCGGGTGGGCCGCTCGCCGCGGCCTGGGCGGTCACCCAGCGCATCGGCCTCGAGGGGTATGCCGGCCTGGCCCGGCAGGCGCGCGAGGCGACGCTCTCGGTGCGGGCGGCGGTCGACGGCATCCACGGGCTCAGCGTGCTCACCCCGCCCGACTCGACCCTGGTCGCCCTGGTGGCCGACGAGTCGTGCGACGTCTTCACCGTCGCCGACGAGATGCTCGAGCGCGGGTGGTTCGTGCAGCCGCAGCTGTCCTTCGGCGGCGTGCCGCCCACCCTGCACCTCACCCTGTCGGCGGCGACCGCGCCCTCCGTGCCCGAGCTGGTCACCGCGCTGCGCGAGTCGGTGGATGCCGCCCGCGCCGCCGGCCCCGTGGGTGTCGACCCGGGCCTGGCCGGTCTGCTCGGCTCGATCGACCCCGCGACGCTGGACGACGCCGGGTTCGCCGGGCTGCTCGCCGCCGCGGGGCTGGCCGGCAGTGACGGCGCCCTGGCCCTGCCGCGCCGGATGGCCCCGGTCAACGCCCTGCTCGACGCGTGCCTGCCCGCGCTGCGCGAAGCCCTGCTGCTCGGGGTGCTCGACCGCCTGTCGCGCCCAACTCCCCGCTGACCTCGGCGGAGGCGAGGACGGGGTGCCACATGGCCCTAGTCACACTTCTACTTTACGTTGACTTTACCTGAAACTTACTCGGCCTTTACTGTTACTGTCGAGTAGTCAGCCTGGGCAACGACCCGCGCAGACCTACCACCGGGCCGGCCCAGCTTCGCAGGGAAGAGAACGTCATGGGAACCCGAGCTCCCGACCCGACTCCACCGAACGGCCGCTGCGACCACCCTCGCCGGTGCAGGCGCCGCGTCGGCTGGTGAGGCACCCCCCGGGTCCGCCCCCCGCCGTTCCGGTACCCCGGCCGTGGTGCCGGTGACCCGTGAGGTGACGGTCGTCCCCCCAGCTCAGAAGCTCACGCTGCCAGAGCCACAGGGCCCGCGCTGAGCAAGGGCACCGCAGACGACCCACAGGCCGAGCATTCCTTCGACGACGACGTCGGCGGCACCACGGACACAGCCAGGTGCTCGAGGGCAACCCGGTCAGTGCACCGGCGGCCTCCACACGGCCGAGGACAAGACCGAACCAGACCAAGATCACGACAACGCAGGGAAAGGAATCCCATGTCCAGGTACATGAGGGTTGCGGCCATGACAGCCACGACTGCCCTCTTGACAATGGGGGGCATCGCAACAGCCAACGCATCGACCGTGGTTCCCGGCACGAATGCCGCCAACCCGATCATCGTCAAGAGCCTCACCGAGGTCCCCCAGGGCGCGGTTCAGGACAAGGTGTCCACCTACCAGACGGACGCCCCCTGCGACACGACCAGGTCGTGGGTGCTGCTCGGCACTGACGCCGTGACGCACCCCGAGGGCCAGTACCTGCGGGTCGTCCCCGAGCAGGACGCGGTGACCCACGACGCGTGGAACATGGAGGGCCGATTCCGGACCTACACCCCTGCGGTCGAGGAGGTCTCGCACCAGGAGTTCAAGTACGAGCGGACGGTCGAGGTCTCCACCACCGAGACGCGCTCGGCGGTCAACGAGTACACGCCGGGCACCGACAAGGTTTGTCCGGACTACGAGTACCAGTACAAGCAGCCCGTCACCGAGTGCACCGATGCCATCTGGCAGAACTTCTCGCCCAACAAGGATCAGAAGACCTTCGAGGGTCCTCCGTCGTGGCCCACCGATTCGCGCGGAACGTGGCAGCACGACGACAAGGCCATCCCTGCGGGCCATGAGGGTCCGGATGGGGTCTACCAGCAGGGCGAGGGCAACGCCTCCTGGTTCTACCGTCAGGCCGCTGCCTGCCATGAGACCGGCGACTACACCTACAAGTGGTTCGTCACCGACCCCGGCTCGCCGTGGGTCGCCACCGAGAAGAAGCGCCCCGTGGAGGGCACCGGCTCTCCGGCGACTGCTGGCTCGTGGAGTGGCTGGCTTCCCGAGCCGCTCGACACCGAGAACGGGTGGACCGGCGAAGAGCCCACCATCCCTGGCGTCATCAAGGGATCGGCTGACCAGCCGGATCTCACCTGGACGCAGACCCGTCAGGTTCTGGGCACCGAGACGCAGACCACGGACTGGTTGCTCGCCCCTCCCGAGGGCGATGGCTGGATGCAGGTCGACGAGCGCAAGGTCGTCACGACCGAGGCGTCCGACGCGGTCTACGGCGACTGGAGCGACTGGACCCCCATCAACAAGGCGCCTATCGCTCCGAAGCCCACTCCTCCGGCCAACACCGACACCCACCAGTACCGGGTCGTCGGGCCGATCACGGTGACCGACGAGGAAGCAGTGCCCGGGTACACCGAGTACTTCGTCCTGGGCGCTGCGCCGTCTCGCAACATCGACGACGCCTCCTGGGTGATGCAGAGCCCCGGCGAGTCGTGGACGCTCTTCACCGAGCGCATCGTGACGGACACCGCGGCCGTCGCACCGGTGTTCTACGCATGGAGCGACAATGCGACGTGCACGGTCGTCGACGACGCCACGAACCCCACCACTCCAACTGCCGTGGCCGCCGCTGAGGCGCCGGCCGCGCTGGCGCAGACGGGTGGCAACGCCTGGCTTCCGGTGGGCATCGGCATGGCGCTGCTGCTGGCCGGCACCGCGCTCGTGATGGCGGGTCGCACGAAGAGGGTGACCACTGCCTGACCCGCACCTGGGCCCCGGCCGCGACTACTGCCTGCGGCCGGGGCCCAGCCCTGCACCGCAGCAGGCGGCACCGGCCCACGACCGGACTGGGGCGCTTCGGACGGCAGCTTCCGCGAGCAGGAGCCCGGCACGCGCACGTCTCGGACCCGGTGTTCCTCTGGGACACCGTCCGAGGGTGGAGTCAGCTCAACGCGGCCCGGGGGTCAGGATGACCGCGGCGGGGGGCGAGGACGTCCGAGGCCTCCCGATGCCTCACCTTGCGGGGCGTCGCAGGCGGGCGCTTCCCGGCTCGCACGGCCGCCGCCGGGCGCGGTCGGCGGTGCGGTTGCCGGCCGGTGGCGGCGAGGAGCGCGACGGTGCGGACCAGGTCGTCCTGGACGAATGGTCTGGTAACGATCCCGTCGAATCCGGCCGCCTCCGCCTCGACGTTGTGGTGCTCGCCCGCGTTCGCGGTCACGAGCAACGCGGGGATGCGGTCCAGTGCAGGGTGAGCACGGATCGCTGCGATGGCCCACCAGCTGTCGTAGGGCAGCGTCTGGCAGTCGATGACGATGACGTCAGGGCGTCGGGCGTCGGGCTGGATGAGCAGCCCCATGGCCGCGTGCCCATCGGCCGCGCCTTCGACCAGGAAGCCCGCGAGCTCGAGGTCGGTGCGCACTGGTCGGCGGATCGGTTCGACGTCCTCGCAGACGAGGACCAGCGGTGCGGTACCGGTTTCCTGGAGCGGCAGCGGGGCGCCGTCCACCGCGGGAACCCAGGTGGTGGGATCCCCGGCCTCGCCACCCGGGCGGGTGGTGACGCCCTCGAGAGCCGTCGCGATCGTGCGGGACAGGCCGCGTTCCCCCTGCCTCTTGGACATCAGCGCCGTGACGTTCTCGTCCACCCGCCGCCGCTGCAGGGCCGTGGGCAGCGCCGGTGGCGGCACGGAGACCTGGTCGCACGCGGCCAAGGCGAGCCGGAGCTTGTCGACGGGGACTGCTGGTGACCACAGGTACCCCTGCCCGAGCCCGCACCCGTGCGAGCGGAGGAAGGCATACTGCTCGACCGTCTCCACCCCTTCGGCAACGGTCAAGGCACCCACGGCGGCCGCGAGGTTGATGATGCTGGTGCAGATCGCCTCGTCCTCGGCGCTGGCGCCGATCCCGGCGACGAACTCGCGGTCGATCTTCAGGCTGGTGATGGGGTACCGGTGCACGTAGAGCAGCGAGCTGTAGCCGGTGCCGAAGTCGTCGACGGCGATCTTGACCCCCAAGCGCGACAGGGCCCCGATCGTGGACGCCGTGGTCGCGTCCTCCTCGACCAGAGCCGACTCCGTCACCTCCAGCACCAGGCGTTCTGGGCTCAGAGTCCCGCCCTCGAGGGCCCGGTGCACCGTTGCCGCTGCCCGGTTGTCGATCTGGCGGACCGAGAGGTTGATCGCCACGTCGAGGTCACGTCCCTCATGGGTGAGCACCTCGGCATCGCGGATGGCTTGCTGGAGCACCCAGGTGCCCAGTGGGTCGATGAGCCCTGCCGACTCCGCCAGCGGGATGAACCGGTCTGGGCCGAGCAGTCCCCAGCTGGGGTGCTGCCAGCGCACCAGCGACTCGACCGCGACCACCCTTCCGGTGCTGAGGTCGACCACGGGCTGGTAGTGCAGGACGAGCTGGCTGGGGTCCTCTTCCAGCGCCCGGCGAAGGTCCGCTTCCAGGGTCTTGAGGAACGTCGCGGTCACCTTCGGCGTGGTCGTCGACTGGACGACGTGGCCGGGACCGAGGCCCTTGGCCTCCTGCAGGGCTGAGTCGGCGGCTCGGAGAAGGTCTTCCGCGCTCTGGCCGGGGCTGTGGAGCGACACTCCTGCGCTCGTGCTCACGCTCATCCCGGGCACGCCGAGGGGCTGGTCCAGGGCGACCAGCAGCCTTTCGCTCAAGGCGACCGCATCCGGCGGCACGGTGGAGTCGACGTCGCGCCACAGCGCCAGGAACTCGTCTCCGGGGCAGCGCCACAGGCTGTCGTCCGCTCGCAGCACTGCCTGGAGGCGCTCGGCGATCTCGACCAGCACGGCATCGCGGTCCAGGCTCCCGAGGTTGTCGGTGGTGTCCCGGTCCGGGTGCAGGTCGAGGGAGAGCAGGGCAACCGCGACGCCCTGCCGCGGGCTGCTGCGGATCGCCTGGTCCAGACGCTCGACGATCAGCGGCCAGCCCGGAATCCCGGAGAGGGGGTCATGAAGGGGCTGGCGCGCGAGTGACCTCTGCAGCTCGTAGCGTTCGGTGATGTCGAGGTGGGTGACCACGGCACCCGGCCCGTCGTCGATGGTCGCCGGCGTCACCCTGACGTTGAAGTATCGGTTCTGGCCGGGTGAGGGGCGCGCGTAGTCGTGGCTGAACTGGTCGAGCGACCCTTCCAGCACCTGTCGGACACCCTTGGCGACGAGGGCTGCGTCCAGGGCCTCGAGGCCGCTGGCCCTCGCGGCGGCCTGATCGCAGGCGCCGAGGTAGCTGGCTCCGATCCCGTACGACTCGGCCGTCTCGCCATCGAGCCCGGCAGCGTCGACCCACGCCTGGTTGACGGCCACGATCCTGCTGTCGGAGTCGATGGCGCAGACGGGTCCCTGCCAGGCGTTCAGGAGGCCGCGGGCCAGCTGGCGGTCGCGGTTGCTCGTTGGTGGCACCGCAGTGGCCGCCGGGTCGCCAGTGGCTTCCGGCGTCGTGGACGTCATCTTTCGTCGCGACACTGTTGTGCTCCAGCCGACGGCGGCAAGGCGGGCTCAGAACGGCATCCGTTCGTCGACAGGACAGAACGTCTCTGCACCAGAGGGCTGCTCATGTCGAACAGAACCTGACCACCCACACCGCGGCAACCATCACCTCAAGGCCTGTCTGG
The DNA here is from genome assembly GCA_963800505.1 of uncultured Actinomycetota bacterium. Lineage (GTDB taxonomy): Bacteria > Actinomycetota > Actinomycetes > Actinomycetales > Dermatophilaceae > Fodinibacter. The sequence goes on from CAWDBL010000011.1 coordinate 14,791, forward strand.
CGACTACCGGATCACCGGGTTCAGGATAGCGCCGACCCCTGACGCGCACTGCGGAAACGGCCAAGGGGCGGCGAGGGTCGCACGACGGCACTGTCGCCGGCACGGTTCGTGGGGACGAGACGACGGTCGGGGCGGCACCACGCCCGGTGCGACTCCCAGGTCGTCACCCCAGGTCCTTACCCCAACGGCTTGCCCATCGGCCCGCCAGGGTATTGGCTGGGGCCGATCCAGCACCGCAGCCGGAAGGACGCCGATGGCACCCGAGACCCCCGACCCCGCCCTCTCGCACACGGTGGGGAGGGACACGCCGGCGCTGCTCGAGCAGACCATCGGCGACAACCTCGACGCGACCGTGGCCCGGGTGCCCGAGCGCGAGGCGCTCGTCGACCGCACGACCGGCATCCGGATGACGTATGCCGAGCTGGGCGTCGAGGTCGACCGGCTCGCCAAGGGGCTGGTGGGGGCCGGCATCGCCAAGGGTGACCGGGTCGGCATCTGGGCGCCGAACTGCGCCGAGTGGGTGCTGACCCAGTACGCGACCGCGAAGGTGGGCGCGATCCTGGTCAACATCAACCCGGCCTACCGCTCGCACGAGCTCGTCTACGTGCTCAACCAGGCCGGCATCGCGATGGTCGTCATCGCGCCGTCGTTCAAGTCGTCGAACTACGTGGCGATGGTCGACGCCGCCCGCGGCGAGTGCCCCGCGCTGGAGCAGGTCGTGGTCATCGGCGAGGACTCGTGGAACGACCTGCTCGGCCGCGCCGATGCGGTGAGCCCCGAGCGGCTGACCATGCTGCAGGCCGAGCTCGAGCCCAGCGACCCGATCAACATCCAGTACACCTCCGGGACAACGGGTTTCCCCAAGGGTGCGACCCTGTCGCACCACAACATCCTCAACAACGGCTACCTCGTGGGGGAGGTGTGCCGCTACACCGAGGAGGACCGGATCTGCATCCCGGTGCCCTTCTACCACTGCTTCGGCATGGTGATGGGCAACCTCGCGGCCACGTCGCACGGCGCCTGCATTGTCATCCCAGCGCCCGGGTTCGACCCCGCACTGACCCTTGCAGCAACAGCCGAGGAGCGGTGCACCTCGCTCTACGGCGTACCGACGATGTTCATTGCCGAGTGGGCGTTGCCGAACCTCGCGGACTACGACCTGAGCTCGGTGCGCACCGGCATCATGGCCGGCTCGCCGTGCCCGGCGTCGATGATGACCAAGCTGTTCGAGGCCGGCATCGAGGAGATGACGATCTGCTACGGCATGACCGAGACCTCGCCGGTGTCGACCCAGACCCGCACCGACGACTCGTTCGAGCGCAAGGTCGGCACGGTGGGGGCGGTGCACCCGCACCTCGAGATCAAGGTCGTCGACCCGCTGACCCGCAAGACCCTCCCCCGCGGCGAGGCCGGCGAGTTCTGCACCAAGGGCTACTCGGTGATGCTCGGCTACTGGGAGCAGCCGGAGAAGACCGCCGAGGCGCTCGTCGACGGCTGGATGTACACCGGCGACATCGCCGTGATGGACGCCGACGGCTACGTGCAGATCACCGGCCGGATCAAGGACATGGTCATCCGCGGCGGCGAGAACATCTACCCGCGCGAGATCGAGGAGTTCCTCTACACCCACCCCGACGTGCTCGACGCCCAGGTGATCGGCATCCCCGACCCGAAGTACGGCGAGGAGCTCTGCGCCTGGGTGCGGATGCGCGACGGCGCCGAGCCGCTCACCGCGGAGTCGCTGCGCGCGTTCGCCACTGGCCAGCTCGCGCACTACAAGATCCCGCGCTACGTGCGGGTCGTCGACGAGTTCCCGATGACGGTCACCGGCAAGGTACGCAAGGTCGAGATGCGCGAGGTGACGGTCAGCGAGCTCGGCCTCTAGACCACGCGTCGGCCCCGGTGGCCGGGTGTCACCAGCGCCGCTTCCGGCACTGCTCGGGCGGTAGGTTGTGCGGCGAGCTCGCCCCCCGGGGCGCCCCCGACGACAAGGACCAACCGCCATGCCGGCCGCCCGTGTGATCCTCCTGCTGCTCCTCATCCTCGTGGCGGTCGCCATCGTCGTGGTGGTGCTGCGGCGGAGGTCGGCACAGCGTGACGCCCACCGCGTGGAGGCGGCCCACCTGCGCTCCGAGGCCGAGACCCTGGCCGCCGGTGTGGCCGGCCAGCGGGCCTTCGCCGACCAGGCCGCCGAGCGTGCCGAGGTGGCCCGGGTCGAGGCGGAGGAGCGGGCCCGCGAGGCCGCCCGGCTCGAGGCCGAGGCTGCCGAGCACCGGGCGGCGCTCGAGGCCTCCCAGCGCGACTACGAGGCGACGATGCGCCGCGCCGACGACATCGACCCCGACGTCAAGGAGTCGCAGTACCCCGCGGTCACCGACCCCGAGGGTGGGCACGCAGGCGCCGGGGTGACGCAGCCGGATGCCGGCACGGACGACCGCGATGACGTGCCCGACGGCGACCAGGCGCACGACGCGGACCACGCGGACGGTGACGCGCCGATGACGCGTTCGGAGCGGCGGGAGGCCCGCGGCGCTGGCGAGGGCGACGCCGGTGCCGGATGGGCGGCCCCGGCGGCCGCGTCGTCGGCCCCGGCAGCCGGCGCGGCCGGCGGCGCTGCCGTGGGTGCCTCGGCCTGGGCCGCCCGCGGTGACGAGGGCCGGCACGGTGATGAAGGCCGGCCCGGTGACGGCGACCACCACGGCAGCGAGGAGAGCGAGCGGATCGCCTCCGCGGCCGACTTCCGCGACGACGTGCCCGCGGAGCCGACCGAGGTTTATGCCGCGCAGGAGCGGGGTAGCGAGCCGGACATGAGCGACAACTCCAGCACCGAGACCACCCAGCACCCAGGGAACGACGACGGACTCGACGCCGGAGCCGCCGCGGCCGCGGCGTCGGCCGGGGGCGGGGCCTACGCGGCCACTCGCGCCATGCACGACGACGGCGGCGGCAACGGGTCCGGTGTGCGCACCGACACCACCGACACCACCGACACCACCGACGGCACCGACACCACCGACGGCACCGACACCACCGACGGCGACGTCGCGGACGGCACGGACCTGACGGACGCCGACGACACGGGCCACCCTGACGAGCAGGGCTCCCGCGATGTGGACACCGAGCGCGGTGACAGCGTCAATCGGGGCGAAGGCGACTCGGCCGAGATGACGATCATCGCCGAGCCGGACGCCTACGCGACGACCGAGCCGGTCCTGGCCTCCGAGCAGGCCGCGCCGGTCTCGCCCGAGCAGGCCGATGCCGGCGCTCCGCAGCGCGCGGATGATGCGGACGCCTCCCGGGAAGCCACGTCGACCGACGAGCGGGACGACGACGGGGCCAGGGGTGACCAGGCACCCGCCGAAGTGGGCGCCGCCGTGGCCGAGACCGACGGCTCGGACCGCAGCGCCGCCGACCGGGCCGAGCAGTCCCCGGAGGAGCGCTACGACCCGACGCCCACCCGCGACTGGGCCGCCGACGAGGGCGACCTGCTCGAGCAGAACTCCGACCGCGGCGACCGCCTCGAGGCCGAGCGCGCCGACCTCGCCCACGAGGCCGGCGACGCGACGTCCACCACGGCATCCGACGACGCGGGCGCCACCGCGTCCGGCGACGACGCGGCATCCGACGCGGAGTCGGGCACCACGGCATCCGCGGGACGCCGGATCTCGGCGTTCGAGGAGATCCGCGACGGTGGCTTCGGGGTGGGCTCGGCAGCGCCGCTCGACGGGGGGGCGCAGCCGCTCGACCACCCGGTGCAGGGGTACCACGACATGACGTACCGGGCGCCGGGGGATCCCGGGTACGACGCCGCCGAGCCCGACGTGTGGTTCTACGACGAGGGCGCCGCGCAGCGCAGCGGCTTCCGGCGCGCGGACGGCTGACACCCACACCCACCGGACCTCACCGCGCGGCACGCCGACATCCCGGCGTGCCGCGCGGTCGTCGTGACGCGCGCCACGAAGGTAAGCCTCGGTGGGCCACGCTCGGGCAGACCCGATAGGTTCGGAGCACCCCCCTGCAGGCCGAGAGGAATCGCCGTGCGCATTGGAGTCCCCAGAGAGACCCGACCGGGCGAGACCAGGGTCGCGGCGACCCCGAAGACCGTGGAGGCCATCCGCGCGCTCGGGTATGCCGTGTTCGTGGAGCAGGGAGCCGGGGTGCTGTCGAGCTTCGACGACGCGGCCTACCTGCGTGCGGGCGCCGACGTCGTCGACGAGGCGGTCTGGAACGCCGACGTGCTGCTGAAGATCAACGCGCCGTCGCAGGCCGAGATCGCGCTGCTGCGGCCGGGCCAGGTCGTGGTGTCGCTGCTCGCCCCCGCCCTGAACCCCGAGCTGGTGCAGGCGTTGGCCGCGCGTGGGGTGACGGCGCTGGCGATGGATGCCGTGCCACGGATCTCGCGCGCCCAGTCCCTCGACGTGCTGTCGTCGATGGCGAACATCGGCGGCTACCGCGCGGTGGTCGAGGCGGCCCACGAGTTCGGGTCCTTCTTCACCGGCCAGGTCACCGCGGCGGGCAAGGTGCCGCCGGCCAAGGTGCTGGTCGTGGGAGCCGGCGTGGCCGGGCTGGCCGCGATCGGCACGGCATCCTCGCTGGGTGCGGTGGTGCGGGCGTTCGACGCGCGTCCCGAGGTGGGGGAGCAGGTCGAGTCGATGGGTGCGGAGTTCCTGCGCATCGACATCGAGCAGGAGGCGCCGTCGGCCGACGGCTACGCCAAGGAGACCAGCGCCGACTTCGACGCCAAGGCCGCCGAGATGTACGCCGCGCAGGCCGCGGACGTCGACATCCTGATCACCACGGCGCTGATCCCGGGCCGTCCGGCCCCGCGGTTGATCGACGAGGCGATGGTCGCGTCGATGAAGCCCGGTTCGGTGGTCGTCGACATGGCCGCCTCCAACGGCGGCAACGTCGCCGGCTCGGTGGCCGACCAGAAGGTGGTCACGGCCAACGGGGTCACGATCCTGGGCTACACCGACCTGCCGGGGCGCCTGCCCACGCAGGCCTCGCAGCTGTTCGGCACCAACCTGGTCAACCTGCTCAAGCTCGTCACGCCGGGCAAGGAGGGCGAGTTCGCTCTCGACCTCGACGACCCGGTGCAGCGCGGCATGACCGTCGTGCGCGACGGCGAGGTGCTCTGGCCGCCGCCGCCGGTGCAGGTCTCCGCCGCGCCGGCCGCTGCCGTGGCCGCGCCCGTGGAGCCGAAGCCGGCGAAGGTGCCGATGAGCGCAAACCGGCGCCTGGCCTACATGGGGCTGGCTGCGGCGCTGTTCCTGCTGGTCGCGGCGGTCTCGCCGGCCCCGTTCCTGGGGCACTTCATGGTCTTCATGCTCTCGGTGGTCATCGGCTTCTACGTGATCGGCAACGTGCACCACGCGCTGCACACCCCGCTGATGTCGGTGACCAACGCGATCAGCGGCATCATCGTCGTCGGCGCCATCCTGCAGATCGGCCACGACAGCGTCGCCGTCACGGTGCTCGCGTTCGTCGCGACCCTGGTGGCGAGCATCAACGTCTTCGGTGGGTTCCGCGTGACGGCCCGAATGCTCGAGATGTTCAAGCGTGAGGAGCCGGCCCGATGACGCTGCCCGTCACCCTGGTGCAGGGCGCCTACATCGTCGCGGGGCTGTCCTTCATCCTCGCCCTGGCCGGGCTGTCCAAGCACGACACCGCCCGCGCCGGCAACCGCTTCGGCATCATCGGCATGGCCATCGCCCTGGTGGCCACCATCTGGGCCGCGACCGGCGGGGTCAAGGTCACCGAGTCCGGCGGCTTCACCCTCGGCATCGAGGGCTCCGGCTGGTTCGGGCTGGCCATGATCCTGGCCGCGATGGGCATCGGCGCCGCCATCGGTCTCGACCGGGCGCGCAAGGTCGAGATGACCGGTATGCCCGAGCTCATCGCGATGCTGCACAGCTTCGTCGGCCTGGCCGCCGTGCTCGTGGGCTGGAACTCCGCGTACGAGAACGCGCTGTACCCCGGCATCCACAGCGTCGAGGTGATGGTCGGTGTCTTCATCGGCGCGGTCACCTTCACCGGCTCGATCGTGGCGTTCCTGAAGCTGTCGGCGCGGATCAAGTCGGCCCCGATGATGCTGCCCGGGCACAACTGGATCAACCTCGGGGCCATCGGCGCGTTCCTGCTGCTGACCGTCGTCTACGTGCTGGTCCCCGAGGACTCCGTGGTGCTGCGGTCCTCGCTGCTCGGCCTCGTCACCCTCATCGCCCTGGCGCTGGGCTGGCACCTGGTCGCCTCGATCGGCGGCGGCGACATGCCCGTCGTGGTGTCGATGCTCAACAGCTACTCCGGCTGGGCGGCGGCCGCCGCAGGCTTCCTGCTCGGCAACGACCTGCTCATCATCACCGGCGCGCTCGTCGGCTCCTCGGGTGCCTACCTGAGCTACATCATGTGCCGCGCGATGAACCGCTCGTTCATCTCGGTCATCGCCGGCGGGTTCGGCGTCGAGGGCGGCACCATCGCCGCCGACGTCGACTACGGCGAGCACCGCGAGGTCACCGCGGAGGGCGCCGCCGACCTGCTCACCAGCGCCCGGTCGGTCGTCATCACCCCCGGCTACGGGATGGCGGTGGCGCAAGCGCAGTACCCGGTGGCCGACCTGACCAAGAAGCTGCGAGAGCGCGGCATCGACGTCAAGTTCGCGATCCACCCCGTCGCCGGGCGGCTGCCCGGGCACATGAACGTGCTGCTCGCCGAGGCCAAGGTGCCCTACGACATCGTCCTTGAGATGGACGAGGTCAACGACGACCTCAAGGACGTCGACGTCGTGCTCGTCATCGGCGCCAACGACACCGTCAACCCCTCCGCCGCCGAGGACCCCGCCTCACCCATCGCCGGGATGCCGGTCATCCGGGTCTGGGAGGCCGAGAACGTCATCGTGTTCAAGCGGTCGATGGCCACCGGCTACGCCGGCGTGCAGAACCCGCTGTTCTTCAAGGAGAACACCCAGATGCTGTTCGGCGACGCCAAGGACCGGGTCGAGGACATCCTCAAGTCCCTCTGACTCGCTGGCTTGTCCGGAGTGGGTGCTCAGGTGGTCGCCCAGACAGCCACCTGAGCACCCAACTCGAGCCGTCCCCGACCTCGGTAGGCTTCGCCGCGTGAGCGACACCGAGCAGCCGACGTCCATCACGTACGCCGGGGCCGGCGTCGACGTCGAGGCCGGTGACCGGGCCGTCGAGCTGATGAAGGCCAGCGTGCGGCGCGCCACCCGCCCCGAGGTGCTGGGTGGGCTCGGCGGGTTCGCCGGCATGTTCGACGCCAGCGCGCTGAAGTCCTTCGACCACCCCGTGCTCGCCACCTCCACCGACGGCGTCGGCACCAAGGTCGCCATCGCCCAGGCCCTCGACCGGCACGACACCATCGGGTTCGACCTGGTGGGCATGGTCGTCGACGACATCGTGGTCTGCGGCGCCGAGCCGCTGTTCATGACCGACTACATCGCCTGCGGCAAGGTGGTGCCCGAGCGCGTCGCCGCCATCGTCTCGGGCATCGCCGCGGCGTGCGCCCAGGCTCGGGTCGCCCTCATCGGCGGCGAGACCGCCGAGCACCCCGGGCTGCTCGACCCCGACGAGTACGACGTCGCCGGCGCCGCCACCGGCGTCGTCGAGCGGGATGCCGTGCTCGGCCCGCAGCGGGTGGCCCCCGGTGACGTCGTGCTCGGGCTCGCCAGCAGCGGGCTGCACGCCAACGGCTACTCCCTCGTTCGGCGGGTCGTCGCGCACGCCGGCTGGGCCCTCGACCGGCACGTCGACGAGTTCGGCCGCACCCTGGGCGAGGAGCTGCTCGAGCCGACCCGGGTCTACTCCGCCGACCTGCTCGACCTCGTGCGAGCGGATGCCGTCGACGTGCACGCCCTCTCGCACGTCACCGGCGGCGGGCTCGCGGCCAACCTCGCCCGGGTGCTGCCGCCCAGCGTGCACGCCAGGCTCGACCGCTCCACC
>CAWDBL010000012.1:0-14341 GCA_963800505.1 uncultured Actinomycetota bacterium
CCCTCGGGGTCGAGCTCGCGAAGTGGACCGGCTCGGAGGGCGGCGCCGAGATCCTCGCGAAGACGGTGTGACGTGCCCCTTGCGCTCGTCGGCGCCCTCCTCGCGGGAGCCCTGACCACGCTGGCCCCGTGCGCCCTGTCGCTGCTGCCGGTCGTGGTGGGAGGGTCGGTCTCCGGGGCGGCCGACTCGGATGCGGTGCGTCGAGCCGTGGTCGTGACGGCGTCGCTCGGCGCCTCGGTGTTCGTGTTCACCCTCGCGCTGCGAGCGACCACCGCACTCATCGACGTGCCGCCCTCGGTGTGGCGGTGGGTGAGCGGCGGGCTGCTCGTCCTGCTCGGCCTGGCAGCCGTGTTCCCCGAGGCGTGGGACCGCTTCTCGGCCGCGACCGGGCTCAGCCGGGGCAGCGGGCGGGGCCTGTCGGCGGCGCACCGCAGGGGCGGGACCCTCGGGGCGGTGCTCACCGGGGTGGCGCTGGGCCCGGTGTTCACCTCGTGCAGCCCGCTGTTCGGCTACGTCGTCGTGACCGTGCTGCCGGCCGAGCCCGCCCGCGGCCTGGCGCTCCTCACGGCCTACGTCGCCGGGCTGGTGGGCGTCCTGCTGCCGATCGCCCTCCTGGGGCAACGTGCGGTGCGGCGGATGCGCTGGGCCGCGGACCCGCACTCCTGGTTCCGGCGCGGGCTCGGCGTGCTCTTCGTCGCCATCGGCCTGCTCGTGGCGACCGGCCTGATGCAGGACCTCGAGGCCTGGGTGCTCGAGCACTCACCGGTGGCCCCGTGGGAGGTCGGTGCGGACCTCGGGCGGTGACGCTTCCGGGCACCCGGGCGGTGCACCGCTGCTGACGGGGTGCGGTCAGGTGAGCATGTCGGCGACCGCGAGGGTGGCCGAGCTGGGGCAGCCCTTGGTGAAGCCGTAGAACGGGCCGAAGTCGCGGGTCGATGCGAACCCGGTGAGGTAGAGGCCGGGCACCGACGTCTCGAACCCCTCGGTGAGCTGGGGGAAGCCGTCGGCGACCGCGAGGTCGTCGAGCAGCGGCTCGAGGTAGGGCACCCGCCCGATGGCGGCGCGGTAGCCCGAGGCGAACACGACGAAGTCGGCGGTGAGGCGCGTGCCGTCGGTGAGCCCGAGCACCGTCGTCTCGTCGCCCTCCTCGACGTCGACGACCTCGGTGTCGGGGTGCACGGTGACGACGTCGGGCTTCAGGCGCGGGGTCAGCCACGGCTCGAGGGTGAGCCGGCCGACCTGCCAGAACTCCAGCGCGATGGCCCTCTGCTCGTCGGCCGACAGCCCACGCCACCAACCCCCCTGGGCGAGGGTCTGCTCGACGTAGGGGTTCACGAACTCCCAGCTGACCCGCTCGAACGCCGGTGTCGGGTGCCGGTGCACCACGTCGACCGCGGCAGCCCCGTGGTCGCAGAGCAGCGCGGCCCACTCATAGGCGCTCTGCCGGCCGCCGATGACGACCACCCGCGCCCCGGCGAGCGCGTCGAAGTCGACGAGGTCGCAGGTGTGCGCGCGCCGGTGCTCGGGCACCCCTTCGTGCCAGGCCGGCAGGGTGACGAAGTTCCGGATGCCGGGCGCGGCCAGCACCTTGTCGGCGGTGATGGTCGCGCCGTCCTCCATGGTCGCGACGAAGCCCTCGCCGGAGGCGTCGACCTGAAGGCCGTCGACGAGGCGCTGGTCGACGTCGAAGCCCTTCTGCTCGCGGAACCAGTCGGTGTGGTCGAGGAACACCCCGATCGGCACCGGGTCGAGGTCGGCCCGGCGCAGGCCGCGGTCCTCGAAGTAGGCCGCGAAGGTGTGCTCGCCGGCGGGGTCGAGGTGCCAGTCGGGCCCCGAGCGCAGGAACATGTCGACCGGCATCTGCTCGCGCCAGAAGCTCATCGGCACGCCCACGACGGTGGTGTCGATGCCGGCATCCCGGGCACCCGCGGCGGCCGAGTAGGCGTACGGGCCGGCGCCGATGACGAGCAGGTCGGTGCGGTGCGCCATGGCGCCCCCTCTCGTGTCGTCGCGGCTGCCTCGCCATGCTCGCGCTCGGGCGCAGCCGGCGCAAGGGCACACGGGCGCTCTCGGGCAGCGCCGGTCGGGCAGACTGCGGCGCGTGGACGACGTCGTCGTGGAACGGGTGCTGCGGGCCGTGGAGCAGGTGCCCCGCGGCCGCGTCGTGTCCTACGGCGACATCGGTGCGTTGGTGGGGGTCGGCCCGCGGTTCGTCGGTCGGGTCATGAGCACCTACGGCACGAACGTCACCTGGTGGCGGGTCTGCAGCTCCTACGGTGACCTGCCGGTGGCGCTCATGGACGAGGCGCGCGAACGGTGGGCAGCCGAGGGCATCCTGCTCAAGCCCAACGGCCGCGGATGCCGGATCGCCGACTACCGCGCCGACCTCGCCGCGTTGTCGAAGGACTACGAACGAGCCACGGCCGACCTCGCCGGGTGAGGGAGACTGGGGCATGAGGTCCCGTTTCGTCGCCCCGCTCTCCGGACTCGCGCTGCTCGCGTCGCTCGCCCTGACCGCCTGCTCGGGCGACGACGGGGTGGGCGAGGTTCCCGCGCCGGCACCCAGCCGCGCGTCCCGTGCCCCTGGAAGCGCGGCATCCGGTGGCACGGCATCCGAAAGCCCTGAGCCGTCGGCGAGCCCCGCGCCCCGCAACACGGCGGTGCCCGGGCTGGCGGTCGAGGTGGTGACCGGGGGGCTCGAGCACGGCTGGGACATCGGCTTCCTGCCCGACGGGAAGGTGCTGGTGACCGAGCGGCCGGGGCGGATCTCGCTGGTGTCGGGGCTGCGCAAGGGTGCGTCGCGCAGCACGGTGCGGGCCGACCTCGACGACGTGTTCGTGCAGGGCGAGGGCGGTCTGATGGGGATGGTCGTGCACCCCGACTTCGCGACGTCGCGCGAGTTCACGACCTGCCAGACCTACCAGGAGGGCGGCGACCCCGAGGACATCCGGCTGGTCACCTGGAAGCTGTCGGCCGACGAGCGCTCGGCCACGAGGGTGAAGACCCTGCTCACCGGGCTGCCGATCTCGACCGGGCGGCACTCGGGGTGCCGGCCGGAGATCGCCGCCGACGGCGCGCTGCTGGTGGGCACCGGTGACACGGCCCAGGGCGACATCCCGCAGGACCGCACGGTGCTGGGCGGGAAGGTGCTGCGGCTCGACCTGAAGACGGGGAAGCCGATGCCGGACAACCCGTTCGCGTCGGCATCGAACTCGCGCGAGCGCTACGTGCTCAGCTACGGGCACCGAAACCTGCAGGGCGTGGCGGTGCAGCCGGGCACCGGGGAGGTCTACACGGCCGAGCACGGGCCGTCGTTCAACGACGAGGTGAACCGCATCCGCCCGGGCGCCAACTACGGCTGGGACCCCTCGCAGGGCGGCACCGTCGACGGCTACGACGAGAGCGTGCCGATGACCGACCGCGAGCGCTTCCCGGATGCCGTGCCGGCCATCTGGCAGTCGGGGAGGACCACGCAGGCGGTGTGTGCCGCGGAGTTCCTCGAGGGGCCGCAGTGGGGTGGGCTCGAGGGGGCCCTGGTCGTCACGGCGCTCAAGGGTGCCAAGCTGCTGCTGCTGACCCTGAAGGACGACGGGACCCTGGCGAAGGTGGCGGTGCCTGAGGCCACCAACGGGCCGTACGGGCGGCTGCGGGCGGCCCGGATGGGGCCCGACGGCGCCCTGTACGTGACGACCACCAACGGCGACGACGACCAGCTCCTCCGGGTCAGCCCCAGGCCCTGAGCGAATCCCCTTGGCGACGGGTCAGCCCATCCGCGACGGCCAGACAGTCGAGGTCCCACGACGCGCTGATGCCCGGGATGGATCATCAGCGCGTCGCGGGATGTCGACGGTGGCTGTGGATAACGCGGATCGCCCAGGGCCGGAAATCGGCAGTGTGGGCGGATGTCAGGTCCGGTTCTGCCCGAGCCGTGGCAGACCCGGCCGTTCAGCGTCGGCGAGCTGCGGGATGCCGGCCTTCCTCGATCCCGGCTGCGGCATGCTGCGCTGCACCTCCCGACTCGGTCGGTGCGCTCAGCCCGGCCCGTCGAGACGCTGGCACACCGAGCTGCCGCATTCACCCTTGCGTTGCCCGAGGACATCGCGTTCTCACACGCCACCGCGGCGGTGCTCCTCGGCATCCCGATGCCCGAGCGGTTCGAGAAGTCGACGGTCCTCGACGTCATGCGGCACTCGTGCCGGACGCCCATCCGACGGAAGTTGTGCGTCGGACATCGGGGGCTGGAGTCCCGGGCCGTCGTCGAAGCGTCGGGCGTGCGGGTCGTCGACATGCTCGACACCTGGTGTGACCTGGGCGACCTGGTGGCTCGCGGACTGACGACGGAGGACCTTGTCGTCGCCGGTGACCATGTCGTCAAGCGGCTCAGCCTCGAGGGCCCAGCCCTGGCCGACGCCGTCCAACGTCGGTGCCGCCCCCGAGGTGCAGCGAGCTTGATGGAGGCAGCAGCCCTCGTGCGCAAGGGGGTCAAGTCGCCCATGGAGTCGCGGGCGCGACTGATGTTCGTGCGTGCCGGCTTTCCAGAGCCGGAGGTCAACGCCGACGTACGCGACCGTCACGGGGGCTGGTTGCTCGAAGGAGACCTTGTCTGGCGGCCACGAGGCAGCATCAAGGGTGTCGTAGGCGAGTACCAAGGGTCGGACCACGCTTCGATCAAGCGGCGCAGCGCGGATGCCTCCCGGGCGACCGTCGCCGAGGCGAACGAGTACCAGGTGATCGAGATCTATGCCGAGGACGTCTACGGCGGAGCGCGTCGGCGAGCGTGTTTGACCCGGTTCGCCCGGGCCTTGGAGATCGACCCGGCCAACCTTCGGATCACGTGATGTCGCCGGTCGAGGTCCCACGACGCGCTGACGCCGGGGCTGCGCAGTCAGCGTGTCGCGGGATGTCAACCCGTGCGCCGGGCCAGTAGGCCCACGAGAAGAGCCGCTGCTCCACCGGCGACGGCCCAACGCCAGCGCTGCCGCACCTGCCGGACCTGACCCTCGTCCCCGGGCCGGATCGGCGGGGCCACCCCCACCACCTGCCGCCGGGCCAGCCGGTTCACGACGTGCCCCCCCGCGTAGTAGTAGCCGTACGACACCAGCACCGTGTGCGCGAGTCCCTGCTCGAGCCGCCGCGACGACGTGTGCACGGCGTTGGCGGGGTCCCAGGTGACCCGCCCCTGGCCACGCAGCCGCCGCAGGAGGTCGACCTCGTCGCCGCCCTGGGTGAGCGAGGTGTCGTACCCCGGGAAGCCCTCGCGGAGGAACGCGACGTTGGTGGCCGTCACGTAGCCGACCCATCCGGTCAGCCGGTGCGCGGCGGCCACCACCCCGAAGCCCAGCCGGGGGAGGACGGCCGCCCAGCCCGGCGGGTCCTCGTAGTGGCACGGCCCGGCCACGGCCACGAGGTCGGGGTCCTTCCGGAAGGCCGCGTCGATCCTGCTCAGCCAGTCGGGTGGGTGCACCGTGTCGGCATCCGTGGAGACGACGATCTGTCCTCGGGCCAGCTCGGTGCCCCGCTGCCGCGCCGCGCACACCCCGAGGGTGGGCTCCTGCGCCACCCGCACCCCGGCAGCCCGCGCGAGGTCGGCGGTGCCGTCGACACTGCCGTTGTCCACCACGACCACCTCGACGGCCCCGCAGAAGTCCTGGGCCCGCAGCGACCCCAGGGTGCGCCCGAGCACGTCGGCCTCGTTGTGCGCGGGCACGACGACCGAGAAGCGCGGCGCGTTCACGGCCGCCCCTCGAACGACGTCGGCAGGTGCAGGCGCCGCACCAGCACCAAGAGCCCGGCGCCGACCACCACCGGCAGCACGAGCACCAGGAAGACCGGGGTCAGCGCGTCGGCATAGGCCGCGGCCACGTCCGCGCGGGCCCCGGCCGGCAGCGCGGCGACGCGCTCGGGCGTCAGCGAGCCCACCGGCATCCCCGTCGACCGCTCCAGCGGAAGCAGCCCCTCCCGTAGCCGCCCGCTGAACGCGGCGCCGACCAGGGTCGAGCCGACGAGCACCCCCACCTCGCGGAAGAAGCCGTTGGTCGCCGTGGCGATGCCGACGTGCCGGCTGGGCACGGTGCTCTGCACGACGACGACCAGCACCTCCCAGGCGCAGCCGATGCCGATGCCGAGCAGCACCAGGCAGCCACCAACCGTGACGAGCGACGTGTCGGCGCTCCAGCGCGACATCAGGGCGAGGGCGGTCGCGGTGAGCGCCGCGCCCAGGACGGGCAGGAACCGGTGTCGGCCGGTGCGGGCGACCACCTGGGCCGCCACGACCGTGGCCCCACCGAGGCCGCCGATCAGGGTCAGCATCATCAGTCCGGCGTCGCGCGGGCTCAGCCCGGCGGCCATCTGCAGGTAGGTCGGCAGGTAGCCCACGGTGCCGAACATGGCGGCGCCCAGGACGAGGCCGGCCACCACCGCGACGACGAAGGTGCGGTCGCGGAACAGCAGCGGCGGCAGCAGCGGATGCCGGGAGCGCCGCTCCACGACGACCAGCGCCAGCGCGGTCAGCCCGGTCACGGCCGCACCGACCAGAAGCGTCGCCGCCGACGCGCCAGGCCGAGCAGCCACCGTGACGAGCAGGGTCAGCGAGAGCACGGTGGCCGCGAGCAGGGCGGTGCCGGCGGCGTCGAGGTGCACCCGCGCACCCTGCGGCCGTCCCTTCGGCAGCGTACGGGCGGCGAGCGCCACGGCCAGCACCCCGACGGGGACGTTGACCCAGAACACCCACCGCCACCCGACGGTCTGCGCGAGCCAGCCGCCGAGCAGCGGCCCCGCCACGGCGCAGGCGGCGAACACCGCCCCGACAGCGGTCATCACCGGTGCCCGGCGACGGGCGGGCAGCAGGTCGGCGAGCACCGCGTAGACCAGCACCACCAGCGCCCCACCGCCCAGGCCCTGCACGGCCCGGGCGGCGACCAGCGTGGGCAGGTCGCGGGCCAGCCCGCCCAGCACCGAGCCCACGACCAGCACCGACAGGGCGGCGAGGAAGACCGGCCGGCGCCCCAGGAGGTCGCCGAGCCGGCCGAGCACCGGCATCATCACCGTGCCGGTGACGAGGTAGGCCGTTGTCGCCCACAGCAGCTGGTCGCTGCCGCCGAGCTCCCCGACCACCGTGGGTAGCGCGGTGGCCAGCATCGTGGCGTCGAGCTCGGCGAGCACCAGCCCGGCCATCAGCGCCGCGAGCACCGGGGCCAGCCGCCGGACGTCGTCGCGGACGCCCGGCTCGGTGGAGGCGACCGCCACGTCGGTGCGGCTCATGCGGCCGCCGTCGCGTAGGCGGGCACGCCGAGCAGGCGGTCGACGGTCGTGAACGAGTAGCCCGAGTCGCGCAGCCGGTCGACGAGCGGCGCGACGGCCGCCACCGACGCGCGCCGGTCACCGCCGCGCGCCTCCCGGCCGTCGTGCAGGATGACGATGGTGCCCGGCCGCGCCCGGCGCACCGCCCCCGCCACGAGCACCTCGGGCCGCGGCTGGAAGAGCTCGAACGGGGAGGCGAAGGTGCCGGAGACGACCTGTGAGCCGGTGCCGGCGATGCCGCGCAGCACCCACGGCCAGTGGCAGAGCCACGGCGGCCGGTAGAGCAGCGGCTCACGCCCGGACACCTCGCGCAGGGTGGCCCGCCCACGCTCCACCTCGCGCCGCTGGGTCGGCTCGGTGGCGTACCTCGAGAAGGTGTGGCTCTCGCTGTGGTTGCCCAGCACGTGCCCCTCGGCGACGACCCGCCGGGTGACCTCCGGATGCCGCCGCGCGCACCGGCCCACCTGGAAGAACGTCGCCGGCACGCCCTTGTCGGCCAGGGTGTCGAGCAGCCGCGAGGTCCACGGCTCGTTGGGGCCGTCGTCGAAGGTCAGCGCCACGGTGCGCTCGCTGGTCGGCGCGCGGAACGGGAACGACCCGAACACCTGCGAGGTCGGCCCGAGCCCGGCCCGGGCCGCCACGGTCAGCCCGGTCGCGAGCACCGCAAGGGCCGCCGCCGCCGGGTGACGGGCGGGCGGCATCCGGGAGCGATGGAGCGGCATACCCGCGCAGTACCCGGTCATGCATCGTGGATGCCACGCTGTCGAACGTTGCGACGGCGCAGGTCGAAGGCCCGCTTCCCGGGCCTGGGGTCAGCCGGTCTCGACGATGGTCGTGACCACGTCGGTCACCGACGGGCGCTTCGGCGTCGACGAGAACCCGAAGCGGCAGGCCGGGTCGACCGGCGCCAAGCCGCCCAGCGGGATGCCGTCGAGCGCGCCGGTCAGCGCCGTGACCGTGCGCAGGTCGGTGGCGCCGTAGTACTCGCGCCGACCGGCCCGGGCCATGCCCCGCGTCCGCACGCCGCGCATCGCCACCCGGGCCACCGGGTCGGCCACGGTCGCGAACACCGGGCTCTGCGCCACGCTGCGCGGCACCAGCCGCAGGAGGTGACCCACCGGCATCCGGCCGCCCACCTCGAGGCGCAGCGACAGTGACGGGGACTCGACCACCCAGACCGAGCCCGCCGCACCGCCCGCGGACACGGTGAACGGCTCGACCCGGGTCTCGTCGAACACGTAGGTGGTGGCGACGAGGTCGCGCACCTGCTCGCTGGGCGCCACCAGGATGCGGTGCCCGTCGGCGCGCTCGACCATCGCGTCGGCGAACTGGCCGAACGGGCTCTCGTGCCACCAGCCGACCACGACCCGCACGCCGCTGGTCGACCCCACCCCGGCGATCCGGCCCCGAAACCTCTGACGCGTACCCACCGCCACATCATCCCCACTAGGGTCCGGGCATGGCAGCGGCCCCCACCCCAGGTTCGACACCGGGGTCCTCGACGGCACGCGGCCCGCGCCTCACCCCGTCCGCCCGCCGGGGCTACGGCCTGGGCTCGGTGGCGACGGGCTCGTTCGGCACCGTGCCCGGCCTGCTGCTGCTGCCCTACCTCACCGACCGGCTCGGGGTGACGGCCGGCCTCGCCGGCCTGGTCGTCTTCCTGCCCAAGGCGTGGGACGTCGTCCTCAACCCGGTCGCCGGCCGGATCAGCGACCGCTCCACCAACCCCGGCGGCCGCCGACGGCCGTTCCTGATCCGCTCGGGCACCCTGCTGGCGCTGGCCTTCGTGCTGCTCTTCACCGGTCCGACGTCCCCCACCGGGCTGGCCACCACCTGGGTGGTCGTGCTGTTCATCGCGTGCGCCACCGCCTACGCCTTCTTCCAGGTTCCGTACGTGGCGATGCCCGCCGAGATGACCGACGACTACGACGAGCGCACCCGGCTGATGACGTGGCGGGTGGCGATCCTCGCCCTCACCATCCTGGTCAGCGGCGGCCTCTCACCGGTCATCCGCAACCAGCTCGGCCCGGAGTGGGGCTACCGCGGGGTGGGTCTGTTCGTCGGCGCCCTCATCCTCATCGGCACGGTCGGTGCCTGGTGGGGCACCCGCAACACGCACATGACGGATGCCGCCACGGCCGGCGGCAGCCTGGCCGACCAGCTGCGCGTGGTCGCCGCCTCGCGTGAGTTCCGCACTCTTCTCGCCGTTTTCGTGCTGCAGGCGCTCGCCACCGGCGCGATGCTCGCCGGGGTCGACTACGTCGCCCGGGTGCTGCTCGGCAGCCCGGGCGCCTCGACGATCCTCTTCGTCTGCTTCGTGGCGCCGGCCCTCCTCGTGACCCCGCTCTGGCAGCGGGTCGGCGAGCGGCGCGACAAGCGCACCGGCTACCTCTGGGGCTCGCTGCTGCTGGCCGGCGGGGCGCTGGCGACGCTGCTCACCGTACGGCTCGGGGTCGCCGCCACCGCCGCCAGTATCGCCGTGGTGGGGGTGGGCTACGCGGCCTGCCAGATGTTCCCGCTCGCGATGCTGCCCGACGTCGCCGCCGCCGACACCGCCCGCACCGGCGAGAGCCGCGCCGGCACCTACACCGGGGTCTGGACCGCCGGTGAGACGCTCGGCCTCGCCCTCGGCCCGCTGCTGTATGCCGGTGTGCTGGCGATGGGGGGATACGTTTCATCCACCGACTCCGCTGCCGTGCAACCCGACTCGGCCCACACCGCCATCGCGCTGGGCTTCACGATCATCCCGGCCGCGCTGGTCGGAGTGTCCCTGCTGGTGCTGCGCACGTACCGGCTCGACCAGGAGGTGTCCCGGTGACCCCACCGACCGCCGAAGCCGTGCTCGCCACCCTGCGCGAGCTGCAGGCCCACGACCTGCCCGCCCACGGGGGCCGCACGCTCGCCTACGTCTACGACTCGGGGCTCGCCGACGCGGATGCCGTGGGGCTGGAGGCGCTGGCGATGTTTGCCGCGTCGAACGGGTTGGACCCCACCGCTTTTCCCTCCCTGCTGCGGATGGAGAACGACCTCGTCGCACTCACCGGCGGCCTGCTCGACGCGCCCGACGGGTTCGCCGGCTCGGTCACCTCCGGCGGCACCGAGTCGATCCTGCTCGCGGTGCTCGCCGCCCGGCAGGGCTCCCCGGGGGCCTCCGACCCGAGCATGGTGCTGCCGACGTCGGCCCACGCGGCCTTCCACAAGGCGGCGGAGTTCCTGGGGGTTCGCGCGGTGCTGGTCGACGTCGACCCCGACACGTTGCGCGCCGACCCGGTCGCCATGGCGGACGCCGTCGACGACACCACCGTGCTCGTCGTCGCCTCCGCACCGTCGTACGCCCACGGCGTGGTCGACCCGGTCCCCGATATCGCGGCGCTGGGGGCCGAGCGCGGCATCCGCTGCCACGTCGACGCCTGCATCGGCGGCTGGGTGCTGCCGCACCTCGACGACGCCCCGCCGTGGACGTTCGAGGTCGAGGGCGTCACCAGCATCAGCGTCGACCTGCACAAGTACGCCTACACCCCCAAGGGCGTCTCCGTCTTGCTGCACCGCACGCCGGCGCTGCGTCGCGGGCACTTCTTCGCCTCGGCGAACTGGCCGGGGTACACGATGCTCAACAGCACGATGCAGTCGACCCGCTCGGGTGGGCCGCTCGCCGCCGCGTGGGCGGTGACCCAACGGATCGGCATCCAGGGGTACGCCGACCTGGCGCGGCAGGCGCGCGACGCGACGCTCGCGGTGGCGACCGCCGTGGACGGCATCGACGGACTGAGCGTGCTCACCGCGCCCGACTCGACCCTGGTCGCCCTCCTCGCCGACCCCTCGTGCGACGTCTTCACCATCGCCGACGAGATGCTCGAGCGAGGCTGGTTCGTGCAGCCGCAGCTGTCGTTCCGTGGCGTGCCGCCCACGCTGCACCTCACCCTCTCGGCGGCGACCGCACCGTCGGTGCCCGAGCTGGTCGTGGCGCTGCAGGAGTCGGCGGATGCCGCCCGCTCCGCCGGTCCCGTGGCCCTCGACCCGGGGCTGGCCGGCCTGCTCGGGTCGATCGACCCGGCGACCCTCGACGAGGCCGGGTTCGCCGGTCTGCTCGCCGCCGCCGGGCTGGCGGGCAGCGACGGAGCGCTCGCGCTCCCCAGCCGGATGGCCCCCGTCAACGCCCTGCTCGACGCCTGCCCGCCCCAGCTGCGCGAGGCGCTGCTGCTCGGGGTGCTCGACCGCCTGTCACGCCCGTCCCCCGGCTGATCGCTTCGACCCGGGGGGCCCCCGCCCGGTCTGGAGGCGTGGCACGCACGGGTGCCAAATGGCCTTCATCACACTTTGTTCTTTACGCTGGATTTACCTCTTCCTTACTCTCCCTTTACTGTTACCGTCGAGTAGTCAGCCTGGGCAACGACCCGCGCAGACCTACCACCGGGCCGGCCCAGCCTCGCAGGGAAGAGGACGTCATGGGACCCCGAGCCCCTACCCCAGTCCGCCGGCCGGCCGCTGTGATCACCCTTGCCGGTGCGGTGATCGCGTTCGCTGGTGATGCACCGGGTGGGCCAGCGCCCCGCTTCCCGCCGTGCCACCGCTGACCCATGAGGAGACGCTCGTCGTCCCCCTACTCGGGTAGCTGAAGCCGCAGGAACATGCGGCTGGAGCTTCCGGCAAGGGCAAGAGCTCACGGGCAGGCCGGGCAAGCCGGTCAGTCGGCTTCTCGGTGCTGAACCACCCGGACACCGCGATCGACCTCTTGCCGTCCTTCGAGCACGACTAGGCCGACTTCGGCGACGACAGCCGAGGGCACGACCGACACAGATCCATCACGACAACGCAGGGAAAGGAAACCCATGTCTAGGTACATGAGGGTTGCGGCCATCACAGCCACGGCGGCCCTCTTGACGATGGGGGGCATAGCAACAGCCAGCGCGACGACGGTGGTTCCCGGTACGAGTGCCGCGAACCCGATCGTCGTCAAGAGCCTCACCGACGTCCCCCAGGGCGCGGTGCAGGACAAGGTGTCCACCTATGAGACGGACGCCAAGTGCGACACCACCAAGTCGTGGGTGCTGCCCGGCCAGGACGCTGTGACGCACCCCGAGGGTCAGTACCTGCAGGTCATCCCCGAGCAGGACGCGGTGACCCACCAGGAGTGGAACATCGAGGGCCGAAGCCGGACCTACACCCCCGCGGTGGAGGAGGTCTCGCACCAGGAGTTCATGTACCAGCGCGAGGTGACGACCTACAAGACGCAGTACCAGCTCGCCAAGTTCACCCGGACCAAGACATGCACCGCCGACGTCTGGCAGAACTTCTCGCCGAACAAGGACCAGGGTCCGTTCGAGGGCCCGCCCTCGTGGCCCACAGACCCGCGCGGCACGTGGCAGCACGAGAACAAGCCCATCCCTCCGGGTCAGGCTGGTCCTGATGGCGTGTACCAGAACGGCTCCGGCAACGGCTCGTGGTTCTACCGGCACGCCGGTGAGTGTTCGGACTACGGCGAGTGGACGCTGTGGGATCCGATGACGCACAAGTCATGGCAGGACAGCAACGACCCGCTGGGTGAGCCTGCCTTCCACGCCGAGGGCACCAACCGTGACGGCAGCACGTGGTACCGCCAGTGGCAGGCCCGGTTCACCGGTGAGACCCGACAGGTCGCCAACGGCACCGAGACGCAGACCACCGACTGGCTGCTCGGCCCGCCCGAGGGCAAGGGCTGGACGCAGATCGACGAGCGCACGGTCATCACGACCGAGGCCGTCGAGGAGTCCTATGGGCCGTGGAGTGACTGGAGCCGGATCAACCGGGCTCCGTACCTCACCGAGCCGACTGCTCCCGAGAACACCTCGACGCACGAGTACCGGGTCACCGACCCGATCACCGTGACCGACGAGGACGCTGTGCCCGAGTACACCGTGTACTACGTCACCGATGACGAGCCGTCGCTCGACGCTGCGGACGCCTCGTGGGTGAACCAGAGCCCTGGGGAGTCGTGGACGCTCTTCAACGAGCGTGTCGTGACGGACACGGCGGCTGTGGCTCCGGTGTTCTACGCATGGAGCGACAACGCGAACTGCGAGGTCGTCGACGCGGCCACCAACCCAGACAGTCCGAGTGTCGTGCAGGCGGCTGAGGCGCCGGCTGCTGAGGCATCCGCCGCACTGGCGCAGACGGGTAGCGACACCTGGCGACCAGTCGGCATCGGCATGGCGCTGCTGCTGGCCGGCACCGCGCTCGTGATGGCTGGTCGCAAGAACGAGGTGACCACCGACTGACCGCACCCCCGCCCCGGCCGTGAGCACCTACACGCGGCCGGGGCCCAGCCCTGGACCGCAGCAGGCGGCACCGGCCCACGACCGGACCAGGGTGCTCTGAGCTCAGCTCTCCCGCCGGGCGCGACGGTGCTTCTGGGTGAGGCGCTTGCGACCCGGCACGACGGCCTGCGCGCGCGGTCGACGGCGAGGCTGCCGCCCGGTGGCCGCGAGGAGTGCGACCGTGCGCACGAGGTCGTCCAGGGCAAATGGTCTGCTGACGATGCCGTCGAATCCGGCAGTTTCGGCCTCGACGTTGTGGTGCTCGCCAGCGTCCGCCGTCACCAGCAACGCGGGGATGTGGTCCAGGGCCGGGTGAGCGCGGATTGCTGCGATCGCCCACCAGCTGTCGTAGGGCAGTGTCTGGCAGTCGATGACGATGACGTCAGGGCGTCGGGCGTCGGGCTGGATGAGCAGCCCCATTGCAGCGTGCCCGTCGGCCGCGTCCTCCACCAGGAAGCCCGCGCGCCCGAGGTCGGTGCGCACCGGCCGGCGGACTGGTTCGACGTCCTCGCAGACGAGGACCAGGGGCATGGAGCCGGTCCCCTCCCCTCCGAGCGGGGCACCGCCCATCTGCGGCGCCCAGGTGGTGGGTTCCCCAGCCTCTCGACCGGGGCTCGTCGCGACGCCATCGAGTGCCGTCGCGAACGTGCGCGACAGGCCGCGTTGTCCCTGCCTCTTGGACACCACGGCGGTGAGGTTCTCATCCACACGTCGCCGCTGCAGCGCCGTGGGCAGTGCCGGTGCCGGCA
>CAWDBL010000013.1:0-278314 GCA_963800505.1 uncultured Actinomycetota bacterium
CTCATCGACTGGGACGGCCTGACCCGGTTCGTCGGCGCGCACATCGGCCTGGACGCCGACCTCGGCGCCGAGATCGTCGACGAGTCGGCCGTCGCGGTGCGCCGCTACTTCTGGGCGCTCACCCTCTCGGCGGTCGTCACGGCCGTGCTGATCGGCGGCGCGGCGTGGCTGCTCGGGGTGCCCCTGGCCTTCACCATCGCCGTCGTCACCCTGGTCACCTCCTACGTCCCCTACCTCGGCGCCATCGTCTCCGGCGCCTTCGCGACGCTGATCGCGTTGGGCTCCAACGGCGTCGACACCGCCATCGCCATCCTCGTCGTCATCCTCGTCGTGCAGAACATCGTGCAGACCATCGTCCTGGTGCGCCTCGCGGGGACGGCGCTGAGCCTGCACCCCATCGTCGTGCTGGGCGCCACGATCATCGGTGCCGCGATCGCCGGCATGCTCGGTGCCGCCCTGTCGTCCCCGGCCGTCGCGGTGGCGATCATGGTGCGCCGCCGCCTGTCGGGCGAGCCCGCGCCGGGCGACCTTCCCCCGGCCGTCGCCGACCCCTTCCCCGACGTTCAGGCGTAGCGCCGCGCCGCCCGCACCACCTGACGGGCGTAGGACCCGCCGAACAGCACGGCGTGCAGCAGCAGCGGGTGCACCTGGTGCAGCAGCACCCGGTCGCGCCACCCGTCCGCCAGCGGAGCGGCCTCGTCGTACGCAGCGAGCGCCCGCTCGAGGTGCGGCGTGCCGAACAGCGCAAGCATGGCGAGGTCGGCCTCGCGGGACCCGCCGTGGGCCGCGGGGTCGATGAGCACCGCCTCGTGCGCGGTCCACAGCACGTTGCCCGACCACAGGTCGCCGTGCAGCCGGGCGGGGGCCTCGCCGGTGTCGAACGCGCCGGAGGCGACCCGGTCGGTGAGCCGGTGCAGCAGGGCCACCTCGGTCTCGTCGAGCACGCCACGCTCCCGGGCGAGCGGCAGCAGCGCGGCGATCCGGGCCTGCCCATAGAACTCGCCCCAGCCGTCCCAGGCACCGAGGGCGAGGGGCAGCGGCTCACTGAGCGGGCCGAGCCAGCCGTCGCCCACCCACCCGGGTGGGCCGCAGCCGTATGCCGTGGCGCCGGCGGCGTGGGTCGCCGCGAGCCCGCGACCCAGCCGCTCGGCCGCCGCCACGGTCGGGGCCGTGGGGGTGAGCCGGGCCAGGTCGAGGTGCTGGCCGCCGACGTCGAGCACCTCGACGACCGCGGCTCCCCCGCCGCCTTCGGCGTCCGCGAGCCAGCGCAGGCCGGCCGCCTCCCAGCCGAAGTAGCCCGGCGGCGCGGTGGCCGACTGCTTGCGGTGACTGGCCGGCATCCGGCCATCGTCGCAGGTGGAGCCACGCATCGGTGTCTCGGAGAGGATACTGGGCGAGCACCTGACCACGGGGAGGGACCGATGACCGAGCAGCAGTCTGCCGGGCCCGAGGGGCTCGCCGTGCCGCCAGCCGCCCTGGAGGCGCTCACCACCGACATCGGTGGGGTGCTGGAGTCGATGGAGCAGGTGTCGGACTACCTGGAGCGGGTGGTGCACGCGGTGCGCCGGCACGTGCCCGGCTGCGACGAGGTGGGCGTCACCGTGCTGAGCGACGGCCGGCCGCACACGGCGGCCTACACCACGGTGCAGACCCTCGAGCTCGACGCCGTCCAGTACGCCCTCGACGACGGCCCCTGTCTCGACTCGGCGCGGCACCGTCGCGAGAACCGGGTCGACGACCTCGTGGCGCCCGGGGGTCGCTGGCCGCAGTTCGCGGCGGAGTGTCGCGACGACGGCATGCGCAGCCTCCTGGCCCTGCCGCTGCTCAGCGGTGCGGAGTGCGTCGGCGCGCTGAACCTCTACGGCTGGGCCCCGCACGCGTTCGACGGCTTCGACGCCTCACTGGTGCGGGTCGCCGCCTCACGCTGTGCCGATGCCGTGGTCGCCGTCTCGGCGCTGGACGGGGTGCAGCGCCTGGCCGGTCAGCTCGAGCAGGCGATGGCCAGCCGGGCCGTCATCGAGCAGGCCAAGGGAGTCATCATGGCGCTGCGGGGGATGCCGGAGCACGCGGCGTTCGAGGTGCTGCGCAGCACCTCGCAGGCCCGCAACATCAAGGTGCGCGAGCTCGCCCACCAGATCGTCGCCGGTGTCGTCACGCGGGAGGAGCCGGGGCGCGCCTGAGCGCTGCCCTAGCATCGAGCCATGCCGCGACCCCATGCCGCAGCAGTGCTCGAAGACGCCTACAACGGGCGCAAGGGCCGCGTGCTGCGGTCACGCGGGTGGTCGACCCGTGTCGTCCCGCTCACCGGCTACGGCAGCGTGACGCGGCTGCGAGTGTTCGGCCGCGTCATCATGACCCGCGGCCGGCCCGAGGACGAGCCGGATGAGCCGACGTATGCCGCGCGGCTGCGGGCCGTCGAGCTCGAGACCCGCGGCTGGAAGGCGTTCTTCGCGACCCCGGCGGTCGACGAGCCGGTGACCGTGCGGGTCAACGAGCGCATCGTCACCACGCGCACCGACCGGGGCGGCTACGTCGACCTCACCGTGCGCGGGCACGGGCTGTCGCCCGGCTGGCACCACATCTACGTGGGGTCGCCCGGGGCCGAGACCATCGACGTGCCGGTGCTCGTCGTCGGCGGCACGGTGACCCACGGCATCATCTCCGACATCGACGACACGGTGCTCTCGACGTCGTTGCCCCGGCCGATGATCGCCGCGTGGAACACGTTCATGCGCTCCGAGGGGGCCCGCAAGCCGGTGCCCGGGATGGCCACGATGTACCGCGAGCTGCTTGCCGAGCACCCCGACGCCCCGGTCATCTACCTGTCCACCGGGGCGTGGAACACCGCGCCGCTGCTCACCCGCTTCCTGCGGCGCAGCGGTTTTCCCGCCGGCCCGATGCTGCTCACCGACTGGGGTCCGACCAACTCCGGGTGGTTCCGGTCGGGGCAGGAGCACAAGCAGGCCCAGCTGCACCGGCTCGCGCGCGAGCTGCCGCAGGTGAAGTGGCTGCTGGTCGGCGACGACGGCCAGCACGACCCGAAGCTCTACACCGAGTTCACGTCGCGCCGCCCCGACCGGGTGCGCGGCATCGCCATCCGTGAGCTGTCGCCGAGCGAGCAGGTGCTCTCGCACGTCATCCCGATCGCCAACGACGACCTGGCGCCGGCACCGACCGAGCAGCTCGAGGTGCCGGTGGTGCGGGCGCCGGACGGTTACGGCCTGCTCCGTCAGGTGCGGATGATCTGGAACCAGCGGTAGCGTCGGCCCATGCCCGAGCTGCCCGAGGTGCAGGCCCTCGTCCACTTCCTCGGTGAGCGCACCGACGGGCTCGTCGTGACCGGCGTCGAGCTCGGCTCGATCTCGGTGCTGAAGACCTTCACCCCGCCGCCACAGGCTCTGGTGGGCGCTCCGGTCGACGGCGTGTCGCGCCACGGCAAGTTCCTCGACATCGACTGCGGCGGAACGCACCTCGTGTTTCACCTGGCCCGGGCGGGGTGGCTGCGCTGGTCTGACGCGATGCCGGCCACGGTGCTGCGGCCGGGCAAGTCGCCGATCGCCCTGCGGGTGCGCTTCGACGACGGGTCGGGGTTCGACCTCACCGAGGCGGGCACCAAGAAGCGGCTGGCAGCGTACGTCGTCAACGACCCGTCGACCGTTCCCGGCATCGCCTCGCTGGGCCCCGACCCGATGGCCGACGAGTTCACGCTCGAGGTGTTCGCGGCGATCGCGGCCTCGCACCGGATGCAGGTCAAGGGGATGCTGCGCGACCAGTCGATCATCGCCGGGGTCGGCAACGCCTACTCCGACGAGGTGCTGCACGTCGCCAAGCTGTCGCCGTTCGCCATCGCCGCGAAGCTCGGCCCGGCCGAGGTCGAGCGGCTCTACACCGCGCTGCGGGGCACCTTGGCGTTGGCGGTGGCGGCGGCATCCGGCAAGCCCGCGAAGGAGCTCAAGGACGCCAAGCGTGCCGGCATGCGGGTGCACGGGCGCACCGGCGAGATCTGCCCCGAGTGCGGTGACGTGGTGCGCGAGGTCTCGTTCGCCGACTCCTCGCTGCAGTACTGCGCCACCTGCCAGACCGGCGGCAAGCCCCTGGCCGACCGGCGCACCAGCAAGTTCCTGAAGTAGAGGACCTGTTTGGCATGCTGGGCCGATGAGCGAGTTCCCCGACGTCCCCGTGACCGCGCTGCCCGACGACGCCGTCGTCCTCGACATCCGTGAGCAGGACGAGTGGGACCGCGGGCACGCCCCGACCGCGGTGCACATCCCGATGTCCGAGCTGCCCGCTAGGGTCGACGAGCTCGCCCCCTTCCTCGACGCCGACGAGCCGCTCGTCATCACCTGCCGCTCGGGTGGGCGGGTGCAGCGGGTGATGCCGTGGCTGGCGCAGCAGGGCTACGAGGTGGCGAACATGACCGGTGGGATGCGCGCGTGGCACGCGGCCGGCAAGCCGATGGAGACCGCCGACGGCAGCGCGCCGCAGGTTCCGTGAGCCGGTTCGCCCGGCCCCACCTCAGGCGGCGCTGAGGAAGAACGCGACCGCGAAGCCGAGCACCGTCATCAGCCCGACCATCCGGCCGGCGTGCTCGACGGCCTCCGGCATCATCGTGTCCGCGAGCATGGTGAGGATGGCGCCGGCCGCGAAGGTCTGGATGAAGGCCACCGTCTCCTCCGACGCCCCGCCGAGCAGCGCCCCCAGCACCAGGGCCATGCCGCTGGACGCGGCGGCGCCGGACCCGGCACCCGACGAGGTCGGCGACGACCCGGCATCCGAGGCCGGCTCGGGTAGGCGCACGCCGCCGTGCACCGGGCTCTTGCGCCGGTGGCCACCCTGCCGGTCGATCAGCCAGTCGCCCGCGAAGAAGGTGAGGGCCCCGGCAGCCAGGCCGAGCGCCGCGGCGATGCTGCCGGCAGAGCGGTAGGCCTCCTCGGTGAGCTCGAAAGCGACGGCACTGATCAGCACTCCGGCGCCGAACGCCATCACCAGCCCGATGACCCGGAGCCCCACCTTGAGGTTAAGGCCCAGGAGTGCGCCGACCAACAGGGCGGCGCCGCCGACGAACCCCCAGAACGCTGCCCCGAGCACGCGCTCCAACCTAGCGGCGCCGGCCGGCGCGACACGGCCTAGCACTGTCTGCGGATGTATGCCGTCAACGCTAGAGAGCCGTATACCCTCCGATCGTGGACCCGATCCGGAACCCCTACGCTCCTGGCGCCGGGCAGCGCCCGCCCGAGCTCGCCGGGCGCGACGAGCAGCTCGACGCCTTCGACGTGGTGCTCGAGCGGGTGGCCCGTGGCCGCCCCGAGCGCTCGATCGTGCTCACCGGGCTGCGGGGTGTCGGCAAGACCGTGCTGCTCAATGCGCTGCGCTCGGCGGCAGTGCGGGCCGGCTGGGGCACCGGCAAGCTCGAGGCCCGCCCCGAGCAGTCGCTGCGCCGCCCGCTGGCGTCGGCGGTGCACCAGGCGCTGCGGGAGCTCGGGCCCGCCGGGGGAGCGGGCGACCACGCGCTCGGTGTGGTCAAGGCGTTCGCCCAGCGCGAGCCGGCGGGTGGCTCGGGTCGCGGCGCGGCCAAGCTGCGCGAGCGGTGGAACCCCGGCATCACCGTGCCGGCCGTCACCGGGCGGGCCGACTCGGGCGACATCGAGATCGACCTCGTCGAGCTGCTCTCCGACCTCGGTGGCACGGCCGCCGACACCGGCCGCGGCATCGCGGTGTTCATCGACGAGATGCAGGACCTCGGCGCCGACGACGTCTCGGCGCTGTGTGCCGCCTGCCACGAGATCTCCCAGTCGCGGCTGCCGGTCATCGTGGTCGGCGCCGGCCTACCGCACCTGCCGGCGGTGCTGTCCGCCTCGAAGTCATACTCCGAGAGGCTGTTTCGCTACTCCCGCATCGACCGGCTCGACCGCGCCGCCGCCGACGCGGCGCTCGCACTCCCGGCCGAGGACGAGGGCGCCGGGTTCACCCCCGAGGCGCTCGACGCGATGTACGCGGCGACCGGCGGCTACCCCTACTTCATCCAGGCCTACGGGAAGGCGGTCTGGGACCTGGCCCCGGCATCCCCGATGACCGCCGACGACGTGGCGGTGGCCGCGCCCGAGGCGGAGTCCGAGCTGGCGGTGGGGTTCTTCGGCTCGCGCTTCGAGCGCGCCACCCCCGGCGAACGGGAGTACCTGCGTGCGATGGCCGACGTCGCGGTCGAGCTCGGCGACGAGACGGATGCCGTGCCCACCGCCGACGTCGCGGCGCACCTCGCGCGCAAGCCGCAGTCGCTGTCGCCGGCGCGCGACGCGCTGCTGAAGAAGGGCCTGATCTACTCGGGCGAGCGCGGCCGGATCGCCTTCACCGTGCCCCACTTCGGCCGATATCTGCGCGAGCACGCCTGATGTCCTTGTCTGTCAGCGTGTCAGCGGGGAGCGATTTTGGGAAATACTCGCGAGTTCGGGACACGTGGGACAGATCGGCCACATCAGCGGTGGATTTTGGGACGTCACCGGCGGATTTTGGGACGAACCCTTCCCCAGCCTCGACTCGGCGAGGCCGGCTTCAGGTCCGGGTTGACTCCTACCTGGACCGATCAGCGGCAGGAGCGCCTTACCTCTCCGCGGCATGCGCGGACGACGCAGACCTGCGTCCTACCGCCGCCAGTCGACCTACCGAGCCGCCGCAGAAGCGGTCACTGACCGTCGACCAGCTCGAAGAGTCTGCTGGGCGTGTCCATGTATCGGGTGGTGGTGCCGAGGGGGCGCATGCCGATGCGCCGGCAGACTGCCTGCGATGGGTGGTTCTGGGGGTGGGTGAGAGCGATGACGCGCCGTTGGCCGCGGGAGAAGGCATCGGCGACGGCGGCTCTCGCGGCTTCCGTTGCGTAGCCGTTGCCCCAGGCGACGGGGTGCAGGTGCCAGCCGACCTCCACGTCGGGGGGCTCGGATGGGCTCTCGCCTGCCGACAGCGGGGCGGGCTTGAGCAAGAGGTTCCCGAGGCGTGCGTCGGCACGGTCGGTGATGATCCAGATGCCGTGGACGGGGTGTTCGCTGATGGCTCGACGGCGTTGTATCGAGGCGAGCGCCTCGTCGCGCGAGGTCATCGTCGAGGGGTTGGCTCCCAGGTAGCGCACGACCTCCCAGCGGCCTTCGAGGTCCAAAAGGAAGTCCGCGTCCCCTCTGTCCCACAGTCTGAGGATCAGCCGCTCCGAGGTGATGGTCCGCACGAACCGAACCTAGCCACCGATGCGAGGCCGCGGAGCATCAGCACTCGGTGTCCGCACATCGGCAGGACCGCGAAGATCGCACCTGCGTCACTGCGCTGCCTGTCGACCGCCCGGATCGCGGCATTCCGGACGTTCCACGTGAGCCCTTCGGACGTGTGACTACGTGCCCGGCTGCGTCGGTGTGCTCCCTCGCGGGGCGCCGTGCCGGCGCGTGGCTCAAGAGGGGTCTGCCCAGCTCGAAGTAGCACTGCCCGCCCGGCGTCCACCCGACAGGAATGGCGAAAGGCGAAGGTCATGGCGAGAGTGGTCATAGGGGTCGATCCCCACAAGCTGTCGGCGACGATCGAGGTCCTCGACGACAACGAGACAGTGCTGGCGACCGGAAGGTTCAGCACGGACAAGGCCGGGTACGCAGCGATGCGCCGGCACGTGGCGTCCTTCCCGGAGCGGGTGTGGGCGGTCGAGGGCAGCAACGGCGCCGGACGCCCGTTGGCGCAGCGTCTCCTGGCCGACGGGGAGCGAGTGGTTGACGTCCCGGCGAAGCTCTCAGCGCGGGCACGGATGTTCGACACCGGCCACAACCGCAAGACCGACCCGCACGACGCCCACGCGGTCGCGGTCGTCGCGGTGCGCACCAAGGGCCTGCGGGTGCTGGCCCACGACCCCCAGCTGGAGCGCTCCGGTTGCTGGTCGACCGGCGCGCGGAGCTGACCAGGTCCCGGATCCAGTGCGTCAACCGGGTCCACCGGCTGCTCTCGGAACTGGTTCCAGGACAGTCGAAGAAGAAGATGAGCACCACCCAGGCCAAGACCATCCTCGCAACGGTAAAACCCCGAGACGTCGCAGGGAAGACCCGCCGCCGCCTCGCCGCCGAGCTGATCGCCGAGCTCGTGCTGATCGAGAAGAAGGCCAAGGCCGTCACCAAAGAGCTCAAAGCGATGGTCACCGCCACCGGGTCCACCCTGACCGAGCTGTCCGGCGTCGGACCGGTCGTGGCCGCCCGGGTCCTCGCTGACACCGGCGACGTCGCCCGCTTCGCCGACCGCAACCGGTACGCCTCCTGGACCGGCACCGCCCCCATCGAAGCCTCCAGCGGGGAGATCGTCCGCCACCGCCTCTCCCGCGCCGGGAACCGCTTGATGAACCACATGATCCACATGGCCGCCGCCTCCCAGCTGCGGCACGACACCGAAGGGCGGGCCTACTACCGGCGCAAGCTCGCCGCCGCCAAGACCAAAGCCGAAGCGATGCGCTGCCTCAAAAGAAGGATCTCCGACGCTCTCTACCGACAACTACGCGCCGACGCGAAGAACCACCCCACGGCGAACCTGGACGCGGGCCCGGGAGGGCACAGCGGGGCGACACTTCAATCCAGCGCGGCCGGCTTGCACCCGCATACCGGCACTTCGGATCAGCCACTTCCCGGACCCGCACCAACGACGCTACCCGCGCCCACCACGACACGGAAGACCACAAAGCCGAGAGCCCCCCAACCCGCCCCTTGACATCAGAGGGGTGCCGGTAGGACATAGCCACCTCGCGGAGAAGAACTCAAGACGGCGGGTGCCTGCCGGGTGGACTCCCGATACACGACCAAAGACCTCGGCGCCTCCAACGAATACCGAGGCAATGTCGCGCCGGCCGGGAACCCGGGGCGCTTCAGATTGGCTAGATCTCGGGGGCGTAGGCACGTGCCTCTTGTCTGGACGACACTGAGAGCTTGCGGAGGATCGAGGTTACGTGCGTCTCCACCGTGCGGCGGCTGATGAACATCAGCTCGGCAATTTCCAAGTTCGACTGGCCTTCTCCGATTGCCCGCAGCACCTGCAGCTCGCGTGGGGTAAGGGAGCTAACGCCGGTTGTCCTGGGGCGACGTGGTAGCGCGCCGGAAGCCAGTAGTTCGGCGTGTGCGACCTCCCCGACCGGGTGCGCACCGCACCGGGCCGCGATGTCCACGGCGGCACGCAACTGCTCGCGGGCTGGGCCAATTTGGTGTTGACGTCGAAGCTCGGCGCCGAACGCCAGCCTGGTCCGCGCCTCCTCGACTTCATTGTCGGTGGCCTCGACGATCTCCGCTGCGGACGCGAGCCGTTCGAGGGATGCTTGCCCGAAGGCTCCGACTCGCAGGGCCATAGCCAGCGTCCTGGGAGTACCGCAGGTTCTCGCTGCGCGGAGAATGCGTTCGTCAATCTCGTTGGCGAGGTCGTGCTGTTCCAGTGCACGTGCCGCCGGAACCGCGATGCGCCACCAGTCGACAAACGACACCGCGCTGGCGTTGATCGACTCTAGGAGGTCGCGGCACCGCAAGCTCTCAGCGAGTGCTCTTCGGTGTGACTTGGTGGTGCTGGCCTGGACCGCGAAGGCGAAGTGTGTCCAGGCACTGGAGAGGGCATCGGTGGGGTCAGGGACCGGTCGGAGGGTGGCGGTGACCTGCCCCGCAGTCGAGGGATCCCCTATCGCGCAAAGAGCGTCGATGAGGTTGGCCTGAACAATGATGCGTTGCGAAGCCCACTCCTCGGGGAGGAGTGTGAGCAGTTCGGTTGCTGTCGCGATGGCAGCGCGCGGCCGCCCTCGCCTCAGCTCCAGCCACATCACATCGGATTGAATCCGTGCCCGGTCGATAGGAGACCATCCCGAATCCAGGGCGGCTCGGCTTTCGGCGAGAATACGTCTCGCCTCGCCGTAGTCCCCGATACCGATCCGCGCGAAAACACTGTGCTCCACGTATCGGGCAACGTCCCCTGGGATTGAAGCCGCAGTGGCGAGCGACTCCTGCACGTCTTGGCGAGGGCACCCGCTGAGGTAGCGGTCCAGCGCGACGAGACCGTAGCCGGTCCGTCGAGAAGAGTTGGGGCTCTCGACTGCAGTGAGTCTGGCTTGAACCTGCCGAGCTACGTCGGTGGCGCCTGGAGTGAAGCGGAAAGCCATCCACGCAGCCCATGGCAGCTCGGGTTCGCTGGTAACGGCGGTGTCGATGTTGGCAGGTTCGAGCAGCCAGCGGATGCTGTCCCGCGCCTGCGAGGATCGGCCAGCCAGAACTTCGGCAGTTGTCAACACCGCACGGGCAGATACTTCTGCGTCAGGCGAATCGAGTGTCGCCATCGCCGACTCGAGGTGCTCGGCGGCGCCGGGTGACGCCGTCATCAACTCGGCCCGGCCGAGCTCCAGGAGAAGTTTGCCGCGTCCTGGTCCGACCGCACCTTCGTCCACCGCTCTTCGCAAATAGGAGACCCAGTGCTCGTGGTCGCCCACCCGCCGAGCGCGCAAGGCCGCCGTCGTGAGCGTCTCTACGGCCGCAGGCGACCGACGCGGCTCACATCGGAGGAGGTGCGCTGCGGCATCTTCTGGCCGATCGTGAACGTGGGCTGCGCGAGTTGCAGCGCGCCAATGGAGTTCATCGCGTTGGCTATGGCCCATCTCGCGGTAGATCGCGTCGTTCACGAGTGGGTGGATGAGCCGTGCTCTCTGGGAGCGAGGAACCAGACCCGAGTCGGCCGCGACGTCGAGCACGTGCCGGATCGAGGCCTCGGGTAGCAGCGTGAGGTCCGCAAGGTCTGTCACTGAGGCGCACTCGAGCACGGAGAGGGCCCGGAGGACATTCGACCCCTCCGCGTGGATCGCTGAGGCTTGTGCGATTGCCCAGTCGGCAGCTGACCCGATGACCGGCGGATCGGTCTCGGTTCGGGGCCGGTCTGCGCGTAGAAAGAGGCTGACGAGCAGTGGGTTGCCGCCGGTTCGTGCGGAGATGTACGTGGCAAGCGCGGGCGCTTGGGGGCCGGAGGCTGCTAACAAGTCCTCCACTGCTTCGGTGCTGAGCGGGGCGAGGCGACACGTGCTGTCAAGGGTGGCGAGCCCCGTGGCCGTGGTCAGAGGAGCTGGTGGGCGCTCCGCCCAGATCACGCTGCCAGGCAGTTCAGCAACGCGGCCCACTACATAGGCGAGGGCTTGCATGGATAGCTCGTCGGCCGAGTGCACGTCGTCGACGATCATCACGAATGGGCGCCGCTCGGCCGTCCGCGAAAGGAACCAGAAAAGCGCATATGGAATCGCTGACGGGTCGGGATCGACTCCTACTGACGGCACGTCCGGGTCCACCAGTGCCCGAAGCGGCAACGTCGATCCGGAGAACAGCCGATCCCGCTCGGCCGTAGATGTGGCGGCGACGGTGGTGTCCAGCAGGTCGCGGATGACTGCGGCGGCCCGGTCGGCCGCTAGTCGCGTCGCGGTCGTGCGCAGCACGAGTGCTCCGCGTTCGTGAGCCCACTGCTCGGTCATGCCGAGAACCGAAGTCTTGCCGAGGCCGGCACCTCCGGTGAGCGAGCAAGCCGTCCCACTGCCGCGGACTGCTTGATCGATTGCCCGTTTCACCATCCCCAGCGCCTCGCCACGCTCCACGAGTCCCGTTGGCGACAGGTCCCGGCTCATCACGATCACCTTCAAGGAGAAGGCGCACACCGGCAGTCCGCCTATTCGGTGATTCTACGTGTGCGGAGTCTCTCCTCTACGTGCGCTGCACGGATGCTCGACGATCGAGGGAGATACGAGACTCGGATGCGGCGGCGACTGCCAAGGCCATGGACCGCACGGCGGTCCGACTCGATGGAGACGCAACATGATGAGCATCGATGAACGACACCGGCTTGCGGGTGGGGATTCCGGACCGTTGGGCGCAGCGACCTCACGAGATCTGCCAACACCTGACGGCCTCGGCGCGATACGAGTATTTGCTCGGGGGGCAATTGCGTGGCATCCCCGGCTCGGGGCGTTCGCGATGACCCCCGAGGTGGTCGCCGGATGGCGGCAGCGGGGCGCGACCCAGGGAGAGTTGGGCTTCCCGAACGGCGAGCCACGGCGGCTTGCGGACGGCTCCGTCTGTCATCCGTTCGAAGGCGGATTCCTCGTCATGCGTCCGCGCCAGCGCGAGGCGACGTTCGAGCGGGAGATCGAGGAACTCACGGACGAGGAGCGGCGCATGCACGCGGTGCGTCGTCGTACAGCTTCACCTCTACTGGGAGCCACGGTCCATGCCCTGCGTAGGTTGCGATCGGGAAGGCCGGCAGCATCAAGACTCGAGGAGGAGATCGGGGAGGTGGACCCCGTGGACGGTCCGGTCATCGACCAGCTCCTCGCCGAGTGGGATGCCCTGCCTGCTGAGGAGCGAGCGCGGCTCTCGCCTCGCGGCAGGGCCAACTGGCCCTTGGATGAACCTTCGGTTGTGCCTGCCTACGACGCCGTAACACCCGTCGGACGCCTGACCCGACTACCTCGGATGTCAGCCGATGTCCGATCCGGGCTGGTCGGCAAGCTCGGCCATCAGGTCGAGTTGGCGGCCTCGGTCGACGACCTCGAAACGGTGGTGGCCCTCCTTGGAGCCGGGCTCTCCATGGACGACGACCTCGCGGAGCGGGTCGATCCCGATGCTATGCAGAACATCGGATGGGCCGGCATCGTGGACGGCCAGCGGCCACGGATTTTCGCGCTGGAGCCCCCGAAGCCGCAGGTCGGCTCAACCGTCAACCTGGTAGGTGAGCGGTTTGCGCCGGTCGCTACTGACAACACCATCACGCTCTATAGCCGCGCGGCCGACGGAAGCCTTCTGGCGATGCAGGACGCACCGAGCTTGGTGGCTGCCTCAAGTACTCACCTCCAGTTCGTTCTGCCACCGCAGTGCACGCCGGGAGCGTATGCCGCGACGGTGACCCGTCCGAACGAGGTAGTTCCCACAGCCGCGCCGGTCGTCAGCCAGCCTCATCTGTTCTCGGTGGGGAAACCGGCCCCGACCATCACGTCGATCGAGCCGGCGAACCCAGAGCCCGACCACGTCGTCACGATCAACGGTGATGGCTTCCTTCCCAGCATGGCGCTCAAAGTGAGACCGACGGGCCTCCAGCCCGCCCTCTCCACCTATGCCTGGACGGACAGCCCGTTCGATGACCTGACCTACGTCAGTCCCACACAGCTGTCCTATCGAATCCCATCGCTGAACGCCCCAGGCACTTACCAGTTCAAGGTCCGCGAGATGGTGTCTTACACGAGCAGCGGCGAGTGGAGCGATTGGAGCGGCCCGCTCGAGGTAGCACCACCCCGGTTCCGCGTAATCTTCGAGAAGTTCTACTGCTACCGCACGACCTGGGAGCAGACCAAAGATGAGATCATCTTCAGCTGGGCCATCGGTTGCGACGAGGACGTCTGGGCGAAGACAACAACCGAGTACGGGTCCATCGTCGCTCGCAGCGAACCGTACGGATTCACCGCTGCCGAGGGACTGGTGTTTCCGCCCCCCAACCTTGAGGGCAGAGTGAAGCGGACTCTGTTCCTCCGGACCGATGTCTACGAGAACGACAATTCATCGAAAGGTCATGCCCTCGTGAAGTACCTCGGGAAGGTGGCGGCCGATGTCAACAACGTCTATGCCAACCCGTACACCGGAGCGGTCGAGGCCGGCGCCCCATTGGCCGACGATCTGATCGACGTCTGGGAACATCTGTTCGGCGGGGTCGACCGCATCGGATCCTTCGAGGACTTCTGGCAGGTGCACTACCTCACCCACGCGACAAGCACGCTTGGTGGCAAGTATCCGCTCTTCTACCCCAACAACGTTCCGCCGGGCTACTTCTACGTCTACGAACAACTTGCGCAGTACTTCATTGTGGGCCGCGTCGAGAGGGTCCCGTAGGGCGCTCGAGCAAGTCCAGGGCCAGTTCCCACCGCGGCCTAGCTGATGACGAGACGTTCAGCGCGGCTCGAGGACTCACCATGCTGCCGATCCTCGCGGCGGGGTAGACCCTCTGTCGACGCACTCGACTCGGCACGATCGATCGCACCACCGGCGCCAGATGGGGTGACCCTCAACGCCGATATCAGTGCGTGCGGGGTACGACCCTGACCTCCGCAGTGTGGCCCCTGCTGGTGAGCTTGGTGTCGCAGGTGTACAGCGGTGCCCTCAGCGCCTCGGCAAGCGCGATGTAGGACGCGTCGTAGGAGGTGAACTGATGGCGCAGCCCCCAGACGCGTTCAGCGAAGGGCTCAAGATCGTGGCGGGTGATGGCGAAGGCGAAGTGGTCGTGCCGAGCCTCTTCAGCCACGGCGGGTCCGAGCTTCCGGCCGAGCTCAAGGCCGCGAAGAACCGACATGACCTCGACGTCCAGCAGGTGCGGGGCGTCCAGGTCGCCGGCAAAAGCATCAAGAAGGTCTGGCTCGGCGTCTCGGCCAATGAGCACCTCGACCATCGCCGAGGCATCAACCACGATCACCGTCGGCCGGCCTGGACCGCTTCGAGGATCTGGTCAACAGTGGGCCCCTGCGACCGGTCGCGACCGCGCAGCCGTGCCACCACCTGGGCGTTCGTGGGCCGCGTCGCGATCCGGGTCAGCTCCGCGCCGACGTAGGCCGACAGCGACTTACCCTCCGCCGCAGCACGCTCCTTGAGCGTCTCAGCGACCTCGTCCGAGACATCCCGGATATACAGCGTGGTCATAACTCATGATAGCACTCTGCAAGCACTCTGCTTCGCGGGCAGTTCCGCATGGTCGCGCGTCGCTCAGTGGCGGGGCGTCTTGAGCAGCTCGATGGTGCAGGTGGGGCCGGCGGCATGGGCGAGTCGTCTGTCGCCGGTGAGCAGGGTCGCGTCCAGGGCCTCGGCCAGGGCGACGTAGGCGGCGTCGTAGGTGGTCAGGTTGTCCCGTAGCTCCCAACAGCGGGGCAACAACGCCAGGTGCGCGGCGCGGTGCATCGGCAGCGCCGCCAAGTCGGTCAGGGCCAGCTCGGCCCGGCGGTTGTCGACCATCCCCACACGGTTCTGACGACGCAACACCGAGGCGACCTCCAGGTCCACCAGTTCTGGCGCTGCCAGCGTCTCACCACGAAGGCGGGTGCGAGCAGCATCCCCGTCGGGGCCGTCGTCGGCCAACGCGACCGCGAGGACGCTGGCGTCAACGACGAGCACGATCCCCCTGCACCGTCGTGACGGCATCCTTCAACGAGACCGACCCGCCCGATCGCCCGCCGGCCCGGTCCAGGACCTCCTCCACCGTGGGCCGGCTGGCCTCGGCAATCAGGCGGGAGCGCAGGTACTCCTGCAACGACTGGTGCGCGGCAGCAGCCCGCTGGCGCAACACCGCGTGGGTGCCTTCTGGGACGTCCTTGATCTGAACACTAGGCATAGCGCCATTATGGCGCCATAAGCGCCGAACCACAACCGTCCGACATTCGGCAGGAGAAATCGCCTTATCGGCGGATCCGTAACGCCTCACGCTGGTGTGCGGATGCGCTAGACGGTGTAGCGGATGTTGACGTTGTGGATGTCGCCGTTGAAGGAGAAGGGCGCCTTGTCGTAGTAGGCGGTGGACACGGGGCTGCCGAGGCAGGTGCCGATGTCTAGGCAGTCGTTGGCGGTGAAGGCCAAGGGGGCGCTGACCGCGACCTGACCTGACCCGTGGGGGGTGTCGTTGACGGTCATGGTGATGGTCAGGGGTCCGGCCGGGCGGGGCTCGGCGTAGGTGGTCTCGATCAGGATCTTCGCCGGGCCTGTGGGAAGCCGGGTCGGAGAGCGCAGCGTGGTTCGCATGACGATGAAGGTGTTGTACTCGTAGACGAGGTAACCGTCGTCGACGTAGCAGGTGAGCCCGCCGCCGGCTCCGCCGAGCGCGTAGAGCACCCCGTTGGCGTCCTCGGGGATGTCGGCGTCGATGAGGACCTTGTTCGCGCGGTTGCCTAGGGCGGGGGCGCAGAACTCCGGTACGCGGGTGATGGTGCCGGCGAAGTCCCATTCCCGGTACGGGGTGGAGACGCGCATCTCGGGGTGGTAGACGAGCACCCACAGGCCGCCGCCGACGGGGTAGACGCTGTTGCGGGCGGCCTCGATGGAGAACGTCTCCTTCATCTGAGCCAGCTTCTCGGGCATCTGCTGGGCGACGTCGTTGGCCTGCGACCAGTCCTGGTCGAGGTGGTACAGCTCCCAGGTGTCCTGGTCGGGGGTCCATTCGGCGATGCCCGGGGGTGCGCCGGGGATCCACGGGGCTCGTGGCCCGAACGCGCAGGCCATCCAGCCGTCGTGGTAGATCGCGCGGCTGCCCATGATCTCGAAGTACTGGGTCAGCAGCCGCCCCTTGGCGTCAGCGTCGTCGAAGGTGTACGCGAAGCTGGTGCCGTCGATAGGGTCCTGCGGGAAGCCGTTGACCACCCGAGGTGGGGTGATCCCCACGACCTCGTAGATGGTCGGGACGATGTCGTTGCAGTGGTGGAACTGGGTGCGCGGCCGGGAGTCGGGGGTGATCTTGGCCGGCCACCGGATCGCCATCGGGTTGCGGGTGCCGCCAAGGTGCGAGGCCAGCAGCTTCATGCCCTTGTAGGGGGTGCTGCCGGCCCAGGCCCACCCGGCGTGGTACTGGTTGTCGGTCTTGGGCGAGCCGAGCACGTCCAGCCCGCCGAGCTCGTCCAAGGCTTTGAGGTGCATGTCGATGGTGGTCGGGATGCCGTTCTGCGACAACAGCTCGCTGATCGTGCCGTTCGCGCCCTCACCTGAGGACCCGTTGTCGCCCCAGATGTAGAACACCAGGGTGTTGTCGCCGTAGCCGAGGCGTTCCACCTCGTCGACCAGGCGGCCGACCTGCACGTCGACGTGCTCGGCGTACCCGGCGGCGACCTCCATCAGCCGTCGCTGGAACGGCTTCTCGTGCTCGGGGATGTCCTCCCATGCCGGCATCCTCGGGTCGCGCGCGGTGAGCTGGGTCTCCGGGGGGATCCAGCCTGCCTCCTTGGCCCGGTGGAACACCCGCTCCCGGTAGGCGTCCCAGCCGTCGTCGAACTTGCCCGCGTACCGGTCGGCCCACTCCTTCATCACATGGTGGGGGCCATGCAGGCAGCCGCTGGCCCAGTACATGAAGAACGGCTTGTCGGCCTGTAGCGCCTTGTGGGTTCGCAGCCACCCGATCGCGTCGTCGGCCAGGTCCTCACTGAGGTGGTACCCCTCCTCCGGGGTCCGCGGCGGCAGCACACTGGTGGTGTTACGCACCAGGTTCGGCTCGTACTGCGAAGCCTCACCGGCCAGGAACCCGTAGAAGTACTCGAACCCCAACCCGGTCGGCCAGTTATGAAACGGCCCAGACACCGTCGTCTCCACCGCCGGGGTGTTGTGCCACTTCCCGAACGCCGCCGTCGCGTACCCGTAGTCCTTGAGCACCTCCGCAGCCAGGGCGCTGCTCTTCGGGATCTCCCCGGCGTACCCGTCCCAGTCGTTGGCCAGCTCCGCGATCTGCCCATTGCCGATCCGGTGATGGTTGCGCCCGGTCAGCAGCGACGCGCGCGTCGGCGAACACATCGCCGTGGTGTGGAACCGGTTGTACCCGATCCCCTCACCATGGATCCGGGTCAGGGTGTCCGTGCGGACCTCACCACCAAACGTGCTCGGCAGCCCAGGGCCCGCATCGTCGATCAACACGATCAGGATGTTCGGGGCATCCTCGGGAAGGTGCTTGGCATGCACCCGCTGCTCGTACACCGACTCCTGCATCGTCCGCCCGGCGATGCTCGCCGACGGGGTCGGTGGGAACGGCAGCACATCCTGAGGATTCATCCTCGGAGGCTAGCCACGGCCTCAACAGCAACGCCACCCCGAACCGGGTGGCGACAGCCGACCGGGCGCCCATCCTTCCAAGGACTGATGCCTTCAGCATCAGGTCACTCCAGATGGAGCTGGCGTCGCACGTCCCGTTCAAACACGACTTCGCCGGCTACTGGTCCAGACGCATCACCGACGAGCACCGGCTGGTCCACAAACTCGTCGGCCAGGAGGCACGCATCGCCGCCTGCCGTTACCACTACGGGTAGCGCGATCTGCGGCATTCAGGATGGGATCGCTCGGCGCGCGCCGGTGCTGTTCTGGTTCTACGCGACGATGCAGATCACCCGGACGTTGTTGACGCTGCCGAGCCGCGCGTCAAGGGGGGCATCTTGTCGGCACTGCGCCTGTCCGCCGTTCATCTGCGGGCTTGTGCCGGTCACCTGATACCGACCAGGCGTCACCTTCACCTGGAAATGCCCAGAACTCCCCACCGTGACGCGAAGCGTCGTGTCCGATGACTCAAACACCACCGTGCCGCTCAGGGGGACGTCCTCGCCTGGCGCCGGCCCACCAGACCGCAGAAAATCGCCGGACACCTCGACCGTCTGAGCGTCGTTGCCGGATGCCGGATGAGTCGCACGCGACCGGGCGTCGCTACTGGCACCCGACGTGCAGCCGGCCAGGGCCAGCACGACCACGGCCGACACGATCAGCGCCTTCACACTCATGACGCCCAGTATCGGCCTTTGCCGTTCCCTCGCGTGGTCACCGAGAGCCGCTGGGACGTGAGGCCTTCCCGTCGTCATACAAACAAGGCGACCTCGCCTGGCTAGCGGCCACCCAGGTCGACGCCCTCACCGGACTCGAGAACCTCATCGTCGACATCGTCCAGGACATGACCACCCAAGGTGAGGCCATCCCCGAGCCCCTCGCCGAACGCCCTACTCGGGCAAGTTCAACCTAAAAGTCGGTGAAGCCCCTGCACCGACGCCTCGCCATCGAAGCCGCAAAGGAGAAGCTCAGCATCAACCAGCTCATCGTCCGGCGATTCAACACCGCCAGCTGAGCCGACCTTCACGCCTATGCCGCGATCGGTGTGCGTCCGTCACCGGACAAGTTGTGGGTCTGAGCGGTCCGAACGAGACTGAATCCATGATGGGTCGACCGGGTCCGGGTGCGCTCATCGGGCTGGTGGTTGGGGTAGTTCTGGTCGCCGTTGTGATCTGGCTTCCCGCGGCAGTGTCAGGGGACTTCTACGAGTTCAGCGACCCGTTGGTCTTCATGGGTCTGCCGATGATCACGATCAGTACTGCGGTGGGGGCTCTCATCGGCGTTCGCGCCGCCCCTGTGTCTGGCCACCGACCCCCAGGCCAACCAGAGAGCTCTTCCACGGCGAGCAGAGCGGTCATTGCGATCGTGGCAGTGTCGGTGGTCCTTCTTGCGACCTGGTTCTTCCTTTGGGCCACCGGAGCAATCTGAGCCGGCCCCCTGTGGGCCTCCCGCGGGGATGCCTCAGTTTGAAAGGTCCCCAATTGCCGCGGGTAGCGACCGTTCTGCCGAATTGAGCGAGATGGCCCACTGGAGATGTCGAGCCGTAGTGGCCCGTGCATTGCGCATCGCGGGGCCTCACCGGTGAGACCTTGCTGAGGTTCTTTTAGGGCAAGACTGAACCTCAGGAGTCGCTCGGTGCGTCTTCGAAGGTATGGGGGTGCCGGGGATGACGAGCGATGAGCTGGATGCTCGGTTCAGCGAGTTCGCGGGTGAGGCGATCGTCCGGCTCCGTCCGCTGGCACACGCCACGGCGCGAGACGCCCAACGCGCCGACGACCTAGTACAGATCACAATGGAGAAGATGTATGCCGTCTGGAAGCGAATCGAGCGCACCGCGGCTGACTCGATGGCCTACGCCCGTACCGTGCTGGTGCGCTCACTGATCTCTGAGCGGCGCCGGTACGCGTGGAAGAACGAGGTCCTCGTCGAGGGGTTTGCTGCAGACATCTTCGGAGATCACGCGAATCACGCCGAGGCCGTGGCGAACCACCTCACGCTGCAGGACGCGCTGGGCAACTTCCACTCGGCAACGGATGGCGGTGGTGCTGCGGCATCTGGAGGACCTGTCTGTGGACGAGGTCGCAGACTCATGAACTGCTCGACGGGAACGGTGAAGAGCACGACCAGCGCGGCGCTGCGCGCCCTGCGTGTAGCTGCTGCCGACCACGCGATGGAGGGAGTAGAGCCATGAATGAGACCTTTCTGACCGAGAAGTCCCGGGCTGAGTACCGCGACCTGCCATCGGCCGACTTCACGGTGGAGGACGTCATGGCCGGAGGTCGAACCCGGATCCGGCTCGACGTCGGATGCGGGCCGCCGGTGCGGCTGCTGCGGTGAGAGCCGGTGTCCTGGCTCTCGGTCCAGGCCTTGGCCTGATGGATCGCACATCAGCGGTGGCCGTGCCAGGTGGGTCTGCTTCAGCGACCCCAACAGCCCGTGTGTCCGTGGGGTGCCTTGCCCCAGACGGAATCACTGCCTGCGAGGGTCGGATCCGTTCGTGGGCAGCTACGTCTGGCGGGCAATGGGATCTTCGCGACAGCACCTTCATTCCGAACTCTGAGTACGGTGCGGGTGGGGTGATCGAGGTGACGCAGAAAACGCTCTGGTGCGGAATCAGCGAGTATAGATGATGTGGGGAGAAGGGGAGTGAATCGGCACGGTCGGCCCCTCGGATGGGTCGCAGACGTGGGTCTCGCGTATAGCTGACGCCACGCACATCGACGGCACGGTCCTCGAAGGTATCGACGGGCACCGTGCCTCGGTCGTGATCATCCTGAAGGCCGATGACGTCGGTGTCAGCAAACTGAAGCCCAACGTGGCTCCCCCCCGGCCGGGTGGAACAAGGATGTGCGTGACCTCCTCGAAGCCCTCATCGCTTAACGATGCGCTGGATGAGTACGAGGCATTGCCGCTGCGCCCGGGATGGTCGGCACCGGCACGGCTGCTGATGCAGTCGGCGCCTTCATCGTGGCCAAGGGCGTTGGCTCCCAAGTGCATGGCGGCCACGTCCCAGTCTCGAAGCACCAGAGCCTCTGGCCGCCGATTCGGCAGCGGTTCGCACGCTGAGCGCGTCGGGTTTCTCCATCGCCGTAGAAGAGCACCATCCGCTGATGTTGGGACGTGCGCTGTGCCTGATCTCGTTCGCACCCCGATGAAGATCGCGATCGCGCCATTCAGACCCACGTCTTTCGCGCGTCGTTTCACCCATGAATGCCACCGGCTTTGACGGATCGTGCCTCGTATCGCGCGCCAGCCGTATCTGCCGTACGGTGAGGAACGTGAAGTTCCGCTCCGCGTGAGAGGCCAAGAATGCCGAACAATCTTCAGTTCGAGAGCGCCGAGCACACATTCCTGGGCGACCAGATGACGCTCCAGTTCGAGACGGGGCCGGTGTCGGCAGCGCACAAGACCCTCTACGTCGGTGCCAGCCCCATGGGTGGGAGAGACCCGAAGAACTTGACGTTCGGCCAGGTCCTCGCTCTGGGCGGAGACATCTACGGCGTGCCCGAAAGGCCCATCAGCACCGATCCGAATCCGCGCGCAGCCTTTGGCGCCAACTACGCCACTCTGGCCGGCGGCAGCTCCGCCGAGTTGGCCGCGATCTTGGCGATCATGCAGAAAGAGATCGACCTGGTCAACGACGCCCTCGCGCACGGGCGGTCGGTCACCGACGTCTACGACAAGCTTGGCGACACCCTCAGCTACGAGCTGAACGCGGCCACCGGTGGCGGGAACGGCCCGCTTCCCCGAGGTAGGTACTTGATGCTCTCCAGCGTCAACTGGGACCACTTCGGTGAC
Source organism: uncultured Actinomycetota bacterium (assembly GCA_963800505.1). GTDB lineage: Bacteria > Actinomycetota > Actinomycetes > Actinomycetales > Dermatophilaceae > Fodinibacter. The sequence continues at coordinate 21,624 of CAWDBL010000013.1, forward strand.
CATGCGGTGGTGGCCTACCGGGCCGGACACGACGAAGCCCTTGCCATGGCTGCGGCCATCAAGGGGTCCAACAAGACTGTCCCGGAGAAGCAGGCTTCTCTCGAGAAGGCTTATGCCACAACGGCGTATGCCTGCCACTTCCTCACCGACCTCTTCTCGGCCGGTCACCTCCGCACACCGCGCAAGGAGCTCTACGACGCGATCACTCCCAGTGTCGTCGGGAGCCTGCTGTCACGGTGCATGCACGACGAGGACTCGAAGAACGGCCTGAAGGTGAGCAATGCCCGGGGCGAGACGTGGACCGCGTACGGCGACAAGCGGCTCTTCGACCCACGTGACAAGGTCAACTTCGCCCAGGTGCTGCACGCAGTCCAGGCATCGTGCGACGAGGTGTACGCGGCATATCAGTCCGGTAGCTCGAACACCTCCTACGCGGCGCTCACCTATGTCCCCACGATCCGGCCGAACACCCCAGTGACGCACGACAACCCGTCGCCGCTGTTCACGCCGGGCAACGGCACCGTGCTGTGCCGCAACTCCCTGAGCGACCCACAGGACTACAGCTGGACCCAGTACTGGGTCGGCGCGACCACCTGGGCAGAACTGCAGGCTCTGGGTTATCTCTTCACCACGGAAGCCACCTGACGGACGAATTCGCAATGGTGTGCACCCTCCTTTCTGACCCAGCCTCGACCGTTTGTCGCTTGTCGAAATGTAGGTGGATCCTGTCGATGCTGCGTGAATGGATTGAGGACCTGCGCGGGGTTAGCCGCGACTGATTGCCGGCATCCGGATGTCATCTCGGCACCGTGGCGCCATCCGGGCATCATCGTCAATCGTCGGCTTGATGCTGCTGTAACAAGTGTCTTGGCCATCGCGGTCACGCAGGGCCCTTGTCGGTGTTGTGGCCCGTCTTTCAAGACGGCATCCCAGGTCCCCGGCTTCAGCTTCGCGGCCAACTCGGTCGCCTGGTCCGCCAATTCCTTGGCTGTCATGTGCCAGACCCTAGAACCACGTGACGTCGTTCGCGTGGCGGCGCGCTCGTCGGCACCAGCACTCGAAACCCGCGACCCGCTTCGTAACTTCCGCGGTCCGCGACATATCCGCTAGACCGGGGCCCGCTGATGGGAGGGTGCGTCTCCTGCCGCTCCGCCGTCAGGGAGTCTCTGTGGGCGAAGGGGATGTGCTCGTCGGCGCAGGGTTGTACTCGATCGTCAACTTGGGGTACTCGACGACGAGACCGACGTTGTTGATCACTGGGAACGTCTTCGCCTGGCAGGTGTCTGTGCTGACTGTCGACACCGAGAACGGCTCATCGACGGAGCCGGTGCCGCTGAGTATCGTCACCGGGACTGTCGGCGGCAGTGTGGACGGGACCTGGCAGGCAGCAAGCTCAGCGGCATTCCACAGGGCCAGGCCAGCGGGCGAGTCGACCTGCACCAGCTCAGCCGCCCGGGGGTACGGCCCGCCAGACGCGCCGTCGGCGTTGTCGTTGTCAGCCTCCGGGGACGACAGTGCCAACTGGAAACCAATGCCTCCGATGGCCGCCAGGGCTGCTCCGAACAGCATGGCCTTTCGGGACGTCCCGAGGAACTGGTTCGAGGCCCCCCAGAACTGAGCACGCTCCAGCAGTTCTTGTCGCTTGGCGAGGTAAAGGTCGCGATTGGACTCCAAGACGATGGCACCCGCCTTGAGGTTCTCCAGCCCTCGTTCGGCTTCGTCTACCTTTCGATGTCGCTCCTCGACAGCCGCTCGCGCAACGGCATCAGCGGCCGCTACCGCGTCTGCGGCATCGCGATGTTGCTGCTTCGCCTGCTGCAGCACGCCTTCCGCAGCCGGTATCTCGTCGGGCGCCGCGCTGTCGCGCCTGGCTTGGGCGTCCTCGACCCCGAGCGCCGAGGCGTTCGCTTGCTGCTCTGCCTTCTCGAGCTCCTGCTTAACCACCTCCTCCTCGGGACTGGCGTCGGCGGTGGCCGCTTTCGCCCGCTCCAGTTCCCGTTCCCCGTTGCGAACCAGGTCGGCTGCTTTTGCCGAGGCCCGCCTGTACTCGAGGAGGCGGTTGTTGAACTGCGCGACCGTGGTGGCTCCAGTGGGCAGGTAGTCGTCCGGGTTCCTTTCCACTAGGGCGACAAAGTCCTTTGGGAGGGTTCCCAATGTCAACACGCTCGGGGAAAGGACGTTGCTCGTTGCCCAAATCAGCCAGCCAATGCCGATCACACCCACGACGCCCAAGCCCCATGCGATCAGCAGCTGGTTCCGGTCGTCCTCCCAGTCCAGCGTAGGAGTGGTGACGAATCCTTTCGCAAACATGATCGCCCCGACGGCAGCCAAGGCGGTGATGATCCACTTGGCAGTGGTCTGAAGACCCTCACCCGCGTGCACCCATCGCTCGGAGGGGTCCTTCCCGCTCGGCTTGAGCTTCTCCTCGGCGACTGCGCGCTCCACGAAGGCGATCTCGACCCGTTGTGCGGGGGGTGTTGGAGGGCTGCCTGGTTGGGTCACCCTTCCTCCGACTCAAAGTGTTGCTTGTCCTCCAACTGATCGAAGTCACGCTCCACGGGTTCCCACGTACCCGGCGGGTCACGGTAGATCAGGAGTCTGTCCCCATCCATGCGCACATCGCCCGGCTGCGGCGACTCATCCTTGTTCGGCATCGACATCCCCCTTCATCAACGTCACAACTCATTCGGTATGTCGGTGGGAAGGGTCAACGTACATAGACCCATCCGGACTCGGCACCGTTTCGCCTTGGAGCAAATCATCAGAATCACTGGCAACTCCATAGTGGGCCCGCCCATCGCGGCATGAGAGCGAAGCCTAGGGGCGGCTCTCGACGAGCATCAGCCAAGACTCCGGCGACCGCGATCGTGGTTTCTCCGTCGAATGCACTGGCAGGCAGCTACGGTCGCGAAGTGAGCCTCAAGCCACTTGACCCGCTGGCGATCCTCTTCATCTGGACCGTCTTGTTCTAGTTGGGTGCTTCGTGATCCGCCTTGCTGTCCGGGTCTGTCGCCGATGCGAGAGCGACGCGTGTCGATCGCTGATACTCGCTGGCCGGTTGACCTGAGCGAGTCCTACAGTCAATATCGAGGCCCCGGTCAAGCGTTGGCGCTGCGCCGCTGTCCAGCCCGGGGAGGGATATGGGCGAATCCGAAGAACTGTTCGAACGTAGCCGAGAGTTGGCACTGCTCTCGCAGGCGCTTGAGCGGGCCAGGTCGGGCACCGGGGGCGTGGTGCTGCTGAGTGGCGAGGCCGGTATCGGGAAGACATCGGTCCTGCGAGCCTTCCTGGCGACCCTGCCCGAGGACGTGGTGGCGCTGACCGGAGCGGGCGAGGATCTGCATACCTCGCGCGTCCTCGGACCGTTCCGCGAGATGTTCCCGGACCACCAGCTGCCCGACGCCGACCGCGCGGTCGAGCTCCTGCTGGCCCCGCCCGACGGATCGTCGGCGGTGGTCGCCGTGGTCGACGACGCCCACTGGGCCGACGACGCCTCGCTCGACGTCATCCGCTACGTTGGCCGCCGGGTCGGGGCCACGCGGCTCCTGCTCGTCGTGGCGTTCCGACGAGACGACGGCCCCGACGACCAAGCCCTGCGCAGCCTGCTGGGCGTGCTGGTCGACCCGGCCGTCCTCCGCATCGAGCTCACGGGGTTGTCCGAGGGCGTGGTCCGCGAGTTGGCCCGGAAGGCCGGCCTCCCATGGGACCGCGTCCGCGACCTTGGCGGGAACCCATTCCTGGTCACCGAGGTCCTTCGGGCACCTCACACCGAGCTGCCGACGCGCATCCGCGACGTCGTCGTCGGCCGGGTCGCGGCCCTGCCCGCGCCGGTCCGGGACCTCATGGAGACGCTCGCCGTCGTCCCCGGGGCCGCGCCGCTCGAGGTGCTCGAGGGCCTGGGCGTCGGCGACATCGCGCTGGTGGACGCCGCGACGCGGGCCGGCCTCGTGCAGCTGCGCCGCGGCCGGGTGTCCTACCACCACGAGATCTCCCGGCGGGCGATGCAGTCGTCGATGTCGGCCGCCGCCAGGTCCCTGCTCCACCGCCGCGTCCTGGCGGTCCTCGAGGGTCTCGACGCCGACCCGGCGCTGCTCCTACACCACGCGCTCGGGGCCCAGGACCAACGGGCGGTCGCCCGGCACGCCCCGACGGCCGCGGCCCGGGGGCTGCGGGCGGAGGCCCACCGGGAGACGCTGACGGCCGCTCGGGCCGCCCTGGCCGACGACGTCCCCACGGATCCGGCGGTCCGGGCGGCGATGCACGGAATGGCGACCCAGGCCTGCTTCAGCCTCAACCGGCTCACCGAGGCCTGGGACCACGCCTGCTCCGCGGTCGAGGGCTGGTCCGAGGTCGCCCGCGGGTCGGCGCCGCACGCCCAGGCCCTGGTGGACAAGGCCCGCATCGCCGGCCTGCGCGGTGAGGCGGGCCTCGTTGCCGTGTGCGCCGGGGACATCATCTCCTTCACGGGGCCGGCCCCCACGCCGGCCCTGGTCCAGGCCCACGCGACGCTCGCCAACCTCGCGGCGATCTCCGGCGACAGCGACGGAGCCCTCCGGCACGGGGCACGGGGCGCCGCCGTCGCCGATGCCCTCGGGGACCCCGCCCTGCAGGCCTGCGTCGCGGTGTCCGTGAGCCTCGCGCGCGCGGCGTCCGGCGACGTCCGGGGCGCCGTGGAGGCCCTGGAGCACGCGGTGGGCGTGCTGCGCGCGCACGGGGACGCCGAGCAGGAGGGTCGCGCCCTGGCCAACCTGGCCGTCATCCACCTCGCGGTCGGCGACACGAGGCTGACCCGGCGCCACCTGGAGGCCGCCGTCGCGCTCGCCCAGGAGCACGACCAGGCCAGCCTGCGGTACTTCGCGACCGCGCACCTCGCCAACCTGGACCTCGTCGCCGGGCAGTGGGACCGCGCCGAGACGTCCCTGCGGGAGATCCTCGACACCCAGCCCGACGCCGCGGCGCTGCGCACGCTGCCGGAGGCCTTCCTCGGGCGGCTCCTCCTGCGCCGCGGCCGGCCCGAGGGCCGCGAGCTGCTGGCCGACGCGTGGCGGGGGTCGACGGCCTCGGGTCAGGTGAGACGGATGCTGCACGCGGCCGCAGGCCACCTGGAGCTCGCGTGGCTCGACGCCGACCCCGTGGCCGGTCGCCGCTGGGGTGACCGGTGCCTGGACCTGGCCGAGCGCTGCGGCTCTCCCGTCGCCGACGCCGACGCCCGGCGGTGGCTGCGTCTGCTCGCGCTGCCGGTCGAGCCGCCGGAGTCCTCCTGGAGCGGCCGCCAGGCCGAGGTCGCCGTCGACCCCGGGCCCTTCGAGAGCGCCGTGACCATGACCGGGTCCACCGATCCGGCGACGGCGGTCCGCGGCGTGCGCGCCCTGGAGCGGCTGGGGGCCGTGGCAACGGCGGACCGGGTCCGTTCGACGCTCCGCGAGCGCGGGGTCAGGGGGCTGCCCCGCCGGACGAGCACGAGCCAGCGGAGCACGACGCGGGCGAGGAGTGGCCTCACCCCGCGCCAGCACGAGGTCCTCAGCCTCGTCGCGGAAGGGCTGAGCACCCGCGAGATCGCGGACCGGCTGTACCTGTCCGGCCGCACGGTCGACAACCACATCGGGGCCGCACTGGACCGGCTCATGGTGTCCGACCGACGGGCGGCGGTCCGGGCGGCGGGGCTCGGCGCGGGGCCCGAGCAGTCGGGTGCTGGGCCTGCCGAGTCTGGGTAGTCACTACTCTCGTCGGCCCCGGCCCGACTCCCTAGCGTCGACAGGACTGGTGGCCGCCGGCCACCTCCGAGCGGGGGAGCCGCAGCCATGTCCACGACCTCAGCACGTTCCACCTCAACGGTCCCTCGGGACAGGTCCGCCGCGTTGCTGGACCGGTACGTCGCCGTCGTCGGCGCCGGCGCCCGGGACAGGGTCCGCGTCATCACCGAGCAGCGCGAGATCGACGCGCGCGCCAGGGTGCTCCAGGCCACGCTGAGGAGCCTGGGCATCGACGACCTCTCGACACAGGGTCGTCTCGCCCTCCACGACGAGGTGCTCGTCCGTCCCGGGCTGCGGACCGGTGCACCGCTCGGCCCGGTGCAGACCTCGGACCCGCTCGTCGTGCCGGGACAGACCGTCGACCGTGGGCTCCCCGGCCGGGGAGCGAGCACCATCCAGGGCACGTGGAAGCGCAGCGCCCCGATGCTCCGGCACCGCACCCTGCAGTCTTCGGACCCCGCCGTCCCCCGGCAGCAGCTCGAGCTGGACACGATCTCCAGCCCGGTGATCCTCGTCGACGAGGCGATCTGGGCCGTGGAGGACCTCGAGCTCGCCGCCGGCACCACCATCCTGCTCGATCCCAGCGTCCGCTACCTGACGATCCTCGCCCTGCGGATGTCGGTCGGGCGGAACTGCGTGGTCACCTGGACCCCGGTCGTTCCGGGCAAGCCCGGGGACCCGGTCCCCGGGGACGGGGGTGCCAGCTACCGCCCGACCACCCAGGAGTCCTACTCGGCCCTGTACAGCCCCGACGGGGGCGACGGAGCCCCCGGCGCCCCCGGCGACAAGGGCTCCCCGGGACAGGCGGCTCCCACCCTGGAGATCTGGGCCCTGGAGGCCGATCGGATGCCGGAGTTCCGGCTCCGCGGGGGTGCAGGCGGACCCGGGGGGGACGGCGGCAACGGAGGGAACGGCGGCGACGGCGCCATGGGCCTTGACGCCGACGCCGACGGCCTCGTGTGCAAGCGCAACGCGGGCTTCGGCGGCGACGGGGGGGACGGCGGCAAGGGCGGTGACGGCGGCAAGGGCGGCAAGGGCGGCCGGGGCGGCGACGTCCACCTGTACCTGCCCGACGAGGTGCACGAGGCGGTCCTGGCGGCGGGGGTCACCCACGACTCCAGCGGCGGGGAGGGCGGCCAGGAGAACGGCCCCGACGGGGGCAGCTCGCCCGGCTCCCCGGGGATCTTCGGCCGGTTCGGGGAGGCGGGAGGTGCCCGCTGGCCAGGGTGCAAGGCGCGGCCCGAGCGGGCCGGGAGCATGGGTCGGCCCGGAGCGCCCGGGACCCGCGGCCCCAAGGGCGGGACCGGAGGCACCGGCGAGCTCACCGCAGCGGTCATCACCGACGACGAGTTCCGCGACAAGTGGACCGACCCGCAGATCCGCCGGGTCACCCCGAACAGCGTCCGGGTGGGCGAGACCGTGCAGGTCACCGGGGCCAACTTCACCCGGACGAGCCTGGTCTCCTTCGCCGGGCACGGCGTGGCCACGACGTACGTCTCCGACACCCTGCTCACCGCGACCGTGCCGGACCTGCCCGCGGGCGAGACCGAGGTGCTCGTCGTGACGACCACGGAGCGGAGCAACCCGGCCGCCGTCACGGTGCTCGCCTCGATCACCTCGATCACGCCGTACCCCGCCCGGCTGGGGCAGAGGATCACCATCCACGGCTCCGGCTTCGCGCCCGGAAGCCGGGTGATGTTCCGTCATTACGAGCTCGAGGCCGAGAACGTCATCGGCACCGACTCGCAGGTGACGGTGCGGCTGCCGGCGCCGTCCGGGCCGTTCGAGGATTTCGGCGGGGTCGCCGCGATCTCGGTCCGCAGCCCCGACGGGGCAATCTCGGGCTCCGTGGACCTGCCGCTGCGGCACGTCGTCGACACCGGTTTCGACGGGCTGCGGGACGCGTACTCCTTCAAGAACGCCGACGTCCACGGAGTCGCCGACGGCGCGACCTTCCACGACACCTACGGGACCTTCGACGTCGACGTCCAGTGGGTGCTCAACACGGTGCTCACCGGCATCTGGTACGCGTGGTACCTCGACTTCTTCAACGGCGACGACCCGCCCGGGTACTCCACGGGCTTCTCGACGACGGCCGCCGACGCCTACTGGAGCGGTGGGAGCGGCCTGTTCGCCCGCTACCAGGGGCTGGGCGAGGTCGAGACGCTGCTCACCGTCGCCCAGGGCCACGTGCTGTCGTCGGAGGTCCTCCGCGACCTCATGGGCCAGGCCGCCGCCGGGGTGCGCCGGGCCCGGACCAGCGTCGACGAGATCGAGTCGACCTTCCGGACGATGATCACGATGACGCCCGACGAACGACGCGCGGCCGCGCCGGTCACCCAGCTGATGCCGGCCGGGTCGATCCTCACGCCGGGCTACCTCGACAAGCTGGCCGTCAGCCACGGGCTGCTGCCCGTCCGGGTGGAGCACCCCGTGGCCGGCGAGTCCTGGTACCGGCGGTTGCGGGTCTACGACAACGCAACGCCACACGAGGCCGGCTCGGAGTCGTACTTCACGGTGTCGGTGACCGATGACCGGGTGGACTTCACCTACGAGCACGAGGACCTCGCCGGCAACCTCGCCCGGGACCCCTACTCCCGCGACAGCGAGCACGGCTGGACCTTCAGCCGCGTCTCGCTCGCGGACTGCTGGCTCTCGGACGTCACGATGCCCACCGACTTCCTCGTGCTGCTCTGCCCGGCCACCGCGGTCGTCGCCGACGCGCAGGGCCGGCGGTTCGGGGTGGCGGGCCGGCAGCGCTACGGCGACCTGCCCGGGGCGGGCGCCCCGCCCGGAGCGCCCGGCCTCTACCTGCTGCCTCCGGACGAGGACCTCGCGGTCACCATCCACGGCACCGACACCGGCACCTACCGGCTCGGGCTGGTCAACGGGTCGGCCGGCACCTCGACGGCGTTGTGGGACGTCCCGGTCACCGACGGCTCCGTGGACGAGCTGACGGTGACGGCCGGGTCGATCTCCCTGCGGACCCACGGTGCGGAGAAGACCGTCTCGATCGTGCACGGCCGCTCGGACGGCTCCGAGGTCCACGCCGTCCGCCTCGACGGCGTGCCGATCGGCGCGCGTCCCACCGTCGTCGCGGTGAGCCCCACGCTGGACACCTTCGACCTCGAGGCTCCCGGAGCCGCCCGGGTCTCCGTGGAGCTGCTCGGGCGCTCGGCTGAGTCCCGGGGCCGGCACCTCTTCCCGGACGTCGACGTGGCGGGTGGCCGCACTCACTTCGACGTGCGCGACTGGGGCGCGCTGGCTCATGACAGCCTCGTCATCACCCCCGTTCCGACGAGTGGTTGATGAGTCCTCTGTGGTGGAGCCGGCCGTCGGCGATCTCCCTACACCCCCGGGTCTACCCGCCGATGCCCTGACCCGCGAAAGCGGTTCGCAAGCCGGCCCCCGGCGTTCCCCGAGAAGGCATCCTCATGCGGCATGAGTGCGTCTCTTCAATAGTTACGCGCTCAGTCCGTTCCGGCGCTTGATCGGCAGCCAGGTCTCCAACGAGCGACCGAGTGATTCCCCGAGCCGTTCTCCGATGACGCAGAGCGTCTCCTCCCAGGGGTGCCCGAAGGTTCCCTCGGTGAAGTCATGGGTCAGAAACGCGAAGTGGTCGCCATCGGGGTACACCGGGACTCGCCAGTCCGCCCGCCGAACCGGGAGTCGAAGGTAGCCCAGTACTCGCCGTACTCGTCTGGACCCAGTTCTGTCCATGCGTCGTCAGGCGGCTCTGCGAAGCGCTCGCTCACGGCCCACACCCTAGAGCGAGCGACGCATTCATATCGGCATGATCGGCTCCCTCCTCATGAAGGGAGTCCATGGGATCCGACGCGGCTGGCACCGGCTCCGTCACCCACCCGGGTGGTGGGACGAGATCGATGCCGTCTACGGGGACACGAGGAGCCTGGAGCGAGCAAGTCGGCCGGTGCCGCCGGCCTCGGCGGCCACATCTCCGGAGGCGTCGGCTAGCTCAAGCCACCCGTTGTACGCAGCGTTGGGGGTACCCAGCCGGTCGCGATCTGGCTGGTGATGCTCCTGCTCTCTGCAGGGCTGGCGGTGACGGCTCGGTACCCGGTGGTCTCCGGGTACTCGTTAGTCGGGGTACCGATCGTCGCGGTCGCCGGGTGGGCTGACATCGAGCTGGCGTGGGTCCGATTCGGTGCCAGCTCAATCTCGGGGGAGACCTCCCCTGGCCCAGCTGGCCGTGCCGGTGGACGTCCTGCTTCGGGTGTCGGTGGACGTACCACCAGACGGGCCGTTGGCTCCTGCACCGGTGCGAGCGCCGAACGTTTCGTGGTCGGCTGGGTACTCCTCAACACCCCACGTGCCGGACGTCGCGTCGACGAAGACCTCAGCGTTGCGAGGGTGGTCGTGAAGGAACGCCCAGAACACCGCGAGGGTGACACCCTCGCTCTGCGCACGCCCGCTCTCGTGTCATAAGGACGAGATGCGCTCGCGGGGTGTCCCATCGGCTCGGGTGACGAGGCCCTCGCTACGAAAACCCGCTTGATGTGTCAGGAAATCCGTGTGGCGATCATGGGGCGGCAAGTCGATCCAGAGCCGAACCAGCTGGCAGGAACCCCGCAAGTACGCCGTCCACACGGCCATGCCCTTGACGACGACCTTGCGCTCGGACTCGACCGCCGTGCCCCAGCCCGACAGTTCCGCTGTGAGGTCGTGTCGCTGGACGACCGCCGCGAAGAGCGGTTCGTTGTCGGGGCTGAACATGCCCACGAGATCTGCCCGACCCGTCGCTCGCATGGCGTCCCACTCCGCGATGAGGTCGACTGTCTCCTGCTCTGACCCTGGAACGCGCAGCAGGTCGCCCCACTCGTAGCCCCTCCTGGAGGCAAGCGCCGCCAGGGCAGCGGCGTCATCCGTTGTGACTCCTCGGACGACCCACTCACCGGTCCGGAGCTCGCCCGGGAGCACCACGGATATCTCGTCGTCGTGAGAACGCCTTCTCCACTCCATGATTGACCCTATCGCCAGTGAACTCGAACGGGCCATGGCCGAGAGCCCCCCGGCTTGCCCGCGCGCATCGGCAGGGCCGGTCCGCGCGAGGCGCGGCATGAGCGACGGTGTCACCCCGAGCCTGCTACTTCGACGCGACGGTCGCCCAATACACGGTGGCCCGCTACCAGGTGCCGTGCTCGTTGACTTCGTCATTGCCTACGGTCACGTCGGCTGGGCAGGTCGATCGTGCGGGCTCGGGAGAGGTGACGACCCCGTCGGTGCAGCCGAACGCGGCATCCCGACCAGTGGATCGGGGTGCGCGACGGCCTTCGCGTCAGGTGACCGCGTCGACGGCCTCGTCGATCGGCGTCTGCCCGTCGTTGAACTCGATGAACCTGCCGATGGTGCCGGGCTTGGCGAGAACGGCCTCGATCACCCGGGCGACGTTCTCCCGGGACACCTCACCGGGCGGGAGATCGGCACCGACGTCGATCCGACCGGACGCGACCGCCTGGGTGAGCGTGCTGGGACCAAGGATCGTCCAAGACAGGTCCGTCCCGCGCAGGTACTCGTCCGCGGCGGCCTTCGCCTCGTAGTAGGCGAACATCCCCTCGTCCGGTGAGACGCCGTGGTCGACGCGGGATCCCTTGAAGGAGACCATCACGTAGCGAGACGCACCGGCCATCCCCGCCGCGTCCATGGAGCGGATCGCGGCATCACGATCCACGGCATAGGTGCGCTCGGTGTTGCCGCCACCCGCACCCGCCGACCACACGACGGCGTCGTACCCACCGAGCAGCTCCGCGAGCTGCTCGGTCGTCACATTCTCGACGTCAGCGATGACCGGTGTCGCACCGACCGCGGTGATGTCCGCGCTCTGCTGCGGGTCGCGAATGAAGGAGCTGACCGAGTGGGAGCTGTCGGTGAGGATTCGTGCCAGGTGAAGGGCGACTTTCCCATGCCCCCCGATGATCGCGATATTCGACATGCGGCTCCTTCGGTCTGGTTCCTCGCCGTGTCGATCTTATGGGCTTCCTGGTGCGGTACCGGCTCCAGGCAACAGACGGGCCGCACGCAAGAGCGCGAGTTCCGGCGGGGCGCAGCAACCGGGCAACTCGGCGCTTCGACCGCGCATCAACACGATGGGCAGGCGCACCATCCGCGACCGATCGGGATGGTGAGCCGGGCATCAGCGAGTGTCTCTGTTCTGCGCTCAACCGAGCTGCTCTCTGCGACGAAGTCGACCAGGAGGGAACGGAGGTTCTCGCACCAGTACTCGGCCGTGCTCGAGGACGTTGACTGAGCGCCGGGGCGAACGCGGCGAACGCGGCGAGGTGGCTCGGTTCCGGAGGCTTCGTTGGCACACTGGGCGGCATGGGTGAGGGGATGACGGGTGGCCGGCGCGCCGACGTGCGCCGCTACTACGACGCCAACACCTGGAAGTTCCTGCTCAGCGGCAGCCAGCGGGCGATCCACCGCGAGCTGTGGGGACCCGGCGTCACCAACCGCCGCGAGGCCGTGCACCACGCCCACGCCCTGGTGCTCGACGAGCTGGGTGCGGACGACCGGCGCGTGCTCGACCTGGGATGCGGTGTCGGCACGGCCGCGCTCTACCTCGCGGACCGGATGCCGGTCGAGGTGGTAGGCGTCTCGATCAGCCCGGAGCAGGTGCGGCTCGCCCAGCGCTATGCGGCGCAGGGCGGCCCCCGGCTGGGCACCGTCGAGTTCCGGGTGGCCGACTTCACGCAGCTCCCGCACGACCTCGGCGGCCTCGACCTCGCCTTCGCGATCGAGTCGTTCGTGCACGCCGACCCGGCCGCCGCGTTCTTCCGTGAGGCCGCCCGCGTGCTGCGCCCGGGTGGTGCGCTGGTCGTCATCGACGACGTCCGCACCGGCGACCCGGCCGACCCTCTGCTGGCCGACTTCGAAGCCGGGTGGCACGCGCCGAACGTCGTCTCGGTCGACGAGGCGGCCGGCCTCGCCGCCGACGCCGGCCTGACGCTGGTCGGATCCCTCGACCTCTCGCCCCTGCAGCGGCTCCGGCGACCGCGCGACCGGGTCGTCTCCGCGGCCCAGCCGCTGCTCCGCCTCGGTCGTGGTCGCTCGATGTGGGCCGACTCGATGGTCGGTGGCGACGCCCTGCAGCGCTGCCACCTCGACGGCGTGCTCCAGTACCGCCTGCTCCGCTTCGTCCGGACGACCACCGAGTAGCCCGACACAAACGTGGCCCGCAGGATCCGTTGCAGGATCATGCGGGCCGTTCGTACATCGACACGAACTACCGCTGCAGGGGGGTGCGGGAGTTCGTGTCGATCTGGTTCGACCGTACTCCGCCGCAGGAGAGCGGCAAAGCCGTATCGAGGGGCGGCACTCAACTCCTTCTCAGGACCCGCCGCCGCGACGCTCAGCGCGTCAGAACTCCGAGCTGGCGTGCGGCGGCATTGGCAGCGCGAGCTCCGGAGATCCGGCGCAGCAGCAGGAGGCCGTCGAGCGTTGCGACGGCGGCAAGGGCTTGGCTGCGCCGGTGATCTGCGCCCTCGGCGAGCACGCGGGGGGCGAGCCACTCCACCCAGCCGTCGACGAGTCGTGGGCCGATCACGTCGTAGGGCGAAGTCCGTGCGCTGGCCAGACCCACGACCTCGAAGTAGACCGCGAACACCGGGTCGCCCGACCGGGACGCCAGCACCGGCCACGCCGTCCGCTGCAGCTCGGCCACCGGTGCCGGCTCGGGCCCGAACGCCCTCTCCAGCAGGTCCCTGAGCCGTTGCCCGAGGGACTCGAGGACCGCGAGGACGAGCTCGTCCTTGGTCGGGAAGTAGTAGACGACCGTGCGGTCGCTGATGCCCAGGCGGTGCCCGACGGCCCTGAAGGTCAGCATCGCGATGCCCCTATCGAGCGTGGCGTCCACCGCTGCGTCGAGGAGGTCCTGGCGCGAGTGCTTGTAGCCCACTTCTTGAGCCTAGCGGGGCGGTCGGCTACGGTGAATGTAGTGCTGACTACAAAGTGGAGGAATCATGGACCACCGCAACGGTGCCGCTGTCATCGGGTTCGTCGTGGGAGCCCTCGTCGCTCTGGTGTTTGCGGTGGTGATCAGCCTCGCGCCCCCGTGGGTCTTCCTCGAGACCGGCTGGCGCGTTGTGGTCTACACCTGCGTGGCACTCGCCGCGCCCCCGACCGTGTGGTTCCTGCAGGGTGTCGCCCGGTGGTCGCGGCGGGACACCGGGCTCGTCGTCGCGTGGGGCACCATCGGTGCGATGGCGTTCGACGGCCTCGCCATCGGATTCGTCCCCGCGCTGTACGGGCAGACGGGCGACGCCCTGGCGTGGGCGGCGTCCTCACTGCTGTTCGCCTTTGCGAGCCTGCTGGTCGCGGTGCAGCTCATGCTCGGCCGCACGAGTGCGGCACGCGCAGAAAGAGTCTCCTCGCCCTCGCGGGCCTGACCACCGGCCTGTGACGGCCCGGGTCTGCGGACCTGTCGTTGATCAGGCGCTCGTGAGGATGACGAGCTGCTGCGTCGCGCGCGTCATCGCGACGTAGCGGTCGACGGCACCCTCGATGCCGTCGCCGAAGCGGTGCGGGTCGACGAGCACGACGAGGTCGAACTCCAGGCCCTTCGCGAGCCCCGGGGTCAGTGAGCTGACCCGCGGGCCGCGCGCGAACCCGGGGTCGCCGATCACGCAGGCGACCCCCTCGGCGTGGGCCGCCAGCCACCCGTCGACGACCGCCGCCAGCTCGGATGCCGCGCCGTGCACGACCGGCACGCCGGTGTCACGCACCGAGGTGGGCACGTTGGCATCTGGGACCGCGGCCCGGATGACCGGCTCGGCCTCGGTCATCACTGCCCGCGGAGTGCGGTAGTTGACGTTCAGCGTCGCCAGCTCGACCTGGCGGAGGCCGGCCCGCTCGAGCCGCTCCTGCCACGACTCGGGGAAGCCGTGCCGTGCCTGGGCACGGTCACCGACGATGGTCAGGCTGCGCGACGGGCAGCGCGCGAGCACCATCTGCCACTGCGCATCGGTGAGCTCCTGCGCCTCGTCGACCACCACGTGGGCGAACGGCCCGGCGAGGAGGTCGGCATCGGCACCCCGCACGGCATCCTCGTCGACCAGTGCGGTGCGCAGGTCCTGGCCGCGCAGCATCGACATCACGTGCATCTCGGAGTCGTCGCTCGCGATGAGGTGGGTGACGACGTCGGCCATCCGCTCACGCTCGGCGGCATCGGCGGCCTCCCGGCGGGCGCGCCGCGCGGGCGCCTCCGGGTCGCCGAGGCGTCGCCGGGCGGCATCGAGCAGCGGCAGGTCGGCGGTCGTCCATGCCGTGGCGTCCTCGCGCTGGAGGGCGAAGATCTCGTCGCGCTCCAACCAGGGCGCGCACCGGCGCAGGTAGGCGGGCACCGACCACAGGTCGCCGACCAGGTCGGTCGGCTCGAGAAGCGGCCAGGCCCGGGCGAACGCCTGCGCCAGCCCACGGTCGGCGGCGAGCGCCCGGCGGAACCTCTCCGACGGGTCGGTCGCAGTGATGCCGTAGGCGTCGAACTCCTCAGGCGCGCCCGCGTCGTCACCGGCCCACCCGGCGTCCGTGGCGTCGTCGGTGTTGTCGCGCAGCTTGTCGGCGAGGATGCCGAGCAGCGCCTCCCAGACCACGTCGCGGCTCTCGTTGTGCGCGGCCCCGGGCGCGGGGGCGTCGAAGGCATCGGCCCAGTCGGCGGTGCCCACCCAGACGTCGCCCCACAGGGTGCTGACCTCCATACCTTCTGTCGGTGGCTCCTCGTAGAGGCGCACCGCCGGCTCGATGGCGGCCACCAGGCGGGCGTCGGCCTTGAGCCGGGCCACCCGTGGGTCGGCCTCGTCCAGTGCAGCGTCCCCCTCGGGCACGAGGTCGCGCAGCGTGCAGGTCTGCACTCCTTCCTCGCCGAGGCTGGGCAGCACGTCGGAGACATAGGCCAGGTAGGGCTGGTGCGGGCCGACGAAGAGCACCCCACCGCGGCGGTGGCCCAGCCGAGGGTCGGAGTAGAGGAGGTAGGCGGTGCGGTGCAGGGCGACGACGGTCTTGCCGGTCCCCGGGCCGCCGTCCACGACGAGGGCACCCTTCGACCCGGCGCGCACGATGGCGTCCTGGTCGGCCGCGATGGTGCCGAGCACGTCGCGCATCCGGGGGGTGCGGGTCGCGCCGAGGGAGGCGATGAACGCCGACTGGTCATCGAGGGATGCCGCGTGCTCGGGGAACGCGTCGGGCGTGAACACCTCGTCCCAGTAGTCGCTCACTCGGCCGCGGGTCCAGCGGTAGCGCCGCCGGGTGGCCAGGCCCATCGGGTCGGCGTGGGTCGCGCCGAAGAACGGCTCGGCCACCGGTGAGCGCCAGTCGACGAGCAGCCGTTCTCCGTCGGCGTCGGTGAGGCCGAGGCGCCCGACGTAGACCGGGTCGCCGCCGTCGGCCGGCACGACGTGGCCCAGGCACAGGTCGAGCCCGTATCGACGCAGGGTGTGCAGCCGGGCGGTCAGCCGATGGACCTCGAGGTCGCGGTCGAGTGCGGCCTGCCCGGTGCCGGCCGGGGCTCGTCGGGCCGCGCCGAGCCGCTCGGTCAGGTCGGTGATGGCGCGCTCGAGGCTGCTCGCGACGGCCGCGAAGTGGCGCTCGTCGCCGGCGATGAGCGCGGGGTCGGCCTTGGCGGCGAGGTGCCCGGGCAGGGCGAAGGCACTGGCGCCCGGCATCCCCTCGGCCGGCTTGAAGGTGGTGGTCGTCGCGGCATCCGGTTCGGTGCTGGGCGTCATGCGGTGTGCTCCGGTCAGCGAGATCGGGTCAGGTTCCCCCGTCGGTCCTGACCTCGACCGGCGATTCTGCTCCAGGCAGGGGGCCTTGCCGCAAGCCCCCGGGTCGGCTATACCTTGGACATAGAGGAGGAGTGCAGCGGTGCTCCTCCTTTTCTCGTGCCCAGGGCCCGGGTCGGCAGGTCAGGCGCCGACGTACGTCGCGAGGTGCTCCCCGGTGAGGGTCGAGCGGTCGGCCACCAGGGCAGCAGGGGTGCCCTCGAAGACGACCCGGCCGCCGTCGTGCCCGGCTCCCGGGCCGAGGTCGATGATCCAGTCGGCGTGCGCCATCACGGCCTGGTGGTGCTCGATCACGATGACCGACTTGCCCGAGTCGACGAGCCGGTCGAGCAGCCCGAGCAGGTTCTCGACGTCGGCGAGGTGCAGGCCGGTGGTGGGCTCGTCGAGCACGTAGACCTCGCCCTTGTCGGCCATCTGGGTGGCCAGCTTGAGCCGCTGCCGCTCCCCGCCGGAAAGCGTGGTGAGCGGCTGGCCGAGGCTCAGGTAGCCCAGCCCCACGTCGGCGAGCCGGGCCAGCACCGTGTGTGCGGCGGGGGTCCGCGCCTCTCCCGCGGCGAAGAACGCCTCCGCCTCGGTCACCGACATCGCGAGCACCTCGGCGATGTTCTTCCCACCGAAGGTGTACTCGAGCACGGCCGCCTGGAAGCGCCTGCCCTCGCACTCCTCGCAGGTCGACTCGAAGGTGGCCATGATGCCGAGGTCGGTGAAGATGACGCCGGCGCCGTTGCAGGTGGGGCAGGCGCCCTCGGAGTTCGAGCTGAACAGCGCCGGCTTGACCCCGTTGGCCTTGGCGAACGCCTTGCGGATCGGCTCCAGCAGACCGGTGTACGTCGCCGGGTTGCTGCGCCGCGACCCCTTGATCGCCCCCTGGTCGATCACCACCACGCCCTCGCGCTTCGCGACCGAGCCGTGGACCAGCGACGACTTGCCCGAGCCCGCGACACCGGTGATGACGCACAGCACCCCCAGCGGGATGTCGACGTCGACCTTCTTCAGGTTGTGCGTCGACGCGTTGCGCACCTCCATGGCCCCGGATGCCGGCCGCACGGCATCCTTGACCCTCGCCCGGTCGTCGAGGTGGTGGCCGGTGATGGTGTCACTGGCGCGCAGGCCCTCGACGGTGCCCTCGAAGCAGACCTCGCCGCCGGCCCCGCCGGCGCCGGGCCCGAGGTCGACGACGTGGTCGGCGATGCCGATCGCCTCGGGCTTGTGCTCGACGACGAGCACCGTGTTGCCCTTGTCGCGCAGCTGGAGCAGGAGCTGGTTCATCCGGGCGATGTCGTGCGGGTGCAGGCCGATCGTCGGC
This sequence comes from uncultured Actinomycetota bacterium, assembly GCA_963800505.1. Taxonomy (GTDB): domain Bacteria; phylum Actinomycetota; class Actinomycetes; order Actinomycetales; family Dermatophilaceae; genus Fodinibacter. The sequence continues at coordinate 39,473 of CAWDBL010000013.1, forward strand.
TCGTCGAACACGTAGGTGACGTCGGTCAGCGAGGACCCGAGGTGCCGGATCATCTTGGTGCGCTGCGCCTCACCGCCCGAGAGCGTGCCGGCCGGCCGGTCGAGCGAGAGGTAACCGAGCCCGATCTCGGTGAACGAGTCGAGCAGGTGCCGCAGCCCCGTGAGCAGCGGTGCGACAGTCCCCCACGGGTGGCTGCCGCCACCGTACCCGTGGGAGGTGCCCCGTGGCTCCTCGAGCTCGCGCACCCACGCCGCGAGGTCGCTGATCTGCATCGCGCACAGCTCGGCGATGTTCTTACCGTTCACCTTCGACGCGAGCACCTCGGAGGTGAGCCGCGTGCCGGCGCACTCGGGGCAGGTCTGGAACGTGACGGCCAGCTCGACGAAGCGCCGCACGTGCGGCTGCATGGCCTCGGGGTCCTTGGACAGCATCGACTTCTGGATCTTGGGGATGATGCCCTCGAAGGTGAGGTTGACGCCCTCGACCTTGATCTTGGTGGGGGGTGCGTAGAGCATCGTGTCGAGCTGCCGGTTGGTGAAGGAGGCGATGGGTGTGTCCATCGGCAGCCCCATCCCCTCGAACAGCCGGCCGTACCAGCCGTCCATCGAGTACCCCGGCACCGTGAGGGCGCCCTCGCGCAGCGACTTCGAGTCGTCGTAGAGCGCGGTGCGGTCGATGTCGCTGACCCGCCCCATGCCCTCGCAGCGCGGGCACATCCCGCCGAGGTAGACGGCATCCTTGACGACGGCCTTCTCGACGCGCCCGCCCTTGTCGGTGGACATCACCCCGCTCGCCGTACGGGTGGGGACGTTGAAGGAGAAGGCCGTGGGTGGCCCGACGTGCGGTGTTCCCAACCGGCTGAACAGGATTCGCAGCATCGCGTTGGCGTCGGTTGCCGTGCCGACGGTGGAGCGCGGGTTGGACCCCATCCGCTCCTGGTCGACGATGATCGCCGTCGTCAGGCCCTCGAGGCGGTCGACGTCGGGCCGCGCGAGGTTGGGCATGAAGCCCTGCACGAAGGCGCTGTAGGTCTCGTTGATCATCCGCTGCGACTCGGCGGCGATCGTCGCGAACACCAGCGAGCTCTTGCCCGACCCCGACACCCCGGTGAACACGGTCAGGCGCCGCTTGGGCAGCTCGACGCTGATGTCCTTGAGGTTGTTCTCGCGAGCGCCCTGGACCCGGATCAGGTCGTGGGTGTCGGCGACCGCCGTGGTGGTCGGGGCGTGCTCGTCGCCATCGAGTGGGTCTCCTCAGGTCGGGCGATGCCGTCGCGCGGCATCCCGCCGGCATCGGCGGTTCGCTCAGACTAGGCGGGGAGCACCGACGCCGCGCTTCTCCGATCCTGACCGGCGCCGGCGCACGGCCGTGGCCAGGAGGATGCCGCCGTAGCCGTGGTCGGGCTGGTCAGGGAGCAGGCGCAGCTGCGTATCGGAGCTTCCCACGCCCCAGGCGTCGTCGAGCACTCGGCGCAGGTCGTCCTCGCCGATGTCGGCGCTGGGGAAGAAGCGACCCCCGACCAGGTAGCCGCGTGACCGGTGCAGCGCGGCCGTGGCGAACAGTCCACCCGGCTCGACGTGGGCCATGATCGCGTGCATGAAGCGCACCCACTCGTCGTGGTCGCTCGTCGCCGAGTCGGCGCAGTAGCCGCTGATCACCACGGGGTACCGCTCCGGGTGGCGCGGGGGGTGGCGGGCGTCCACGGCAGCGAGCCGGGTGACCTTGGCCCTGGTCAGGGCCTCGCGCTCGGTGACCTGGCCCGCGTCGGGATCGGTCACCCCCTCGCACCGCAGGGTCTGGCGGACGAAGGGTCGCCAGTCGTGGGCGGCGGGGGCACCCTGCAGCCACCGCCGAACCTCCGCGCGGTTCTGCGGCAGGAACTCGCCGAGGTGCAGCTCGGAGGCCATGGGTGCGGCGAGGAACACGTGGTGGAGGGTCGGCCCGACCCCGTAGACGAGCACCGGACGGCCGCGGGGGGCGCTCGACATCGCCTGGACGAGGAAGGCGAGGGTCGCGCGCTCGTCCGGCTCGACGTCGGCGTAGTACTCGCGCAGGTAGGCGGCCGGGTCCCAGTCGTGCTCGAAACCGGCGTACCCGCGGCGGTGGAGGAACCGGCCGGTCGCGCGGGCCAGGACGTACTCGTAGAGGCCGGCGCCGAGATTGGCCCCGACCAGGAAGGTGACGGCCTGGCCGGCATCCAGACCCTCGCTCACGGCGGCGGCGCCGAAGGCACCGACGTAGTACGGGACCTCCTTGAGCAGCTCGGAGAGCACGTATCCGCAGGATGCCGCCAGCCGGGTGCTGCGCCGGCTCGCCGAGCGCCGAACGGCGAGGTCGTGCGCGGCCTTCGAGAGGACGTTCGTGCTGACCCCCGACCGGTCGAGGAGGGCGAGGTTGGCCCGCAGGTTCACCCGCAGGCCGAGCCCCCAGGCGAGGTAGCTGACGGCCAGGGCTGCCCACAGTGCGGCCGTTCCGGCGCCCTCGAGCAGGCTGGAGGCGACGAGGAGCAGGCCCGAGGCGGTGGCGACGAGGTCGAGCAGGTAGGTGGAGGCCACGGTCGCGGCGGTCGAGACGGCCCAGCGCACCCCGCGACGCCCGCCCTGGATGCCGGCCGGGGCGGCATCCGGTCGTTCACAGGTGCTGGCGCGGCCGCCCGGGCGCCCCCGCGTCATGCCCCAGTAGCGGCCGGCGCCGATCGGCGGTGGCGTCATCGGACTGTTTGCGCGGCCAGGGCCCGCTCGAGGTCAAACCGGTCGGGGCCCGTCGCCGGGTAGCGCGGCCCGGACAGGTGGGGGCCGAGGCGACGCTGCACGTCGGGCACGGACAGTACCTCGGCCGGTGCGGCGAGCAGGCCGCCGATCCGGCTGAAGGCACGGGCCAGCGTGGGGTCGACGGACGCTCCGGCGGTCAGTGCGGTGGTCATCGACCACCCGGGGTCTGCGGGTTGGTACGGCATCTCGAGGAGGTCGGCCTCCATCTCGGCCGCCCGGTGCCGGTCGAAGGACATCGAGGCGTCGACCCACGGGTCGACCTGGTCGCTCGTGGCGCGGGCGACGGCCTCGACCAGCTCGCGCGGGCTGCCCCACGAGCCCGCGAGGGCGTCGCGCAGGGCGCAGGCGTGCAGCGCCCCGATGGTGGCGCCCCGGCCCAGCGACGGGTTGGTGGCGGCATACGAGTCACCGACCGGGACCAGGCCGGTGACCACCGGCTCGCCGCCGGCCCAGTAGTCACGGCGAACGTCCTCGATGCCGGCCATCGGCAGCACGCCGGACGTCGGCTCGCCGGCCGCCAGCCACGGCTGGGCCGAGGGGCTCAGCCGGGCCACCTGCGACCAGACCGCGTCGTGCCGCAGCACTCGGGCCGCCCGGTCCCGGGACGACGTGACCAGAACGATGCTGTAGGTCGCCAGGTCGCCCGGCGGGGTGATGACCGACAGCGACGGGTGGTGGGTGAGCACGAAGCCGGCGGCGGTGGGCAGCCGCCCGTCGGGGGAGCGGAAGTGCCGCGCGTAGTAGACGAACCCGCTCGGCTCGCGGGCCTCGCTCGGTGAGGGGAAGCCGAGGGCTCGCACGAAACCGGGCAGTGGCGTGTGCCGCCCCCCGGCGTCGACGACGAGGTCGGCGAGGGTCTCGCCGCTGTCGGTCCGGACCCCCCGCACGTGGGGGATGCCGGGCCCGCCGCCGGCGACCAGCCCGGTCACCCGCGCGCCGCGGCGCACGGTCACGCCAGGGGCACGGTCGGCCAGCCGGCTCAGGGCGGCCTCGAGCACCGGCCGCCGCACGGCGATGGTGTCGAACTGCTCGTCGCCCGGCTGCCGGCCACCGGTCACGGCGGCGGGCTGCAGGTGCAGCGTGTTGACCCGGCCGGCGCCGCGGGCCACCAGGTCTTCGGCGAGCTCGGGCAGCTCGCGTACCATCTCGTGGTGCCAGCGCGGCAGCATGAGGTGCGGTTGGTGGAACTGGCTCACCCCCGGCCGTTGCCACTGCTCCCAGCACTGCTGGGCGGAGTCCGGGGGAGTGGCGGGGTCGCGGTCGAGCACGGTCACGGTGTGTCCGGCGCGGGCGAGGACCAGCGCGGTCGTCAGACCGGTCAGGCCCGCACCGACGACGACGAGGCGTAGCGGTTGTGGTGGGAACATCGGCGTCTCCTGTCGTGGGGACGCCCACCGTCGCAACGGCCGGTGCTCACTTCACAGGTCGGTCGCCGCCCACTTCCTGACCGTCGGCGCCCGGTGGGCCAGGTGGGCCGGGCGCCCCCGGCGGCGGGCGCTCCCCGATCTCCACGGACCACAACAGCTCGACGAGCCGTTCCTGCGCCTGGCCGAGGTGGCGCCGGTACGTGCTGAACGGCAGGCCCAGCAGCTCGGCCGCCACCTCCTGGGTCGGGGCGCCCTTGGCGTACGTCCGCTCCAGCACCCGGCGGTGCTCGGCCCCGCGCCGCTCGGTGGCCAGTGACTGCACCGCAGCCAGCAGGGTGCCCCGCAGGGCACCGGCACTGTCGGATGCCGTGGGGTCGGCCAGCGCGCTGCCGAGCAGTGGCGACCGGGCGAGCCGGTCGGGCCGGTCGAGGTCGAGCAGGGCGGCGCGCACGGCAGCATCGAAGTCCTTGTGCGACAGCGGTGCCGGCCTGAGCAGCTCGGGTGGTGGGGGACCGGTCTCACCGGTCAGCTCGCGTCGGGCCGCCATCTCGAAGAAGGCCGGGATGGGGAAGCGGCGACGGTCCCAGCCGTAGCCCACCGTCTCGTGCCCGCCCACGCCGTCAAGCACCACCGGCGACATGCCCAGGTACTCGAAGTAGCGCCCGTAGTGGCCCGACGCCATCGGCACGATGAAGGTCCAGGCGGCGGCGCGCGAGCTCCACTCGAGGATGCACGCGACGCCGTTGACCAGCAGCTGCAGGGGGTCCCCCTGGTACTGCCCGGCGGCGCCGGCGAACCGGTTGACGTGCACGCGCTCCCCGGGCCGCAGGGCTCCCTGCTGCTCGACGGCGCGCAGCACCGCGGCGGCCACCGGGTCGTCGACGGCCAGCCCGCCACCGGCCGGGAGGTACACCTGCACGGAGAAGCCGAGCACGCCGTCCTGCGAGCGCACGCAGTACAGGCTCCGCGGCTGCTCGGCCACCCAACGCCGCGCGAGCTCGGCGGACTCCCTCCCCTCGCCCGCGGCGATCAGGCCCAGGATCTCCTCGCGCTCCTCGACACCGGCCGTGACGACCGACAGGATGCCGCCGCGGCGCAGCGTCGTCGTGGTGGCGGCCAGTGGGCTGTGGCGGTGCAGCAGCAGGATCTCCGCGGCGGCCCGGTCGGGGTGGGGCTCGGTGGGGTCGACCAGCCGCTGGAGGAAGTAGTCGCGCACGGTGTTGTGCAAGGCGGTGTAGGCCTGTGGTGAGCGGTGGGCCAGCTCGCTCTCGAAGGCCTCTCGCACGACGTCGTGCAGGAACAGCCCGACCGCCCCCTGGCGGACGTACGGCCGGGTGAGGAGCCAGTCCCACACCTCGTCGGTGCGGGGCCCCACCACCCGGGCGAGGAGGTCCTGGGTCATCCGGGTGGCGTGCGCGCACGTCGCCAGGCCGTCGCGGTGCGCGGCATCCGGCACGTCGTCGACGATCAGCCGGCACAGCTCGGCGACCACCTGCGGCGCCTCCGCCAGGCTCTGCGGCACCGGCCCGTCGGCGCACGCCTCCGCGACCAGGGCCAGCGCCAGCGGGCTCCCGTGGGCGAGCCGAGCCATGGCGTCGCGGCGGTCCGCCTCCACCCCGACGGCCGCGAGCAGGCCGTCGCTCTCGGCGGCGTCGAGCGCGCCCAGCTCGACCACCCGCAGCAGGTGGTGCCACCCCGGGTCGAGGGTCCAGGCCGACCTCGGCCGTGAGCGGCCGGCCAGCACCGTCACGGACCCCTCGGGCCGAGCCGGGAGCAGCTCCTCGCGGAACCAGCGGTCCAGGGGGTCGAACAGCTCGTAGCCGTCGACGAGCAGCACGTCGGGCTGGCCGTTGCCGCCACCGCTCGCTCTGGTCTCCGGCGGTGTGACCAGTGCGGCCACCGTTGCGGCAGAAGCCTCCACGTCATGCGCATCGAGGTGCACGACGTCGTGCCCGGCCTGCCACGCGCGGCGGGCCATGGCGTCGAGGAGGGTGGTCTTGCCGATGCCACCGGGGCCGTGCAGGAAGAGGACCCGAGCCGGTGAGGCGTGCTCCAGGGCGTCGGTGAAGGCCCGTAGCTCGGCGGCCCGACCCACGAAACCGCGGGCGCGCGCCCTGGCCAGCGATCCGGACAGGTCCGGTCGCGAGGGGTCGTGCGCGGACCCGTCGAGTGACACCTCGTCCATGCTAGGGCCGCCGCGTGGCCGTGTCGTCCTCACTTCGGCGTACGCGGCGTCGCCGCCTCGCCGCGTACGCTCTTGAGGTGGACCTGTTACGGGGGCGTCCGCTGGTGGTCGTGACAGGGGTCCTGGTCACGGTCTTCTCGGCGGCGGCAGCAGTGGAGGGCGAGCTGGTCGGTGCCTCGGCCTACCTGCTGGTGCTGCTCAACACCGCCCCGCTGCTGTTCCTGCACCGCAACCCGGTGGCCGTGGCGCTCACCTTCGCGGTGACCTACCCGCTGTGGCTCGACCCGCCGTTCAGCGACGTCGTGCGCGGTGGCCACGTGCTGCAGTCGTTGCCGACGCTCGTCGCGCTCTACGCGTCCGGGGCGTGGGGGCGGCCGTTGTGGCTGCGGGCCCTCGCCCTCGTGACGCCGGCGTGGATGCTCGGCGCGGCTGCCACCGGCTACTGGACCACGGCGGTGGACGAACTGGCCTATGTCGCGGTGGTGCTGGTCGTCGTCTGGTGCCTCGGGGTGGCCGACGCACGCCGCCGGGACTACGCGGTGCAGCTCGAGCAGCGCACCCGCGAGCTCGAGCAGGCCCGGCACGCGCTGGCCGACCAGGCGGTCGCCCGCGAGCGCGCGCGGCTGGCCCGCGAGCTGCACGACGTGGTGGCCCACGCGATGAGCGTGATCACGGTGCAGGCGGGAGTCGGGGGCCACCTCATCGGCACCCGCCCGGAGCGGGCGGCCGAGGCGCTCGGCGTGATCGAGCGCACCGGCCGTGAGGCGCTCGCGGAGATGCGCCGGATGTTGCTGGTGCTGCGGCCGGGTGAGCCGGGGTCCGTGGCCCCGCCCCAACCGGGGGTGGCCGACCTGCCGGTGCTGCTCGGCAACGCCCGCGCGACGGGGCTGGCGGTGACCGAGCACCACAGCGGCGAGCGGGCGGAGCTGCCCCCGGGGCTCGACCTCGCGGTCTACCGCGTCGTGCAGGAGGCGCTCACGAACGCCGCCAAGCACGCCCCGGGGTCACAGGTCGAGGTGCGGCTGGAATGGACCGCGGATGCCGTGGTGGCGGAGGTGACCGACTGCGGGCCCGGGGCGCCCGGTGGCGTCGTCCGCGGTCAGGGGCTCGGCGGGATGGCCGAGCGGGTGGCGCTCTACGACGGGGTGCTGGAAGTCGGTGCCGCGGAACCCGATCGCGGCTTCCGCGTGCGGGCGAGGTTCCCCCTCGAGCCGGGACGGGCGGCGCGATGATCAGGGTCCTGGTGGTCGACGACCAGGCGCTGGTGCGGGCCGGCTTCTGCGCCCTGCTCGAGGCGACCGACGGTGTCGAGGTGGTGGGGGAGGCGGCCGACGGCGAACAGGCCGTGGAGCTCGCCGCGCGGCTGGCGCCCGACGTGGTGCTGATGGACATCCGGATGCCGCGGCTGGACGGTATCCGCGCGACGCGCCGGATCACCGATGGCCCCGACCCGCCGCGGGTGCTGGTGCTCACCACCTTCGACACCGACGACAACGTGTTCGACGCCCTGGAGGCCGGGGCCGTCGGCTTCCTGGTCAAGGACACCCCACCGTCACAGCTGCTCGACGCCGTGCGTGCGGCGGTGGCGGGTGGGGCGGTCATCTCACCGGCCACCACCCGTCGCCTGGTCGACCGGATCGTGGCGAGCCGGCACGGTCCCGGCACGCGGGTGCCCTCGACCACCGCCTTCGACTCCCTCACCGACCGCGAACGCGAGGTGCTCGGGATGATCGCCCGCGGCCAGTCGAACCGGGAGATCGCCGGCAGCCTGTTCATCTCCGAGCTGACCGCGAAGACGCACGTGTCGCGGGTGCTCGGCAAGCTGGGGCTGACCAGCCGGGTGCAGGCGGCGGTCCTCGCCTACGAGTCCGGGCTGGTGCGGCCCGGTGAAGTACACCGAACGCAGTACCCCGGCTGACCTCATTCGGCCGACGCGGTGGGTCGATCGCCGACCTAGCGTCGAGGGCATGGACCGGACACCGATCATCACCGTGCAGGGGCTGAGCAAGTCCTACGGCTCGCACCAGGTGGTGCGCGAGGTCTCCTTCGACGTGCGCGCCGGTGAGATCCTCGGCATCGCGGGGCGCAACGGCACGGGCAAGACCAGCACCGTCGAGATCGTCCAGGGGCTGCGCCGGCGTGACGCGGGCGAGGTGTGGGTGGCCGGCGTCGACCCGGCACGGCACCGCGACCGGTTGCGCGACGTGATCGGCTCGCAGCTGCAGTCCAGCGCCCTGCCCGACCGGCTGCGGGTCGACGAGGCGCTGCGGCTGTTCGCCCGGCTGGCTGGGGACGTCGTGGACTGGCGCCGGCTGCGCGACGAGTGGGCCCTGGGTTCGTTGGGCCGGTCGGCGGTCGGCCGGCTGTCCGGCGGGGAGCGCCAGCGCCTGTTCATCGCGCTCGCCCTGGTCAACCGGCCGCGGGTCGTCTTCTTCGACGAGCTCACCACCGGCCTGGACCCGCTCGCGAAGCGCGACACCTGGCAGCTGGTCGAGCGGGTCCGTGACGAGGGGGCCACGGTGGTGCTGGTGACCCACGACATGGTCGAGGCCGAACGGCTCTGTGACCGACTGGTGCTCATGCACGAGGGCCGGGTCGCCGCGGTCGGTGAGCCGAGCGACCTCGTCGCCCGGCTCGCCGGGCCGGTGCGGATCGGCTTCACGGCCCCGGCCGAGTCCCTCATGGGGCTGGGCTCGGTCCCCGGCGTGCTGGCGGTCGAGCACGACGGCACCCAGGTCAGCGTCGTGGGGTCGCCGGCATCAGTGGTGGGCGTGGCGGGGGAGCTGTCGCGCCGGGGCCTGGCGCCCGACGACTTCACGGTGGCCCGACCGGGGCTCGAGGAGGTCTTCGTGGGGCTGTCCACGCGGCCGGTGGCCGAGCTCGCAGGGGTGGCGTCATGACGGCCCCGGGCCCGGTGGCGACGGTGGTCGCGATCGCCGGCACCGAGCTGCGCCTGATGACCCGCGAGTGGACCTCGATGGTCTTCGCGTTCGCGTTCCCGGTGCTGCTGATGCTGATCCTCGGTGGCGTCTTCGGCGGGGAGGCATCCCCGGAGTACGGCGGCGCCACGCCCGACGACTACTACGTGGCCGACTACGTCGTGGTTCCCCTGGGTGTGCTCGCCCTCGTCGGCCTGCCGGTGGTGGTCGCCGGCTACCGCGAGCGCGGCATCCTGCGCCGCTTCGCGAGCGCCGGGGTGGGCGCCGGCCGGGTGGTGGGCGCCCAGGTGCTGGTGACCGTGGTGCTCGTGCTCCTCGGCGCCGCCACCGTGCTGGCCGTCGCGGCCCCGGTGTACGGCGTCCCGGCGCTGCGCAGTCCGGGATCGGTGCTGACCGGCTTCGCGGTCGGGACGGCGGTCATGCTCGGGCTGGGAGCGGCGCTCGGGCTGGCCGCGCCGACCGCCCGGTCCGCCCAGGCCGTCGGCCTGCTGGCGTTCTTCCCGATGTGGCTGCTCGGGGCGGGCGGCCCGCCCCGGGCCGTCCTGCCCCCGGCCATGCAGCAGGTCTCGGACGTGCTGCCGCTGGGCCGGGTGTCCGCGGCCGTCCGCGAGCCGTGGCTCGCCGGGGGTGGCGCCGGTGACGACCTGGCCGTGCTGCTGCTGTGGCTGGCGGGCACGGCGGTGGTCCTGGTGGCGCTGGCCCGGCGCCGGTCGTCATCGTGACCGACCGCGACCCAGTGGGCAGGTCCCGGGGTGAGAGCCCGGCGTCAGGCGTCGCCGGCCCGGACGTCGTCGAGCGCCCCCCGCAGCCGGGCGAGGGCGTCGCGCACCGCCGGCTCGTCGCCGCCCAGCGCACGCTCGACCGCGTGACGCAGCGGTCGGAAGAGGTCGGCGGCGCGGCGGTGGCTCGCTCGCCCGCTGTCGGTCAGCCGCACCCGGTAGGAACGGCCGTCGCGGGGGTGGCGCTCGCGCACGACGTGGCCGCGCCGCTCGAAGCGTGCGACATAGCTGGAGACGGTCGTCGGGGGAGTGGCCATCTGCTCGGCGAGCTCGGAGGGGGTGAGCGGGCCCTGGCGGACCAGCAGCGAGTAGACAGCGAACTCGTCGGCGGTCAGGCCGCTCGGGACGAGCGCGTCGTTGAGCAGGTCGCTCACGGCGCGAGCGACCGACCACACGTCGAGCAGCACGTTGAGCCCCTGGTGTGGCTGGGCACCCGCTTCGGGGGTCTTGACGGAACTACTGCGATCTCGCATCATGAGTCCAATCCGCTACGACGTCGCACTAACTCTACGCCGAGCGGGAGGGGGAGGGCATGAGGACATCGCAGACCGGCGTGCCGGCGATGAGCGCACCCCAGCGAGTGCTGCTCGCGCTGTGCGCCGTGCCGGTCGCACTGATGGTGGTCTTCCTCGTGCGGCGGGGCCAGATCGACATCGACAACCTGAGCTCCGGGACGGTGCCCGACTCACCCACCGACGTGGCCTACGTGCAGCATCCCTGGCTGGCGTACTCCCACATCCTGCCCGCGCTGGCCTACCTCGTCGGGGCGCCGCTGCAGCTCGCGGAGCGGGTGCGCACCCGGCACTACTCGCTGCACCGGCGGCTCGGCCGGGTGCTCGTCGTGGCGGGGCTGGTCAGCGGGGTGGCGGCGATCGTGTTCGGGATCGCCTACCCGGTGGGCCGCGCGGCCGAGGCGAGCGCCAGTGTCGTCTTCGGCCTCTGGTTCCTCTGCTGCCTCGCCCTGGCGCTGCGCGCCATCCGCCGCGGCGACCCCGCCACGCATCGCCGGTGGATGATCCGAGCCTTCGTCGTGGCGATCGGCGTCGGCACCATCCGGCTCTGGCTGCTGCTGCTGTGGGGCTCCGGACTGCTCGACATCAGGACGGCATTCGGCGTCTCGTTCTGGGTCGCCTTCGCCATCCACGTCGGCATCGGGGAGTGGTGGGTGCGCAGCGCCCCACCGCCCGTGGATGCCGTAGCGCCCAACCGGGATGCCATCGCGCGCCCGGTGGATGCCGTGCTGCCGCCGGTGGATGAGGTTCGGTCACCATGAGCGCGCGACCCGTCGCCCTCCTCGCCGCCGCGGCGCTGACCGCCCTGACGGTGTCGTGCTCGTCCGGCGAGGGCGCGTCCTCGGCCGGGGACGCCGCGCGACCCTCGGCCTCGGCGAGCACGCTCGGGGGGAGCATCCCTCGCCCCGACTGCCTCCCGGCGGGTGCCGACTTCGCCAACGTGCCGATGGGTGCCGACCTGGCAACGCCGGTCGGGCTGCTCGGCGAGCGAGGCGAGCGCGGTGTGGTGCTGGGCGCCCAGTCCAACGGCGGCATCTGCCAGATGGTCCCGTACGCGTCGGAGGTCGCCGCCCTCGGCTACCGGGTCGCCGTGCTCGAGTGGAGGGGCGATCGCACGGCGTCCATGGCAGCCGCGGTGCGGGCGATCACCACAGACGGGGTAACCAGGGTGGTCGTCGGAGGCTTCTCCGAGGGGGCGGTCATCGGCCTCGGCGGCGCGAGCACGTTCGGGCCGCAGGTCGTCGGCGTCCTGGCGGTCAGCGGCGGTCCGGACCGTGAGGACGGCTATCCGGACATCGCATCGGTGAGCCGCTTCGCCGGCCCGCTGCTGCTCGTCCGGGGCAAGGACGACACGGTCTTCCCCGCGGACACCGAGGCGAGGATCGCCGCAGCGCACGCAGGAACCGAGCGCGTCGTGGTGCTCGAGGGCAGCGAGCACGCCCTGGCCCTGCTCGACGGCACCAACGGGCCGCGAGTCCGCGCCGAGGTCACCGACTTCCTGGCGGTGGTCCTCCCGCCCGGCTGACCGGCCCCGACCGGCTCAATCTCACCGTCGGTGCCCCGGATGCGGGCGACCGCGTCACCGTGGCGTCGACCATCACCACCGCCGACGCGCAGGAGCGGTTCGCCAACGTCGACGAGGTGCGCCCCTACCTGCGCTTCGCCGACGCCCCGGCCTGAGGTGTCGGGAGGCGGTGCACGACGACGTCGTGCACCGCGCCGTCGGCGAGCCGGCAGGTCATCCACGTGCAGTTCGGCTGTTGTCGCCGGTCGGTCGGGGACCCGGGGTTCAGCAGCGTGAGCCCGGAATACGTTGTGTGCCAAGGGATGTGGCTGTGCCCGAAGACGAGTAGGTCGGTGTCGGGGTAGGCCGCACGCATCCGCTGCTCGCGCCGCTCCTTGCTCCCGGTCTCGTGCACCACGGCGACCCGCACGCCGGCGAGAGTCGCCCGGGCGACCTCGGGCAGGCGGGCGCGCAGCTCGGGGCCGTCGTTGTTGCCCCAGCAGGCCAACAGCGACCGGCTGCGCTCCTCGAGCCGGTCGAGCGTGGCGACGTCGACCCAGTCGCCGGCGTGCACGACGACGTCGGCCCGATCCACCTCGTCCCAGACGTCGGCCGGCAGGTCCTTGGCGCGGCGGGGCAGGTGCGTGTCGGCGAGCAGCAGCAGCCGGATGCCGTGGGCTGGGGTGGGTGCCGGCATCTCGCCAACCTACGTCAGCAGGGCCCGGCGGGCCTCGAGGTGGCGGCGCTCGGGCGTCTCGTGGGTCAGCGCGATGGCGTGGTCGTAGGCGGCAACCGCCTCCGCGGTGCGCCCCAGCCGCGCGAGCAGCTCGGCGCGGGTCGCCCAGGCCGGCTGGAACCGGACGGTGCGCCCGGCATCCACGTCGAGCAGTGCCAGGCCGGATGCCGGGCCCTCCACCTCCGCGGCGACCGCCGCCAGCGCGGTCGCGCTGCCCAGGCTCGGGGCGACGACGGCCAGCGACCGATGGAGCTCGAGCAGCGTCTGCCAGTCGGTGCGTCCGGTCTCGCGGCGGGCGCAGTGCACCGCCTGCACCGCCGCCTCGAGCTGGTAGCGGCCGACCACCCGCGCCGGGTGCGCGGCGCGCAGGTGGTCGTGGGCGCGGGCGATGAGCGCGGCATCCCAACGGTCGGTGTCCTGGGAGGCGAGCGGCACGAACCGGCCGTCGGCGTCGAGGTGGGCCGGGCGGCGTGCGGCGGACAGCTCGACGAGGGCGGCGAGTCCGCGCACCTCCGGGTCGTCGGGCGCCAGCTCGGCGAGCACCTCGGCCAGGTGCAGTGCCTCCGGTGGCAGGTCGCGCTCGCCGGGTCCGGTCGACCACTCGATGACGTAGGCCGCGTAGACGGCGGCGAGCACGGCATCCATCCGGTCCGGGAGCTCCGAGCGGTCGGGGAGTGCGAACGGGATGCGGTTGTCGCGGATGCGGCGCTTGGCGCGCACCAGCCGGGTGGCCATCGTGCGCGTGGGCACGGCATAGCTGCGGGCGACCTGTTCCGCGGTGAAGCCGAGCACCGTGTTGAGCATGAGCGGGGTGCGGTCGGTGACGGTGATCGCGGGGTGTGCGCAGACCAGCATGAGCTCGAGGCGACGGTCGGGCACGGCATCCGGGTCGACGTCGTCGAGGTGGGCGGGGGCACGGGTCGCCGGGTCGAGCGGGGTGGTGCGGGTGGCCTCGGCCGAGCGCCAGCGGTCGCGCTGCCGGTTGCGTGCCACGGTGAGCAGCCAGGCGTCGGGGCGATCGGGGATGCCGTCGACCGGCCAGCTGCGCAGGGCGCGCTCGAAGGCGTCAGCGAGGGCGTCCTCGGCGCCGGCGATGTCGGAGGTGCCGGCGGCGAGGAGCGCCAGGAGCCGGCCGTAGCTGGTGCGGGCCGCGAGCTCGGCCTGCACCAGCGCGGCGCGGCGGGCGCCGCCATCCGTCGACGGGGTGGTCATCGGAGGCAGCGTGGGGTCATCGTGCGCGGGTTGTGGTCACAGGGGGCAGGGCGCGGTCCAGGTGCCGTCGACGAACGAGGTCCAGCTGGGCCGGATCTCCATGACGCCGAACTGCGCGCCGGGGCACTTCTCGGCCCAGCCGAGCGCGGCGTCCAGGTCGGGGACATCGAGCACGAACACCCCCGCCAAGGCCTCCTTGGTCTCGGCGAACGGGCCGTCCTGCACCTCCACCGACCCGCGGCGCAGGGTGAGGGTGGAGGCTGACGCGGTGGGCGTCAGCACCTCGGCGGCGACGAGCACGCCGGCCTCCTGCAGCGCGCGGCCGTAGGCGCCGAAGGCGTCCTGGGTCTCCTTGATGGCCTCGTCGGGGATCTCGCCGGGGGCGGGCTCGGCGTAGTTCATGAGCAGCAGGTAGCGCATGGTGTCTCCTTCGTCTGCGTCCATCGTCACGATGGCACGAACGGCGCCCGGGTGGCGGCGTCCACCGGGATGACGATCGAGGGCCGCCGAGATCGCCACCCGTCAGAAGGGCGGATCGTCGGGGAAGGTGTGCCGGCCGTCTCGGCGGAGTCGTCGGCAGGGTGTGGTGGTGCTGTCGAGGACGACGACGTCGGCCGCCGGGGTCAGCTCGGGCACGTGCCGGATGCGGTGGTCGTCGCGCCAGGAGGGGGTCGGCGGGTACCGATGTCGTCGGCCGGTGCGGGGCGGACCCGGGGCGGCGAAGTGTTCGAGGCGGAACTCGAGCTCGGTGTGCGGTCCGTCGGGGATGACGGTGCGTGCCCGGCTGGTGCTGACCGGCGGGGCCGGCTCACCTGGCCGGGTGGGTGGCGCGGTCAGGACGGTGGCGTGCAGGGCGTCGACGGGGTAGGTGGTCCGGACCCTGCCCGTGGGGTCGGTCCAGGTAGCGACACCGTCGGGGCCGAGGGTGACCCGCCAACCGCGTCGTTGCTTGACGCGGTGGTGGCGCCGGCACAGGCAGAGCAGGTTGTCGTCGGCGGTTCGGCCGGCCGGCCACGGTCGGACGTGGTCGAGGTCGCAGAACACGGCGGCGACGGTGCAGCCGGGGAAGCGGCAGCGTCGGTCTCGGGCTCGAATCCGTTTCGCCATCCGGGCCGACGGCCGATACGCCTCGGCACCGAACCCGGCAGCCGCCGCGACCACGGCCACCACGGGATCGGTCTGGGCGGCACTCGCGGCGCGGTCGGCCGGGGTCGCGTCTCCATCTGTCGCGGTGGCGCTCGCATCGTCGTCGCGTGCGTCGGCCACGTCCGCGGGAGCCGGGGGGCCGGCGTGCGCAGATGAGCCCGCGATTGCTGTTGGTGCAGGTGCGGCGGCATCGCTGGCAAGCAGCGCACCGGTCGCCGGGTGGCAGGGGGCGACCTCGACGGAGGACGCGGAGTCGGCCGTGACGGCGAGCCACTGCCGCGACACGAGCACCGGCTGCCCGGCGGCCGGCCCGGTGACCTCGACAAGGTCGCCGTCGCCGACAGCGGTGGGCACCTCGGCACCGGCAGTGGTGGTGCTTCCCTCCGCGGTGGTGGGCGCGGGCAGGGCCGTCGCCGGGACAGTCACCGTCAGCACCGTCTCGATCGTGGCGTGGCCGGCGACGAGGTCGGTCAGTGCCTTGGCCCGGGCCCGTTCGATGGTGGCGCACTTCGCGTCGGAGACGTACTGGCGGGCCAGGGCGTCGATCGCGGCCCACGCCTGGGCGGCCTCCTCGGAGGGGAAGGTGCCTTCCCACTTGTCGACGCCGGGCTCATCGGCCCAGCGACGCAGCCCGGACTCGGCCCGGGCGCGGGCGGCGCGCTGCAGCAGCAGGTCGGGGCTGATCCGGGCCAGGACCCGCCGGCAGCGGCGCCGCAGGTGGGTGCCGTCCTCGCGCTCGAAGTGCTCCTCCAGGGCGGCGACCACGCTGGCGCGGACCTCCGCGGGCGCGTGCTCGAGCTCATCGGCGACCACGCCGGCCCGGTACGCATCCAACCGCCCGGCGCCCATCGCTGCGTGCAACCCACCCAGCCCGGTGTGCGTGTCAGACCCCGCTGGGCCGTCGGCGGCCAGGTGCGCCGCGGTGCGTACCCGCCGCTCGGCGTGCAGCGGCGCGGTGACCAGCACTCCGGACAGGATCGACGGGGCATCCAACGCAATGTGCCCGAGCGCCTTGTGGGTCTCGACCTCGGTGCCGTCCTCGAGCCACTCCGGCTCGATCGCGGCCAACCGCACGATCGCCGCGTCCTGCGCCGCGTTCGCGACGTCGGTCACCTGCTGCAAGCTGCTGATCGCCGCCGCCCACTCCGCCCGGGACCCGCTCACCGAGGTGGTGGCGAAAGCACCGGCCAGGGCAGCCAGGGCCACCTCGGCGGCCGCTTGGACCCCACCCACCCCGACGCTCGTCGCGGCCTCCACCTGACTCGGCACGACCCCCACTGTGCTCACCCCCGAACGACTTCCTGCGCTGCTCGATCTGCTACTGCAAACCTAGCGGCGACCACCGACAGGCACCCCGTCACCAACGGCCCAACCAGGCTGCCTCACAGCCACTTTGACTACGCCGTGAGCGAACGCGGCGGGCCCCGCCGGTGTCAGCGGCGGACCAGGGAACCCGTGGACACAAGGGCTCGGCGACTCGTGGTCAGCAGATCAAACGTGCCCCCACCCACGCCCCGACCGCCGTGCCGACCCGTGCTCCCTCGGTGTCCGCCGTCCGGAAGTGGATGCCGGCCCATACCCGGGCGTCCACGCCCTCCTGGTTCAACGTCGCCGCCTCGGCGTAGTGGCGCACGGTGCCGGTCACGCTCGACTCGATCGTCAGGTCGACCCGACTGCTCCTCTCCAGCGACCGAAGGGCCCGCGTGACCGACCCGATGACGGTGGTGTGGCCGCTGAGGTAGTCGGGGAAGGGCGGGGTGGCGAGCAACGGAGTCCAGTCCGGGTCCGCCACCGTCGCGGCGTTGCCGTCGGTGTCCGCGAGCCGGATCGCGGTGACCGGGCGCCAGTTGCCGTAGTGGAGCTTGGCGTCCCAGGACGTGATGGCCCCGTCTGCACCGGCGAGCGTGGCCACCGCCAGGTAGCGAGCCGCCTGCATCGCGCCGAAGCCGTGGCGCACCACGTGGTCGCGGTAGGCCCCCTGCAGCTGCACGCTGAGGTTCCCCGCGAAGAAGCGGGCGACCTCGGTCTGCGGCGCGGTGCGCAGGGTGCTGCCGGCCGACCCCACCGCAGCCACCTCCGCGAGGTCGCGGGCGTACCTCCTCGACGCCAGCGCCGGGGGCGGACCCGGCCGGAACTGGTCGTGCGACCGCAGCACGAACGGCCGCATCACGCCGAGCCATGGCGCGAGGAAGGCCGCGTTGGCGGGGGGAGTGGGCCGCCAGACGCCGGGTGCCAGGGGCCTGCTGAACGTCACCGGGGCGAGCCACCCGTCGCCCGAGCGCTGGGCGATGAGGTGCGCCGCGGTCCGCTCGCCGTGGGCGACTCCCGCGAGGGTGGCGGCATCCTGAGGAAGCGCCGCGAGTGCTGCGGCATACGCCGCTTCGACCCGCGCCGTGCCGACCGGGACGTAGGCGTTGAGCACGCGTCGAGCAGCAGCGGCCACTGCCGCGGCGGTCGAGGCACCGGAGGGTGCCCGCACCGTCGAACGGTAGAGGTGCGCCCCCCGGATGCCCGCGACGGCGTTGTAGACGGCCGCCTGCACGTAGGCCATGCCCACGGCCATGACCGGTGCGGGCATGGCCGCGTCGACCGAGAGCACCGTGGATGCCGTGGCGTTCCACGCGAGCACCGCCGCCGCCCCCTCCGGCGGCGCGGGTGAGGGGTGCGCGGATGCCGGGCGCGGCGCCGCGGCGAGCGCGGCTCCGGCCAGAGCGAGGCTGACCAGGGCCCGGCGTGAGGTCACCGGGGAGGTGCGGGAGTGCGTGCTTGCGGGGTGTGACGCGGGATCCATGGCGGGCTCCTTGCTGCCGGTCGCCCGCCCGAGCGGCGGGTCGACGTCGAGCCTCGTCCGCCCGCTACCTCAGGTGCATCGGTCGGCCCCCCTCAGAATGTGCCGCGGGCCTTCACCCATCGTCGCGCTCACCATCGTCGCTCTCACCGATCCGGCGGGCCCACGCGGCTGCCTGGACCCGCGTCGTGGTGCCGCTCTTGTGGAGGATGTTCGAGACGTGCACGCTCACGGTCTTGGTGCTGATGAACAGCTCGCGGGCGATCTCCCCGTTGCTCCGCCCGGCCACCACGTGGTCGAGCACCTCCCGCTCCCGGTCAGTGAGCAGGGCCAACCGGGGGCTCGCCGGATGCTCGGGCGCCACCGCCGCAGCCGACGGCGCGACCGACGGTGCGGTCGACGCCGCTCGGTCGCCGACGGCATCCAAGGGGATGCGAGCGGCTCGCGCCACCGACTCCACCTCCTCGCGCAGTGGTCGCGCGCCCAACCGCACCGCCGTGGCGTGGGCGGAGCGCAGCGCCTCTGCTGCCGCACCGCGGGTGGCGTGATCGCTCAGCAGTGCCTGTCCCTGGCGCCAGGCGGCCAACGCCTCCTCCCAGACCAGACCCGCGGCACCGGCCTGCTCACGCAGGCGTTGCCAGGCGTCCGCCTGTCCCGCTTCGCCCCGGCAGCGACGACTCTCCGCCTCGAATCTCGCCCCGTCCACGCGCCCTACGGGGGCCGATCCCATGGTGTCGGTGAAGGGCGTCCCGGGCAGCGCCGCCCGTCGGGCCACCAAGGCGTCCAGGGCCGCGACAGCGGCGTCGGACCCGGCCGGGTCACCGAGGTCGCGGGCCCGCTCCCGCAGGGCGGCGCAGCCGGTCGCGCCCCAGGCCATCAGCGGATCGAGACCCCGGAGGTCGACGCCGTAGTAGGCGAGGTGCCACCGGTCGTTCAGGTACTCCAAGGCATGCTCGAGCTCACCACAACCCAGCATCACCTCGACGGTAGTCTCCGTGATCGGCGCCCCTTCGAAGTCGGGTGCGACGAGCTCGGACACTCGCTCCAGGTGGCGCAGCGCCTCGGGTCGGTTCCCCCGACGCACCGCCAACCGTGCGGCCTGGCAGCGGGCCATGGCTCCCGCGATCCCGGTTCCTGCGGCGACGGCCGGGCGGATGAGCTCGTGCGCCTCGTCCCAACCCCCGAGCGCCAGCAGCATCGCCGCTCCGAGGCCCGCGAGGAAGTGCCCGTAGTGGCTGCTGCCGGCGGACAGCGCGGCCGCGGAGGCACTCATGGCGACCTGCGCTGCATCCGCCAGTCGTCCGTCGCTTTCGAGGCGGTTGAACTGCCAGATGGCCACCTCTGCCGCCAAGGTCGGATCAGTGGTTGCGGCCAGCGAGTGCGCCTCCTCGAGCTCGCCCAGGACGTCGACAGCGGGATCCAGCAGGGTCACCATGGCGGATGCGGTGAGGGCGTGCGAGAGGGCGTGGTCGGAGCCGGACCGGTGTGCCGCGGCCAGGGCGGCTGCGGCCAATGCCCCGCCGGGGAGCGGCTGACCGGCGGAGTCCACCGGGTCGTCCGGCGCGGGGGTCTCGTCCCACGCTCGGGCCATCGCGAGCCGGGCGAGGGCCACGGCGGCCTCCGGGCTGTCGGGGGCGTGCGCGGTGAGTTCGACGGCCGTGTCCATCTCGGGCCGGTACCAGAACTGGCCGGGCGACCGATGCCAGTCGGCGCGGCTCCACGCCACGAGCAGGGCACTGGCGGTCAACGGGTCGGCGTCTCGGTCGACGATGCCCAGCGCGGTGTCCAGCAGGTCGTGGGCCGAGCCGAAGTCGCCGACGGCCTCGGCGGTCTCGGCGGCGCGGCGCATCAGCGTCACGTGGTCGGGAGCGTCAGCCCGCGCCGGCGGCGAGATCGACGGCCACAGCGAACACGCGCGCCTGAGGTGCTCCGCCACCTCGGCGGTGGCCTGTAGGCGGGCGGCGTGGTCGGCCGCCACGAGTGACCAGCGGAACGCCGCATCCACGTGACCCGCGGCTGCGTGGTGGACGGCGAGGTCGGCTGCCAGGGGGCCCGGGCGCTCGCCTGCGCTGGCCTCGAGCACCGCTGCGTACGTGGCATGCAGGGGCGCCGAGCGGGCTGCGTCGAGGGTGTCGACCAGCACCTCCGCCAGGATCGGGTGCCAGAACCAGTAGGTGTGGTCCGCGCCGAGCCGCAGTACGCCCGTGTCGACCGCCTCGCCCAGCAGCTGCGGGACCCCGTCGACCGAGGGAAGGGCGAGCCCGGTCACCGCGACGACCAGCTCGTGGTCGACCGGACGACCACCGACCGCCATCAGCCTGGTCACCTCGCGGGCGGGCCGGGACAGCGCGTGCCACCGGGCGAGGGCCGCGTCGCGCAGAACCTGGGGGCTGCCGTCGGGTAGCCCCCGGTCACCCGAGGCCGCGTTCCTCACGAGCAGCTCGGTCAGGTAGGCGTTGCCCTGCGAGCGGCGGTGCACGTCGGCGACGAACTCTTCGGCCGCGGGTGACGGCAACAGGGTCGCGATCAGCTCCTCGGTCTCCGACACGTCCAGGCGCTCGAGGGTCAGCTCGCCGACGTGCGGGATCCTGCGCACGTCGGCGAGCCAGGTGTGCAGGGGCCCGCCCTCGGGACGCTCGTCGAGGCGGATGGTGACGACGACCCCCAGGCGCTCGGCACCGAACCCCGTGACCAGGTAGGCCAGGCAGTCGAGCGACGCGCTGTCGGCCCACTGCAGGTCGTCGACGACGAGCACCGTCGGGGCGTGCCGTGCCAGCCGGACCAGTGCGGTGTCGATCCAGGACAGCACCGTGCCGGGGACCGGCCCGCCGCTGCGCACGCCGAGCGAGGGCAGCAGCGCCCGCAGTTCCCGGGCGTCCGCGAACACCCGCTCGACGAGCGAGGGGTCGGCCTGCACTGCCCAGCGGTCGAGCGCCGACAGCACGGGCGCGTACGAGAGGCTGGCCGAGCCGAAGTGCACGCACGACCCCCACAGCACCTCGTAGCCGTTGCCGGCGAACTCGGCGCAGACGTCGCGCACCATCCGCGTCTTGCCGATGCCGGCCTCACCGTGCACCACCATCGCTCCGGGGCGCCCCAGGGCCGCCTCCTGGAAGAGGGCACGAAGCGCGGCCGTCTCCTCCCGCCGGCCCACGAGGCGGGACGGTGGCTCCTGCGGGGTGGCAGCCATCCCGGCAGTCTCCCGCCGCCGCGGGCGGATGTCACGCGTGTGCGCCGCCGGCGCGCAGGCCGAGGCGTCAGGCGCCGTAGACGAGCGGCACGTAGTCCGGATGCCGCTGGATCCACGCCTTGATGAACGGGCAGAGCGGCATCACCTTGCGCGCCTTCTCCTCGGCCACCTCGTCGAGTGCCGACCGCGCGAGCGCGCCGCCCACGCCCTTGCCCTCGAACGCCGGGTCGACCTCGGTGTGGGTGAACACCACGAGCTCGTCGGTCAGCTGGTAGGCCGCGATGCCGGCCAGCTCGTCGCCGATCCGGGCCTCCCAGCGGTGCTCGTCCTCGTTGCGGGTCACGACGACCTGCTCGCTCACGTCACTCACGCGAACCACCTCCTGACGACACCCTCTCACCCACCGCGCCAGAAACGTTCGGGCAGAACAAGCCCGGCGCCGTCCGAGGCATCCAGCAGGGCCACGAGCTCGCGCTCCTCGTAGCGGAAGTGGCTCTCCATGACCGCATCCACCCCCTGGAGGTGCTGCAGCACCAGGTCGCCCGGGGCCCCTGCTCCCACCAGGTGCTCGAGGTCGGACAGCAGGGTGCCGATCATGGCGTGGTCCTGCTCCAGGCGGTCGACCACCGGGTCGAGCCCGGGGAACGAGCGACGCAGCCAGGGGAACAGTGCGGCGTCCTCGTCGCGGTGGTGCGCCCCGAGCGTGCTGCAGACCGTCCGGCAGCGCAGCACGAGGTCATCGGTCAGGGATGCCGTCGCCGCCGTTGGGTCCAGTCCCTCGCGGGCGTCGTCGAGCACGTCCCGGATGCGGTCGTGCAGCCGCCGCAGCTCCGCGCCCAGGGCGACGACGCGGGCAGCGCCACCGGGCGCGGTCCGGGCCGCTGCTCCATCTCCGACCGGCATCCGTCCACGGTAGGGGCGCCCCGGCATCCGGGGAACCACTGACCCGACCCCCAACAAGGGGGCCTGACCCCAAAAGTGCGAGGGCGGCGTCATCGGGACGCCTACGCTGGTGGAGGCAAGGACCCTGCCCGTCACCCCAACGGGCGCCCCCGGTGACCCCCGTCCCACGCAAGGAGCGTCGTGACCGCCACGCTCGTCGAGAGTGCCGCACTGCGCGTGCGGCACAGCCCTCTGGTGCCCGCGCTCGGGCGACCGGAGCGACCGCTCGACCGCGTGCTGTCCGGCGTGGGGCTCACCACCGCCACGTGGTTCTTCGCCGCCTCCCTCGTGCCGTCCCTCCTCCCGCGCGCCGCCTGGCTGCAGGGGCTGGTCTCCGGTGTCACCGTGGCCGTCGGCTACGGGCTGGGCGCGGGCACCGCGGCACTGTGGCGCTACCTCGGCATCCCCGGGTTGCGGGGCCGTGCGCGCACCGTCGCGCTGTGGGCGCTCGTCGGCATCGGCGTGTGGGGTGCGGTCTGGAACGGCTGGCGACTCGTGGGCTGGCAGAACGAGATTCGCGCGATGTTCGGGATGCCGCCCACCTCACCACTCATCTGGCCGGTGGTCGTGACGGTGACCGTGGTGGTCGCCCTCCTGCTCCTCCTCGCAGGTCGCGGCGTGCGGCTGCTCGCCAGCACGGCCGTGCGGTGGCTCGGGAGACGGCTACCGCCACGCCTGTCGATCGTGCTCGGCACCGGGCTCGTCGTGGCGCTGTTCTGGGGTCTGTGGACGGGCGTCATCGTCAACGGGTTCTTCGCCGGGGCCAACGCGATCTTCGCCCCCCAGGACACCACCGGCTCGCACAGCACCAGCTACCCGGCCTCGCCCGAACGGTCCGGCTCGACGGCGTCCCTCGCGGCGTGGAAGGACCTCGGCTACTACGGGCGCTCCTTCGTGCGCGGCGGCCCGACCGTCGCGCAGCTGGAGAGCGTCAACGGCCCCGGCGCCAAGCAGCCGATCCGGGTCTATGCGGGCCTGCAGAGCGCCGACACGGTGCAGGGTCGGGCCGACCTCGTGCTCGCCGAGCTCAAGCGCACCCAGGCCTTCGACCGCAAGGTACTCGTCGTGGCGACCACCACCGGCATGGGATTCCTCGACGACAGGGGCACCGACCCGCTCGAGTACCTCTGGAACGGCGACACCGCGATCGCCGGGGTGCAGTACTCCTACCTGCCGAGCTGGATCTCGGTGCTCGCCGACCAGGAGGCCGTCGTCGACACCTCGCGCACGGTCTTCGAGACCGTTCGCGGGTACTGGGCGACGCTGCCCGAGGGCGAACGGCCCGAGCTCTACCTCTACGGGCTCTCGCTGGGCTCGATGGGGGTCGAGAGCGTGCTGGGCTCGGTCAACCTCGTCAACGAGCCCGTCGACGGGGCGCTCATGGTCGGGCCGCCGTTCGTCAACCCGATGCACCGCAGTCTCGAGGCCGACCGCGACGCGGGCTCGCCGGCATCCCTGCCGGTCTACGAAGAGGGGCGCACGGTGCGGTTCACCGACGAGCGGACCTCGCTCGAACCGGTCGCCGGAAGGTGGGGGCCGACCAGGGTCGCCTACCTCCAGCACGCGTCCGACCCGGTGGTGTTCTTCTCCAGCGACCTGGCCTTCGACCGGCCGGCCTGGCTGGATGACGGCCAGCGGGGCCCGGACGTCTCGCCCACCATGGGCTGGGTGCCGCTGGTGACGATGTGGCAGGTGCTGCTCGACATGCCGGGCGCCGGGAACGTGCCGACCGGGTACGGGCACATGTACTCGGCCCGCGCCAACCTGCGCGCCTGGGCCGCCGTCACCGACCCCCCCAACTGGTCCGCCGACAAGGCCGCCACCATCGACGCGGCGATCGGACGCACGTGACCGCGGGCGCCGGGGTTGGTCCCCTCGACGTGCGTTTCGAGGCGGTCCTCGAGCGCAGCGCGGCGAAGGGCGGCTGGACCTACGTCGTCTGGCCGCGGTCGGCCGAGTTCTTCGGCACCCGCGGCCTGGTGAAGGTTGCAGCGACCGTCGACGGGATGCCGGTGCGCACCTCGTTCATGGCGCTGGGCGACGGGCGGCACAAGCTGCCGGTGACGGCCGACGTGCGCCGCAGCATCGGCAAGGATGCCGGTGACACGGTCACGGTGGTGCTCACCGAGCGCCTCGGCTGAAATCCCGACTTCTTGCGGATCGGCCACCTCCCGGGCCCGCTGTTCTGGTGAGAATCCGCAATCTGTCGCCGTTCGTCGGGTCGCTGCTGCCGCTGGCAGGTCGGCCGTGGACAGGCCGTTTACCCGGAAGCCGGGCGCGCGGTTCACTGGCCCGGTGAGCTCCGGCGACGCACAGAGGCGTCCGGCCCGGCCGCGCGGGCCGGGGCCGGCGGCGACCGCGCCGGCATCCGGCGTGCGGTCGCTGGTGGCCGAGTCGTGGCTGCGCTCGTCGGCGGCGGGGGTCGACCCCGAGGCCCACCTGGCGCCGGTGCTGCTGGAGGCCGCCGACCTCGCCGACTACCGCGCCACCCATGCCCTCGCGCACGTCTTCCCGCTGCTCTACGACGTGCTCGGGCGGGCGGCGGTCGACTGCGACTGCGTCATGGCCGTGGGGGACGCCGGCGGCCAGCTGCTCTGGGTGACCGGGCCGGCGGGGGTGATGCGCAGGGCAGAGACGATCAACTTCGTCGAGGGCTCGGTCTGGAACGAGCACAACGCCGGCACCAACGCGCCCGGCATGGCCCTGCACCTCGGCCGGCCCGTGCACGTGCACGCCTCCGAGCACTTCAACCGGCTGGTGCACCCCTGGAGCTGTGCCGCCGCCCCGATCACCGACCCGACGACCGGCCGGGTGCTCGGCGTCGTCGACATCACCGGCGGCCCCGACGTGTCGTCGCCGCAGAGCCTGGCGATGATCCGGGCGGCCGCCCGGATGGCCGAGTCGGAGCTCGCCCGCCTCGCCCTCACCGGCACCGCCCTCGCGCCTGCCGGCCCGACGCCGCAGCCGCCCGCCAGCACGGGCGTGCTGCGGGTGCGCGGTCTCGGGCTGCCCGAGGCCGTGGCCGAGCTCGGCGGCCGTGCGCTGCGGCTGAGCCGCCGGCACAGCGAGATCATCGCCGCCCTCGTCGAGCACCCGGGCGGCCTCACCGCCGAGCAGCTCGAGGTCGAGGTCTACGCCGGCCAGGTGCACTCCTCGACGCTGCGGGCCGAGCTGAACCGGCTGCGCACCCTCCTCGGCCCCGACGTGCTCGCCTCGCGCCCCTACCGCCTCGTCGTCGACTCCGAGAGCGACTGGGGCAGCGTGGGTGCCCACCTCGCCGCGGGGCGTGTGCGCGACGCCCTGCAGTCCTACAAGGGACCGCTGCTCCCGGGCTCCGAGGCCCCGGCCGTCGTCACCCTGCGCGACGTGCTCGAGGGCCGGGTGCGCGGCGCCATATTGGCGTCCAGCGAGCCCGACCTGATGGTCGGCTGGACTCGATCCCGTTGGGGTGCAGGCGATCTGGAGATGTGGGAGCGGCAGGTCGAGACGCTGCCGTTGACCTCGCCGTTGCTGCCGGTGGCGGAGGCCGAGGTCGGCCGGTTGGAACGCGAGCTCGGCAGCTGAGCTGAACCTAGGCTGGTCCCATGCGATCACGAACCCAGGGGATGTGGTGGGGCCCGGCGCTCGAGGCTCCTGACCCGGCCGCGCTGGCCCGCTTCTACTCCGAGCTGATCGGCTGGCCGGTGGTCTACGAGGAGCCGGGCACCACGGTGCTCGCGACGTCGCGCGGGGCCGCGGTCAACGTGGTGTTCCAGCAGGCCAGCGACTACCAGCCGCCGGTGTGGCCGCCCGAGGACGGGCAGCAGCGCCCGATGATGCACTTCGACTTCCAGGTCGGTGACCTCGACGAGGCGGTCGAGGAGGCTGTCGCGCTCGGGGCCACGCTGGCAGACCACCAGCCGCAGGAGCACGTGCGGGTGATGATCGACCCCGCCGGCCACCCGTTCTGCCTCTGCCTCGACGACGGCTGACGAGGGTCGGCCGCAGGCGGGAGCGACTGACGTCGGCCGCCCGCGGCCGGTCGTGCAACGTGGTTGCAACGTCGCGGTGCCTAACCTCCGGTCATCCCGTCGCCGGACGGGGCCAGAGATCACAGGAGATCGACAATGACGTTGTTCCCAACCCCCGGTTCCGACGGCAGCACCGTCACCGTCAAGAGCCACTACGACAACTGGATCGGCGGCCAGTGGGTCGCCCCCGTGCAGGGCCGCTACTTCGAGAACGTGACCCCGGTGACCGGGAAGGTCTTCTGCGAGATCGCCCGTTCCACCGCCGAGGACATCGAGCTGGCCCTGGATGCCGGCCATGGCGCGGCCGAGGCCTGGGGCCGCACCTCGGTGACCGAGCGGTCCGGCATCCTGCTCACGATCGCCGACCGGATGGAGGCCAACCTCACCGACCTCGCGATCGCCGAGACCTGGGACAACGGCAAGCCGATCCGCGAGAGCATCGCCGCCGACCTGGCCCTGGCCGTCGACCACTTCCGCTACTTCGCCGGCGCGATCCGCGCCCAGGAGGGCTCGATCGGCGAGATCGACGCCGACACGGTGGCGTACCACTTCCACGAGCCGCTGGGCGTGGTCGGCCAGATCATCCCCTGGAACTTCCCGATCCTGATGGCCGTGTGGAAGCTGGCCCCGGCCATCGCCGCCGGCAACTGCGTCGTGCTCAAGCCGGCCGAGCAGACCCCCTGGTCGATCCTCAAGCTCATCGAGCTGGTGGGCGACCTGCTGCCCGACGGCGTGCTCAACATCGTCAACGGCTTCGGCGTCGAGGCGGGCAAGCCGCTCGCGAGCAGCCCCCGCATCGCCAAGATCGCCTTCACCGGTGAGACCACCACGGGCCGGCTGATCATGCAGTACGCCAGCCAGAACCTCATCCCGGTCACCCTGGAGCTGGGCGGCAAGAGCCCGAACATCTTCTTCGAGGACGTCGCCAGTGAGCGGGACGCGTTCTACGACAAGGCACTCGAGGGCTTCGCGATGTTCGCCCTCAACCAGGGCGAGGTGTGCACCTGCCCCAGCCGCGCGCTCATCCAGGACTCGATCTACGACTCGTTCATCGGCGACGCGGTCGCCCGGGTCGGCGCCATCCGGCAGGGCAACCCGCTCGACACCGACACGATGATCGGCGCGCAGGCGAGCAACGACCAGCTCGGGAAGATCCTGTCCTACATCGACATCGGAAAGCAGGAGGGCGCCAAGGTGCTCATCGGCGGCGCCCGTGCCGACCTCGGTGGCGAGCTGTCGGGTGGCTACTACGTGCAGCCGACCGTCTTCGAGGGCGACAACAGCATGCGCATCTTCCAGGAGGAGATCTTCGGCCCGGTCGTCTCGGTCGCACGGTTCTCCGACGAGGCCGACGCCCTGAAGATCGCCAACGACACCCTCTACGGCCTCGGTGCCGGCGTGTGGTCGCGCGACGGGAACCGGGCCTACCGGGCCGGTCGCGAGATCAAGGCCGGCCGGGTGTGGACGAACAACTACCACGCCTACCCCGCGCACGCGGCGTTCGGCGGCTACAAGCAGAGCGGCATCGGGCGCGAGAACCACAAGATGATGCTCGAGCACTACCAGCAGACGAAGAACCTGCTGGTCAGCTACTCGCCCAACGCGCTCGGCTTCTTCTGAGCCGATGGACTCCACGACCCCCACCCGGGTCGACGTGACCGGTGAGGCGGCCGCCCTCGTGCGCCGCCTCACCGGCATCCACGGCCCGTTGATGTTCCACCAGTCCGGCGGATGCTGCGACGGCTCGGCCCCGATGTGCTTCCCCGACGGCGAGTTCATCGTCTCCGACGGCGACGTGCACCTCGGCGACCTCGACGTCGGGCTGGAGCGGGACGTGCCGATGTACGTGTCGACCTCGCAGTTCGCCTACTGGCGCTACACCCACCTCACCGTCGACGTCGTGCCCGGGCGCGGTGCCGGCCTCTCCGTCGAGGCGCCCGAAGGGGTGCGGTTCATCATCCGGTCGCGGATGCTGACCGAGCCCGAGCTCGCTGTTCTCGAACCCTGACCTCCGCGTCGGCGGCGCGGGATACGCTGCGCAGACCGGACGAGCCGAGGAGGGCCACCAATGTCGGCACCAGCGGGATGGCACCTGCAGCCGGACGGCCAGGAGCGCTACTGGGACGGCTCCCAGTGGACCGACGAGTTCCGCAGCCCCCTGCCGAGCGACCCCACGGCGCCGCCGCCCGCCCCCTCGTGGGACGGCCCGGTCGACCAGACGCAGGCGGTCGACCTCAACACCACCCAGGCCATCCCGGCACCGCAGGCGACGCCGAGCGACTACCCGCCGGGCGACTACCCGCCGGCCGGCTACGCCCAACCGGGTTACGCGCAGCCGGACTCCGGACAACCGGGGTACCAGCAGCCGGGCTACCCGCAGCCCGGCTACCAACAGCCCGGCTACCCGCAGACCGGCTACGGCGCGCCCGGCGGCCAGCCCTACGCCCCGCCGCCACAGCAGGGTGGCGGCCTGGCCAAGGGCTGCCTCATCGCCGCGCTGATCGGGCTCCTGGTCCTCGGGGCCGCCGTCGTCGGCGGCATCGTCCTGTTCAACCGGGTCGCCGACCAGGCCAGCGAGACGATCAACAACACGTTCCCGTCGGGCCTGCCCACCGACTTCCCCTCCGGCCTGCCGACCGACCTGCCCACCGAGGGCCTGGGCCAGTCGATCGACGTCACCGTCGGTGAGGGCTTCGAGCTGCCCCGCGCCACCATCGAGTCGGGCTGGACGCTCGACGCCGCGGGCGGCTCGGTCGTCAACATCACCGGGATGCGGGCCACCCTCGGCTCCGCCGACGGCTTCCCGGTGCTGTTCACCATGTCGTTCCCCGCCTCGGGCGGGGGCGACGTGCAGACCGTGTGCACCACCGCCATGGGCAGCTCCGACTCCACCGTCGACGTCTCCTGCGTGCCGCTCTTCGGCGACGTGGCCGACGCGACCACTGCGAAGGTCACCGCCTCGCTCTGAGCCGGCGTCGGCCGGCCCTACTTCGGGCCCAGCGCCACCAGGTCGGCCACGAGCTGCGAGGTCTGCAGGTCCGCGGGGTCGACCTCGGGACTGAAGCCGAGCCGCACCACGACCAGCCCGGCCGACGGCACGACGTACATCCGCTGCCCGTCGTGCCCACTGGCCCAGTAGGTGTCCTCGGGCAGGGCCTGGTCGACGAGGGAGCCGTCGGCCCGCTTGTTGACCCACCAGCCACCGGCGTAGCCCTGCTCCTCGCTGCGGGTCACCTTCGTGTCGGTCGTGGTCTGCTGCATCCAGCCCTCGGGCAGCAACCGCGCGCCGGCCCACACACCGTCCTGCAGCGCGAACTGGCCGATGGCGGCCCAGTCGCGCGGTGAAGCCCACAGGTACGAGCTGCACACCGGTGTCCCGGTGGCGTCGGGCTCCCAGGTCGCGGTCGTCAGGCCGAGGGGGGCGAAGAGCTGCTGGCGGGGCAGGTCGGCATCCGGGGCGTCGGCGAGGTCGGTCAGCACCCCGCACAGGATGTTGGTCGACCCGCTCGAGTACTGCTGGTAGGAGCCCGGCGGGTGCACGAGGGGCTGGCTCGCGGCATACCGCGCCATGTCGGGCTCGGCGTACAGCATCTGGGTGATCGGGGTCCCCAGCGAGTAGGTCTCGTCCCAGCTCAGGCCGCTGGTCATCCGCAGCAGCTGGTCGACGGTGATGTCCTTGCGGCCGTCGGTCCAGTCCGGGCGCAGGCGCGTGTCGGTGACCGCGACCCGGTTGTCGAGCACCATCCGGCCCAGCAGCAGGCTGGTCACGCTCTTGCCCATCGACCAGCCGAGCTGCGGGGTGGTGGACTCGAAGCCCGAGGCGTACCGCTCGCCGACCAGCTGGCCGTCGCGCAGCACCACGACGCCCCGGGTGCCGAGCAGCTGACGCGCGGAGGCGGACAGGTCGTCACCGAAGGCCCGCCCGATGGCCGCGTCGACCTTGGCGTCGGGCTCGGGCGCCGGCGCCTCGGCCAGCGGGTTGGTGTCGGCGACGACCTTGGTGGCCTCACCGAGGGTGGGCCGCTCCGTGGCCAGCGTGCAGCCGAAGCCGCGGGTGAACCAGGCCTTCTGGGTGGAGAGCGTGAACAGGATCTGCGAGGTGCTCGAGCCACCGGCCTCGTTGACGTAGCCGGTCAGGAAGGGCACGAGGGGGTTGGCCGGGAGGTCGGAGTCGGGGTCGTCCCGGTCCGCCACGAGCGTGACGGCACAGGAGTTGTGCGCGGCGTACCCCGTCCCCGTCTTCAGCAGCGGTCGGGCATAGAAGTACCCGGCCACGGCGGCGACCAGGACCAGGACGAGGAGCACCGCAGCGATGCGGCGAACGAGGCGCATGGGCGGACGGTACCGTCCGCGGCCGGGAACCGGGCCGGATCCACGCCCCTGGCCGGCCCCCACTAGCCGTTTCCCGCTCGTTCGGGCAGGGTAGAGGTCGCCATGGAGGGATTCCCGGGGGACGGGGCCCCTCGACATGAGGAGTGGGGACATGAGAATCGACGACACCATCCGGACCGACCTCGACACCGACCTCGCGCAGCTGCGGGCCGCGCTGGCCCGCCAGCCGTGGCCCGCCAACCAGGACGAGATCCTCGCCCACCTGGTCTCGCGGCAGGAGCGCGCCCGGCTGCTGTGGCGGGCAGCGGCACTCGACCACAGCCGCACCTACGACAGCGCCGACGAGGTGTGCGACGACATCGCGCGCTTCGCCGACGCCGGGATGCCGCCACCTCCCGGCCGTTGACGGGTTCGCGCATACTGGCCCTGTTCCGGGGCCCGCGTCCGCATCCCCGGTGACGAAGGAGGATGCCGTGACCGACCAGCAGTTCGAGTCGACGATGTCGCGCGCCGACAGCCGGGGTGCCGACACCCGCGGCGTCGACAGCCAGGGGTCGACCGACCTGCTCGCCATCGCTGAAGCGCTGCAGGCGGTGACCGGTCGCGCCAGCGAGGCCGGCGCCCGACCGCCGCTCGACGAGCTGGTGCACGCCACGCTCGAGCAGCTCCCGGTGGCGACCTGTGTCAGCGTCACCGTGCTGCGCGGCGGTCGTTTCCGCACCGCCTCGAGCACCGACGACGCCGCGCTGCAGGCCGACAAACTGCAGTACGAGATCGGCAGCGGTCCCTGCGTCGACGCCATCCTCGACGACAACGTCTACATCACCGACGACGTCGCGCACGACGAGCGCTGGCAGCAGTGGGGGGAGCGGATCAGCGCCGAGCTGGGGCTGCGCAGCGTGCTCGCCTACCGGCTCACCCTGCTCGACGAGTCGGAGGCGGTCGCGGCGCTCAATGTCTACTCCGACCGGCCCGGCGCCTTCGACGACCATGCCATCGGCACCGGCCTGGTGCTCGCCACCCACGGTTCGCTGCTGGTGACAGCGCAGCTGGCCCGCGACAAGGCGGCAAACCTGCTGCGGGCCATGGAGAGCAACCGCGAGATCGGGGTGGCCATGGGCATCCTGATGCACCGTCACCGGCTCGACCGCGAGCAGGCGTTCGCCGTCCTGCGGGTGGCCAGCCAGGACTCCAACCGCAAGCTCGCCGAGGTGGCCAGCGAGGTCGCCGACACCGGCATGCTCGAGATCCGCCGGTGGCCGGGCCTCACCGGCGGCGAGCCACTCCGGGGCTGACCGCTCGGCGCGGCTCAGGCGTGGGGGGTGGCCGCGACCACCTCGAGCTCGGGCGGCGCCTCGACCGCCACCACCTGCCCGGTCGCCGAGACCTCGACGGCGACGGGCAGCCCACCGACCCGCAGGCCCTCGACCCGTACCGCGCCACAGGGCGGGTCGGGCAGGGGTGAGAGCAGCAGCCGCCCGTTGGGGGCGTCCGCCCGCAGCCCGAGCACGGTCGAGACGATGAGCCCGGCCGATGCCGCGGCCCAGGCCTGGGGGCGACAGCTCGCGGGGTAGGGCGCGGGACGCCCGCCGACCGGCTCGGCCCCGAACAGCTCGGGCCACCGGTAGCCGCTGGCGGCCGCGACGTCGACGAGCGCCGCCACGGCCCGGCCGGCCTGCACCGGGTGCCCGCTGCGGGCCAGGCCGTGGGCGCAGATCGCGGTGTCGTGGGTCCACACCGAGCCGGTGTGGTAGCCCAGCGGGTTGTAGGCGGGGTTGTCGGCCGACAGGGTGCGGATGCCGAGCGGGCCCAGCATGTCCGGCGCCCCGAGCGTGGCCGCGACCCGCGCGGACTCATCGGCGCCGAGCAGGCCGGTGCCCAGGGCGTGGCCCATGTTGCTGCCGAGGCCGTCGACCGGGCGCCCGGCGCCGTCGAGGGCCATCGCCAGCCGCGGCCCGGAGGGCCCGTCGACCCAGAACCGGGCGCGCACCCGCTCGGCCAGGTCGTGCGCCCAGGCCCGCCAGGCGCTGCCGTCCTGGCGGAACACGGCCTCGAGCAGGTCGGCGGCCCCCAGGGCAGCCTCCACGGCATACGCCTGGGTTTCCACCAGCGCGATCGGCCCGCGCGCGATGGCCCCGGATGCCGTGCGCATGGCGTCGCCGGAGTCCTTCCAGCCCTGGTTGGCCAGTCCGGTGCCAGAGGCGTCGTGGTAGCGCAGCAGCCCGTCGTCGGCGCTCTCGCAGGCGCCGCGCATCCAGCCCAGCGCCGCTTCGAGGGCCGGCCGCAGGTCGAGCACGTCCGCGGGGTCGAGCCCCCATCGCCAGGCGTCGTGCAGCAGGCAGACCCACAGCGGGGTGGAGTCGACGCTGCCGTAGTAGACCGGCGGCAGCGACAGCGTGCCGGGGTCGACGAAGGTGGTGCGCCGCACCTCGTGCAGGATCTTGCCCGGCTCCTGCGCCGAGGCGACGTCGCTGATGGTGCCCTGCCGGCGGGCCAACGCCCGCAGGGTGCCCCGCGCCAGCTCGGTGCCGAACGGCAGCGACATCCGGGCCGCCCAGACCGAGTCGCGGCCGAAGAGGGTGAGGTACCAGGGCGACCCCGCCGCCGCGAACACGTCGCGCTCGTCGAGCGGGTCGGTGAGCAGCAGGTGCCGCAGGTCGACCAGCGAGCTGTGCACCGTGGCGGCCAGGCGGGAGTCCTGGGAGGTGACGCGCACGGCATCCCAGCCGACCCGGCCGGCACCCGCCCCGGCGTCGAACGGGGTGGGGGCGCTGCGCTCGGCCGACACCTCGACCTCGAGCGTGGCGCTCGACCCGGGGGGCAGCACGACGGGCCAGGTGACGGCGAGCCGGTCTGAGGCGCTCACGGAGGCGCCGTGGGCCACCAGTGTGGTCGCGTGGCGGGCGTCGGCCCACCCGCCGCGGTCGGTCGTCGCGGCCGCCGGTGGCAGCGCGGGGCCGGGAGGGTCGCCGTGCTTCACGGCGTGCAGCTCGGCACCGTCGCCGCGGGCCTCGAGCGCGACCTCGCAGCGCACCTCGGTGCCCGCCCGAGAGGTCACGGTGACCTCCTCGGTCATCCCCCCGTCGCGCAGGAGCCGCCGGCGCCGCACCTCGACGGTGGGGTCGGGGCCGGGGTCGCCGACGTTGCGGGCCAGCAGCAGGCACGACGTGCTCGGGCCGGACGTGGCGGCGACGACCGGCACCGGGCGGACGCCGTCGACGGTGAGCACCAGGTGGTCGAGCACCCGGCGGTCGTCGACGTAGAGCCCGGCCGCCGACTGACCCTCGGCGGTCGCCTCGAGGTCGCCAGACCGGTGTGAGAGGCAGGTGACGTTGCCGTGCACCGCCACCTCGAGCTCGTGGAGCCAGGGCTGGCGCGAGCGCGGGAGTGCGGTCGGCGGGGCATCGGTCATTGCGTCTCCTCTCGGCGACGGCATCTCGGACGGGGGTGTTGACACGGCGATGTGACGGAAGGCACAGTGGTCACCCTATCGATTTGATCGTTCAAATCAAGGGCAAATCCCGATCTGAACGATCCAGGAGCAAGGGGACGACGATGAAGTCGGACGGATCGCAACAGCGCGTCACGATCCTCGACGTAGCCCGGCAGGCCGCCGTGTCGCGCCAGACCGTCAGCAACGCGCTGACCCACCCGGGCCGGGTGCGCCCCGACACCCTCGAGCGGGTGATGGCGGCGATCGACGATCTCGGCTACCAGCCGTCGTCGTCGGCCCAGTCGCTGCGCGCCCAGCGCGCCGGGGCGGTGGGCGTGGAGGTCAACACGCTGGGCCCCCGCTCGCACAACGAGACGATGGCGCCCTTCCTCGCGGCCCTCGGCATGCGCGCGGGGTCGCACGGCCAGCACATCGTGCCGTTCGGCTCGCCCGAGAGCACGCCGATGCTCGAGGGCTACCGCCGGATGCGAGCCCGCGGCCTGGTCGACGCGTTCGTGCTCGCCGACACCCACCACGGCGACCCGCGCCCGCCGTGGCTGGAGGAGAACGGCATCCCCTTCGCCGCCTTCGGCCGGGTCTGGGACGACCCGACCAACACCAGCTGGGTCGACGTCGACGGCGCCGCGGGCACCCGGGCGGCCGTCGCGCACTGCGTGGATGCCGGCTACGGCACCATCGCCTTCCTGGGCTGGCCGCAGGGCTCGGTCGTCGGTGACGACCGCCGGCTGGGCTGGTCGCAGGGCTGCGCGACCGCAGGCGCCGAGCACGCCGGCCCCGAGGCGACCGCGCCCCAGGAGCTCGACGACGCCCGGGAGGCCGCCCGGCTGCTGCTGCGCGACCTCGGGCCCGGTGACGCCGTGGTCTGCGCCTCCGACATCCTCGCCCTCGGCGTGCACCACGAGCTGCTCACCGCCGGTCTGCGGCCCGGGCTCGACGTCGGGGTCGTCGGCTTCGACGGCTCCGAGACCGCGGCCATGCACCACCTCACCAGCGTCGCCCAGCCGCTCGACGCCATCGCCGAGCGGCTACTGCTCCTGCTCGACGACGCGATGGCCGGCCGGCCCCGGCCGGAGACGGGGGTGCTCCTCGAGCCCGCCCTCGCCGTCGGCCGCAGCACCGACCACAGCACCTCCCGCCGCACCCCGACCCCCTGACCACCCTCGAAAACGATCGACCGACAAAGGAGTCCCCATGTACCGCACCCGTCGCACCGCGGCCCTCGCCCTCGTCCTCGGCGGCACCCTGTTCGCCTCGGCCTGTGGAGGGGGTGGCGGGTTCGAGGAGGAGGGCGCCTCGAGCGCCCCGGCATCCGCGAGCGGGCCCGCCGACCTGCAGATGCTCATCGCGAGCTCCGGTGACGCTGAGACGGACGCGGTCAAGGCCGCGGCCGACGCCTGGGCGCAGAAGACCGGCAACAAGGTCACGGTCACCGTTGCCAGCGACATGAACCAGCAGCTCGCTCAGGGCTTTGCGAGCGGAAAGCCCGCTGACGTCTTCTACATGGACGCGGCCCGGTTCGCCGACTACGCGAAGAATGGCAGCCTCTATCCCTACGCCGACCAGCTGGCGGACAACGACGACTTCTACGAGTCGCTGCGCGAGACCTTCACCTACGACGGCAAGCAGTACTGCGCCCCGAAGGACTTCTCGACCCTCGCGCTGCAGATCAACACGGACGCCTGGAAGAAGGCGGGCCTGGGCGACGGTGACATCCCCACCACCTGGGACGAGCTCGAGGCTGTGTCGAAGAAGCTGACGACCAAGGACCAGGCGGGCCTGGGCATCGGCGTCGGTATCGACCGGCTCGGGGCCTTCCTCGTGCAGAACGGCGGCTGGTGGATCAAGGACGACGGCTCCGCGCCGTCGGCCAACACCCCCGAGGTCACTGAGGCCCTCGAGTACGTCCAGAAGAACGTCAAGGCCGGCAACTTCCAGATGTCGAACCAGCTCGACTCCGGCTGGGGCGGTGAGGCCTTCGGCACCGGCAAGTCCGCGATGACGATCGAGGGCAACTGGATCAAGGGCGCGGTCAAGAACGACTACCCGAAGCTGAACTACACGACCGTCGAGCTGCCCGCCGGCCCCAAGGGCAAGGGCACCCTGCAGTTCACCCAGTGCTGGGGCGTCGCCGCCGACTCCAAGGCACAGGCCCAGGCGGTCGACCTGGTGAAGTCGCTGAGCACCGTCGAGCAGCAGATGAAGTTCGCCGACGCGTTCGGCGTCATGCCGAGCCGCCAGTCCGCCGCCGACCAGTACAAGGAGAAGTTCCCCGAGGACGCCCCGTTCATCGCCGGTGGCGAGTACGGCCACGGCCCGATCAACCAGCCCGGGATGGAGCAGGTCGTCGCCGACCTCAACGCCAAGCTCGAGAACCTGGGCGGCGCCAACATCCCGCAGGTGCTCGAGGGCTTCGAGACCAACGCCGGCGCGGCGCTCGGCAAGTGAGCACCGCCACCACGACCGCGGGGACCGGCTCGAGCACGAGCCGGGCCCCGCGGGGCAACCGCAAGGGGCAGGGCCAGCGGCAGTCGGTCCCCGGCTGGCTGTTCGTCACGCCGACCCTGGTCGTGCTGGGGCTCTTCCTCGTCATCCCCATCGTCATGGCGCTGTGGGTCTCGTTCACCGACTGGACCGGTCGGGGCAGCCCCTTCTCGTCGCGGGTGGGCTTCGTCGGAACCGAGAACTACCAGGCGCTGCTGACCGAGCCGGGGCTGTCGCGGCAGGACTTCATGATCTCGCTGCGCAACACCTTCTACTACGTGGTCGGTGTCGTGCCGCTGCAGACCGTGCTCGCGCTCCTGCTGGCGGTCATCGTCAACCAGCGCTTCCTCAAGGGGCGCACGTTCTTCCGCACCGCCTTCTACTTCCCCTCCGTCGTGTCGTCGGTCGCCATCTCGCTGGTCTTCCTCTTCCTCTTCACCGGCACCGGCGCGGTCAACCAGTTCCTCGCCGTCTTCGGCATCGAGGGTCCGGTGTGGTTCTCCGATCCCCGCGGCCTGATCCACCTCGTCGGTGACTGGCTCGGTCTGTGGACCGTCGGCAGCCCGCCGTCAGGGCTGGCCGACACCCAGGTGATGAGCCTGTCGCTGTGGGAGTGGATCAGCGGGCCGTCCGTGGCGCTGACGGCGATCATGTTCCAGGTCGTGTGGACCACCGCAGGGACGTTCATGCTGATGTTCCTCGCGGCCCTCCAGGACCTCCCGAGCGAGGTCGAGGAGGCGGCCCTCGTCGACGGCGCCAACCGCTGGCAGCGCTTCCGCAACGTCACCGTGCCGCACCTGCGGCCGACGATCCTCCTCGTCGTCACCCTCGGCATCATCGGCACCTGGCAGGTCTTCGACCAGATGTACGTCATGACTCAGGGCGGCCCGGCGAAGACGACGCTGACGCCGGCGTACCTGTCGTACACCGCGGCGTTCCGCCAGCAGCAGTGGGGACAGGGGGCCGCGATCGCGTTCCTCCTCTTCCTGCTGATCTTCGTGCTGACGACGTTCCAGCGCTTCGTGCTGCGCGACAAGGACGAGGCGAAGCGGCGCAAGGCCGAGCGGGCCCAGCGGCGGGCCGCCAAGCGGAAGGCCGAGGAGGTGGCGGCATGACCCAGACACCGTCGGGTGACTCCATCGCCCCGACCTCGCGCGCCGTCGCCACCCAGGACGCCGCCGGCACAGACGTCCGGCAGCGCGCGACCACCGACGACGGCAACATCGTCAACCGCAGTGGTCGCGGCAAGAAGCTCGCGATCTACCTCGCGCTGGTCTTCTTCGCGCTGCTGTACATCTACCCGTTCATCGTCCAGGTCTCCACGTCGTTCAAGACGAACGGTGATGCCGTCGCGAACCCCCTCGCGATCGTCCCCGACCCGTTCACGACGGCCGCCTTCGAGCGGCTCGCGCAGACGGACTACCCGTTGTGGTTCAGGAACTCCGCCCTCGTCACCCTGTTCGTCACGGCCGGGCGGGTGTTCTTCAACTCGCTCGCCGGCTACGCGCTCGCCCGGCTGAAGTTCTTCGGCCGCGACGCCGTCTTCACGGCGATCCTCGCAGTGCTCGCGGTGCCCGGCATCGTCCTGCTCATCCCGAAGTTCCTCGTGCTCAACTACCTGGGGATCTACAACACCTTCCCCGCGCTGTTCGTGCCCCTGCTCGTCGACGCGGCCGGTGTCTTCATCATGAAGCAGTTCTTCGAGACCATCCCACCCTCGGTCGAGGAGGCGGCGCGGATCGACGGCGCCGGCACCTTCCGCATCTTCTGGTCGGTCGTGCTGCCGATGGCCAAGCCCGCGCTCATCACGCTCACGATCCTGTCCTTCCAGGGGTCGTGGAACGAGCTCGCGCACTTCATCGTCGCCACCAACGACCCGGGCCTGTTCACGCTGACCCGCGGTGTCGCGCAGCTGACGTCCGGTGGGCTGGGGTCCGGCAACCAGTACCCGATCTCGATGGCGGCCGCGCTGGTCATGACCATCCCGAGCGCCCTGGTGTTCATCGCCTTCCAGCGGTACTTCACGCAGGGAGCCAATGCCGGGGCCGAGAAGGGCTGAGGTTCTCGCCCCGTCCAGAGTTGGGTGCCGAGGTGGTCGCCCGGGCGACCACCTCAGCACCCAACTCGGGGAAGTTCCTGGCCCGGCCCTGTCGCATTCCGGGGCTGGCGTTCGTGGAGAGGGTGAGGACACGGCACTACGGTCGGGTCCGACACCTGTGAACGAGGAGATCGACATGACCCAGTACCTGCTGTCGGTGTGGCACGACAAGGACGCCACCCCCGAGGACATCTACCCCGACCCGGCCGAGCGCGAGGCGGCGTACGCCGCCACCGGCCGCTTCAACCAGGAGCTCCGGGCAAGCGGTCACTGGGTGTTCACCGGCGGCCTGCACTCGCCGAGTACCGCCACCGTCGTCGACGGCACCGGTGACGAGCCGGTGACCACCGACGGGCCGTTCAGCGAGGCCAAGGAGCAGATCGGCGGCTTCTGGGTTGTCGAGGCCGCCGACCTCGACGAGGCGCTGGCCCTCGCCGCCCGCGGCTCGAAGGCGTGCCGCGGCAAGGTCGAGGTCCGCCCCTTCCAGGGCTGAGCGACCGTGACGGATGCCGGTGCCGCCGCGGTGGTCGAGGACCTCTACCGTGCCGAGTTCGGCAAGGTGGTGGCCTCGCTCGCCAGGCGGTTCGGCAGCCTCGACCTCGCCGAGGAGATGGCCCAGGAGGCCTTCGTCGAGGCGGTGCGCCGCTGGCCGACCGACGGCGTGCCGCCCAACCCGGGCGGCTGGCTCACGGTCGTCGCGCGCAACAAGGCTCTCGACCGGCTGCGCCGCGAGTCGACCCGACGGGCCCGCCACGAGGAGGCCGAGATGCTCACCGCGCCCGAGGACCCCGGCGCCCCGGTCACCTCGGTGACCGACGAGCGGCTGCGCCTGCTGTTCACCTGCTGCCACCCGGCACTGGCACCCGAGGCGCAGGTGGCGCTCACCCTGCGGTTGCTCGGCGGCCTCACCGTGCCCGAGATCGCCAACGCCTTCCTCGTGCCCGAGCGCACCATGGCGCAACGGATCACCCGCGCCAAGCGCAAGATCGCCGCCGCCAACATCCCCTACCGGGTGCCCCGCGACCACGAGCTGCCCGGCCGGCTGCGGGGCGTGCTCGCGGTCATCTACCTCGTCTTCACCGAGGGCCACCTACCCGGCTCGGGGAGCGACGGCATCCGTGACGACCTGTGCGCCGAGGCGATTCGGCTCGGCCGGGTGCTGCGCTCGCTGATGCCCGACGAGCCGGAGGTCGCCGGGCTGCTGGCGCTGATGCTGCTCACCGACGCCCGCCGGGCGGCACGGCTGGATGCCGGGGGCGCGCTGGTCACGCTCGA
Source organism: uncultured Actinomycetota bacterium (assembly GCA_963800505.1). Lineage (GTDB taxonomy): Bacteria > Actinomycetota > Actinomycetes > Actinomycetales > Dermatophilaceae > Fodinibacter. The sequence continues at coordinate 79,194 of CAWDBL010000013.1, forward strand.
CGTGCAGGACCGCTCGCTGTGGGACGGCGCGGCCATCGCAGAGGGCCACGCCCTGGTGCGAGAGTGCCTGCACCGCAACCGACCCGGGCACTACCAGCTGCTCGCCGCCGTGAACGCGGTGCACACCGACGCGGCGAACGCGGCCGACACCGACTGGTCGCAGGTGCTGGCGCTCTACGACCAGATGTATGCCGCGACGCCCACCCCCGTCGTCGCGCTGAACCGGGCCGTGGCACTCGCGCAGGTGGCTGGCCCGGCATCCGCCCTCGATGTCGTCGACGCGCTCGAGCTGGACGGCTACCACCCCTACCACGCGACCCGCGCCGACCTGCTGCGCCGGCTCGGCCGGCATCCGGAGGCGGCGGCCGCCTACGACCGGGCCCTGGAGCTGGCGACCAACCCGGGCGAGCGCGCGTTCCTCACCCGCCGGCGTACCGAGATCGACCAATAGGTCACGATCGGGACGCGTCGACGAGCACGAACGTGGCGAACCCGAGCACCCCGCGGTAGCCGCCCAGCCAGGCGTCGCGGTGCGCCCGGGCCGCCTCGAGCACCTGATCCCGATCACGCGAGCCGCGACCCTTCCCGAGCGCCCAGTCGACCAGCGAGCCGGTCCACGACCACTCGTACTCGTCCCACTCCTCGAGGGTGCTCACGTGCCCGTGTGCCACCTCGTAGCCGTGCTCTCCGGCGAGGGCCACGAGTCCGGACAGGTCGGTGAACTCGTCGGCGGTGGCCTCGAGAGCGACCAGCGCCGCGTCGGTCGGCGGGGTGTCCCAGATGCCGTCACCGAACAGCACGCGACCACCGGGTGCGAGGTGGCTCCGCACGGCATCCAGGGTGCGGCCCGGGCCACCGAAGACGTGGCTCACGCCGACCACGAGGGCGGCGTCGAAGGTTCCGCCCCGCCAGGTGGTGGCGTCGCCCTGCTCGAGCACCACGCGACCGCCGAGGGCCGTGCCGAGCTCATCGGGGTCGGCACCGAGGTGGAGGTCGACGCCGACACCGGTGAGGTCGGCCCGATCCCCGAGCAGCGCCCGGGTCCAGGCGCCGCGGCCGCACCCGAGGTCGAGCACTCGGCCACCGGGCTGCGGGTCGAGACGGTCGAGCAGTCGGGCCACCGACCCGTCTGAGAGCGGGGCCGCGACGGGGTGGTGGGCGTGGGCGAGGTGGCTGATCTCGTGGCGCTGCACGGTGCCCACTGTCGACGTCGAGGGGTGGCCGCGCAACCGCGAACCGCCGACCCGCGTTACCGTGTGCCGACGCCGGCCGCTCGGCTGCGCCGGCGCGAGGACCCCGACCGGAGGAGAAGGTGCTGTGGCTGGTGGTTTGGTCGCCCTGCTCGACGACATCGCCGCGATGGCCAAGCTGGCCGCGGCCTCGGTCGACGACGTCGCCGCCGCTGCCGGGCGGGCCAGCGCGAAGGCCGCGGGCGTGGTGGTCGACGACACCGCCGTGACGCCGCGCTACGTGCAGGGCCTGACCCCCGACCGCGAGCTGCCGATCATCAAGCGCATCGCGCTCGGCTCGCTGCGCAACAAGCTGCTCATCATCACGCCGGCCGCCCTGTTGCTCAGCCAGTTCGTGCCGTGGCTCCTCACGCCCATCCTCATGCTCGGCGGCACCTACCTCTGCTACGAGGGCGCCGAGAAGATCTGGGAGAAGGTCGCCGGCCACCACGAGCTCCCCCTGGAGGAGGTGGCGCTCGGCGACGTCGACCACGAGAAGACGGTGACGACCGGCGCCATCCGCACCGACTTCATCCTCTCCGCCGAGATCATGGTCATCGCGCTCAACGAGGTCGAGGACGAGCCGTTCGCGTCGCGCGCCGTCATCCTCGTGGTGGTCGCCATCCTCATCACGGTGCTCGTCTACGGCGTGGTCGGCCTGATCGTGAAAATGGACGACATCGGCCTGCACCTCGCGGGGCGGCAGTCGGGCACCGCCCAGGCGATCGGTCGCGGAATGGTCGCCGGTATGCCGAAGCTGCTCGCGGCGCTGTCGACGATCGGCATCGTCGCGATGCTCTGGGTGGGCGGTCACATCCTGCTCGTCGGCGTCGACGACCTCGGCTGGCACACCCTCTACGACTGGGTGCACCACGCCGAGGAGGCCGTCGGCGGCGGCGCGCTCGGCTGGTGCGTCAACACCCTCGCCTCGGCCGTCATCGGCCTGGTGGTGGGTGCGCTGGTCGTCGCCGTCGTGACCGGCATCAAGCGCCTGCGCCACCGCGACGACGAGGCGGCCCCGACCCCTCACTGACGCCCGGACGTCAGGCCGCGGACGCCGTGCGCAGCTTCTCGAGCAGCGGCCCGGCCGCCTTCTCGAGGAACACCTGCTGGTGCTCGCCCCCCACCTGCACGAGCGCCACGTCGGTGAAGCCGGCCTCCCAGTAGGGGCGCACCGCCTCGACGACGGCGTCGAGATCGGGCCCGCAGGGGATCTGCTCGGCGACGTCCTCGGGGCGCACGAACTGGGTGGCGCCGGAGAAGCCCATCGGGGTCGGCAGGTCGGAGTTGACCTTCCAGCCGCCGGCGAACCACCGGAACTGCTCGTGGGCCCGCTCGACCGCGGCCTCCTCCGAGGGGTCCCAGCAGATCGGGATCTGCCCCACGCCACGCGCCCCTGACCCGATCGGCTTGTCGGACAGGGCGTTCCAGCTGTCGACCAGGTCCTTGTCGGGCTCCACGGCGATGAGGTGGTCGGCCAGCGGGGCGAACTGCTCGACGCCCTTGTCACCGCTCAGGGCCACACCGATGCCGACCGGCACCTCCGGCAGGTCCCAGATGCGGGCCGACTCGACGTCGAAGTGCTCGCCGCGGTAGTTCACGAGCTCACCGGTGTGCAGCTCGCGGATGATCTCGATGGCCTCGGTCAGCATCTCCTGGCGCACCGTGACCGCCGGCCAGCCGGTGCCGACGACGTGCTCGTTGAGGTTCTCGCCGCTGCCCAGCCCCAGGGTGAACCGGCCCTCGGCGAGGATCTGCAGCGTGGCGGCCTTCTGGGCCACGACGGCCGGGTGGTAGCGCAGGGTCGGGCAGGTCACGTAGGTCATCAGGTCGACGCGGCTGGTGGCGTGGGCCACCGCGCCGAGCACGGTCCACGCGTACGGCGCGTGCCCCTGCTCGGTGAGCCAGGGCGAGTAGTGGTCGCTCGACACGAGCAGGTCGAAGCCGGCATCCTCGGCGCGCACGGCGGCGTCGACGAGCTCGAGGGGGCCGTTCTGCTCGGTCATCAGGGTGAAGCCGAACCGGGTCACGGGGTCTCCTTCGGTCAGGGGATCGATGCTCAAGCCCTACCCCGGTGGTCCCGCCGCACCCGTGCCCGTCGAAGGTCGGGCCGGATGCCGGGCCGCCGGGAATGCCCCCGCCCATCCCTCGCGTTGGCGCCCCCATGACCACCTGGGGCTTCATCGGAAGCGGAAACATCGGCAGCACCGTCGCGCGGCTGGCGGCCGACGCCGGACACGACGTCGTGCTCAGCAACAGTCGCGGGCCCGAGACGCTCGCCGACCTCGTTGCCGAGCTGGGACCGCGCGCCCGCGCCACGACGGCCGAGGAGGCCGCCCGCGCCGGCGACCTCGTGGTGGTGACGGTCCCGCTCAAGGCGCGCGGTGACCTGCCGCACGCGGCCCTGGCCGGCAAGGTCGTCATCGACACGATGAACTACTACCCGCAGCGCGACGGCGTGGTGCCCGAGCTCGAGGACGAGTCGACCACCACCTCCGAGCTGCTGCAGGCGCTCGCCCCCGACGCCCGGGTGGTCAAGGGGTTCAACAACATCTTCGTGCAGCACCTCGCCGCCCTGCCCCGCCCGACCGGGGCTGACGACCGCAGCGCGCTGGCCATCGCCGGCGACGACGCCGCGGCCAAGGAGGTCGTGCGGGTGGCGCTCGACGAGATCGGCTACGACACCTTCGACCTCGGCCCGCTCGCCGAGGGCTGGCGCACCCAGCGCGACACCGCCGCCTACGGCTCGATCTACGCCGAGGACCCCGACGACTGGACCAAGGGCGCCCGCCCGGCCGGCCGGGATGCCGTGGCCGCCGCCGCGCTGCGCGCTCGCCGCTACCGCGACGCCTGAGGCGGCAGAACGGGGCCGGCCGTCGCGAACCAGCCCGACGGGCCGAGCTCGGCCCCCATCCGCGGGACGTACTGGTCGAAGTAGATCCGGGCGATGAGCTCGCGGCGGCTGCGTACGTCGGCCTTGTCGAACACCGACTTCAGGTGGTCCTGCACCGTGTACGTCGACACGTGCATCGTCGCGGCGATCTCCTTGGTGTCGACGCCCTGCAGCACCAGCTGGGTGACGTCGCGCTCGCGCTGGGTGAGGTCGAACGCGGCGACGACCAGGGGCACGATCTCCGGAGGGCGGGCCTCTTCGACGGTCACCACGACGTCGCCGCTGGCACCCTCGGGCCCCAGCAGGGGGGTCGCGTGCAGCACCAGCCACATCCCGCTGCGGGAGCGCACCCTGCTGCGCGGCGGCACGCTCGACTCGCCGCGCGCGTAGCGGCGGGCCGCTGCGACGAGCGAGGTGATGATGCCGGTCCACCGCGCGTTGTGCGTGGGGCTCTCGAGCTCGCTCAGCCGCTGCTCGGCGCCCATGCTGGTCTGCTTGATCTGGTCGTCCGGCCCCACGATGAGCACGGTCGGACCGGTCGACGCGGGGGCCGACGCCGTGGTGGCCATCCGGGCGAGCAACCCCGTGCGCATGCCTGCCGCGAACGCCGACGACAGTGACCCGACGAAGTCGATCTCCTCGGTCTCGAACGGGCCGGTGTCGGGGTCGCGGAAGAACGCCGCACCGCCCCAGACCTGCGAGCCGTTGTCACGGAAGATGACCCGCATCTCGTCGGTGTACCCGAAGTGCGGCTTCATGAAGGTGCGCAGCCGGTTCGAGCGCTCGGTGTCGCCCGAGTAGACCTCGTGCACCCCGGCGGCGGAGAGGCCGGCCCGCGACATCTCGCGGAACGCGGTGCGCTCGATCGCGCCGTACTCGATCAGGCCCCAATCGTGGTCATGGGCGTCGCGGCCCAGCAGGTCGCCGTACTTGCGGGTACCGGTGAGCAGCTCGGTGCTGGGGTCGACGGTCGCGAGGCAGGCGGCGACGTAGGGGACCGCCCGGTGCAACGAGGTGACGGCCTCGGCGAGGAAGGTGTCGATGTCGAGGCCGGCCCGGGCGACCACCTCGACGTCGCGGCGCACGCGTTCCGCAGTCAGTGCACTGGCCATCTGCAGAGTGTGGCGCAGGGCCGCCGCATGGCGCCATCCCACAAATGTGGGAACCCGCAACCCCCAGCAGGCGGGCGTGGAAGGTCTCCGGTCCTCGGGGATGGTGCCGGGTGGGCGCGGCGCACGACGCTCGTCGCCATGACCTCCACCATCGACCCCGCCACCGAGCACGCCGACGTGCTTGTCGTCACCGGTCAGGGTCCCCTCGACCGGCTGGGCCGGCTCGTGCACGCCGACGACCCCGCGGCGCAGCTCGCCCTCGCCCTGGTGAACCTCGAGGACGCCCTGACCGGGGTGGGCCTGGTCCCGGCCGAGCTCGTCGAGGTGACCGTGCGCACCACCGACGTCGACACCGTGCTGGCCGTGCTCGACATCCTGACCGAGCGCTTCGGCGAGGTCGAGGCAGGGCCGGCCATCACGGTCCTGCCGGTCGACGCGCTCCCCGTGCCGGGCCAGGTCGTGGCCCTCGACGCCCGCGCCTGCCGCAGCACCACATCGAAAGCCACCTCCACCACGACGAGCGCGGGACCCTCCCGCGCGCCCGAGAAAGCGAAGGACAGCACCATGACCGTCGAGACCACCCTCGATCAGACCCGCGCTGCACAGCCCGCCGAGGCCCTGCGGGGCCTGTGCGGGGGAGCCGTGCACCTGCCCGGCGACGCCGACTACGACCGCGCCCGGACGCCGTGGAACGTCGCCGTCGACCAGCGACCTGCAGCCGTGGCCCTGCCACGGAACGTGGACGACGTGCGCGACCTCGTGCGCGCCGCGTCCGCCGCCGGACTGCGCGTGGCCGCGCAGAGCACCGGCCACGGCGCCGGCCCGCTCGCCGAGGGACGTCTCGACGACGTGGTGATCGTGCGCACGTCGGGGATGGCCGCGGTGTCGGTCGACCCGGTCGCCCGCGTCGCACGGGCCGAGGGGGGCGCCCTCTGGCAGGACGTCGTCGACGCCGTCGCGCCGCACGGCCTCGCCGCCCTCCACGGGTCCTCACCCGACGTCGCCGTCGCCGGCTACACGCTCGGTGGCGGGCTCAGCTGGTATGCCCGCATGCTCGGCCTCGCGACGAACAGCGTCACGGCCATCGAGCTCGTCACCGCCGACGGCGAGCTGGTGCGGGCGGACGCCCAGCACCACACGGACCTCTTCTGGGCGCTGCGCGGCGGTGGCGGCAGCTTCGGGCTCGTGACGGCGATCGAGTTCCGGCTGCACGAGATCGCCGACGTGTACGCCGGGATGCTCCTCTGGGACCGCGAACGGGCCCCCGAGGTGGTGCGCGCCTGGGCCCGCTGGTCGGCGACGGCGCTCGACGAGGTCACCACCTCGATGCGGGTCATGAGCTTCCCGCCGATCCCCGAGCTGCCCGAGTTCCTGCGCGGCCGGCAGGTCGTCGTCATCGACGGGGCGGTGCTCACCGACGACTCGACAGCGACGTCGCTCCTCGCGCCGCTGCGAGCCCTGCAGCCGGAGGTCGACACGTTCGCGCGGGTGCCGTCCGCGTCGCTCACCCGGCTGCACATGGACCCCGAGGGGCCGACCCCGGCCGTCGCCTCCGGGGCGATGCTCGCGCAGCTGCCCGAGGAGGCGGTCGTGGCCTTCCTCGCCGAGGTCGGGCCCGGGTCGACGACCACGCTGCTGTCCGCCGAGCTGCGCCAGCTCGGGGGCGCCCTGGGACGACACCACCCAGGAGCGGGGGCGCTGCCGCGACTGGAGGGCGCGTACGCAGGGTTCTTCGTGGCCATGGCTCCGACGCCGCAGCTGGCCGCCCAGGGCCGAGCCGACGGCGAAAGGCTCGTGGCGGCGCTCGCGCCCTGGTCCATCGGGCAGGCCCTGCTCAACTTCACCGAGCAGCGCACCGACACCAGCAACGCCTACGCCGCCGAGGCCTGGGACGGGCTGTGCGCGGTGCGCGCGTCGGTCGACCCGCACGAACTCTTCGTGGCCAACCACCCGGTGACCGCGTCAACGAGCTGAGCGAGGTGGCGCGGCGGTCAGCCCGGTGACTGCCGCGCCATCCGGCGGGCCACGACCAGCGATCCGACGAGGAGCACCGCACCGAGCACCAGCGAACCGGCCACGATGGCGACGCTGCGCCCGGCGGAGGCGGCCAGGGCGGCATACCCGACCGTGCCCGGCACGATGCCGACCGCGGTGCCCACGAGGAAGTCACGTCGTGAGACCGCGCTGACGCCGGCCCCGTAGTTGACGATCGTGAACGGCAGCACCGGCGTCAGCCGGGCCACGAGGACCGCTGCGACGCCCTGGCGGCGCAGGACGTCCTCGACCCGGGCCAGGCGCGGGCCGGAGAGCTCGGCGACGGCGTCGCGCCCCAGCCGGCGGGCGATCGCGAAGCCCACCACGGCGCTGAGCATCGACGCCACCCACGAGATGGCGATGCCACCGGCCAGGCCGAACAGCGCACCGGCCACCCCGGACAGCAGGTTCTTCGACACCGGCACCAGGGTGAGCGCCACGTGCAGCACCACGTAGGCGACCGGGCCCCATGCGCCCGTCGCCGCGATCGCCGACTGGACCGTGTCGAGCTCGCCACCGAGGAGCAGCCAGAGCAGGGCGCCCGCGATGACCACGGCGAACCCCAGCCCCAGCAGGCGGAGCACAGACGCCCTCGTGCTCGTCACAGGCCCAGCCTAGGAGCACCCCACCGACACCATGTCGGCGCCGGACGTATCACCGGGGCCGCCGGCCACTCCTGAGGGCAGAACCGCGCCTCACCAACGGCGCGGCACTGCACCGAGGACCGACCATGCCGCAGATCCGGATCGACACCTCCGAGCTCACCTACCCGTGGTTCTGGCTGCCCAGCCACCTGCCGCACTTCGTCGACGGGTCGGTGCCCGGCGGGGCCGCGGTCGACCTGCACCCCGGCACGTACGCCTTCCAGCAGACCCGCGACCGGGCCTGTGACCTGCGCTTCCGGGTCGAGGACGACGGCACCGTCGACTACGCCGCCGCGCATGACCACCTGCTGCACGGCCGCCGCACCGACACGTTGCGGGTCGTAGGGGTGCCGGTCACCCTCAACCCGACCGGCTCGCCGCGGCCGGTGCTGCCGCTCTGGGGTGGCTGCCACGAGCCGCTGGACATCCGCGAGCGCACCGTGCGGATCCCGCCCGGCCCGGCCTACTCGATCCGGCTCGGCCTGGTGCCGAGCACCGTGGTCGAGTTCAGCGTGGCCGCCGACGGGCGGGTCGACTACCCGAGCGAGTACGAGCGCGCCCTCTCCGGCCGTGGCACCGGACGCCTCACCGTCGACCTCGACACCGCGGGGCGTCACTGAAGCCGTCGTGAGCGCCAGGCCACCAGGCAGGCCAGCACCACCACGGCCGTGACGATGGCGAAGCCGAGCACGGGCAGCAGTGGCAGGGTGATGCCGATGGCGCCGCCGACGACCCAGAACGCCTGCAGGATGGTCTCGGACCACGAGAACACCCGGGCCCGCACGTGGTCCTCGACGTCGCGCTGGATGAGCGCGTCGAGGCTGAGCTTGGCCAGCTGGCCGAACAGCCCGGTGGCGAGGCCGAGCAGCACCAGGGTGGGCAGCGAGTAGAACACCGCGGTGAACAGACCGGCCAGCACGGCCACCCCTGCCACGACGGTCGCGAGCCGCTCGGGAGCGGGGCTGCGGCGCCGGTTGCCGATGACCGACCCGAGTGCGTTGCCCACCCCGGCGGCGGCGGCGACCATGGCCAGCACGGCCGGGCCCGACCACCCGGGCAGCGGGTGCTCGCGCATCAGGAAGGCGAGGAAGAGCGTGAGGAAACCGCTCAGCAGCCGGGCGCCGGTGGTCAGCCAGAGCACGTAGCGCACGGCGGGCGGCAGGGCCCGTAGCCTCCGGGCGCCCCGGCCGGCCGAGGGCATGGCGAGCGGGCCCTCGCCGGCGGGCCGGCCGTCGAGGTCGAGCTCGCCGGCCGTGGAGTCGACCCGGGCCGGCAGCCGGATGGCCAGCACGGTCGCAGCGACGTAGACCACGAACGCCAGCCGCAGCGACCAGTCGGGGCCGATCCGCGACAGCCCACCGGCCAGCCCGCCGCCGATGGCCATGCCGATGAGCCCGGCGATGGTGAGGCGGGAGTTCGCGGTGACCAGGCTGATGTCGCGCGGCAGCAGCCGTGGCACGGCGGCGGCGCGCGCCACGGCGTACGTGCGGCTGGCCACGAGGCAGCCCAGCGCTGCCGGGAAGAGCCACGGGCTGTCCTCCACGACGGCGGTGGCGAGCACCCAGGCGAGGAACGCGCGGGTGGCGAGGGTGGTGCCGAGCGCCCACCGCCGGCCGTGCCGGAACCGGTCGAGCAGCGGGCCGATGAGCGGCGCCAGCAGCACGAACGGCGCCATGGTGAGCACCAGGAACAGCGCGACGCGGCCACGCGCCTCGTCGGTCGGCAGCGCGAAGACGGTGCCGGCGAGCGACACGGTGAGGGCGGCATCCGCGGCGACGTTGACGGCATGCATCTCGGTGAGGCGCGCGAGGCCGGTGTCGGCGGCCCCGTCGGCGTCGGCGAAGCGCCGGAACCGGCGGCCCGCGGCCGCGCCACCGCGACCGACGACCCGGATGCCGGCGCGCCCACCTCGCCCGACGCTGCGGCCCGCGCCGGCCACCCGGCCGCGCGGGGTCTGCGGCGCCGAGGGCTGAGGTCGCTCGTCGTGGCTCATGACGCCTCGATCCTCCCCCGAACCGTCGGCGCCCGACCACTCCCACGCGCGGTGGGCCCCAAGATGCGTCAGATCGATCAGGAGTCGAGCAGCCCCAGCTCTCGCGCGCGGCCGACTGCTTGTCGTCGACTGGCGACGTCGAGCTTCGCGAACAGGTGTCGCAGGTGCGACTTGACCGTGTTGACCGAGACGAAGAGCTCGAGGGCGATCTCCGGATAGGTCATCATCGTCGGCAGGTACTGCAGCACGCTGAGCTCACGGTCAGTGAGCGGCACCCTGGGCGCCGGTGAACCGGAAGTCTGCTCGTCGGTGGCATGGAGGTGCCGGTCGAGGTCGTCGAGGAACGGCACCGTCTGCGGATGCAGCAGCCGCACCCGCGCGATCAGGCGAGGAAGGTGGTTGCCGTCCCGAGCACGGAACGGGCGGCGGGCCGTCTCCGGGGTTGCCGCCTCGATGGCGAAGCTCAGCGCGTCGGTCGCCCTGCGGTCTTCTCGCAGGCTGTCGGCTGCCAGTGCCGACAGGACCCACGCCTCGACGACGAAGGCGTGCGCGCCCTCCGGGTGACGTAGCGGGCCGAGCACCTCATCGGCTGCCCGGGGCTCCCCGACGGCTAGCAGCGCCCGGGCACGCAGCAGGCGCTCGGGCACGAGGGCGTGGGCAGGATCTGCCCCGTGGTCGAGGCGCACGCGCTGGAGGGCGGCGTTCGGGTTTCCGGACTCGAGGTCGATCTCCGCTTCGGTGATCCGTGTCCAGCCGGCCAGGAGTGCGGGCGGCTGCCAACCCCCCACATCCCGGCGCAGGGCGGCGAGCCGGCGCCGCGCCTCGTCCACGCGGCCGGTGTCGGCGTCGACCCGGATCTGGACGACTGCGGTGGCGAACCGGGCCAGGGCATCCAGCGCGGCGGCCTCCCGGGCCAGCATCAGCTGGTCTCGGGTCGTCGCCACCTCGTCCCGTTGGAAGTGGACCAGAGCCAGCGCGAGGTGGGCGGTGGCAGCCTGGCTCAGGGGCGCCCAGCCGCGCTCCTCGACGACTTCGACGGCATCGGTCGCCAGTCGGTGAGCCGTCGTCAACCGCCCGGAAACGGCCGCGGACAGCGCGAGGTGTGAGAGCAGGTTCACCCTCCCAGCGTCGACCGCCGCCGGCTCGGCCTCGGCGAGCCCGGCCTCCAGGGTGCGCTCGGCGGCGTCCAGCCGCCCCTGCCACAGCTGGCCGGTGCCGAGGTTCGACAACGCGATCGCACGGTAGCCGCGCACCGCAGGCAGGGTGGCACCGGGGCCGTCGAGCACCTCGAGGGCCCGCGTGGTGACGTCGACCAGCGTCTCGCTGTCTCCGCGGGTACGGGCTACGGCTGTGGCGAGCAACAGCTCCCCGACCTGCGACCCCGTGGACACCTGCGGGTCGGTGGAGGGAGGCAGCGCGCGGGCCCGTGCGAGGTGCGGCTCGATGTCGACCAGGCGGTTCTCGAGAAACATCCGGGTGGCGGCCGCCAGGGACAGCTCGGGCGTTGTCGCCAACTGGTCGGGCGGGATGCGGGACAGGGCCAGTGCGAGTGCGGAACGTTCGGCGGAGAGCGCGAGCGGCAGGGCCCGGGTGACGAGCAGCCGTCCCATCAGCTGCCAGTCCTGCGCCTGCGCGGCATGCCGCAGCCCGGCGAGCGACTGGCCGTTCTCGGCGAACCATCGAGCCGCCCGGACGTGCAGGCCGGCCACCTGGTCCGGCGCCTCGACGGAGAGCCGATGGTGCAGGGTCTGCCGCAACAGGGCGTGGTAGCGGTACCACGTTCGGCCCGGGCCCAGTCCAACGACGAAGGTGTTGGCGGCGGCCAGTGACTCGAGAACGCGTTGGCCGCCTCCCTGCCCGGTGAGCTCGTCGGCAAGCGGAGCGCACAGTCGCTCCGCCACTGAGGTGAGCAGCAGGAACCGGCGCACCTCGGGAGGATGAGCGGCCAGGACCTCCTCGGCCAGGTACTCGGCCACCGCCTGGTCGTCGCCACCGAAGTCGGCCACCCGGTGTCCCGGCTCCTTGCGGGCCAGGAAGAGGGCGGCGAGGCGCAGGCCTGCCGGCCATCCCTCGGTGCGCTCGAGGAGGACCTCGGCGTCACCGGCTCGCAGCTCGACGCCGTCGTTGGCCAGGAGCTGCGTGGCCTCGTGCGCCCCGAGCGCGAGGTCGCGGGACCGGATCTCGGTGAGCCCTCCCGCGACCCGCACCCGGTGCAGGGGCAGCACCGGGTCCGAGCGGGTCAGCAGCACCAGGCGGAGCTGGGGCACGGGTGCACGGAGCAGCGTCCCCAGGTCCGCGAGGACAGCGGCGTCGTCGACGAGGTGGAAGTCGTCGAGCACGAGCACGACCGGGTGGGGCAGCTGCTCGAGCCCGGCGACCAGGCGGCGATGCGTCTCCTGCTCGGTCCCGAGCCCGGGTGCCAGCCCGGCCAGGGGGCTGTCGGCCGGCAGGGTGAGTGCCGACCGCAGCGCTTCGACGGCGTAGGACCAGAAGGCACGAGGATGGTTGTCCGTCGCATCCAGCGACACCCACGCGACCGGGCCGACTCGGGGGCCACCGGCGGCCCAGGCCGCGGTGGCGAGGGTCTTGCCCCAGCCCGCACCGGCACACAGCAGGGTCAGCGTGCCTTGCGTGCCGGCATCCAGCAGCGCGTCGACGTTCGGTCGCACCACGTATCCCGGCGGCAGCCGAGGGTGGGTCAGCTTGGTCCTCAGCAGGCTCATGCCGGGGCCCGGATCGGGCATGGCGGACCCGGCACTGTCGCCAGCATCCTCAACCCACTGCCCCACCCGTCACTCCCACGGCTCGTCCCGTACCCGCGCCGGAGGCGGCTGCCCGACCGCGGCCACACTACCTGCGGGCGGCACGGTGACCTACCCCTTTCGGGTGACGTGCGGACCGGTCGGAGGGTCGACTGTGGTGGTGACACCAGAGGAGGCAATGATGACCGCCAAGGCGTTCGAGGTGCACGTGCGTGGGGAGCTGTCCGATGAGGACCTCGAGGATCTCGAGTACCTGAAGGCGCGGCGAGTGCCGGCCGAGACGGTGCTCAGGGGAGTCGTGCCCGACCAGGCGGCGCTGATCGGGCTGCTCAGCCGGCTGCAGTCGCTGGGCCTGGAGGTCGTCGAGGTCCGGAGGGTTCCGGACCTGCCCGCGGCGGACCTTGGCGGATCGCCATGAGCGGCATCCCCGTGGAGGTGCGGGTTCGTGGTCGGGTCACCGGAGAGCTCGCCGCGTTGGTCGCCGAGCTGTCACCGACGGTGGTCCCCGCGCACACGGCGATCACCATCGCCGCGGACCGCCGGGAGCCGGGCCGGCTGGTTGCCGGCCTCGACGCCGCCGGTGCTCAGGTCGAGCGCATCGTGAGCTGATCGGCTCCGCGCGGTAGTGGCACGTCACCGGGCGCCAGTTCGTCTCCACCACCCCAATGGGGTGACTACGGGTGAGAAGGTCATGTGAAACATAGAAGGTCCCGATCACGGCGAAGAGACGGAAGCTGCCATGACTGCCTCACCTGACCGCCACGCCCGCACCATGCTGCCCATCCCGGACCGGCCGTCCCCAGGGCTGACGACCTACGACGCCAAGGACCCGGACACGGCGTTCGCACCGATCGAGCCCCTCCTGCCCCCGGCGGGCGCCCCCAACGTGCTGGTCATCCTGCTCGACGACGTCGGCTTCGGTGCCTCCAGCGCCTTCGGTGGCCCGTGCAGCACCCCCACGGCCGAGCGACTGGCCGCAGGCGGGTTGCGCTACAACCGGTTCCACACCACCGCGTTGTGTGCACCCACCCGGCAGGCGCTGCTCACCGGTCGTAACCACCACTCGGTCGGGATGGGCAGCATCACCGAGACCGCCACGTCCGCCCCGGGGAACAGCTCGCTGCGGCCGAACACCAAGGCGCCGCTGGCGATGACGCTGAAGCTCAACGGGTACTCCACCGCCCAGTTCGGCAAGTGCCACGAGGTGCCCGTCTGGCAGTCCTCGCCGATGGGCCCGTTCGACGCGTGGCCCTCGGGCGGCGGTGGGTTCGAGACGTTCTACGGCTTCATCGGCGGGGAGAACAACCAGTGGGACCCGGCCCTGTACGAGGGCACCACCCCGGTGGAGCCCCCAGCCACCCCCGAGGAGGGCTACCACCTCACCGAGGACCTCACCGACCGGGCGGTCGGCTGGATCCACCAGCAGAAGGCGCTGATGCCGGACAAGCCCTTCTTCGTGTACTTCGCACCGGGTGCCACCCACGCGCCGCACCACGTGCCCCGGGAGTGGATCGACAGGTACGCCGGCCAGTTCGACGACGGCTGGGACGCGCAGCGCGAGCGCACCTTCGCCCGCCAGAAGGAGCTCGGGGTCATCCCGCCCGAGGCCGAGCTCACCGCGCGCCACGCCGAGATCCCCGCCTGGGCGGACATGCCCGACGAGCTGAAGCCCGTGCTGGCCCGCCAGATGGAGGTCTACGCCGGGTTCCTGGAGCACACCGACCACCACGTCGGCCGGCTGGTCGACGCCCTGGAGGACCTCGGCATCCTGCAGGACACGCTGGTGTACTACATCATCGGCGACAACGGGGCCTCGGCCGAAGGCACCGTCAACGGTGCCTTCAACGAGATGGCCAACTTCAACGGCATGGCCGCCCTCGAGACGCCCGAGTTCATGGTCAGCAAGATGGACGACTTCGGCAGCCCCGACTCCTACAACCACTACTCGGTCGGTTGGGCCTGGGCGATGAACGCGCCCTTCCAGTGGACCAAGCAGGTGGCCTCCCACTGGGGTGGCACCCGCAACGGAACGATCGTGCACTGGCCCGCGAAGATCGCCGAGCCGGGTGGGCTGCGTTCGCAGTTCACCCACGTCATCGACCTCGCGCCGACCATCCTGGAGGCTGCGGGTCTGCCCGAGCCCGCCATGGTCAACGGCGTCCAGCAGTCGCCCATCGAGGGCACCAGCATGCTCTACACCTTCACGGAGGAATCCGCGCCGGAGCGTCACGACCTGCAGTACTTCGAGATGTTCGGCAACCGCGGCATCTACCACCGGGGATGGAGCGCGGTCACCAAGCACAAGACGCCGTGGATCATGGTCGGCGGCGACCTGCCCGCCTTCGACGACGACGTCTGGGAGCTGTACGACGGCAGCTCGGACTACAGCCAGTCCCGCGACCTCTCGGCGGAGCATCCCGACGTGTTGGCCAGGCTGCAACGGCTCTGGCTGATCGAGGCGACCAAGTACAACGTGCTGCCCCTGGACGACCGCACCGGCGAGCGGCTCGAGCCGTCCATGGCCGGGCGACCGACGCTCGTGCACGGGTCCTCGCAGCTCTTCTTCTCAGGGATGGGGCGCCTGTCCGAGAACAGCGTGGTCAGCATGAAGAACAAGTCGTTCTCGATCACCGCCGACGTCGACGTGCCCGAGGGAGGCGTCAACGGCGTCATCATCGCCCAAGGCGGTCGGTTCGGCGGCTGGGCGGTCTACGTCAGGGACGGCCGGCTCGCGTTCGTCTACAACGTCCTCGGCATCCAGGAGTTCACCACCGTGGCCGACGAACCGGTCCCGTCAGGCCGGCACCAGCTACGGATGGAGTTCGCCTACGACGGCGGCGGTCTGGCCAAGGGTGGCGACGTGACCCTCTTCCACGACGGCACTCCCGTCGGCACCGGTCGGGTGGGCGCGACCCAGCCGATGGTCTTCTCCGCCGACGAGACCACCGACATCGGCAACGAGACCGGTACCACGGTGACCTCCGCCTACACCGCCCGCGGCAGCCGGTTCACCGGGCGCATCCGGTGGGTCCAGCTCGACGTCGGCACCGACGACCACGACCACCTCATCTCTGCTGATGAGCGGCTGCGGATCGCCATGGCACGGCAGTGACGGGGCATCAACCCCCGTAGAGGCGGTCGCGCAGCGCCAGCCGGCGGCGCTCATAGCGTTCGTGCCGCCTCGTGGCCCGGGCCAGCTTCTTCTCGCCGTAGAACCGGCGCGCCCAGAACGACTCGGGCTTGGCGAGCCGGAACAGGCCGATGTAGGCGAACAGGGGCACCGGGAGCCCGGCCAGGCCCATCACGAGCTTTCCCTTGAGCAGGCAGGCGAGGCAGATCAGCACGTGGATCAGCACGGCCGTGAAGATCACCCAGGCGCCGTAGCCCTCGGTGTCGGTCTCGATGCCGATGGGGGAGGTGCCGGCGAGGAGCACCAGGCCGAAGACCACCGCGATCATCACCGCGTCGATCGACTTCTTGCCCTCCTCCGACCAGTAGACGTCCTCGAGGTGCAGCCACAGGGCGAACTCGTCGAGGGCCAGCGCCGCACCGATGCCGAACAGGGTGGCCAGGATCTCGATCCACGGCGACTCCGGGCGGAACCGGAAGGTCAGCAGCCCGACCACGAGCACGAGCAGGATTCCCCACACCTGGTGGTGCACGTGCACCCCGCCGATGTGGATGTCCTTGATCGGGCCGGACTCCTCACCGGTGCCCGACGCCTTGCGGTTCTTGATCCGCACCGTGACGTAGCGGGTGACCCCGTAGGCCACGATGAAGCCGATCAGCATCCACAGGGCGGCCGAGCGGCCGGTGTCGACGACGTGGTCGACGTACCAGTTCCACATGATGACGAGTGTCCGCTAGGGGGTCAGCGGCGCGGGCGCCTGGGCGGTGTCGCGGGAGTCGATCGCGTAGACGAAGGGTTCGTCGACCCCTCACGGTTGCCCTTCCGCGCGACCAGCTAGGAGAGGCGCACGACGGTGGATGCCGTATCCGCGCCGCGAGATGTGTCCCACGGCAGAAGTACCGTACTGCTTCACTGTGGTGTGGCAACCGCACGCTGGAGGATCTGAGATGACCGCAACCGCAGACGCGACCCGTCCGGCGGACGAACACCCGCAGCAGCACCGCAGTGCACCCGCGAAGGCGGCCCGACTACCGGACGACCGGTGGCCGGACTGGCTGTCGGCGTTCACGTTCGTGCTGTCGCTGGTCGTCTTCCTCACCTGGCTGATCCCGCCGGTGCACCGGTTCTTCGACCGCAGCGACGACCCCGTCTCGCTCGCGACAGTGCCGATCGTGCCCAACCTCGTCTATGCGGCCGTGCTGTTCGCGCTGGCCGTCGGCCTCCGGCGGCGCCTGCGGGCGGCATGGTGGGCCTTCGTCGTGCTCCTGCTCGTGCTGCCCTCCATCAGCCGCGTCGCCGACCTGGCCGGTGACGACCGCCAGGTGCTCGACGTGGTCGGGCTGGTGGTGGCCGGCGCCCTGCTCGTCGTGTTCGTCATCGCGCGCCCGCAGTTCACGGCCCGCACCGCGCGACGGGCCGGCCTGAGGGCCCTGCTGCTCTTCCTCGTCGGTTCCCTGGTGGTGTCGATCATCAGCTCGTGGTTGCTGACCACCTTCGCCAACGCTGACGAGGTCGGCGCTGGGGACGCCGTCGCGAACGTGCTGCTCGGCGACCTCGGGCTGGTCGCCGACCCGGGTGTGGTCGCCCCGACGTGGGTCCGGTTGCTGGTCAACCTCATGGGCGCGGCCGTGGTGCTCGGCAGCGCCGCCGTGCTCTTCCGGTCCCCGGCCTACACGCGCACGCTCGGTGCGCCGGACGAGGCCGCGGTGCGCACGATGCTGCGCGAGCACGGTGACCTCGACTCGCTGGGCTACTTCGCGACCCGGCGCGACAAGGCCGTCGTGTGGGACCACGAGGACCCGGCGCAGGCCAAGGCCGGTGTCTCCTACCGGGTCGTGCGCGGCGTGAGCCTGGCCAGTGGCAACCCGATCGGCGACCCGGAGCACTGGGGGGCCGCCATCGACGCCTGGCGCCGCGACGCCCGCGCCAACGGCTGGTCGCTGGCGGTCATGGCGGCCGGGTCCGAGGGGGCGCGCGCCTTCGAGGAGGCCGGGCTCACCGTCTTCGAGATCGGTGACGAGGCGATCCTCGACCTCGGGGCCTTCTCGCTCAACGCCCCCGGCCTGAAGCCGGTGCGCCAGGCGGTGAGCCGGCTGCGCCGTCGCGGCTACGACGTCGAGGTGCGCCGCCACGACACCCTGAGCGCCGAGGACTTCGACCGGCTGGCCGCCTCGGCGTCGTCGTGGCGCGGCGACGGCGGTGACGAGCGTGGCTTCTCGATGGCGCTGGGCCGGCTCGGTGACCAGCTCGACGGCGACTGCGTGCTCGTCGAGGCCCGTGACGCCGACGGTGCCCTGCGCGGCTTCATCAGCCTGGTGCCGTGGGGCCGCAACGGGCTGTCGCTGGACCTGATGCGCCGCGACCCCACCGCCGACAACGGCCTGGTCGAGCTGCTCGTCAGCTCGCTGGCGGAGCAGGCGCCCCGGCTGGCCGTGCGCCGGGTGTCGCTGAACTTCGCGATGTTCCGGGAGGCCTTCACCCGCGGTGAGGAGCTCGGCGCGGGGCCGATGGCCCGGCTCGGCCGGCAGGCCCTGCTGCTCGCCAGCCGCAACTGGCAGCTCGAGTCGCTCTACCGCTCCAACGCGAAGTACCTGCCGCAGTGGCAGCCGCGCTTCATCTGCTTCGAGTACTCCTCAGACCTGCCGCGCGTGGGCGTGGCGGCCGGCAGTGCCGAGGGCTTCCTCACCGCCCCGTCGGTCGGGTCGATCCTGCGCCGCCGGGGGTCCGACAGCGGCGAGCTCGAGCACGCCGACGAGGCGTACGCCACCCAGGTGCGCGAGGCGATCCCGGCCGAGCCCGACCGCCTCGAGCAGGCCCTCACCGCTCGGCGCCTGCCCGACCAGGAGCGGGTGCGGCGCGCCAAGCTGGCCCGGCTGCAGGACGCCGGCATCGACCCCTACCCGGTGGGCCACCCCCGCACGCACGCGCTGTCCGAGGTGCGGTCGGCCGCCGGCGACCTGCCCCCGGGCACCAGCACCGACCAGGTGGTCTCCGTCGTCGGGCGGGTGATGCGCAAGCGCGACCACGGTGGCCTGTGCTTCCTCACCATCCGCGACGGCTCGGGCGACCTGCAGGTGCTGGCCTCGCGGGCGGTGCTCGGCGAGGAGCAGCACCTGCTCTTCCGCAGCCTCGACCTCGGCGACCACGTCGGCGTCACCGGTGACGTCATGACGTCGAACCGCGGCGAGCTCACCGTCGACGTGCACTCGTTCGCGCTCACCTCGAAGTCGCTGCGGCCGCTGCCCGACAAGCGGCACGGCCTCACCGACCCCGAGGCCAGGGTGCGGATGCGCTACGTCGACCTGATCGTGCGGCCCGCCGCCCGCGACATCGCCTACCTGCGCTCGACGGTGGTGCGCAGCATCCGCGAGTCGCTGCAGAACCGCGGCTACGTCGAGGTCGAGACGCCGATCCTCCAGCTGGTGCACGGTGGCGCGAACGCCCGCCCGTTCCAGACCCACATCAACGCCTACGACCTCGAGCTGTCGCTGCGCATCGCCACCGAGCTGCACCTCAAGCGGCTCGTCGTCGGTGGCATGGAGCAGGTCTTCGAGCTCGGCCGGCAGTTCCGCAACGAGGGCGCCGACTCCTCGCACAACCCCGAGTTCACCTCGCTCGAGGTCTACGGCACCTACAACGACTACGTCTCGATGCGGCTGCTCACCCAGGAGCTCATCAAGGAGGCCGCGGTCGCGGTCTACGGCCGCCCCATCGCCCGGCGGCCCCGGCCCGACGGCACGATCGAGGAGTTCGACCTGTCCGGCGACTGGCCGGCCATCCCCATCTGCACGGCGGTGTCGACGGCCCTGGGCGAGGAGGTCTCGACGGCGACGCCGTTGGCCGAGCTGCAGCGGCACGCCCGCGCCATCGGGCTCGACCTCGACCCGGGGCTCACCTGGGGCGCGGTGCTCGAGGAGGTCTACGGCGAGCTGTGCGAGGGCCAGACGACCACCCCGGTCTTCTACACCGACTTCCCGCGCGACACCTCGCCGCTCACTCGCGTGCACCGCGACGACCCCAAGCTGGTCGAGAAGTGGGACCTGGTCATCTGGGGCTCCGAGCAGGGCACCGCCTACAGCGAGCTGATCGACCCGGTCGACCAGCGGGCCCGGCTCGTCGAGCAGTCGCTGCTCGCCGCGGCCGGCGACCCGGAGGCGATGGAGGTCGACGAGGACTTCCTCGCGGCGCTCGAGTACGGCATGCCCCCGACCGGCGGCATGGGGATGGGCGTGGACCGCCTGGTCATGAACCTGACCGGGCTCGGCATCCGCGACACCATCCTCTTCCCGATCACCAAGCCCACCTGATCACCAAACGCCAGGAGCCGAGATGACCACCGCCGCACCCGAGTCGACGCAGGAGCGCCCCGTCGACGGCACGCCGGATGCCGGTGCGCCCGACGCCGAGCCGCGTCGCCGCCGGCGCCCGGGCCGCCTCTCGCTCGCCGGCAGCGCGTTGGGTGTCGCCTTCGGTGCGATGAGCGTGACGCCGTTGCTGGTGCCGCGGGGCTGGTACGTGCAGGGGGTGCTCACCGGCCTGGCGGCCGTCAGTGCGCTCCTGGGTGGCTGGCTGGGCCGCTCGTGGCAGGACGAGCAGATCGCCGCCATCGAGCAGGCGATCAGGGGCCTGCCGTACGGGTGAGGCAGGCGCGCACGGCGCGGGCGACGGCATCCGGGGCGTCGAGCATGACGAGGTGGCCGGAGTCGACGTCCGTGCGCACCGTGCCGGCACCGAGCACGGCGGCGCGGTCGGTCATCCGGCGCAGCCAGCTCCGCCGCCGGCGGTGGGTCAGCCGACCGGTCCGGGCCGCCACCACGAGCTGCACCGGCACGTCGGGCAGCGGGTGGTCTTCGGCGAGCGCGAGGAGGTCGCGGGCGTCGTCGCCGACGGCTGCCAGCTCGGCCACGGTCGCCTCGAGCTGGGCCGGCTGCCCGTAGGCCGTGGCCAGCGCGCGGTGTGCGTGCGCGGATGCCGGCCGGGTGGTGCCCCCGACGATCATGACGCCGGCTGCGAGGCCCGGCGCGACGCCCGCCAGCCAGGGGCGCCCCGCGACCCAGGCGGCCCAGGTCGCCGCGGGTCCGCCGAGCTGCAGCCGGGTCGCCTCGAACTGCGGGTCGGAGGCGTCGACGAGCACGAGGCCGCGCACCAGCTCGGGTCGCGTGCGGGCCAGGCCCTCGGCGAACAGCCCCCCGTGCGAATGGCCGACGACGACCACCGGGTCGGTCATGGCGCCGGGGTGGGTCGCCGCGAGCACGGCCGCCAGCAGGTCGACGCCCTCGGGGAGGTCGACCGCGCGGTGCCACGGGGTGGACCCGCCCATCCCCGGGCGGTCGAAGAGCACGCACCGCACGTCGGGCAGCCGGGCGGTCACCGGGTGCCAGAGGTCGAGGGGGAGCCCCAGGCCCGAGCTGAACAGCGCCGTCACCGGCGCGTCGGGGTGGTGCACCTCGACGCGCAGGGTGGCTCCGGGGTGGCCGGGCACGTCGACGAGCAGGTGCTCGGTGGCCAGGGTGGTCCTCACCCGCGCGAGCCTAGAGCCGCGGGCTGGGCGGTTGCTGGGCGCGTGCCGGCGGCGTGCTGGCGACGTGCCGGGCACCCGCGGCACCGGGCGCGGGTCGGTGGCACCGGCATCCGGAATCGGGGGTGGCGATGTGGTGTTGTGGAGCCCATGACCACTCCCGGCTCCGACATGGCCGAGCGCTACGAGCGCGCTCGCGGGCTGTTCGAGCACGGCGAGTACCAGGCCGCGGCCGAGGCGCTCGCCACGCTCGTCGACGAGAGCGCCCTCGCGCCGCCGCTGCACGGCACCACCGAGCTGCGGCTGCTGCTGGCCCGCTCGTACTTCCACTCCGCCCAGCTCGGCCGCGCCGAGCGGGTGACCCGGGCGATCCTGGCCGACGTGCCCGACGACGCCTACGCCAACCTCGTGCTCGGCCGCACCCTGCAGCGCCAGGGCCGGCACGGCGAGGCCAAGCCGCACCTCGCGATGGCCGAGCTGCTCGGCGGGTATGCCGGGTCGGGTCGCCTGCCGCGCGAGGACCGGGGCGCCGACGGGTGACCGACTACGGCCACGGGCTGGAGTTCGGGCTGTTCCCCTCGCCCGACGCGGCCTCGGCGCAGCACGTGCTCGAGCTGGCCGCCGTGGCCGAGGTCAGCGGGCTCGACCTGCTGACCGTGCAGGACCACCCGTACCAGGCGCGTCACCTCGACGCCTGGACGCTGCTCTCGGTCATCGCGGCCCGCACCTCGACCCTGCGGGTCGCCCCCAACGTCGCGAACCTGCCGCTGCGCAACCCCGTCGTGCTCGCCGGGTCGGTGGCCTCGCTCGACATCCTCAGTGGGGGTCGGGTCGAGCTCGGCATCGGCACCGGCGCCTTCTGGGACGCCATCGAGGCGGCCGGCGGGGTGCGGCTCGCGCCGGGGGAGGCGGTCGACGCGCTCGAGGAGGCGATCGGCGTCATCCGGGCGATGTGGGCGGGCTCGGGATCGGTGCGCCTCGACGGGGCGCACCACCGGGCGCGAGGTCTGCACTCGGGGCCGGCGCCGGTGCACCCGGTGGGCATCTGGGTGGGTGCCTACAAGCCGCGGATGCTGCGGCTCACCGGGCGGCTCGCCGACGGCTGGCTGCCGAGCTCGGGGTATGCCGGACCGGAGACGCTCGGCGAGCACAACGCGCGGATCGACGGGGCCGCGATGTCGGCCGGGCGGGCGCCCGAGGCGGTGCGGCGGCTCTACAACGTGTCGGGGACGTTCGGGTCGGGTGGCGGCTTCCTGCGCGGGCGGCCCGCGGACTGGGCCGAGCAGCTCGCCGCGCTCACCCTCGAGCAGGGCATGGCCACCTACATCCTGGGCACCGACGACCCCGACGACGTGCGGCGCTTCGGCGAGGAGGTGGCGCCCCTGGTGCGTGACCTCGTGGCGGCCGAGCGCGAGCGCCGTGCGGTGGCGCCGGCGGATGCCGTGCCACCGGATGCCGTGCCGTCACCTCCCGCGGACATGGGCTCAGCGTCCGGGCACACGGCCACCACGACGAGCGAAGCAGGTTCTCCCGCAACCACATCCAAGTCCACGCGAACTGCCGCAGCCGCGCCCACGTCCAGCGCGTTCGCGGACGTGGTCGTGCCGACGCCCGACGACGGGACCCGGCTCACCGGCATCCTGCCGTGGGACGAGGCGAGCCGGCCGGCCTACCCCGTGCGGCCCGACCCGGCGGAGCAGGCGGCCTACGGCCCGGCCCAGCTGGCGGTGCCGCGGCACCTCATGGAGGTGCACGACCACCTGCGGGCCGAGCTGACCCAGGTGCGCGACGTGGTCGAGCAGGTCGTGCGCGGGCACCTCGCGGTCGGGTCGGCCCGGTCGGCGGTGAACGCGATGACGATGCGCCAGAACAACTGGACGCTCGGTGCCTACTGCGAGTCCTACTGCCGCATCGTCACCGGCCACCACGGGCTCGAGGACACCGGCATCTTCCCGCACCTGCGCGCGAGCGACCCCGACGCGCGCCCGGTGATCGACCGGCTCGAGGAGGAGCACGAGGTGATCCACGACGTGCTCGACGACGTCGACCGGGCGCTCGTGGCCCTCGTGAGCGACGAGCCCGGCGCCCTCGACCGCCTGCAGCGCGTCGTCGACCTCCTGACCGACACGCTGCAGTCGCACCTGGCCTACGAGGAGCGCGAGCTGCTCCACCCGCTGGCCCGCCACGGCTTCTACCGCTGACCGACCCCCACAAGGGACCTGACCCCGGCTACCGCTTGGTAGGTGGGCCGATCGGAGCACCTACCGCGCCGTAGCCGACGCCACGTCGGCCAGACCCGCAGCCGGATGCCGTCGGCTCGGGTCGTTGCTCCCGGCACGGGTCCGTACTCCCGTTGCGTGCCGCTGCAGCAGCACGAATCCGGAGCAACGACACACATCCGGAGCAACGACCCGAGCCCGCAACGGCCGTACACGGCATCCCACCGCGCAGCGGTCAAGGAACAGCGCCACCCAGCCGAGCGACCCTGCTGTGACCTATTGGTCGATGTGGGGACGGCAGCCGGTGGCCCACCACGTGAAGCATCCGGACCTCCGTCCGCGACCCTCTCGCCCGGGGCGGCCTTCGACACCTCTTGCCGCTGTGGCTCGGCCTGTGGTTGCGTGAGCGCACCGTCCACGCCGCTCGGCGAGGCATCCACGACGAGGTGGGATCCATGGGCTCGACGTACGACTACGTGATCGTGGGAGCGGGGTCGGCGGGCGCGGTCGTCGCCGCCCGGCTGACCGAGGACCCGGACGTGCGGGTGTGCCTCCTCGAGGCCGGGGGCCCACCTCCACCGGCTGAGCTGATGCCGGCGGCGGTGGCCTCGCTGCAGAACGACCCCAGCACCGACTGGATGTTCACGGGCGACGCCGGAGGGGTCGGCAAGGGCCTGGTCGGCGGCCGGATGATGGTGCCCCGCGGCAAGATGCTCGGCGGCAGCTCGGGCATCAACTACATGGCCTACGTGCGGGGCCACCCCGGCGACTTCGACGCCTGGGCGGCGGGAGGGGCGCCGGGCTGGTCCTACGAGGAGGTGCTGCCCTACTTCCTCAAGGCCGAGGGCTTCGTGCACAGCACCGAGCTGCACCCCGACCTCGACGCCCACAGCGACGACGGGCCGGTGGGGGTGTCGGTGCGCGAACCGGTGCTCCCGGCATCCACCCAGTTCGTGGAGGCGGCGGGCAGCACCGGGCTCAAGCAAGGCGACTACAACGGCCGCGACCGTCGGGAGCCGCAGGGCGTGGCCTCGTTGTTCCAGACGACGACTCGAGCCGGCAAGCGCAGCTCGACCTTCCACGCCTACCTCGAGCCCGCGATGGAGCGGAAGAACCTCACCGTCGTCACCGGCGCGCTCGTCGAGCGCATCATCCTCGAGGGCGACGGGGACGCTCTGCGCGCCACGGGGGTGCGCTACCGCACCGTCGACGGCGGAAGCGAGGAGGTTCTTGCCGGCACTGAGGTGGTGCTCTGCGCCGGGGCCATCGGGTCGCCGCACCTCCTCATGCTGTCCGGGGTCGGTGCGCGTGAGGCGCTGGCCGACGTCGGGGTGGACTGCCTGGTGGACCTGCCGGACGTCGGGCAGCACCTCAAGGACCACCTGCACACCCCGCTGATGTTCGCCGCCGACGGCATCGGCGAGACCATGTCGGAGATCGCGATGTCCCTGGGCCCGGACGCGCTGCGGGCGCCTGCGGGGCCCCTCCCGGCCGACCCGGCGGACGACGTCGACCTCCCCGAGCCGTTGGCGGCCGCCAAGGCGGAGGCGGAGCGCCGCCTGGTCGAGTGGTTCACGACCGGCCGCGGTCTCGCGTCGTCCTCGCTGTACGACGCGGTCGCGTTCTACTCCACCGGTCTCGGTGACGAGCACACCCACGACGCCCAGATCGGCTTCCTGGCCTGCGGCTACACCCCCGCGATCTGGGAGTACGTCTTCCGCATCCCGGCGATGGCCTTCTTCGACGACCCGGAGGCCTTCCTCGACCCCACTCGTGGGCAGGTCGTCCTCCTGCCCAACCCGGTGCAGCCCCACTCGGAGGGCTCGGTGACCCTCGCCAGTGCCGACCCGGCCGTCGCCCCGCGCATCGACCTCAACTACCTCGCCGACCCGCACGACGTCGTGGTCATGGTGTCAGTGATCCACAAGGCGCTCGAGATCGCCTCGGCCTGGCCCGGCGGCGGGCTTGGCGACCCGGTCATCCCGCCGCACCTGGCGTTGGCCCACGGACACGAGAGCGGCAGCGAGCCGAGTGACGCGCTGCTCGAGGACCTGGCCCGCCACTACGCGTTGACCGTGTACCACCCGACCTCGACCTGCCGGATTGGCGAGGTGGTCGATGCGCGGCTGCACCTGCTCGGGGTCACGGGTCTCCGGGTGGCCGACGCGAGCGTCATGCCGAACATCGTCAGTGGCAACACCAACGCCGCCGCGATCATGATCGGCGAGAAGGCGGCCGAGCTGATCGCGACCGAGCACGGTGTACGCCTGCACCAGCTGGTCGGCTGAGCGAGGCCTCAACCCACGGACACCCGGACGGTCCCGATAACTGCCCGGTGGTCGGAGCAGGGCGAACCGCTGCAGGAGGGGATGTCCAGGGAGTCGGCCGAGTAGGAGCCGACGACGTGGTTGGCACGCACGAGGATCAGGTCGATCTTGGCCGACTGGCCGCACAGGCCGCCGCGAGTGCCGGGCGTCGTCGCCTCGCCGTAGCCCGGGCATCGCGGGTCGGTGTCGTCGAGCTCCCGATAGGCACCGGTGTTGGACGCGTTCTGGGCGGTGGCGACGGCCGGGGGGTACCAGGGGTCGAAGCTGCGGTAGTGCGGCTGCGCGTTGAGGTCGCCCGCGAGCAGGACGGTGTCGCCCGCGGCGTTGAACGCCTCCAGCCGCCGGCGCACCTCGGCCAGCTGGGTCACGTTGATCCTGCGGCCGTCGATGACCGTGCTGTCCGGCGTGATGTGGCTCGTGCAGAAGCGCAGGTGTCCACGCGAAGCCAAGGGGGCGCACAGCAGCCTGCGACCCTCCGAGGTGCCGTCGGACGGGAGGGTGTAACGGTTCGCCGCGCCCAACGGCGCCGTGCTGAAGATCGCGAGCCCGAACGCCTGACCGCCGCACAACCGGCTGCCCTGCCGCTCGAACCGGGCGAAGTCGGTGGGGTCGTCGGGCCAGCCGGCGGCCCGCAGGCTCGCCACGATGGCCCGGTACTGGTCCTCGCACAGCTCGTTGAGCGCCACGAGCTGCGCCCCCGAGCTCTGGATCGAGCTGCTGACCGTGGGCACCAGCTCGTCGGCCACGGACCCTCGGTGCATGGCCCAGCCGGCCACGTTCCACGTGAACACGGTGTACGAGGCGGTCATGGTGGCCCGCGCCGGCCAGGCCACCCCCACGGCGACCGTCACTGCCGCGACGAACCCGACCAGGGCTCGACGTGCCGCTCGTGCTCGGCGCGGCGTCATGCCGAATGGTCCCACCCGCATGCACCCCGTGGCACGGGTCCGACGGCCGCGGGTGGCCGGCTCGGGCGCGTGGGCGCCGCGAGTGCGGGTGCACCTTGGAGCGCCTGGGGCGCTGCGAATCTGGTGTGGTGGAGGGGTAGGCAACGACGGGGAGGCACGACATGCACCCTGCTGAACCACATGCTCCAGACGCAGCAGTACTTCGTGGGGTCGGCCCGCGGTGAGGACGTGGCGCCGCCCTCGGGGGAGCCGCCGCACCTGCTGGGAGACGACCCCGTGGACGACTTCCGGAACGCCCGGGCCGTGACCCTCGGTCATCCACGGGCGCTTCACCGACGAGCAGCGCGCCGGAATCTTCGGCCCGGAGCTGCCCGTCGAGGACGGCGCGTCGGCGCAGGACCGCCTCCTCGCCTACGCCGGTCGATCACCGGTCGAACTGCCAGGGCTCGGTAGCGTCGCCACATGACCGAGCACCACCCCGCATCGCTGCGGCACCTCGACGACGACGACCTGGCACTGGTGGAGGCCGCCCGGCAGGTGATCGACGCCGCCACCGACGCCGGCCCGGGGGAGGACGGCATCCACACCATGGGAGCCGCCGTGCGGGCCGACGACGGGCGGGTCTTCGTCGGCGTCAACCTCTACCACTTCACCGGCGGGCCCTGCGCCGAGCTCGTCGCCCTCGCCACGGCCCGCGCCGGAGGCGCACGACGCATCACCACGATCGTCGCCGTCGGCAACCACGGTCGCGGACCCGTCGGCCCGTGTGGTCGCGACCGGCAGGTGCTCTTCGACCAGCACCCCGGCATCCGGGTCATCCTGCCCACGCCGGGCGGGCCGCGCAGCGTGAGCATCGAGGACCTGCTGCCGATGGCGACCGCCTGGTCGTTCGAGCAGGGCTCCGAGATGGCTTGAACCGCAGCAGATCTCAGGCCGCGTGGGCGGCCTCGAGCGCGAGGAGGTGCTCCTTGGCGGCCGGCCCACCGGCATACCCGCCGACGCCGCCGGATGCCGGGAGCACCCGATGGCACGGCAGCACGATGCACAGCGGGTTCGCGCCGAGCGCCGTTCCCACCGCCCGCGCCGCACCCGGGTGCTCCACGGCCGCGGCCAGCACGGCATACGTCGTGCGCTCGCCGTAGCCGACCCGAGCCGCCAGCCCGCTGAGCACCTCGCGCTGGAACCCCGACGCCAGGGCCAGGTCGGCCCGCACGTCGACCGACCGGGCCGAGCCGGCCAGGTAGGCCGCGAGTGCGCGGCGCGCGGCATCCGTGGGGGACGGGTGCCGCAGCACCCGTGGGCTGACGGCTGCGGCGATGCGCTGCAGCCAGCGGTCCTCGGATGCCGTGTCGCCGGCATACGCGCACGTCACCACCGCGCCGTCGTCGCGCACGGCCACGAGCAGCCGCCCGACCTCGGTGTCCTCGAGCACGTAGGAGACGTCGGTGGGCTCGAGCACGGGCGGGCCCGCCAGTGGTGGGTCGAAGGTGGCGAAGGGGTTGGTCATGACAGGTCCTCGAGGTCGGAGATGGCCGGGAGGTCCCGGCGGAGGGTGGCGATCGCGTCGCTGACGAGGCGGCGGCTCATGCCCGGCGAGGTGCCGAGCGCGGCTGCCACCGCGCGGTGGTCGAGGTCGCCGACGAAGCGGAGCACGACGGCATCCCGCTGCCGTGGTGGCAACGCCGCCACCCGCGCCCACAAGGAGCCGTCGGGCGCCTCGGGAGGTGGGAGCGTCGGCGCCTGCGCCAGCAGCGAGGGGTCCTCGTGGGGGAACGTGCGACGGGCCGAGCGGTGGTGGTCCATGGCGCACCGGTGGGTGATCGTGAGCAGCCACGAGCGCAGGTTGCGGGCGTGGGTGAGCCGGGGGTAGGCCACCAGGGCCTGGGTCCACGCCTGCTGGGCGACGTCGTCGCCGGCGCCGGGTGCGAGGGCGTGCGCGAGGCGGGCGACGTCGCGCCAGTGCTCGTCGACGAGGTGCTGGAAGGGGGGGAGACTCACGATGGTCCAACGGTAGGGGGGCCGCGCGTGTGAGTATTCAGGGGTGGACCTCGAGAACCGCACGGTGCGGCCCGCGCCGCCGGTGACGGACCGCCCGCTCGTGATCGCCCACCGGGGCGCCAGTGACGAGGAACCCGAGCACACCCTGCGGGCCTACCGGAAGGCGTTCGCGCACGGCGCCGACGGCGTGGAGTGCGACGTGCGGCTGACCGCCGACCACCACCTGGTGTGCGTGCACGACCGTCGCGTCGAGCGCACCTCCGACGGCGAGGGCGTGGTCTCGGCGCTCGAGCTGGCCAGGCTCGAGGAGTTCGACTGGGCGTCGTGGAAGAAGGCCGACCGGCCCGGCGACACCGAGTCGCCGGAGTTCGACCCCGAGCGTGGCCACATCCTCACCCTGCGCCGCCTGCTCGACACCCTGGTGAGCACCCGCCACGAGGTTGTCACCCTCATCGAGACCAAGCACCCCACCCGGCACGGCAACGACGTCGAGAACACCCTCGTGCAGGTGCTGCGGATGTTCGACCTCGACGGCGGCGACCAGCCGGGGCGGCCGCACGTGCGGATGATGTCGTTCTCCAACCGGGCGCTGAAGCGGGCCCACAAGCTCGCGCCCAAGCTGCCGCTGGTCTACCTCCTCGACGCGACAGTGCCGGCGCTCACCTGGGACGGCAGCCTGCCCAAGGGCGTGGGCGCCGTGGGGCTCGACCGGCGGATGCTGCGCCGCCCAAAGGTGGTCAGGGCCTTCCAGCGCCGGGGTCACCAGGTCTACGTCTGGACCGTGGACTCGCACGACGACGTCGACCGCTGCCTCGAGCTCGGCGTCGACGTCATCATCACGAACCGTCCCGGACACGTTCTTCGCCAGGTGGCCCGGTCCGGCTAGGTTGGGCGGCGTGACCTCGAACTTCGACCACGACGACAGCCAGGACGAGGGCGCCCCGGGCACGGGGCGCACCGGCGAGACCGGCCTCATCGTCACCGAGACGCCCGGCCCGGGCGTCGACAGCATCATCTGCACCCTGCGCGCCCCCCACGAGCCGGCCTCGGTCGGCAAGGTGCGCCGCGAGGTGGTCAACGACCTGCAGACCCGCGACCTGCCCGAGCAGCTCGTCGACGAGGCCGAGATGGTCGCCTCCGAGCTGCTCACCAACGCGGTGCGCCATGCCCGGCCGCTGTCCGACGGCACGATCCGGGTGCGCTGGAAGATCCGCGGCGACGTCGTCGAGGTCGAGGTGACCGACGGCGGCGGCGAGACCGTGCCCCGGCCGGCACCGCGCACGGTGTGGCTGTCGTCGGGCCGCGGGCTGCGTATCGTGCGCTCGATCGCCCACGAGTGGGGCGTCACCGAGGACCGCACCGGCAACGTCGTGTGGGCCACCCTCGGCGGGCCGAGCCGGCGCCGGGCCACCTGAGCCCACCTTCGGTTAGGGTGCTCGCATGGGCAAGGCATCTCGACGTCAGCGCGGCACCGACACCACCCCCCGGCAGCCGCGGCCGGCACCAGCACCGTTCGAGCGTCGCCCGTTCCAGGGGCTGGCTGGTGAGACCGACTGGGTCGCGCTGCGCGAGATCCTGCCGGCCGCCACGGCGGTTGTCACCGTGCGCGCCGAGCACCTGCCCGAGGGGGCCTCGAGCGAGGTGACCGTGGCCACCGTGCTGCCGATGGCGTGGCCCGGCCTGCACCGCGCCGACGGCTCGGTGCTCATCGGCACCCAGTCGGGCAACGCCAGCGGTGACGCGTCGCGCGACCTCGCGGGCCAGCTGCTCGCGGCGCTCGCCGCCGAGCCGGGGCACCCCGTGGTCACCACGCCCCAGGTCACGGCCGACAGCCCGCGCCTGCAGGACGTGCTCGACGCCGGCGCCCCGTTCGAGGTCACGGTGCACGAGGGCTTCGAGTTCTGGGTCGGCGGCGACGACCTCGAGGGCGAGGCCGCCGAGTCGCTCGAGCGCGCCAACGCCACCGTGGTGCCGACCGTGGCGCTGTCGGCGCTGCCCTCGGCCTACTGGGTGCGCATCGGCGAGCGGGCACACATCCGCCTGGTGCTGCCCGACGACGAGGACGCCGCCACTGACGCGCTGGCCCGCCTGCACGCCGCCGGCGACGACACCCTCGGGGGCGACACCCGCCTGCTCGGCGCCTTCCGCGCCTGCGGCCTGCTGGTGCCGGTGTGGGACCTCGACCCCGAGCTCGAGGCCGCCGACCACGAGGACGAGCTCGCCGCCTGGGGCACGCGGTATGCCGCCGCGCTGGCCTCGGACGCCTCGCTCACCGCCGACGAGCGCCGGGCGCGCTCCGGCCTGCTGAGCCGCCAGGTCACCCTCCGCTGATGAGCGCGATGGCCGCGCGGGTGGCCGCCGTCGTCCCGTGCAAGGACGAGGCTGACCGCATCGCGGCGACCGTGGCGGCCGTGGCCGCGCTGCCCCAGGTGGGCCGGGTGGTGGTCGTCGACGACGGGTCGACCGACGGCACCTTCGAGGCTGCCCGGGCCGCCGGCGCCGACGTCGTGCGCCACGAGCGCAACCGCGGCAAGGCCGCCGCGCTCGAGAGCGGGGTGCGCCGGGTGCGCGAGCTCGAGCGGGCGGATGCCGTCACGAACCTCGACGACGCCGGTGACCCGAGCGCGACCTGGCCGGCCGCGCTGCTGTTCGTCGACGGTGACCTTCAGGAGACGGCCACCAACCTCGGGGTGCTCACCGCGGCGGTGCTCGACGGCAGTGCCGACATGACCATCGCGACGCTGCCCGCCCAGATCGTTGCCGGTGGGGGGCGCGGGCTGGTCGTGGGCCTGGCCCGACGCGGCATCGCCCACCTCACCGGTTTCGTTGCCGTGCAACCCCTTTCGGGCATGCGCTGCCTCAGCCCGGCGGCGTTCGCGGCGGCCAGCCCGCTGGCCCGCGGCTGGGGGGTCGAGACCGCGCTCACCGTCGACGTGCTGCGGGCCGGGCTCACCGTGCTCGAGGTGCCCTGCGAGCTGCAGCACCGGGTCAGCGGCCGCGACTGGCGCGGGCAGGTGCACCGGGCCGAGCAGTACCGCGACGTCTGGTGGGCGCTCGTGCGCCGCGGCTGGCGGCCGTGGCAGCGCGGCTGACCGGAGACCAGCAGGAGCTGGTGGCCGGGGCGCCGGGGCTGACCCGGGCGCACCGGGCCTGCGTCGCCGTGGCGCTGGGGCTGCTGCTCCTCGTCGGGCTGTCCGCCCCGAACGCCGCCCAGCCCGACCTCGCGCCGCCCGGCTGGGTGCGCGTGCCCGACCTCCCGCTCGAGCTGGGACCGGGGGCGGTCACGGGGGTGCTGTGGACGGCATACCTGCTCGGTGCGGTGGCGGTCTACCTCGGGCTGCGCGGCCGGGTGGCGGCGCTGCGCACCTGGCTGGCTCCCGGCATCCTCGCGCTGCTCGCCCTGCTGGCGGCGCCGTTCGGCTCGGCCGACCACGTCAACTACCTGGCCTACGGGCGCATCCTCGTGCAGGGCGGCAACCCCTGGGTCGACGCCCCGATCAGCTGGGCCGGCGGGCTCGACCCGATCACCAGCCGGGTCGAGGAGCCGTGGACCACCGAGCCCAGCGTCTACGGGCCGTTCGGCACGCTGCTGCACGCGCTCTCGGCATGGGTCGGGGGCGGCTCGCTGCGCCAGGGGGTGTGGGTGTGGCAGGTGGTCGTGGTGCTGTCATGGCTGGCCGTGCGCGCCCTGCTGCGGATTGCGCTCGACCCCGAGCTGCACGGGCGGGTCGACGTGCTGTGGACCCTCAACCCGCTCGTCATCGGCGTCGGGGTCCTGGGGGCGCACATCGACACGGTCGCGACCGCCCTGGCGCTCGCCGCCGTCGTGGAGGCGGCCCGCCGGCCGGGGTGGCTGGGGGCGGCGCTCAGCGGGGCGGTGGTGGCGCTGGCGGCATCGACCAAGTTCACGTATGCCGTGGTGGCCGTCGGCATCGTGGCCGCCTGGTGGGTGCTGGGCCACCGGTCGGGTGCCCTGGCCCGGCTCGTGGGGGCGCTGGCCGGGGGGTTCGTCGTCGTGGCCGGGGCGCTGCACCTGTGGGCCGGACCGCACGTGTTCGACCAGCTGCTGCGGTCGAGGCAGGCCGTGTCGCTCGCGACTCCGTGGCGACCGCTGCTCGAGGTGGGGCGCGACGCCGTCGGCAACGGGCCGACCCGCACGCTCATCGGCATCGGGGCGGCGCTGCTCGCGGTGCTGCTCGCCTGGTGCCTGCTGCGCGCCAGCCGGCCGGCGACCCGTCCCTCCCGTGACCTTTTGGTCGATTCCGGGACGCAGGGCGCGGTCGAGGCCCGTCCCTCCCGTGACCTATTGGTCGATTCCGGGACGGATGCCGGGGGGCCGGGTTCCGCGTTCGCGCCGGTCGCGCTGTGGGTGACCGCGTGCCTGGCCCTGGCCTACTCGCTCGCGGCGCCGTACTCGCTGCCGTGGTACGACCTGCTGCTGTGGGCCTGCCTGCCGGCGCTGCTGCCCGGGCTGGTCGACCTCGTCGCCCTGGTGCGCCTGGCCGCGATGGCGCTGGCCTACGTGCCGGGCCGGGTGCTCGGGATGACGCCGGCCGTGGAGGACCTCACGCTGGGGGTGCGCCGCGGCGTCATCCCGTGGGTGGGGCTGGTGCTGTGGGCGGTGGTCATCGCCGCCGGCGTGCGGAGCGGGTCTGTGCGGCGGTCCGGGCCTCCTCGAGCAGGTACGTCACCGACACCGACACGATGAGCGGCACGGCGAGCGTCGCCCCGACCGCCGGGATCGCGACCCCCGAGTCGTTGATGAGGAACCCGATGGTGAGCGTGACGATCAGCGCGATCAGGCCGGCGCGCAGCGTGGGCGCCCGGTCGTAGGAGCGCTGCATGGCCCGCGAGCCCCACGACGTGGGTCGGGCGAGCACGTAGATGACGAAGAGCAGGGCGGCCGGCACGAGCAGGGTGAGGGGCGCGTTGCCGAGCAGGAGGTCGAGGTTCTGCTCGGCCTTGCGCACGACGATGTCGAGGGCCTTGCCGTCGAGGATGGCCTGCACGAACTGGCCCAGGTGGCTGCGCGAGGCCGTCGGCCGCAGCCAGTCGGCCACGGCGATGAGGAAGAACAGGGCGACGACGCCGAGCCCGAGCAGGAGCCCCCGCTTCCAGGTCATGGTGAGGCCGAGCACCGCGATGATCAGGTAGGCCAGCCCGGGCACCAGCGCCGGCGGGCCACCACCGTCGGCGCCCCAGAACGGCATCGCGTCGACGACCACCGCGACGCCCCCGATGACGGCCACCGCCAGGGCGGCCGCCTTTTGCCGCCCGGCCAGCACCAGCATCGACGACACCGCGGTGCACAGCAGGATGGTGGCCGTCGCGAAGAGCGCGAACGTCGGGTTGCCCATGCCGTAGTAGCGCCCGCCCACGACGGGCTGCAGCCCCATCAGCGACGACAGCTGCAGCCGCGACCCGGTCATCACGTCGACCGCCAGCACCACCATCGTCGTGGCCGACACGAACGCCATCGGCCCGAGCGCCAACGTGCCCCACGGCCCCTTCAGCGCCGCGGTCGCGATGATGGCGACGAACAGCCCGACGGCCGCGACGACCGAGATCATCGCGATGGGGAAGCGCCACCAGGGCAGCAGGTTCGCCAGGAAGGTCGAGACCGGCACGCAGGCGGCCACAACCGCCACCACGCGCACCCGCGACAGCGTGGTCACCCGGGTGCGCTCTGACCCCAGCCGGCCCTTGTAGACCAGCAGCACGAGCAGGTAGATCACCAGCTGCCCGTAGGCGAACACCATGAAGAACGGCTCGACCAGGTCGTGGACGTCGTGACTGGCCTCGTCGTAGTCGGTCAGGTAGGCGAGCCGGGCCTGCGCGCGCCGCTCGGAGTTGTCGGGCGCGGGGTCGGAGGTCAGGGGTGAGCCGGCCACGGCATCCGGCACCGGGAGCCCGACGACCGACAGCACCGTGGCCGTGACGTCGGGCGCCTGGGCCAGGCCCTTCTGCCTGGTGGACGACGACACCAGGATGCCGGGGCCGAAGTGCGGGCCGCGCGCGACCACCAGGCGAAGCCGCTCGCTGCGCCCGGCATCCGAGAGCGAGGCCACCACGAAGTCGGCGCCGTTCGGGCCGTCCTCGATGACCTGGCCGATCCGCCGGTCGATCTCGATCAGCTGCTGGCGGCGCGAGGCCGGCGCCGGCTCGCCCTCGGCGACGTCGTCGGGGTCGCGCACCGAGCCGACGTCGACGAGGGTGACCGGGCAGCCGTTGAGGTCGACCATCAGCTGCTGGTCGGACCACGGGGCATACTGCTCGATCCGCCCGTCGCGCCGCGCGCCGCCGGCCGCGGCGAACGGCTGCACCGCCTTCAGGCACATCTTCCCGGCGGCCGCGGAGTCGCCGAGCAGGCCGAGCCGTGAGTCGTAGCGCTCGTCGGCGGCGGCCGCGAGGTAGGTCGGCCACTGCACCACCGAGCCGTCGGTGATGGTGGGGGCGCTGGGGCAGGGCCGGTCGGCGGGGTTGCTTTCGGGTCCGGGCCGCGGGGCGGCCGCCCGCCCACCGGCCGACACCCCGAGCCAGCCGTCGATCGGGCAGGTGTTGGAGTAGACCGAGCGCACCGACAGTGCCGCCGAGGAGCCGTCGCGCAGCAGCCCCCACAGGTTCGGGGTGGTGCGCTGGTCGACATCGCGCCAGCTGATGCCACCGGTGCCGACCAGCACCACCGCACCGGCCGGGTCGTCGCGCGGGGCGCCGCTGGCGGCGCCCGACGACGCGAGGAGGAGCCCGGCGAGCACGGCCGCGAGGGCGACCGTGATGGCGAGGGCTCTGCGCAGCACGGGGCAAGGTTACGGTGCGGTAGCCGCGCCACCCGAATCAGCGGATGCTCAGGTTTACCGGCTATCTCCGGGCGGTGCGGCGCTCGGGACGCCGGTGCCACGACGGCCTCTCGACCCCCCAGAATGGTGCCGTGACCCCCCCGGCCGACCGCACCGTCCCGCGCCACCGCTGGGTGCTCGCGGCAGTGCTGATCGCGCTCGCGGCGGTGCCCGTCGTGCTGCGCTACCTGGTGTTCTGGCCGCTCGACCAGTGGCAGGTCGACGTCGAGGTCTACCGCGAGGCGGGGGTCTCCATCCTCACCGGGCGCCCGGTCTACGCCGCGCTCACCGAGGCCCCGCAGCTGCTGCCCTTCACCTACCCGCCGTTCGCCGCGGTGCTGGCCATCCCGCTGGCGCTGATGCCGTTCGGCGCCGCCGGCTGGCTGTGGACCGCCCTGCAGGTGCTCGCGACCACCGCCATCGTCTGGTACGCCGGGTACCGCCTCATCCACCGCACCGGCGCGTGGATGCCGCTCACCCTCGCCGCGCTCGTCGCCCCCATGCTGTGGCTGCACCCGGTGAGCGACGGCATCCGGTTCGGGCAGGTCAACGCGTTCATGGTGCTCGCCTGCCTGATGGACCTGCGCGAGCCGCGGCCGGGCCTGATCCGCCAGGTGCCGCGAGGCGTGCTGGTCGGCCTCGCGATGGCCGTCAAGCTCACTCCCGGTGTCTTCGTCGTGCACTTCCTGGTCACCAAGCGGTGGAAGGAGGCGGCCACCGCCGTCGGCACGGCCGTGGCCGTGACACTCGGCGTGTGGGTGCTGCTGCCGCAGGCGTCGTTCGCGTTCTGGGGCGGCGCGCTGCAGGACCCCGCCCGGCTCGGGCCCAACGGCGGCACGTCGAACCAGTCGATCCGCGGGCTGCTGCTGCGCGTCGGCCCCGAGGGGACCGCGGGCAATGTCATCTGGCTGGTCGCCGTCGCCGTGGTCGGCGTGTTCGGGTTCTGGCTCGCGCGCCGCCTCTACCTCGCCGGCGACACGATCGGCGAGGTCGCCGCGGTCGGGCTGATGGCCTGCCTGCTGTCACCGGTGGCGTGGATCCACCACTTCCACTGGGTCGTCGTGGTCGTCTTCGCGCTGCTCGGCGCCGACCCCCTGCGCGACCGTCGCCGCCTGTGGGCAGGGCTCGGGGTCACCGCGTTCTTCTTGTGCCGCCTGCCGTGGTGGGGCATCTCCTGGCTCAACCACCGCGAGTGGCCCGAGCTGCCCGGGCGGGTGCTGCAGAACGCCGACGTCGTCGGGGCGCTGGCGGCGCTGGTGCTGCTGTGGTGGGTCACCCGGCCCCGCGACGACCTGCCCCGCGACGACGAGGCCGAGCGTCAGAACACGCCGGCGATCTCGAGCCCGGTGTAGGCGGCCAGCAGCAGGCAGACCCCGCCACCGATCCGGCGCAGGGTCGACAGGCGCATCCTCGTGAGCAGGGTTCTGCCCAGCGCCGCCGCGAGGCCCGACACGACGGCGAGCGCCAGGAACGCCCCGACGAACACCGACACCGGGTCGTCGTAGCGCACCACCAGCGACGCCGTGAGGATCTGCGACAGGTCGCCCCACTCGGCGAGGAAGAGCACCGTGAAGCTCAGGGTGACCACGCGCCATCCCACGACCTGGGCGGCGGCCTTGGCGCCGAACTCCGCCTCGGTCTCGGCCTCCTCCTCGTCGGCCTGACCGGCGCCCCGCAGCAGCAGGATGCCGCCGACCAGGAACATGGCGCAGGCCGCGACCTCGACCAGCGTGCGCGGGAGTCGTGAGATCAGGCCACCGGCGAGCACCGCCACGGCCGTCTGCACGAAGAAGGCCAGCACGACGCCGATCCACACCAGCAGCGGGCGCCAGCGGGTCGACATCACCAGCGTCGCGATGAAGGTCTTGTCCGGCAGCTCGACCAGGAAGATCGTGCCGAAGACCACGGCGGCGGTCGCGAAGTCGAGTCCCACGGCATCCACCCTAGGCAGCGCAGCGGATGCCGGGCGCACCCGTCCGCGCTCGGCCGTGGCCCATCTCGCCTTCGTGCGACGTGAGTGCGGTTGTGGCTAGCTGGGCGCGCGGGAACCGTAGGCAAGTCGCACGAGGTCGGGGAGGGGCGCCCGTGGAACAGGCGGCGGCGGCGCTGCGGCAGCGCCTAGCCTGTCGAACGTGTTCGGTGTGAATCCCCTCGAGGCGCTGCTGCTCGCCATCCCGCTTGTGGTGGTGGCGTTCCTCGTCGGCGGGATGGTCGTGCTCCTGCGCCGCGCGTCCGACACCCGGCGGCGGCTGACGGCGCTCGAGCAGCACCGGCCGGCCGGCGACGCCGACCTCGCCGCGCTGCGGGCCGACCTGCGCCAGGCGCTGCGGCACGTCGCCGTCGTGCGCTACGACGCGTTCGGCGACATGGGCGGCCGGCTCAGCTTCAGCGCGGCCGTCATCGACGACCACGGTGACGGCCTGGTCTTCAGCTCGATCCACGCGCGCGGCGAGTCGCGCACCTACGCCAAGGGCGTCGTCGGGGGCACCTCCGACGCGACCCTCACCCCCGAGGAGCAGCAGGCCCTGGCCGCTGCCCGCACCGGCAAGGAGACCTGAGTGACACGCTTCGGCTACCTCGGACCCGAGGGCACCTTCACCTCGATGGCGCTCGACGCGTGGGGGCCGGCGGCGGGTGGCGAGCGCACGGCATACGGCTCGGTCGACGCGGCGCTGGCCGCCCTGCGCGCGGGCGACATCGACGGCGCCATGGTGCCCATCGAGAACTCCGTCGAGGGCGGCGTCTCCGCCACGCTCGACGCCCTCGCCAGCGGCGACCCGCTCGTCGTGACCGGCGAGGTGCTCGTGCCGGTGACCTTCGTGCTCGCCGCCCGCCCGGGCACCGAGCTCGCCGACGTGCGCGCGGTCGGCACCCACTCGCACGCCTGGGCGCAGGTGCGCGGCTGGATGGCCGATCACCTCCCGGATGCCGTGTACGTGCCGACGCTGTCGACCGCGGCCGCCGCGCAGGGGCTCGAGCTGGGGCAGGAGTCCTTCGACGCCGCGGTGTGCGCGCCGGCGGCTGCTCGGCTGCACGGCCTCGTGGACCTGGCGCACGGCATCGGCGACATGCAGGCGGCGGTGACCCGGTTCGTGCTCGTCGCCCGGCCCGGCGAGCTGCCCGAGCCGACCGGCGCCGACAAGACCACCGTCGTGCTCTTCCAGCGCGACGACCACGCGGGCGGGCTGCTGGCGCTGCTCGAGCAGTTCGCCGCACGCGGCATCAACATGACCCGACTGGAGTCGCGCCCGACCAAGGAGTCGATGGGCTCCTACTGCTTCTCGATCGACCTCGAGGGCCACGTGCTCGACGAGCGGGTCGGCGAGGCGCTGATGGGGCTGCGCCGGATCTGCGCCGAGGTGCGCTACCTGGGCTCCTACCCGCGCGCCGACCGGCAGCGTGCGAGCATCGCGCCGCTCACCAGCGACACCGACTTCAGCGCGGCGCGCTCCTGGCTGCACAGCATCCGCGGCGGCCGGAGCTAGGTGTACTGACCGGACAGCTAGGGCTCGCCCTTCTGCGAGGCTCCGCCCCACCGCCGCCGCTGAGGCCCGTGACATGAGAAGCGCCCGTTCCTGATCCACCCGGAAAAGACCCTGTGGCGGCACTCGGCAGTGCTGCACTCCGGCTCAGCAGTGCCGAACGGCGCTGCTGAGCGGGGGCTCAGCAATGTCGAGCCCCCGGGCGACGTCTTGTCGAGCCTCGGCGCGGACCTCCGGCATCAGGATGCCGGGAACGTCTCGTTCGCGCTCTCCAGGCCGAGCCACCACTGCTCGCCCTCGCCCCAGTGCACGTAGAGGTAGGGCCCGGACCGCTCGAGGCGCGGGCGGCTGCCGAGCATCTCGGTGACCCAGCGCTCCTGCTCCATCAGCGCCGGCTCGCACGCCATCCGGGTCGAGATCAGGGGGCCCGTGCTGACGAGCACGCTGTCCTCCACCGACACCGGGCCGCGCACCGTGTTGCAGCCGGTCTCGGCGAACAGCCGCCCGTCACCGAACACCAGGCGCACGACGCCCTGCACCGGCGCGGGGGCCGAGCCGTCGTTGACCACCGTCCAGGTGCCGTTCAGCACGGCGCTGCCCTCCACCGGGATCGAGCCGTTCGCGGAGTCGTCACCACCGGACCCGCCGCCGGCCACCGTCACGGCCAGGGCACCCACGGCGACCAGCGCCACGACACCACCGACGGCCAGGAACGTGCGGGCGTCCCTCATCGGATCGTCACCTCCTCGGGCCCCGGCTCGTGCCCGGGCAGGTAGGGAGCGGCGTTCTCGCCGACCCACGCGTCGACCTCGCTCCACCGGTCGTCGAGCCACTGCGCGAACTCCTCGGCGTCGAGCGGCACCGTGTCGGCGGCATACGTCCAGGTCTTGACGAGGAAGGGCCGGTCGTCGAACGGCAGCGCATCCCAGATCAACCGGGGGGTCGAGAGCCGGGCCAGCCCGGCGTGGGCAAGCACCATGATGTCGGCCTCCGGGCGGGCCGAGCGGGCCGCCCACGCGCCACGGGTCTTCGGTGGCAGCACATGACGCAGCTCCTCCGCCCGACGGGCCCGGGCGACGTCTCCGCGCTCGCGCAGGCGCTGGATGTAGCCGGCGCGCCGGCCCGGCGTCCAGTTCTTCCCCTCGGGGAAGATGACGAAGACGTCGTCGTCGACCATCGACTCGGCCATCCGGGTCAGGCCCGCGAGGCGGTCGTCGCCGGCGCCGGTGCGCGAGGGCACGAAGAACGAGTCGAGCCGGCTCAGGATGGTGTCGATGCCCGGGTCCCAGCGCAGCGCCTCGGCGAGCACGATGCGGGGGAGCCGCCCGACGGTGCGCGACATCAGCCAGGCGATGGCCAACGAGTCGGCCGGCCCGGCATGGCGGGCGAAGGTGATGAGCGGCTCGTCGTCGGTGCCGAAGTGCATCCGGTCGGCCAGCACCACCTCGAGCTTCACCCAGCGCCGGGCGTAGTACATCAGCGAGTCCAGCGCCTGCGAGAAGAGCTTCTCGTGGTCCTCGCGCCAGGTCGGCGAGGAGTGGTCGGGGCTCTTGGCCCACAGCGCCCAGCACCCGAGCAGCATCCGGATGTCGACCCACATCAGCACGACGGCCAGGCACGCGGAGCGGAACAGCCGGGCCCGGCGGTCCACCACCACCATGAAGGCTCCGGCCACGATCACCGGCACCATCAGCCCGCTGACCACCACCCCGACCAACGGCCAGAGCACGTGCAGCACCCGTCGGACCATCAACGGCGGCGGGGGGATGCTGCGGGCGCCCATGGCCGCCAGCGTAGGGCCCGGCTCGGCGCTAGGTTGTGCGCATCCGCGGGACCCGCCCGCGCCGGTTGGGACGAGGCGTCGATGAGTGCAGCGCAACCGCCGTGGGCCACGGCGTACGGCCGGGGGGTCCCGCTCCACCTCGAGCACGACGACAGCACCCTCGTCGACCGGCTCGAGCGGTCGGCACGCCACCACCCCGACCGGGTGGCCCTGGACTTCCTCGGCGCCACCACCACCTACGCCCGGTTCGCCGACCGGGTCGCGCGGGTGGCCGAGGGTCTGCGGCGGCTCGGCGTCGGCCCCGGCGACAGCGTGGCGCTCGTCATGCCGAACTGCCCGCAGAACGTCATCGCCTTCTACGCGGTGCTGCGCCTGGGCGCCACGGCGGTCGAGCACAACCCGCTCTACACCGCGGGCGAGCTGCACCTGCCGTTCATCGACCACGGGGCCCGGGTCGCCGTGGTGTGGGACAAGGTCGTGCCGGTCGTGGAGCAGCTGCGCGCCGGCTCGTCGCTCGAGCACGTCGTCGCCGTCGACCTCACCGCCGAGCTGCCCCTGGCCAAGCGCCTCGCCCTGCGGCTGCCCCTCGCCAAGGCGCGGGCAGCGCGCGCCCAGCTGAGCACCCCGGCGCCCGGGGCGCTGGCGTGGCGTGGTCTGGTCACCTCACCCCCGCTCGACCCCGCCCACCCGCACCCCACTGCCGACGACGTGGCGCTGCTGCTCTACACCTCTGGCACGACGGGCGAGCCCAAGGGGGTGCCGCTGCGCCACCGCAACCTCGTGGCCAACGTGGTGCAGGGCCGGGCCTGGGTGCCCGGCCTGGTCGAGGGCGAGGAGACCTTCCTGCTGGCCCTGCCGCTGTTCCACGCCTACGGGGTCACCGTCGGCATGCTGCTCGGCATCGACCTCGCGGCCACCCTGGTGCTGCTGCCCAAGCCCGAGATCGGCCTGCTGATGGAGGCCATCGAGCGGCGGCTGCCGTCCTTCGTGCCGGCCGTGCCGCCGCTCTACGACCGGATCGCCACCGAGGCGCAGCGTCGCGGGGTGTCGGTCGCCGGCATCCGCTACTCCCTGTCCGGCGCGATGCCGTTGCCGGCCGAGCTGGTGGCCCGCTGGGAGGCCGCGACCGGCGGCCTGCTCGTCGAGGGCTACGGCCTCACCGAGACCTCACCGGTGGTCGTCGGCAACCCGATGACGACCGACCGCCGGCCGGGCTCGATCGGGGTGCCGTTCCCCGACGTCGAGGTGCGCATCGCCGATGCCGACGACCTCGACCGGGCGGTGCCGCTCGGCGAGCGCGGTGAGCTGCTGGTGCGCGGGCCGCAGGTCTTCGCCGGCTACCGGGGCCGCCCGGACGACACGGCGAGCGCC
The DNA here is from genome assembly GCA_963800505.1 of uncultured Actinomycetota bacterium. Lineage (GTDB taxonomy): Bacteria > Actinomycetota > Actinomycetes > Actinomycetales > Dermatophilaceae > Fodinibacter. Next base: position 121,433 of record CAWDBL010000013.1, read on the forward strand.
TTCCACGACGGGTGGTTCCGCACCGGCGACGTGGTGACGATGGACGACGCCGGCTTCATCACGATCGTCGACCGGATCAAGGAGGTCATCATCACCGGTGGCTTCAACGTCTACCCCTCCGAGGTCGAGGCGGCGCTGCGGGGGCACGACGGCATCCTCGACGTCGCGGTGGTCGGCCTGCCGCACCCGAGCGGCAGCGAGGAGGTCGTCGCGGCCGTGGTGGTCGTCGACGGCGTCGAGCTCGACCCCGACGAGCTGCACGCCCACGCCCGGGCGACGCTGACCGGCTACAAGGTGCCGCGGCGGTTCGTCGTCGTGGAGGCGCTGCCGGTCAACGCGATGGGCAAGGTGCAGCGCCGCGAGGTGGTCAGGGCCCTGCAAGCTCTCTGAGGTAGGCGTCGGTCGCGGCCTGCGCGGCGTCCATCCGCTCACGCATCCGGTTCGACCGCGCCTGGCCGATCGAGATGTTGGGGCTGTCGGTGGCGCCGCTGGGCAGCACGTGCAGCTCGACGTCGTCGGGCACGGTCTCCATCTCGTGCACGAAGCGGTGTCGGCGGGCGATCTCGAAGGCCACCGTCGCCACCTCCCACGGCTTGGTCGGCGGCGCGAGCGGCTGCTCGACCCGGCCGACCTGCAGCACGAAGATCCGGGTGGCCCCCAGCGTCAGCGCTCGCCCGACCGGGATGGAGTGCACGAGCCCGCCGTCGAGGAAGTGCCGGTCGCCGATGCGCACGGCCGGGAAGAGGCCGGGCACCGAGCACGACGCCACCACCGGGTCGGTGAGGTCGCCAGTGGCGAACCAGACCCCGCTCGCGTCCTCGATGCAGGCCGCGACGCACTGGAACGGCACCTCGAGGTCCTCGAACCGGCTCACCGGCAGGTAGCGCTCGATGACGTGGCGCAGCGGCGCGTTCGACAGCAGGTGGGTGCGGTACTTCGCCACCCGGGCCGCCTGGCGCACCGGGTTGTCGAGGAAGACGCCCTCGCGCACGACGGCCTCCCACACGGCGGCGAGCCGGTCGGCGCCCTCCGGCCCGGGGTCGGCGGCGATGAAGGCACCGTTGAGCGCGCCGATGCTGGTGCCCAGCACGAGATCGGGCCGGATGCCGTGCTCCGCCAGCGCTCGCAGCATGCCCACCTCGCTGGAGCCGAGCACGCCGCCGCCCCCCAGGACGTACGCGGTGAGCTCCTCGCGCGGCATACGGGTCAATGTATGCCGTGGCAGGGGGTGGTGTGCCGCCGTCCGGTCACCGGTAGCCTCCCCCCATGAGCGGCGCGGCGATCTTCGACCTCGACCGCACCCTGCTGCAGGGCGGCACCGGCCCGCTGCTGTCGCGGGCGATGTACGACCTCGGCGTCGTCACCCGCAAGCTGCCCGGCGAGGGCCTGCTCTACGGCATGTTCGACCTGATCGGCGAGACGCTGCCGTCGATCTTCCTGGCCCGCCAGGCGACGCTCGTGGCCAAGGGCCGTGACGGCTCGACCTTCGACGCCGCGGCCGAGGCCGCCGCCGAGGAGATCGCGGCCGTCGTCCACCCGTTCGCGCTGTCGCTCATCGAGCAGCACCACGCCGCCGGCCGCCCGGTGGTGCTCGCGACGACGACCCCGCAGCACCTGATCAAGCCGCTCGCCGACCGGCTGGGCATCGACCACGTCATCGCCACGCAGTACACGATCGGCGACGACGGTCGCTTCGACGGCTCGATCACCGGAAACTTCGTCTGGTCGCGGGGCAAGCTCGCCGCGGTGAAGGAGTGGGCCGCGCGCGAGGACATCGACCTCGCCGAGAGCTTCGCCTACTCCGACTCGATCTACGACCTGCCGTTGCTGTCGGCCGTCGGCAGCCCGGCCGCGGTCAACCCCGACCCCCGGCTCACCGTCTACGCCGTGGCCCGCGGCTGGCCGATCGTGCACTTCGACGTCTCGCCCGGCGTGCTCAAGGTGCCGGTGCTCGGCGTCGAGCTGCAGCGGTTGCTCTTCCTCGCCAGCCCGCCCATCCTCACGCCCTATGCCCGGTTCGACATCGCCGGCACCGAGCACATCCCGCGCACCGGCCCGGCCATCCTGGTGGGCAACCACCGCTCCTACTTCGACCTGCAGACGATCATCCAGCTGTTGAGGGCCACCGGGCGCACCGCGCGGGGCCTGGGCAAGAAGGAGATCTTCGACGTTCCGGTGCTGGGCGCCATCGCGACGGCGCTGGGCGGCATCCCCGTCGACCGCGCCGCCGGCGGCCAGGAGTCGTTCGAGCACGCCGCCGTGGCCCTCGAGGGCGGCGAGCTGGTCTGCCTGCTGCCGCAGGGCACCATCCCGCGGGGCGCGAAGTTCTACGACCCGGTGCTCAAGGGCCGCACCGGCGCTGCCCGGCTGGCGGCGATGACCGGGGCGCCGGTCATCCCGTTCGGCATCTGGGGCTCGGAGCAGGTCTGGCCCCGCTCCGAGCCGGTGCCCCGGGTGTTCAACCTCACCGACCCCCCGAAGGTGCGGGTGCGGGTCGGCCCACCGGTCGAGCTCAAGGGGCGCTCGGCCGCGGCCGACACCCGCCGGATCATGGCGGCCATCACCGGCTGCCTGCCCCCGCAGGCCCGCGAGCCGTACGAGCCGACCGACGAGGAGATCCGGCTCGCCACCCCGTCGAGCTGACCGTCCCCGAAGCGACCGAAAGGTCACATCCGGGACGTCGACCGGTGCCTCCCGAGCGACCAGTTGGTCACATCCGCGACGTCGGCCCGTGGTGACCACTCGACAATGGCTCCGCCGGGCCGCGCCCACCGTTCCGCAGGGCGGACCCGTATTTGACCTCGAGCCGCCATTAGGGTTACCTAAGTCAGGTAAGCCTTACCTGCACCGGACGGAGCCGCGGGATGTTCGTCAGCAACGCCCTCATCGGGCTGCGTGAGGGCCTGGAGGCGGCACTCGTCGTCGTCATCCTGCTCGCGTTCCTGAAGAAGACCGACCGCACCTGGGGCATCCGCTACGTCTGGGTCGGGGTCGGCACCGCGGTCGCCCTGTCGGTCGTGCTCGGAGCGACCCTCACCTACGGCACCCGGCAGCTCTCGTTCGAGGCCCAGGAGCTGATCGGCGGCCTCGCGAGCATCATCGCCGTCGGGTTCGTCACCGCCATGGTCTTCTGGATGAAGTCCGCCGCCCGCAGCATCTCGGGCGAGCTGAAGGGCAAGCTCGACCGCGCCCTCGACCTCGGCCCGCTCGCCGTGGCCCTGGTCGCCTTCCTCGGCGTCGGCCGCGAGGGCCTGGAGACCGCGATCTTCTTCTACGCCACCGCCCAGGCCGCGGGCGCCGGCAACAACCTCCCGCTGCTCGGCTGGGTCGTCGGCTTCGCGGGTGCGGTGCTGATCGGCTGGCTCATCTACCGCGGGGCCCTGAAGATCAACCTCGGCGCCTTCTTCAAGTGGACCGGCGTGGCGCTCATCCTGGTCGCGGGCGGCATCCTCTCCTACGGCATCCACGACCTGCAGGAGGCCGGCGTGCTGCCCGGCCTGAACACCCTCGCCTTCGACGTCTCCGGCACCATCGACCCGAGCAGCTGGTACGCCACCCTGCTCAAGGGCACGCTCAACTTCACCCCGGCCACCACCGTGCTGCAGGCCGTGGCGTGGGTGCTCTACGTCGGCACCGTCATGTTCTTCTTCCTGCGCCCCGGCAAGGCTCCCGTCACTGCGCCCGCCACCGCACCGGCGGTGCAGGAGTCGACCAGCGCCTGACCGCCGTTCCCCCCGCGCCCCACCGGCGCCCATCCCCTCGACCCCGAACACCTTCCCCGATCCACCCTGCAACCCGACCTCACCCAGGAGCCTTCCGTGCGCCCCCGTTCCCTCCTCCTCACCGCCGCCCTCGCCGCCTCGGTGCTGGCCCTCACCGGCTGCGCCGGCAACGACGACGCCGAAGCCGGCTCCGGCGGCGCCGGCATCACCGTCGACGCCACCGACACCGCGTGCGAGCTCTCGGCCACCACCGCGCCCGCCGGCCAGGTGAAGTTCACGGTGACGAACTCCGGCAGCAAGGTCAACGAGTTCTACGTCTACGGCGAGAACGACAAGGTGGTCGGCGAGGTCGAGAACATCTCGCCCGGGCTGACCCGTGACCTCGTCGTCGACCTGTCCGAGCCGGGTACCTACCAGAGCGCCTGCAAGCCGGGGATGGCCGGCGACGGCATCCGCGCCGACTTCACGGTCACCGGGTAGCCGGGGCGGGGCACCCCGCCCCGGCTCCGTGGCTGTCGGTGGCCGGCCATGGGTTCGCGCCATGAGGCCCGCGATCAGAAGGCTGGGGGTGCCGTCGGGACCCTGACGACGCCCACCGACCGACTCCGCCGCGCAGGGTCTCAGCTGCCGAAGGTCTCCATCAGCACCTGGCGCTCGGCGTCGGTGAGGTTGGTGGCGATCAGGGTGCTGTGCATGTGCAGGCGTTCGCCCACCCGGTCGAGGTCACCCTCCTCGGTGACGACGAAGAGCGCCGAGGTGCCTGGGGTGACCTGCGTGCGGATCGTCTCGAGCTGCTCCTTGCTGATGCCGGCGCTGGCGGTCATCTTGCTCAGCGCCCCGATGCCGGCGCCCACCACCCCGCCGATCACCGGCACGAAGAAGAGCGCGCCGATCAGCACGCCCCACAGTGCGCCCCAGCCGCTGGCGTGCCAGCGCTCCTCGTGACCCTCGTGCGTGACCGGCTTCGACGCGCCCTCCGGCCAGGTGACGACGGCATGGTCGACGATCTTCACGATGCCGTCGCGCTGGCACTGCTTGAGCGTCTCGGCGGCCTGCTCCGCGCCGTTCGGACCGTCGAACTTCCACACCGTGAACGCAGCCATCGAATCCTCCTTGACCCGCCGGCCCCCCGCCCGTCCGGAGGGAGGTCCGGTGCTTTGCCAGACCTTACCGCCGAGGTCGTCGGTAGCGAAGGGTGGAAAAGGGCCCCTCCTCGCGACAGGCTGTGCCCATGACCATGCCGACGACCTTCGTCCTGTTCGGTGCCACGGGCGACCTCGCCAAGCGCAAGCTCATCCCCGGGCTGCTGCACCTGTTCCAGTCCCGCCTCGTCGACGACCTGCGCATCGTGGGCACCTCCCTCGACGAGATCTCCCCCGACGAGTTCCGCGACCTCGCGCTCGTCGCCATCCGCGAGCACAGCACCCGCGAGATGGGGGATACCGACTGGCGCGAGTTCGCGCAGCGCCTCGACTTCGTACCCCTGTCGGCCGGCCCGCTGGCGCTCGGCGAGGCGGTCGAGCGGGCCGAGGAGCAGCTGCCCGGCGACCAGAACCAGCGGCTGCACTACCTGTCGGTGCCGCCGAAGGCAGCGCTCGCCGCGGTGCGCACCATCCTCGAGGCCGGCCTGGTGGTGCGCAGCCGGGTCGTGATGGAGAAGCCGTTCGGCACCGACTACGCGTCGGCGGTGGCGCTCAACGCGCAGCTGCACGAGGTCTTCGACGAGGAGCAGATCTTCCGGATCGACCACTTCCTGGGCAAGGAGCCCGCGCAGAACATCCTCGCCTTCCGCTTCGCCAACGGGCTGTTCGAGCCGATCTGGCACCGCAACAACATCTCCCACGTCGAGATCGACGTGCCCGAGACCCTGGGCCTGACCCAGCGCGGCGACTTCTACGAGGCGACCGGCGCCTACCGCGACATGGTCGTGACGCACCTGTTCCAGATCCTCGCGTTCACCGCCATGGAGCCGCCGACTTCGCTCGAGCCGGCCGCGATCAGCCGCGAGAAGAACAAGGTGTTCCGCTCGATGCAGCCGATCCAGCCCAGCGATGTCGTGCGCGGCCAGTACAGCGGCTACCACGACGAGCCGGGCGTGGCCCACGACTCCGAGACCGAGACGTTCGTCGCGCTGAAGTGCTTCGTCGACAACTGGCGCTGGGCCGGGGTGCCGTTCTACCTGCGCACCGGCAAGCGGATGGCCGAGGGCGCCCGGATCATCTCCATCGCGTTCCGCGAGCCCCCACAGTCGATGTTCCCGCCGGGATCCGGCGTCGGCGACAACGGCCCGGACCACCTGACCTTCGACCTCGCCGACAAGTCGCGGATGTCGTTGTCCTTCTACGGGAAGCGGCCTGGCCCCGGGTTCCGCCTCGACAAGCTATCGATGCAGTTCTCGATGCAGGAGACGTCGTGGGCCGGTGCCGTGCTCGAGGCCTACGAGCGGCTCATCTACGACGCCGCGCGCGGCGACCGCACGCTGTTCACGTCGGCATCCGGCATCGAGCGGTTGTGGGGCATCTCCCAGCCGCTCATCGAGAACCCGCCCACCGTGCGCCCCTACGCGCAGGGCACCTGGGGGCCGAACCAGATCCACCAGCTGATCGCGCCGTACACCTGGCGGCTGCCGTTCGAGCGGCAGTGGCGCGAGCGCAAGTTCTGACTTCTCGTCGGCAGGACTCAACCTTTCGGGCCCCGTCCCTGTTGAGGGGGCTCGGCGGCCTTCCGGTCCGACTGGGCCTGATCGACGTCCAGGTCGACGGCGATGCCGTGCGCACAAGGTACCGGGTCGAGCCCGCGACCTGAGGCCCGCGTCACCCTCCGACCTGCTCAGCCGGCGTGGCCGGATTCGGTCGGCTCGAGGGCCGCAGGGACGGCGTCGTAGAGGCGCTGGGCCTCGGCGGCGGAGCGCCCGATGGCGATCACCCCGATCGTCCCGTCGCGGTCCAGCGAAGGAAACATGTGCAGGACCACCCCTGCGCCTCGTACGTGGTCGAACGCGAGCCCAGCCGCGGCGAGCGAGGTGATGGCGTGGGTGGGTTCCATGCCGACCCATCGCGGCCCGCCGACGGAGTCGCTGGAGCGGTAGTAGCGGGGGCTGCCGTCCGCATCCGCGACCCACCGCGAGCCGCTCGAGTCGTAGGAGCCGGGCACGAGGTGCTGCAGCGCAGAGAACGAGTGGGTGGTGCCACCCTTGCGGAGGTTGAGGTCGACGGCGGCCAGGGCCCAGCCGTCTCCCTCTCGTCGAGCCACGAAGTCGACCGCGAGCCAGCCCAGGGCGCCGCGGCCGGCGAGCAGGCGGCCGACGGCTCCGGCCTGTTCGGCCAGTGCAGCGGCATACGACGGATCGGCGGGAAACCTGCTGCCGGTGAAGACCTGACCGCTCGCCCCGCCAAGGACCTGCTCGTGGGTGGACAGGATCCGGACCTCCCCTCCGGGACGGATCTGCACCTGAGCGCTGGGGCTCGTCAGCTCGGGCCCGACCACCAGCTCCTCGACGACGCCACCATCCCGAAGGTCGCTGAGGAACCACGGCGGAAGGACGGCGTCGATACGCACAGCGAGCTCGGCGGTGGCCAGCAGGTGTCCGGTGTCGTCACGGGTCGACACAACCCAGTTGCCCTGTGCGGCACCGGAGTTGTCAAGCTTGATGACGACGCGGTCAATGAGTGGGTGGATCTTCCTCAGCGCTTCGACAGCGGCGGCGACCTCGGCGGCGTCGTGCACGTCCTCGACCCCCAGCGGCACCGGGACCCCGGCCTCCCGGAACAGGCGGCGCGAAGCACTCTTGAAACCGAGGGGCCACAGCTCGTACGGACCCCCGTTGACGGGGGCACCGATCGCGAGAGCCACCGCCACCTCGGAGAAGGTGACATTCCACGGCTCGATGAACGCCGGGCCTCCCTCGACCTGCCGGCGCAGCTGCTCCACGAGCTCCGGGCGATCCAGGAGCTTCGAGGCGATGCCGCGGGCGCCGTCGTCCGGCACGACGAGGCAGCTGATGCGCCGTCGCGCGGCCGGCGGGGAGTCCGGCTGCGCCAGGTGCGCGTAGTAGTCGAGGACCGCGGTGGAGGGAGCGACGCTCGTGATGACGATGACCCGTGCTCCCGGTGTCCGACCGACCTGAAGGCCGTCGATCAGCCCGCGGTGCTCCAGCGCGGGCAGGTGCGAGGCGTGCTGCGTCAACAGGCGCTCCGGCATGCTGTGCGACGGCAGTGACACGACCACGTGGGGCTCCATCGACCCCGGTGCGTTCGCTTGGAGAGATGCGCCGAGCTGTTGCTGCAGGCCGGAGAAATCACTCATCGGGCGACGGTACATACGGGCAACCCTGTCGCACCTGACAGGGGCAGAGTCCGCTGCGGGACGGCGAACCACGTCCTGCCGGTGTCGCGTGGTCCCACGAGGTACGTCTCTCGCCGGCCGCCATGACGACGACACCCACTGGGGCGCCGTCATCCGGATGCCGGTCAGGCGGCGGTCGCGCGCCCCGTCTCGGTGCGCACGATCAGCGCCGCTGGCTGCACCTCGACCTCGATGTGCGTCGCCTCTCCGATGATGTCCCCGTCGAGCTCGATCTTCTGCTCGTGGTCGACCCGGACGCCCATCGACTGGCAGCGGTAGCGGTCGAGGTTCTGGGTGGTGCGCTCGCTCTTGGTGAGCACCCGCAGGGCAACGGCCGCCCAGGCGGTGAGCCCCTTCGGCGCGATGACGGCGACGTCGAGGATGCCGTCGTCGGGCGAGGCGTCCGGCATCAGGTTGATTCCCCCGGTGAGCTTGCCGCAGTTGCCGACGAGCACGGTGCGCGCCCGCACGGTGCTGGGCTCCCCGCCGTCGACGGACAGCTGTGCCTTGAAGCGCTCGACGAGCAGGTGCTTCAGGCCGGCGGGCACGTAGGCCGTCCAGCCGATCTTCGCCTTGAGCTTCTCGGAGGTCTCGTCCATGATCGCGGCGTCGAGCCCCAGGCCCGCCATCACCAGGAACGCGTGGCGGCGCAGCCCGGCGGACGACCCCTCGCCCACGTGCTCCTCGAGGTGCGCCTCGTCGGGGTTCAGCCGCATCCAGCCGACGTCGATGTGCCGGTTGCGCCCGGTGATGGCGACCTCGACCGACCTGGCGAGGTCGTCGGTGGGCATCTCGAGGTTGCGGGCGAGCAGGTTGCCGGTGCCGCCCGGGAGCAGGCCCATCGGCACGCCCGAGCCGACCATCTCCTGGGCCACGGCCCGCACGGTGCCGTCGCCGCCGAAGGCGCACACGACGTCGACCTTCTCCGCCAGCGCCTCGCGGGTCTGGCCGAAGCCGACGTCGTGCTCCGAGGTCTCGATGAACAGCGGCTCGTCCCAGTGGTGCTCCGAGCAGATCCGGGCGATCACCTCGTGCACGTCATCGCTGGTGCTGTCGAGCTTGGTGGGGTTGAGCACGACTGCCAGGCGCTTGCGCGGGGGCGCAGGGGTGTCGTCGGCGGTCCGGAAGCTGTCCCGCGCCGGGCGGCTCGACGACTTCGTGGCGCCGCTGCGCGAGGACAGCAGCAGCCAAAGCCCCACCAGCACGAGGACCACGGCGAAGGCGATGCCCACCCAGGACCACCATGCGTCTGACACAGTGTGGAAGGTACAGCACCCTGCGCGGCTGCCCGGCGGCGACGGCCGTTTCGCTGCGTAGGCTGCCCGCATGACCCCACCGCCGCCCGAGGAGCTCGCCGCCCCCGGGAACGCCACGATCGTCCCGGAGGACAAGGACTGGACCTGGACCCTGCGCGAGCGCTGCCCCGACTGCGGGTTCACGGCCGCCTCCGTCGAGGCCGCCGACATCGCCGGCCTGGTCACCGCGTTCACCGACCCGTGGCCCGCGGTGCTCCAGCGGCCGGATGCCGGTCGGCGCCCGTCGCCGTCGACGTGGTCACCGCTCGAGTACGCCTGCCACGTACGTGACGTGTGCCGGCTGTTCGAGGAGCGGCTCGCGCTGATGCTCACGCAGGAGTCGCCCACGTTCGCCAACTGGGACCAGGACGAGACTGCCGTCTCCGACGCGTACGGCGAGCAGGACCCGGCCGAGGTCGCCGTCGAGCTGCGTGCGGCCGGTGCATCGTTCGCCGTCGCCTACGCGCAGGTGCCGGACGGCGGATGGGGGCGCACCGGCATCCGCTCGAACGGGTCGGAGTTCACCGTGCTCACCCTGGGGCAGTACGGCCTGCACGACCTGCGCCACCACCTGTCGGACGTCGGGGTCGACCCCTCGTGAAGCCCGAGCTGGTGTACCTCCTGCTCGGGGGGTCACTGCTCCTGGCTGCAGTGCTGCCCCAGCTGCTGCACCGCTGGGCCCTGTCCGCGCCGATCGTGCTCGTGGCCACGGGGATGGCGATCGGGCTGCTGCCGCCGCTGTCCGACGTCGAGCTCGACCCGGTCGCGGCCCGGCCGGTCATCGAGCACGTCACCGAGGTCACCGTGCTCGTGGCGCTGATGGGCGTCGGGCTGGCGCTCGACCGCCCGCTGCGGTGGCGCAGCCGGGAGTCGTGGCGCGCGTGGTCGCCGGCCTGGCGGCTGCTCGGCATCGCGATGCCGTTGACGATCGGCGGCGTCGCGCTGCTCGCGTGGGGGCCGCTGGGGGTCGCCGCGCCGGCCGCGCTGCTGCTGGGGGCGGCGCTGTCGCCGACCGACCCGGTGCTGGCGTCCGACGTGCAGGTCGAGGGCCCGACGCTCGAGGGCGACGCGGAGGAGATCGACGAGCACGACGAGGTGCGGTTCGCGCTGACCAGCGAGGCCGGGCTCAACGACGGGCTGGCTTTCCCGTTCGTCTACGCGGCGATCTTCCTCGCGACGCTCGGCCCGGTGTCGCAGTGGGGGTTCGGCTGGGTCGCCTGGGATCTCGTCGGCAAGGTCGTGGTGGGGGTGCTCGTCGGGACCGCGGTCGGGTACGGGATGGCGCGGCTCGCCTTCCGGGCGCCGGCCCAGTCACTGCGGCTCGCCGAGGTGGGGGAGCCGCTGCTCGCGCTGGCGGCGCTGTTGCTCGCCTACGGCGCCGCGGAGCTGTTCGGCGGTTACGGCTTCCTCGCGGTCTTCGCCTGCGCGCTGACCGTGCGGTCGGTGGAGCGGGACCACGACTACCACCGGCACATGCACGACGTCATCGCCCGGCTCGAGACGCTGCTGACCCTCGTGGTGCTGCTCGGCCTGGGCTTCGCCCTGACCAACGGCCTGCTCGCGAACCTCGAGTGGCGCGGGGTGCTCGTCGCCCTGGCCCTGGTCTTCGTCATCCGGCCGGTCGCGGGGTGGCTGTCGTTCCTCGGGCACCGCAGCCAGGTGGGGGCCATGGGGCTCGACCAACGCGAGCGCTGGGTCGTCGCGTTCTTCGGCGTGCGTGGGGTCGGCTCCATCTACTACATCGCCTACGCGGCCGGTGCCGCGACGTTCTCCGAGGAGCGCTGGCTCTGGTCGACGGTCGGCTTCACGATCGCCTTGTCAGTGGTACTGCACGGCATCCTCGCGACGCCGGTGATGACCCGTCTCGACCGGCGGCGAGACGACGCCAGGCAGAACAGCGATGCGCGGCGAGGGGACCCTGCTCCACACTGAGCCGTATGCCGTCGCCCTCCACCCTGTTCGCCTTCGCCGTCGCGTCGGCGGTGATCATCGCCATCCCCGGCCCGAGTGTGCTGTTCACGATCGGCCGGGCGCTGTCGTCGGGGCGCCGCGAGGCCCTGCTCACCGTGGTCGGCAACGCGCTCGGCATCCTCACCCAGATCTGCGCGCTGGCCGTGGGGCTCGGGCCCCTCATCGCGGCGAGCGCCACCGCCTACACCGCGCTCAAGGTGGTGGGGGCCGGGTACCTCGTGTGGCTCGGGGTGCAGGCCATCCGGCACCGCAGGGCTTTGGCCGAGGCGTTCGATGCCGGGGTGCCCGTGGACACGCCGAGCCTGCACGCGGTGCGGGCCGGCTACGTCGTGGGCGTGACCAACCCCAAGACGATCGTGTTCTTCGCGGCGCTGCTGCCGCAGTTCGTGGTGCAGACCTCGCCGGTGTTCCCGCAGCTGGTGGCACTCGGGCTGGTGTTCGCGGTGCTCGCCCTGCTGATGGACGGCACGGTGGCACTGGTGGCGAGCCGGGCCCGCGACTGGTTCGCCTCCTCGCCGCGCCGGATGGAGCGGGTCGGCGGCGCGGGTGGGCTGATGATGGTGACCCTCGGCACCGGGCTGCTGCTCACCGGCCGCGCGGACTGAGCCGAGCGCTCCGGTCAGGGGGGCCGGCAGGAGGAAGTCGGTGAGCACCTGGCTGAGCTGCTCCGGGTTCTCCTCGGCCATGTGGTGGCCGCTGTCGATCCTCGCGCGGGTGATCGGGCCCGACACCCAGTTGTCCCAGAGCGGCACGAGGTCTCCGTAGAGGTCCTCCATGTCGTCGTCGACCGACCACCCGACGAGCGTCGGGCAGGTGGTCCTCCGCCCGGTCGTGGCGGTCGTGCTCGAGGTCGATGCTCAGGCCGGCTCGGTAGTCCTCGAGCATGGCCCGGACAGTGAGCGGGTCGTGCAGGGCGGCACGGACGTAGTCGAAGTTCTCCTCGCCCATCGCTGTTCGCCTGGCGGCGTCGAGGCCGTACCAGGCGTCGGGGTCGGCCGTGATGACCCGCTCGGCGTGCGGCGACCCGGCGAAGAAGAACCAGTGCCACCACTGGGTCGCGAACCGGGCGTCGACGCGCTCGGCCTGCTCGAGGTGCGGCAGGCCGTCGAGCACGGCGAGTGCGGTCACCGCGTCGGGTTGGTCGAGCGCGGTGCGGTAGGCCACGCCCTGTCCGCGGTCGTGGCCCACCACGGCGAAGCGCTCGTGCCCCAGGTGCGCCATGAGGGCCACGACGTCCTGCGCCATGGTCCGGTTGCTGTAGCGCTCGTGCCCCTCGTCCGGGGCCGGCGTCGACGACCGCCCGTACCCGCGCAGGTCGGGGCAGACCACGGCGAGGCCGCGCGCCGCCAGGTCGGGGGCCACGCGGTGCCAGGTCGTGTGCGCCCTCGGGTGGCCGTGCAGCAGCACCACCGGCGGGCCCTCTCCTCCGCTGCGGCCGTGCAGCCGGATCTCCGGCGCGACCTCGACGTCCCACGCGTCGAACCCCTGCATCATCGGGGCACTCTGGCACGGGGACAACGGCATTCGGAGGTTTCGCCTCAGCCGCTTTCCGGAGCGCTCCGCGCGCGTACCTGTGGTCCGGGGAGGTCCGGATGCTTCACCGGCTGAGCCACCCTCGACTCGCGTGGTGACGCAACCCCCTGGATGGTGCGTGGTTGGTTCTCGTGGTGAAGCAACCCCCTGGATGGTGTGTGGCTGGTTCTCGTGGTGAAGCAACCCCCTGGATGGTTCCGGGCTGGTTCACCACGTGAAGCATCCGGACGTCTTGGGGCGTGGTACCCGCGAGCCGGGGATCGGCTGCGCCGAAGCGCTCGGCCTACTCGGTGGGCTCGAGGTACTCCACCGGTCGCAGCCCGGAGGTGAGCCGGCGGACGACGAGCGAGGCCAGGGCCGCCCCCGCCACCGAGACGAGCGACGTGGCGAACGACAGCCAGGCCAGGGTGCGCATCGACTCGATGAGGTCGAAGCCGGTCAGTGACCCGGACGCCGCGTCGACGACGCGGCTCAACCAGGTGAGCAGGTTCGTCGTGAGGAAGGCCGCCCACCAGGTGCGCACCAGCCAGCGCTTGCGGTCGGGCCCGGTAGCGCCCATCGCCGACCGGATGCCGTCCCGCAGGTCGCGCACGAGCTGGAAGGGCCGGAACAGGTTGAGGATCGGCACGAACCACGCGCCGATCGTCCAGCCGCGGCCGTGCTGCAACCGCACCGGGTCGACGCGGTTGCTGGAGTACGCCTTCCAGAGCCAGACGATGAAGACCACGCCGGTGACGACATAGAGCAGGCTGCTCAGGCCGCCCACCACGAGGTCGACGAGGTCGACCCGGTTGCCCTCCTCCACGGTGATGGTCGACGGCGCCCGCAGCCACCGGTTGAGCACCGACACGACCCACACGGCGACGATCGCACCCACCGCCGAGACGGCGACCTGCACGTAGAGCAGCCCGCGCAGCCAGCCGGCCAGAGTGAAGAAGCTCTTCCGCAGCGGGGCGCGGCCCGGGAAGACGCTGCCGTGGCGCAGCCGCGGAGTCCACTGTGCGCCGTCCCAGAAGCGCTCCCGGCGTGAGGTCGGGGCGTACGGGTCGAGGTGCCAGCCCGCCACGCCCACCATCGCGCCCGAACCCAGCGGGGCGCCGACCGCGGTGCCGGGCGGGCCGGCATCCGCAACCCCGGGTGCCACCGGCGTTGCCGGACCGGCCGCCATCCAGCTGTCGGTCCAGCCGACGCCGTCCCACCGGCGCAGCCGCACAGCGTCCTCGGGGTCGGGGTACCAGCCCGACGGTTTCGTGCGGCTCGACGTCTCGCTCATGGCGGGCATCATCGACGCCGGCCGGGGTCGATGATGCCCGTTCCGGAGATATCTGCGAGAAGTCGCAGCTCCGCCGCCGATAAACTCGCGCCGTGATCGACATCAAGGTGCTCCGGGACGACCCCGACCTCGTCCGTGCCAGCCAGCGGGCGCGGGGTGAGGACGAGGGCGTCGTCGACGCCATCCGCGCCGCTGACGAGCGCCGCCGCAGCTCGCTGACCGCCTTCGAGCGGCTGCGGGCCGAGCAGAAGTCGATGGGCAAGGAGGTCGCCAAGGCCCAGGGTGAGGACAAGCAGGCCCTGCTGGCGCGCACCAAGCAGATCTCGGCCGAGGTCAAGACCCTGCAGGCCACCGCCGACGAGGCGCAGGTCGAGCTCGACCGCCTGCTGCGCACCATCGGCAACGTCGTCGAGCCGGAGGTGCCGGTCGGCGGGGAGGACGACTACGTCGTCGTCGAGACCATCGGCACGGCCCGCGACTTCACCGCCGAGGGCTTCGAGCCGCGCGACCACCTCGCGCTGGCAGAAGGCCTGGACGCCATCGACATGGAGCGCGGTGCCAAGGTCTCGGGGGCCCGGTTCTACTTCCTGAAGGGCGTCGGCGCCCGGCTCGAGATGGGCCTGCTCACCTACGCGATGAACCGCGCCATCGCCGCCGGCTTCGTGCCGCTGATCACCCCCACCCTCGTCAAGAGCGAGGTGATGGCGGGCGCCGGCTTCCTCGACAACCACGCCGACGAGGTCTACCGGCTCGAGGCCGACGACCTCTACCTCACCGGCACCTCGGAGGTGGCGCTGGCCGGCTACCACTCCGACGAGGTGGTCGACCTCGGCAACGGCCCGATCCGCTACGCCGGGCAGTCGACCTGCTACCGCCGTGAGGCCGGCTCCTACGGCAAGGACACCCGCGGCATCATCCGGGTGCACCAGTTCAACAAGATCGAGATGTTCGTCTACTGCCGCCCCGACGACGCCGCGGCCGAGCACGAGCGCCTGCTCGACTTCGAGAAGGAGATGCTCGCCGCCGTCGAGCTGCCCTACCGCATCATCGACACCGCGGCCGGCGACCTCGGCGGCCCCGCCGCGCGCAAGTACGACTGCGAGGCGTGGGTGCCGACCCAGGGTCGCTACCGCGAGCTCACCTCGACGTCGAACTGCACCACCTTCCAGGCCCGCCGGCTCAACACCCGGTTCAAGGGCGAGCACGGCAACGAGGTCGCCGCCACCCTCAACGGCACCCTCGCCACCACCCGCTGGATCGTCGCCATCCTCGAGAACCACCAGCAGGCCGACGGCTCCGTGGTCGTGCCCGAGGCGCTGCGCCCGTACGTCGGCCTCGACGTGCTCACCCCCGTCCGCTGACGGAGGCGGTTCCTCCGGCAGGGGGAGGTCGCAGCTCCTCCGGCGTGCTTACGCTGGGCGGTATGCCGTCGAGCGTCGCCACCCTTCCGGCCCGGGTCGGGGCCTACTTCGGCGCCGACGACCCGTGGGAACGACCCCGTCCACCCGTCGGGCGCCAGGACGTGCTGCTCGCCGCCACGGTCGCCGTCGTCGGGCTGCTCTCGCTCGAGCTGGTGCGCAGCGTCGGCGCACTCGAGCACCTCACCGCGCCGTGGCCCGTGCAGTCGCTGGCCGTGCTCACCGGCGCCGCACTGCTGGTCGGCCGGCGGCGGTGGCCGCTCGCCGTGGCCGCCCTGGCCGCCACCCACATGCTCGTCGTCGGCGTCACCATGCCCGAGGTGATGGGTCAGTTCACCCTCCAGCTCGTCTACTTCGTGGCGATCCTGTCCGGTGTCTCCTGGGCACGGGACCGGCGGCTGATGACCGGCGTCATCGGCGCGATCGTGCTGGCCATGTTCATCTGGATCGCGCTGCAGTTCGCGGTCGGGTCGGCCATCCAGGACCTCATCGACGACAGCCGCGGCACGGCGCGCGACGGCATCATCGGCCCCATCCCCGCCGCCGTCGCCCTCACCCTGGTCATCAACGCGGCCTACTTCGGTGGCGCGGTGCTCGGGGGCCAGATCGCCTGGCGCAACGCCCGGCAGAAGGCGCTGCTCGCCGAGCAGGCCGCCACGATCCGCGCCCAGAGCGACACCCTGCGTCGCCGGGCGGTCACCGACGAGCGGCTGCGCATCGCCCGCGAGCTGCACGACGTCGTCGGGCACCACGTGTCGGTCATCGGCATTCAGGCGGCGGCCGCGCGGCGGGTCATCGACCGTGACCCGGAGGCCGCCGCGACCGCCCTCGGTGACATCGAGCGCTCGTCGCGCGAGGCGGTGACCCAGATGCGCAGCCTGCTCGGCACGCTGCGCGAGCTCGGCGACCAGCCGGGCGACCGCGACGACCGCGCCCCCGACCGCGCCCCCGAGCCCGGGGTCGACGACCTGCCCGCCCTCGCGGCCGAGCGCACCGCAGCCGGCCTCGCCACCGAGCTCGACGTCGTCGAGTCCAGCCCCGGTGCGGCACAACACCTTCCGGCACCCCTTGGGTTGTCCCTCTACCGCGTCGCCCAAGAGGCGCTCGCCAACACCACCCGGCACTCGACCGCCCGGTCGGCGCGCGTGGTGCTGCGGGTGGAGGACCGTACGCCCGCCCCCTACGCCGAGGTCGAGGTGGTCGACGACGGGCGGCCCCGCGGCGCCACCTCCGGGTCGGGGCTGGGCCACCTGGGCATGCGCGAGCGGGCCGCCGGCATGCGCGGCGAGGTCGAGATCGGGCCACGGCCGACCGGCGGCTACCGGGTGCGGGTGCGCGTGCCGCTCGAGGCCGACCGTGCCTGACGCCGACCCGACGTTGCGGGTGCTCATCGTCGACGACCAGCACCTCGTGCGCTCGGGCTTCCGGATGATGCTCTCGGTCGAGCCCGACCTCGACGTGGTCGGCGAGGCCAGCACCGGCGCGATGGCCCTCGAGCAGGCCCGCGCGCTGCACCCCGACGTCGTGCTGATGGACGTGCAGATGCCGGTCATGGACGGCATCGAGGCGACCCGCGCCCTCGTGGCGGAGGACCTCGGCAGGGTGCTGATCCTCACCACGTTCGACCGTGACGACTACGTGTTCGACGGCCTCCAGGCCGGTGCCAGCGGGTTCCTGCTCAAGAACGCCGAGCCCGACCAGCTCGTCGACGCGGTGCGTGCCGTCGGCCACGGTCACGCGCTGCTCGCTCCGGAGGTGACCCGCCGGGTCATCGCCCGGATGACCGCCGCCCGGGGCACGCGACCACGACCGGATGCCGGCCCGCCGCCACCCGGGGCGGCCGCCGGGCTGCGCGGCGCGGCCGTCGACGCCCGCATCGGCGGGCTGGAGCGGCTCACCGACCGCGAGCGGGAGATCCTCGTGCTGGTCGCCCGCGGCATGTCGAACGGCGAGATCGCGGCCCACCTCTTCCTGGGCGAGGCGACCGTGAAGACCCACGTCTCGAACTGCCTGGCCAAGCTGCACGTGCGCGACCGGGTGCAGGCGGTGGTGCTGGCCTACGAGGCCGGGCTCGTCCTCCCGGCGGAGGGCTGAGGCTCCCCCTGGCGGCTGATCCCCGCGCAGCCGTCGCGCCCTTAGCGTGGCGGCATGGGACAGATCGAGACACGAGGACTGAGCCGCACCTTCGGTGACGTGCGAGCCGTCGACGGGGTCGACCTCGTCGTGCGGCCGGGGGGCCTGACCGGCTTCGTCGGCGGCAACGGGGCGGGCAAGACGACGACGATGCGCATGGTGATGGGCCTGCTGCGCCCGGATGCCGGGGAGGTGCTCTGGAACGACCGGCCGATGACCGCCGCCGACCGGCGCCGCTTCGGCTACCTGCCGGAGGAGCGCGGGCTGTACCCCAAGCAGAAGGTGGCCGACCAGCTGACCTACCTGGCCCGGTTGTCGGGGATGACGGCCGCTGACGCCCGCTCCGCGATCGACACGCACCTGGAGCGCTTCGGCCTCGCCGAGCGCGCCAAGGACCGGGTCGAGTCGCTCAGCCTGGGCAACCAGCAACGCGTGCAGATCGTGGCGGCGCTGCTGCACGGGCCGACCGCCCTGGTGCTCGACGAGCCGTTCAGCGGGCTCGACCCGGGCGCCGTCGACGCGATGGCCGACGTCCTGCGCGACTCCGCGGCATCCGGCGTGCCCGTGCTGTTCAGCAGCCACCAGCTCGACCTCGTCGAGCGGCTGTGCGACCGCCTCGTCGTGCTGGCCCGGGGCCGGGTGGTCGCGCAGGGGTCGGTCGACGACCTGCGCGCCGGCGGCCCGACCCGCTACCGGCTGGTGACCGATGCCGACGCGGGCTGGGTGCGCGACGTGCGCGGCATCCACGTGCACGACGTCGACGGCACGGCCGCGCTGCTCGAGCTGGTGACGGAGGGCGCCGAGCAGGCCGTGCTGCGCGAGGCGGTGGCGCGTGGAGCGGTGCGCGAGTTCAGCCTGGTCGTGCCACCGCTGTCCGAGATCTACCGGGAGGTGACGGCATGACGACCGTTCGAACGAGGACCGAGCCGCAGCAGCAGCAGGAGGACTCGCCGCAGCAGGGGAGCGTGCGCCACGCCTGGACGCTCGTCGCGCGGCGGGAGGTCGCCACCCGGCTGACCGACCGTGCCTTCCTGGTCGGCACGCTGCTGACCGTCGCGATCATCGTCGCGCTGCTCGCGGTGCAGGCGGTGCTGGCCGAGCGGGTCAAGGACTACGACGTGGTGGCGACGCCGTCCGGCGCCGCGATGGCCGAGGCCGTCGCCGGGCGGGCGGGCGACATCGACGACAAGGTGCAGGTGAGCGTGGTCGAGGTCGCCGACGACGCCGCGGCTCGCACGGCGCTCACCGATGACGAGGCCGACGCGTGGCTCGCACCCGGCGACGACGGCTGGGTGCTCACCGGGAAGACCGAGGTGCCGCGTGACCTCGAGTCGGTCACCTCGACCGTGGTGCGCGACACCACGCTGACCGAGAACGCCGCCGCGGCCGGCACGTCGGTCGCCACCCTCACCGCGGGCTCGCAGCTGACCTCGGACGTGCTCGAGGGCGATGCCGAGCAGCGCGACTTCGCCCAGGGCGTGGCCTTCGCGCTGGCGTTCCTGTTCTACGTCTCCTCGCTCGTGTTCGGCTACACCCTCGCGGGCAGCGTGGTGGAGGAGAAGCAGTCGCGCATCGTCGAGATCATCTCCACCAAGATCCCGGTGCGCCACCTGCTCGCCGGCAAGGTGCTGGGCAACACGGCGCTCGCCGTGGCGCAGATGGGCCTCTACGCCGCGATCGGGCTGGTCGGCCTCAGCTTCACGTCGTTCGGCGCGCTGCTGCCGACGGTCAGCGGTGCCCTCGGCTGGTTCCTCGCCTTCTTCCTCGTCGGGTTCCTGCTCATCGCCTGCCTGTGGGCCGTCACCGGAGCGCTCGCCAGCCGCACCGAGGACGTGCAGTCGACGTCCACCCCGCTGACCATGCTGCTCGTCGCCATCTTCTTCGGGTCGGCGTTCCTCAGCGGCACCCCGCAGACGGTCCTGTCGTACGTCCCCCCCGCGTCGGCGGTGCTGATGCCGCAGCGCATCCTCGAGGGCACCGCCCAGTGGTGGGAGCCGGTGGTGGCGTTGGCGATCCTGCTGGCGGCCGCGGGCGCGGTGGTGCTGGTGGCCGAGCGCCTCTACCGCAGGTCGCTGCTGCAGACGCAGGGGCAGCTCTCGGTGCGGCAGGCCTGGTCCGCTCCGGAGTGAGCGAGCCGGGGCGAGGTTGACGGTCCGCCGGGCGATGTGACTAAGGTAAGGCTTACCTAACTTACCGACACGTGTCACACCGCCCGGAGGTCCGTATGCCGTCCCGTCGCCACCTGCTCGCCGCCGTCCCGGCGCTGGCCCTCGTCCTCGCCGGGTGCGCCACCGGCCCGACGGATGCCGGGGGCACCGGGTCGGCGAGCGCCGGCGCCGCGGCCGACCCCGCGGCCTACCCGGTGACGATCAGCCACGCGCATGGCACGACGACGATCGAGAAGGCGCCGACCCGGGTGGCCACCATCGGCTGGGCCGACGCCGACGTCGTGGCCGCGCTCGGGGTGGTGCCTGTGGGGGCCCCGAAGATCACCTGGGGCGGCAACGCCAGGGGCTCGACCGACTGGTTCGACGCGGCGGCGACGAGGCTCGGCGTCAAGGACGGCGACATCGCCCGCTACGACGACTCGGCCGGCATCCCGTTCGACGACATCGCCGCCACGCGTCCCGACCTGATCCTCGGCCTGAGCTCGGGGGTGTCGAAGGAGGACTACGACAAGCTGGGCAAGATCGCCCCGGTCGTCGCCTACACCACCGCACCGTGGGGCACGCCGTGGCAGGAGCAGCTGAGCACCATCGGCACGGCCCTCGGCAAGCCGACCGAGGCCGCCGCCCTGCTCGCCGACACGACCAAGGCCATCGACGACGCCGTCGCGGCGAACCCGCAGCTGGAGGGCAAGAAGGCGGCGTGGGCCTGGTTCAGCCCCACCGACCTGTCGACGGTCGGGCTCTACACCACCGCGGACCTGCGCCCCCAGATGCTGCGCGAGTTCGGCCTGGTCGACTCCCCGACGGTGGTGCAGCTCAGTGAGGCGAACCAGGGTGCCTTCTCGGTGAACCTCTCGGCCGAGAAGGCCTCGACCCTGGACGCCGACCTGGTGGTGTTCTACGCCGAGAAGGGCGCGGGGGCGAAGGAGATCACCGGCAACGCCCTGCTCGGCCAGATCCCGGCGCTGAAGAAGAAGCAGTACGTCGCCAGCGCCGACAACGCCGTCGCGCTGTCGATGTCGCTGCCCAGCCCGCTGTCGGTGCGCACGGCCGTCGACGAGTTCCTGCCCAAGATCGTCGCGGCGCTGGGCGGGACCCCCGCGTCGTGACGACTGCGACCACCCTCGACCCGCGGCGAGTGGGCAGCTCGTCGCCGGGTCAGCCACGTCCGCACGCCAGACGGGGTGGGAGGGTGCCGCTGGGCGTGGCCGTCGCGGGTGGGGCGGTGCTCGTCGGCGTCACGGCGCTGCTCTCGGTCTCCGTCGGCGTGCAGCCGCTGGCGCCGGCCGCGGTGGTCGACGCGCTGCGCGGGATGCCGGCGGACGCCGAGACCGCCGCCGTCGTCGCCTCCCGCGTCGACCGCACCCTCATCGCGCTCGTCGTCGGCGCTGCGGTCGCCCTGAGCGGGGTGGTGCTGCAGGGTCTGACCCGCAACCCGATCGCCGAGCCCGGCATCCTCGGGCTCAACTCGGGAGCCGCGCTCGCAGTGGTGGTCGGCATCCGCTTCCTCGGGCTCACCACGGTGACCGGATATGTCGTCGCCGCCCTCGTCGGCACCGTGGTGGTGGCCGCACTCGTGCAGTCGCTCACCATGGTCGCGCCGCGCCGCAGTGCCGCCGTCTCGATGGCGCTCGCCGGGGCGGCGGTGATGGCGTTGTCGCAGAGCCTGATCGGGGCGGTGCTCGTCACCGACCGGGGCGCCCTCGACAGCTTCCGCTTCTGGCAGGTCGGCTCTGTCGCCGGGCGCGACGCCGGCCAGGTGCTCGACGTGCTGCCCTTCCTCGCCGTCGGCGCGGTGCTCGCGCTCTCCTCGGGGCCGACGCTCGACGCGGTCGCGCTCGGTGACGACGTCGCCCGGGGCCTGGGCCAGAACGTGCTGCTGCAGCGCGGGCTCGCGGCCGGCGGAGCGGTGCTGCTCGCGGCCGCCGCCACCGCGCTCGCCGGGCCGATCGCCTTCGTCGGCCTGGTCGTGCCCCACGCCGTGCGGGCCGTCGTCGGGGTCGGTCACCGCCGGGTGCTCGTGGTCTCGCTGCTCGTGGGCGGCGCGTTCGTGGTGCTGGCCGACGTCGTGGGTCGGCTCGTGGCCGCGCCGTCGGAGGTGCAGGCGGGCATCGTCTGCGCGGTGCTCGGGGCGCCGGTGCTGGTCGCCGTGGTGCGCCGGGCCAAGGGGTTCGGATGACGGCCGGCGCGCTGGCCGCCGCCCGCCGGGGCCCGCGCCGCCGCCGCGCCCTGGTCGTGACCGGGCTCGGGCTGCTCCTCGTCGGGCTGGTGCTCGTGCGCGCACTGCTCGGCGACTACCGCGTCTCGCTGCCCGACGCGGTCCGCATCCTCGGCGGCGAGCAGGTCCCCGGCGCGTCGTTCGTGCTGATGGAGTCCACCCTGCCGCGGGCGGTGATGGCCGTGCTCGCCGGCGCGGCCTTCGGGGCGGCCGGTGCCGCCTTCCAGGTGATGCTGCGCAACCCGCTCGCGAGCCCCGACGTGCTCGGCATCACCCTGGGCGCGAGCGCCGGTGCGGTGCTCGCCGTCGTGGTGCTCGGGTGGCGCGGCACGCCGGTCACCCTGGCCGCGCTCTCCGGAGCCGTGCTCGCCGCGGCGCTCATCCTCAGCCAGGCGGGCGGTCGCGGTGGGGCCACCGGGCGCATGGTGCTCGTGGGCGTGGCGCTCGCGGCCGGACTGTCCGCCGTCGTGCACTGGGTGCTCGTGCGGGCCAGCATCTACCAGGCGCAGGACGCCATGGTCTGGCTCAGCGGCAGCCTCAACTCGGTCAGCTGGGCCGAGATCGGGCAGCTGCTCGTGCTCGACGCCCTGCTCCTGCCGCTGCTGCTCGTGCTCGGCAGGCGCCTGCCCGTGCTCGGCCTCGGCGACGACCTCGCGGCCGGGCTCGGCGTGCGGGTCGGTCGGCTGCGGGCCGGCGTCACGGCCGCCGTGGTCGCCCTCGTCGCGGCGGCCACCGCGGTCGTCGGGCCGATCGCCTTCGTCGGCTTCCTCAGCGGGCCGATCGCCCGGCGCCTCGTGCCCGGCCGCCCCGCCGTCGGCGTCGGCGCCCTCGTCGGTGCGGTCGTCGTGCTGGCCGCCGACCACGTTGCCGCCTACGGCATCCCGGGCACGGCACTGCCGGTCGGCGTCGTCACCGGCCTGCTCGGTGCCCCGGTGCTGCTCTGGATGCTCCGCTCCCGGCCCAGGTCCCAGGAGGGCTGATGACCATGACTGCCACCGGCCGCGCCACCCCCGTCCCCCCGCCGAACGTGGGTGAAGATCGTCGCCAGGACAACGATCTTCACCCACGTTCGCGCACCGAGGGGGTGCGACTGCGCGCGGATGCCGTGTGCCTGGGCTACGACGGACGCGTCGTCGTCGACGGGGTCACCCTCGAGGTGCCGACGGGGCAGGTGACCGTGGTCGTCGGGCCCAACGGGTGCGGCAAGTCGACCCTGCTGCGTGGCCTCGGCCGGCTGCTGCGGCCGAGTGGTGGTGCGGTGCTGCTCGACGGCGAGGAGATCGGCAGCCTGCGCACCCGCGAGGTGGCCCGGCGCCTCGGCCTGCTGCCGCAGCAGCCGGTCGTGCCCGAGGGGGTCAGCGTGCTCGAGCTCGTCGAGCGGGGCCGCCACCCGCACTCCGGCCTGCTGCGCACCTGGAGCCGCGCCGACGAGGAGGCCGTCGCCGCGGCGCTCGAGCGCACCGACCTGGTGCAGCTCGCCGCGGTGCCGGTCGACAGCCTGTCCGGCGGTCAGCGACAGCGGGTCTGGCTCGCCATGGTGCTGGCCCAGGCGACCCCGGTGCTGCTGCTCGACGAGCCCACGTCGTTCCTCGACATCGCCCACCAGCTCGACGTGCTCGACCTCGTCCGACGGATGTGCGAGGAGTCGGGCACCACCGTCGTCATGGTGCTGCACGACCTCGCGATGGCCGCCCGCTACGCCGACCACCTCGTCGCCATGCGTGACGGTCGGGTCGTGGCCGAGGGCGCCCCGGGTGAGGTCGTCACGCCCGAGGTGATCGAGGACGTCTTCGGCGTCGCCGCCACCGTGCTCACCGACCCGGCGTCGGGTGCCCCCGTCGTCATCCCCCGCAGGAGGACCGCATGACCACCATTGCCGAGCCGCTCGTGCGCACCCAGCCGGCGCAGTTCGAGGCGACGGTCGTCGCCGTGACCGACCTCGGCGGCGGGATGACGCGGGTCACCTGCGCCGCCGACGGGCTGCGCTCCTTCGTGCCGTGCGGCCCCGACGAGTACGTCGGCCTGCTGATGCCGCCCGCGGGCCGGCCGCTCGTCATGCCCGACCCCGAGCCGGTGGACGTGCGCGCCTGCGTGGCCGCGCTCCCGGAGGCCGACCGGCCGGCGTTGCGGTGGTACACCATTCGCGACCACGACCCGGTGCTCGGGCACGTCGACCTCGACATCGTGACGCACGGCGACAGCGGGCCCGGCTCGGCGTGGACCTGCCGGGCCCGCCGAGGCGACCCGGTCGGCATCCGTGCCGGTGGGGCGCTCTACCGCGGCGGTGAGGTGCGTGGCCGGCAGGTGCTCGTCGCCGACGAGACCGCGGTGCCCTCGGTGGCCGCCATCCTCGACTCGTGGGGTGGCGCCGGCGACGCGCGAGACCACGGGGTCGAGGTGCACGTCGAGGTCGCCGACCTCGCCGTGCTGGCGGCCTACGACCTGGGGGACGCCACCGTGCACCGTCGGGCCGGGCGGCCTGGCAGCACGCTCGTGCCGGCGCTGGAGGTGGCCCTCGCCGCTGCCGGCGGACCGGTCGACTACGCCTGGGTGTGCGGCGAGGCGGGCCTGGTCGCGGGCGCACGGCGAGTGCTGCGCCGGCACGGCACGGACCGCCGCAGCGTCTTCACCTGCGGCTACTGGAAGGTGGGACGGGCGCGTCCGTGAGGCCTCACCACGCCTGAAGGTCGGTGGGCACGATCTCGATGACGACGTGGAACTTCTCGGCGATCGGCTCGAGCCCCATGCCGTAGGCCACCATCGCCTCGGCGTACTTGGCGGTGTAGGCCTCGCCGATCTCGGGCAGCCACTGCGTGGACGTGCGCTCGCTGATGACCGCCGGGCCGGACAGCACGACCACGCCGTTGCCGTCGGCGCGGGTGTGCAGGTGCAGCAGCGCGGGCGAGCCGCGCCGCACGTGGGCGACCTTGGCGGTGCGCGGCTCGCTCATCACGAGCAGCCGGTCGTGGTGCCAGAGGAACCACACCGGCACCGCGTGCGGGGACCCGTCGGCCCGCACCGTGGTGAGCCAGCCGATGTGGTCGGCGGCCAGCCGGGCCAGCACGTCGGCGTGCACCGGGTCGGTCGGGTCGAGCTGGAGGGCGGGGGTGTCGGTCATGGGCGCACGCTACGCGCGGGCACCGACACGGGCACCCGCAACCACCCCCCGCCCGGACACCTTCACCACCGCGTCAGCACGCCCCGGTAGCGTCGGCGGCGATGACCACTCCACACCTCGTCGCCCTCGACATCGACGGCACCACGGTCAACCACGAGGGCGAGCTCTCCGACGCCGTCCGCGAGACCGTGCGCGCCGTCGCCGACGCCGGGCACCACGTCACCATCGCCACCGGGCGCGCCATCATCGGCACCCTGCCCGTGCTCGACCGGCTCGGGCTCACCACCGGGTATGCCGTGTGCGCCAACGGCGCCGTGACCCTGCGGCTCGACCCGGCCCTCGACCTCGGCTACGAGATCCTCGAGGCGGTCACCTTCGACCCCGGCCCGGCGCTGCTGGTGCTGCGCGAGCACTTCCCGTCGGCGCTCGTGGCCGTCGAGGAGCTCGGCGTGGGGTTCAAGGTGACCGCGCCCTTCCCCGACGGCGAGCTCGACGGCAACCCGCGCGTGGTCCCGTTCGAGGAGCTGATGGCCACCCCGGTCACCCGGCTCACCCTGCGCGACCCGTCGAGCACCAGCGAGGAGTTCGTCGAGCGCACCAAGGACATCGGCCTGCACGGCGTCGAGTACGCCGTCGGGTGGAGCGCCTGGCTCGACATCAACCCCGAGGGCGTCTCGAAGGGGGCCGCCCTCGAGGCCATCCGGCGCCGGCTCGGCGTCGAGCCGATGCACACGGTGGCCGTCGGCGACCAGCGCAACGACCTCGAGATGCTGCGGTGGGCCGCCCGCGGGGTGGCCATGGGCAACGCGCCCGACGAGGTCAAGGCGGCCGCCGACGAGGTGGCGGGCGACGTCGACGACGACGGCCTGGTGCCGGTGCTGCGCGCCCTTCTCTGAGCGCTGCCAAGGAGGCGCGCACGCAAACCGCCGCGCCATCCTCACCGGTGGGAAGGTGTCCGGATGGACACCACCGAGGCCACCACCGCAGCCCGCGAGGCGGGCAACAGCACGGTCGTCGAGTGGGGCGCGCGGCTCGGCTACGCCACCCTCGGGCTGATCCACCTGCTCATCGCCTGGATCGCCCTGAAGGTGGCCTGGAACATCGGTGGCGGGTCCAAGCAGGCCGACACCTCCGGTGCCCTGCAGACCCTGTCGTCTTCGAGCACCGGCATCGTGCTGCTCTGGATCTGCGTCGTGGGGTTCCTGCTGCTCGCCGTGTGGCAGCTGTTCGAGGCGGTCCTGAACCGTGGCGAGACCAGCGACCGGCTCAAGGCCGTCGCCAAGGGCGTGACCTACCTGTTCTTCGCGTGGACCACCTTCAAGGTGGGCCAGGGCGCGAACTCGTCGGCCGAGAAGAAGACCGAGGACTTCACCGCCACCCTGATGGGCAGCCCCGGCGGCCGGCTGCTCGTGGGCGTCGTCGGCCTCGTGGTGCTCGGCATCGCCGGCTACCACGTCTACAAGGGCTGGACGAAGAAGTTCCTCGAGGACCTGCGCGAGCACCCCGGCGACTGGGCCGTCACCGCGGGACGGATCGGCTACATCGCCAAGGGCGTCGCCCTGGTCATCGTCGGGTTCTTCTTCCTCGCGGCGGCCTGGCAGGCCGACCCTGACCAGGCCGCGGGCCTCGACGGCGCGCTCAAGACGGTCAAGGACCAGCCGTTCGGCCCGTACCTGCTGACCCTCGTGGCGGTCGGCATCGCCGCCTACGGCGTCTACTCCTTCGCCCGCGCGCGCTACGCGCGGGTCTGAACGCCGGTCTCCTCGCTGCCCGCACGGGCCCGGTTCGAGGTGTCGGATGCCGGCTCGCGCCGTAGGTAGTTCCACGCGAGCAGGGCGCACAGTGCGCCGTTGAGCATGCCGACGACGACGTCGGAGACGTGGTGGGCGCCGCGGTAGAGGCGGGCGTACGTCACGAGCAGCGGCGCGGCGATGCACAGGACGATGACGACCCGGCGCACCACGAGGTTCTCGATGCGGGTCGCCATCAGGGCGAACGAGACATAGAGCGCGGTCGAGGCGCCCACGTGGCCGCTGGGATAGCTCGACGTCGGCGGGGCGGGGTCGAGCCGGTCGACCGGGGGTCGCTCGCGACCCACGACGGCGGTGGCGATGACGAACACCGTCGCCTGCACCGAGATGGCGACGAGGGGCACGACGGCGAACCACCACTCCTTGGTGCGCCACCACACGAGCGCGGACACGATGACCGCGACCGCGATGACGTACTCGGTGTTGCCGATCATCGACATGAAGTGCGTGATGGTGTTCCAGGTCTGCGTGCGACCGTCCTCCAACGACGTGCTGATGCCGTTCTCGGACTTCGCGAGCGACTCGAGTGGCCCCAGGAGGAGGAAGCCGAAGCCGACGATGACGGCGAAGACGGCGACAGCCGGCAGCACGGCTCGCACGGCCACGTCGCGCAGCGCCGAGGTGACCTTCGGGCGGCTGTGGTCGTCGTCCCAGCGGGTGAGGAACGGCATCAGGTCTCCTGGGGGGTGGGTGGGCCGATGTCGGGGTCGTCGACCTCGGTGGGGTCAGGGGGGTTCCAGCCGACGTAGCCGGCGTAGGAGGCGAGGGCCAGGCCGACGCCGGTGAGCACGCCGACCGTGACGTCACTGGGGTAGTGCACGCCGAGCAGTACCCGGTCGAGCGCCGTGACGAGCACGATGAGGGCGGCGAGCACCACCGCGGTGACGCGGGCCCAGAGCGGCTTGAGCAGGGGCCACAGCAGGATGACGACGATGGTCGCCCAGGCGGCGGAGTTCAGCGCATGGCCCGACGGGAACGAGTAGCCGGGGGCCTTGGACACGGGGTCCTCGACCACCGGGCGGGCCCGCTGGAAGACGTCCTTGGCGGCGAAGCCGATGAACCAGGCGACCATCATCGTGCCGAAGGCCCACCAGGCGCGCGTGCGCAGGCCCTTGGCGAGCCACACCCACAGGCACAGGAGGGTGCCCACGAGGTAGAGCCGGATCGGCTGGGTGAGCCACTGCCAGGTGATCAAGAAGGACCGCAGCTCGTCGCGGGGCCGGCTGAACGAGGTGGTCGCGGAGATGACGTGGTCGTCGAGGGTCTGCAGCGGGCCCCACTTGCTGCGCACGAGGAAGCCGACGCCGAACAGCACCACGGCCACGAGCACCCCGTAGGCGAAGGCCCGACCGAGCCGGCGCCCATGGGTGCGGGTCGGCGTCTCGGCCGTCGTCCTGCTCACCGACCTGTTCTACCCGAATGCGGCAGCGAGAAGCGGTTCTCCTACCCGTGGGATGCTGGGGCCGCCATGGCCGAGCTGCACGTGACGTCCGCGTCGAACCCCCGCCTGCGGGCGGTGCTCGCGCTGCGCCGGCGCCGGGTGCGCGAGCAGGAGGGTCGCACGGTCGTCGACGGCTACGAGGAGCTCACGCTGGCCCTGGACGCCGGGGTGGTGCCCGACACCGTGCTGCACTGCCCCGAGCTGATGCTCGACCCGCAGCGCCAGTCGGTGCTGGTGGAGCGGGCGCGGGGTCTGGGCGCGAGCACCATCCGCTGCAGCCGCACCGCTTTCGAGAAGGTCGCGTACCGCGAGGGGCCCGACGGCTTCCTCGCCGTGGTGCCGGTGGCCGGGGCGGCCCTCGACGACCTGGTGCTGCCACCCGACCCGCTGGTGCTGGTCTGCGAGGGGCTCGAGAAGCCCGGCAACCTGGGCGCGGTGCTGCGCACGGCGGATGCCGCGGGCGTCGCCGCCGTCGTGGCCGCCGACCCGGTCACCGACTGGGGCAACCCCAACGTGGTGCGCTCCAGCAAGGGCACCGTCTTCTCCGTGCCGGTGGCCGCCGCGGGCACCGCGGAGGTACTGGGCTGGCTGCGGCGCAACGGCATCCGGCTGGTGGCGACCACCCCCGACACCGACACCGCGCACACGGCCGTCGACTACCGGGGCGCGGTGGCGATCGCCGTGGGCACCGAGAAGGAGGGCCTCACCGACGTCGTGCTGGATGCCGCCGACGCCCGGGTGCGCATCCCGATGGTGGGCCGGGTCAACTCGCTGAACGCCGCGACCGCCGCTGCGGTCGTGGTGTACGAGGCCGTCCGCCAGCGCTCCGGGTGAGTCTGGTGTGACCTCTGGGGCGTGCTGAGGTCACGTGGACGTCACGGCAGCGCAGGCGGACAGGGCCGTGTCAAGAGCACCCCTTTGCGTGTGCGACGATGACGTGCATGCGAGTTGACCACGTCGTCTATGCCGCCGAGCGCGACGGCCTCAAGGCCACGGCGCAGCGCCTCGCGGAGCAGATCGGCGTGACGCCGGTCGATGGGGGAGTTCACCCGCGCTTCGGGACGCGCAACATCATCCTGCCGCTCGCCCACGAGCGGTACGTCGAGGTCGTCGAGGTGCTCGACCACCCCGCCAGCGACAAGGCGCCGTTCGGGCAGGCCGTGCGGGCCCGCTCCGAGGTCGGCGGCGGCTGGCTGGGCTGGGTCGTGCAGGTCGACGACATCTCCCAGGTCGAGACCCGCCTGGGCCGTGAGGCGGTCTTCGGCAACCGGCACCGCCCCGACGGTGTCGAGCTGCGCTGGAGGCAGCTCGGGGTCAAGGGCTTCCAGGCCGACCCGCAGCTGCCCTACTTCATCGAGTGGGAAGACGGCGTGCCGCACCCCTCCGACGACGCGCACACCGAGGTCACCATCGAGTCGATCCAGATCGCGGGCGACCCCGACCGGGTCCGTGAGTGGCTCGGCCTGCCGGCCGACAGCACGTCGTCGGTCATCGACTTCGAGTTCGTCTCGCCGCACGGCACGCCCGGCCTGATGGCCGTCACCTTCGACACGCCCCAGGGCGAGGTCACCATCTGACGGGAGGGCTCAGGCCTTCCGCTTCCAGGCGCGCAGCCGCAGGCTGTTCGACACCACGAGCACGCTCGACATCGCCATGGCCGCGCCGGCGATCATCGGGTTGAGCAGGCCGGCCATCGCCAGCGGGATGGCCGCGACGTTGTAGCCGAACGCCCAGCCGAGGTTCTGCTTGATGGTGCGCAGGGTGGCCCGCGACAGCTCGATGGCGTCGACGACGGCGGGCAGCTCGGAGCGCAGCAGCACGATGTCGGCGGAGTCGGCGGCCACGTCGGCGCCGCTGCCCATGGCGATGCCGAGGTCGGCTTGGGCGAGCGCCGCGGCGTCGTTGACGCCGTCGCCGACCATCGCGACGACCTTGCCGCGGGCCTGCAGGTCGGCGATCATCGCGTGCTTGGCCTCGGGGCGCACGTCGGCGAGCACCCGGCCGACGGGGATGCCGACCTCGCGCGCGACGGCGAGGGCAGCGGTGTCGTGGTCGCCGGTGAGGAGGTAGGCCGGGAGCCCCGCCTTGGTGAGGTCGCTGATCGCCTGCGCCGAGCTCTCGCGCACGGTGTCGGCGACGGTGAGCGAGGCATGGGCGCGCCCGCCCCAGCCGACCCAGACCGTGGTGCCGTCGACGGTGGGCCGAGCCAGCTCGGGGGGTACCTCGTCGAACAGGTCGGCGCGACCGACGGTGATCTCCGCGTCGTCGACCCGGGCCCGCACTCCGGAACCCGGCAGCGCCAGGAAGTCGGTGGCCCGCGGCACCTCGATGGCCCGGCTCGCGGCAGCGGTGACGACGGCCCGGGCGACGGGGTGCTCGCTGCCGGCCTCCACGGCGGCGGCGGTGCGCAGGGCCTGGTCCTTGGCCAGGCCGCCGGTGGTCGCGACGTCGACGAGGGTCATCTCGCCGGTGGTGACCGTGCCGGTCTTGTCGAGGACGACGGCGTCGATCCGCCGGGTGCCCTCGAGCACGTCGGCGCCCTTGATCAGGATGCCGAGCCGGGCGCCCCGGCCGGTGCCGACCAGCAGGGCCGTGGGGGTGGCCAGGCCGAGGGCGCAGGGGCAGGCGATGACCAGCACGGAGATGGCGACCTCGAGCGCACGGGACGGGTCGCCGGTCGCCAACCACCAGGCGCCGAAGGTCAGCGCGGCGAGCACCAGCACGACGGGCACGAACACCGAGGAGACCCGGTCGGCGAGGCGCTGCACGGGCGCCTTGGTGGTCTGGGCCCGCTCCACGAGCCGGGCGATGCCGGCCAGTGTGGTGTCGGCGCCCACCCGGGTGGCCTCGACGACGAGGCGCCCGGTGGTGTTGATGCTGCCGCCGGTGAGCTCGGCGCCGGTCGTGACCTCGACGGGAAGCGACTCGCCGGTGATGAGCGAGGCATCGACGGCGCTGCTGCCCTCGACCACCCGGCCGTCGGTGGCGACCTTCTCGCCGGGTCGCACGAGGAACCGCTCGCCCACGAGCAGCTGGTCGATGGGGATGCGCACCTCGGTGGTCGAGCCGGTGGCCGGGTCGACCCGCTCGACGGCGACGTCCTTGGCGCCCAGGCTGAGCAGCCCGCGCAGGGCGTCGCGCGTGCGGTCGGTCGCCCGTGCCTCCATCCACCGCCCGAAGAGCAGGAAGGTGGTCACGACCGTGGCGCTCTCGAACCAGAGGTTCGCGGTGGGCGCCGCCGCCCCCGCCGCCGCCCATCATCCCGCCGCCGCCGCCGCCCCCTCCGCCGCCGGTCAGCACCACGTAGGCGGAGGACAGGTAGGCGACGAGCACGCCGAGCGAGACCAGGGTGTCCATCGTCGAGGCGCCGTGGCGGGCGTTGATGAACGCCGCCTTGTGGAACGGCCATCCGCACCACAGCACGACCGGGGTGGCCAGGATCAGCTGCACCCAGCCGCTGTTGTTGACCTCGATGCCGGGCACCATGCCGAGCACGACGACGGGCACGGTGAGTACGGCGGCGCTGATCACGTCGACGAGGGAGAACCGGGGGGTGCTCTCCGCGGGCGGGCCGGAGTCGGCCGGCTCGTCGTCGGACGCAGACTCTGCCGCGCCGCCGATGACCTCGGCACCGTAGCCGGTGGCGCGGACCGTGCTCAGCAGCTGCTCGACCGTCACGGGGCCGGCGAAGCGGACGGTGGCCTTCTCCGTGGCGAGGTTCACCACGGCATCCACGCCGTCGAGCTTGCCGAGCTTCTTCTCGATGCGGGCCGAGCACGACGCGCAGGTCATGCCGGTGATGGCGAGGTCGACCTCGTGCACCGCTTCGGGAGCGGTGCGGTCGGTGGTCTGCGTCACCTCAGCTCCTGACCAGGCGGGCGATCGCAGCGGTGGCCTCGGCGACCTTCGCGGCGGCGGCCTCGTCGGACTCGCGGGCGGCGGCGACGACGCAGTGCTCGATGTGCTCCTCGAGGAGGATGAGGCTCACGGCCTGCAGGGCGCGCGTCGCCGCGCTGACCTGGGTGAGGACGTCGATGCAGTAGGTGTCGGACTCCACCATCCGCGCGATGCCGCGCACCTGCCCCTCGATGCGGCGCAGCCGCTTGAGGTGGTCGGTCTTGTGGTCGGAGTAGCCCGGCACGACGGTGGTCTGGTCGCTCTCACTCACCCCTGAAGGGTACCCGATACCCGTACCCCTAGGGGGTATCGGTACACCCAGGGGTGGCCGGTCTCACGCTGCGGCGACCAGACGCTGCCGACCGGTGGGAGGAGGATGGAGGGGCGTGCGAGCCGGTGCCACGACAGTGGGCGACCCCCGCTCGCCGGAAGGAACTGGCCATGAGCACCATCAAGGAGGCCGCGACGGACTTCCTGTCCTGTCGGCGGATCGCGGTGACCGGGGTGTCGCGCGAACCCAAGGAGCACGGGGGCAACATCGTCTACACGCGGCTCAAGGAGCGCGGCTACCAGGTCTTCGCGGTCAACCCCAACACCGAGCTGGTCGAGGGCGACCGGGCCTACCCCGACCTGACCTCCATCCCCGGTGGGGTCGAGGCCGTGGTCATCGCGACCCGTCCCGAGCACGCCGAGGCCACCGTGCGCGAGGCCGCCAACCTGGGCATGACCAAGGTCTGGATGCACCGGTCGATGGGCGCCGGCAGCGTCTCCCCGGCCGCGACCACGCTGGGCCGCGAGCTCGGCATGGTCGTCATCGACGGCGGCTGCCCGCTGATGTTCGGACCGACGGCCGACGGTGGCCACAAGGTGATGTGCGCCCTGCTCAAGCTCACCGGAAAGGTGCCCCGGAAGGTCTAGCGGGTCACGCCGGGGTGGGCTCCGGCGCCGACGGGGCGGATGCCGGGCCGGTCGCCTCGTGCGCCTGCACCGCCTCACCGACCGACCCGGCGTAGCCGTCGGGTCCGAGGACCTCGGTGATGCCGAACCGGTCGAGCTCGTCGCGCAGGCTGTCCGACTCCTGGGTGATGACCAGCCGGGCTCCGCGGGCCTTCAGCTCGTTGACGACCTGCTTCAACGTCAGGCCGCCGCTGTAGTCGACGTCGACGACGGCCGAGGCCTCCAGCACCACGCAGCGCACCGGGGAGGCCGGGTCGGCCCCGTCGACCAGGCCGAGGATCTCCTCGTTGAACCGGTTGGCGTTCGCGTAGTAGAGGCCGGAGGAGAACCGGTAGACGACCAGGCCAGGCACCAGCTGGCCGCCGTCGGCGACCGGCCTGGACCGGAGGTGGCCGCCGTCGCCGGCGATGGTGACGGTGTCCTTGGGCGCGTAGCTGCGGCTCAGGTGGTCGATGACCGACACGACGATCGCCACGATGATCGCCTGCTCCACGCCGACCACGACGACGAGCAGGCCGGTGATGACGGCGATGACGAACTCGCTGGGCCGCACCGTGAGAATGGCGCGCAGGCCCTTGATGTCGACCAGCTCGAGGCCGATGAGGAACACCACCGAGGCGAGCACGGCGCTGGGCATGTACTGCAGGGGCTTGGTGAGGAAGAGCAGGACGATGAGCACGATGCCGGCCGTGGTCAGGCTGGCGAGCTGGCTGCGGCCACCGGCTCCGTCGACCATCTGGGTCTTGGTGGGGCTGCCGTTGACGACGAAGGTGCCCGAGAGGCCGGCCGAGGCGTTGGCCAGGCCGAGCCCCACGAGGTCGACGTTCTCGTCGAAGGGCTCCTCGTACTTGGCGGCGTAGGCGCGAGAGGTGGCGGCGCTCTGCGCGAGCACGACGATGAAGATGGCGCCGGCGGTGCCCGCCAGGGACGCGAACTCCGACCAGGTCACCGACGGGAAGCCGAGGCTCGGGAGGCCACCGGGCACCACGCCGAGGGTCTTGACGCCGTCGGCCGCCAGGTCGAGGTACCAGCTCGCGACGATGGAGCCGATCACCGCGATGAGCGCGCCCGGGATCTTCGGCGATATCGCCTTGGACCCGACGATCACGACGATGACGGCGACGGAGACCCACACGGTGGCGGCGTTGGACTCGCCGAGGTTGCCCAGGGTCTTCACGAACTTCTCCACCGTGCCGCCCGACTGCGAGGGGATGCCGAACATCCCGCCCACCTGCCCCATGGCGACCTGGATCCCGACACCGGTCAGGAAGCCGATGAGCACGCTGCGCGACAGGAAGTCGGCGATGAAGCCCAGCTTGAGCACCCGCGCGAGGATCAGGTAGCCACCGGTGATGATGGCCGTCATCCCGGCCAGGGTCACGTACTGCGGGGAGGCGACCGCCGCCATCCCGGTGAGCCCGGCGGCCATGATGGCGGCCGTCGCCGAGTCGGCGCCCACGACGAGGTGGCGGGAGGAGCCGAGCAGGGCGAAGACCGCGATGGGGATGAGGATCGTGTACAGGCCGGTGATGACCGGCATCCCGGCGATGGTCGTGTAGCCCATGACCTCCGGGATGCCGAGGGCGGCGAGGGTGATGCCGGCGGCGATGTCCCTCGGGATGCGGGCGCGGTCGATGGGCAGGATGCCCTCCAGGACCGGGAACCGGCGCGTTGCTGTGGCCATCTGTGCCCTCGCGTGCTCGTGGCGAGAGCCCACGCTCGCACCTGCCGCGCGACTCTGCTCCTGTGCGGTGCGGGTCGCATCACCCCGTTCGGATGAGCGTTCCGGTGCCCCGAGCGCCGGGCGTCACCCGGTGGCGAGTGCGGTGAACGACAGCACGGCCAGCCAGGCGGTGAGCGCCAGCCCGAGGGCCGCCCCGACGGATGCCGTGAACGGCCGCCACCGGGCCGGTGCCCAGCGGCGGGCGCCGGTCACGGGCAGCCAGACCGACAGCACCACCAGTGCCAGGCACCCGGCCAGGAGCGCGGGGGCCACACCCATCACAGCTCCATGGTGAGGCAGGTGCTGTGCGGGTCGTCGAGGTCGGCCGGTGTGATCGCGACGGTCACTTCAGGTGGTCGACGAGCTCGGGGGCGAGGCCGACGTAGGTCTGTGGGGTCATCGCGGCCAGCCTGGCCTCGACGTCGGCCGGCAGGCCCAGGCCGTGCACGAACTCGACGAGCTCGGCCTGCCCGATGCGGCGGCCGCGGGTGAGCTCCTTGAGCCGCTCGTAGGGCTGGTCCATGCCGGGCACGCCGCGGGCGCCGAGGGCGCGCATCGCCGACTGGATGGGCTCGCCGAGCACCTCCCAGTTGGCGTCGAGGTCGGCGGCCATGGCGGTGGGCACGGCGTCGAGGCCGTCCAGGCCCCGGGTGGCGTTGTCGATGGCGAGCAGGCTGTGCCCGAAGGCCGAGCCGATGTTGCGCTGCATCGAGGAGTCGGTGAGGTCGCGCTGGAGGCGGCTCTGCACGAGGGTGGCGGCGAGCACGTCGAGCAGGGCGTTGCTCACCTCGAGGTTGGCCTCGGCGTTCTCGAAGCGGATCGGGTTGACCTTGTGCGGCATCGTCGAGGACCCGACCGTGCCCTGGCCGCGCACCTGGGCGAAGTAGCCCAGCGAGATGTAGGTCCACACGTCGGTGCACATGTTGTGCAGCACCCGGTTGAACCGCGCGACGTCGGCGTAGAGCTCGCTCTGCCAGTCGTGGCTCTCGATCTGGGTGGTCAGCGGGTTCCAGGCCAGGCCGAGGTGCTCGACGAAGGCGCGGCTGATGCCCTGCCAGTCGGCATCCGGCACGGCGGCGACGTGCGCGCCGTAGGTGCCGGTGGCGCCGTTGAGCTTGCCGAGGAACTCGGCGTCCTCGATGCGGGCGAGCTGGCGCTGCAGGCGCCAGGCGAGCACGGCGAGCTCCTTGCCCATCGTGGTGGGCGTGGCGGGCTGGCCGTGGGTGTGGGCGAGCAGCGGCACCTCGCGCAGGTCGGAGGCCATGGTGGCGAGCTTCTCGACCAGGGCGGTCGCCCGGGGCAGCCACACCTCGTGCACCGCTCCCTTGACCATGACGGCGTAGGACAGGTTGTTGACGTCCTCGCTGGTGCACGCGAAGTGGATCAGCTCGGCGAGGCCCGAGTCCTCCGGCGCCGGTGCGATCTCGGTGAGCCGCTTCTTGAGGAAGTACTCGACCGCCTTCACGTCGTGCTGGGTGATCCGCTCGGTGGCGGCCATCTCGTCGATCTCGGCGGCGCCGAAGCCGCGCACCACGTCGCGCAGTGCATCCTGCTCGTCGGTCGTCAGCCGCCTCACCCCCGGCACGACCTCGTGCTCGGTGAGGTGGATCAGCCACTCGACCTCGACGTGCACCCGGGCGCGGTTGAGCGCCGGCTCGGAGAGGTGGTCGATGAGGGGGGCCACGACGCCGCGGTAGCGCCCGTCGAGCGCGCCGAGCGCGATGTGCGGCTCGGCGTCGGCGAGTGAGGTGGATGCCGCGAGGCTGGTCGCGGGGGCGGTGCTGGCCATGCCCCCATCCTCCCAGAGCCGCGCGGGGGCGGATGCCGCGTGCCCAGCACCCCGGGGTGATGCAGCGCGCGCGGTCAGTCGCGCCCTGTGCAGCACTCGGCGACGCCGACCGCACCTGGGGTGATGCAGCGCGCGCGGTCAGTCGCGCCCTGTGCAGCACTCGGCGACGCCGACCGCACCTGGGGTGATGCAGCGCGCGCGGTCAGTCGCGCCCTGTGCAGCACTCGGCGACACCCACCCGGCGCGGGGTGATGCAGCTCGCGCGCCCAATCGGTTGACGGCCCCGCCCCACAGCGGTCAGTGCCGCTCGCGCTCCTCCAGCTCGCCCCGCACGAAGTCGACGATGCCGGGCACGGCCGCGACGATCTCCGCGTAGGTCTGGTCGTAGGCGGGGTCGGTGCCGTACCAGGGGTCGTCCATCCCCAGGTCCCCGTGCGCGACGGCATCGGGGTCGAAGGAGCGGAACAGGCGCAGCTTGGCGCGGTCGGCGTCGGTGCGGGCGATGCGCTCGAGCCGCTCGACGTGCACGTGGTCGACCGGCAGCACCAGGTCGTAGCGGTCGAACCAGCCCAGCTCGAAGCGGCGGGCCACGTGCTCGCCCCAGCCGTTGTCCTCGTGGCCGTTGCGGCGCAGCACGGCGGCGGTGCGCCGATGCATGCCGTTGCCGAGCTCCTCACTGCTGGTGCCCGCGGAGTCGACGGCGACGCGGTCGCCGAGCCCGGCATCCTCGAACGCCTCGCGCAGCAGGAACTCGCCCATCGGCGACCGGCAGATGTTGCCCCAGCACACGACACACACCCGGTACGGCTCAGAACTCTGGCTCATCCCCCTATCCTGCCAACCCGACCTGCGTCAGGTCAGTCGTCGTCGAGGTCGAACCAGGTGTGGACGCCCTCGAGGAAGGCCTCCCGCGACAGGGCGCCGGCACCGGCCGGGATGCGGCCCCAGAGCGGGGCCCCGGTCACCCGAGGCAGGTCGACGAGGTTGCTCTCCTCGGCCAGGCCCGGGTCGTCGGGCCACGAGCCGATGACCACGCCGAGCAGGGGAAGCGAGCGGGCCGCCAGGGCCTCGGCGGTGAGGGCCGCTGTGTTGAGCGTGCCCAGGCCCGCACTCACGACGAGCACCACGCCACAGCCGATACCCTTGTAACGCATCCCGGCTCCCAGGTCGGCCAGCGTGCCTCCGCGCTCGTCGAGCCGCACGAGCAGCCCTCCGGCTCCCTCGACGAAGACGACCTCCGACTTCGCAGCGATCTCGCCGATCCGCTTGGCGTGCACGGCCACCGGCGGCAGGCGAACCCCCTCGTGGCGGGCCGCGGCCTCCGGCGAGAGCGGGTCGCGCAGCCGCACCAGCTCGTGGGTCACCACGTCGTCGCCGACCAGCCGGCGCACCTCGTCGACGTCACCCGGCTCGCCGGGCGCCAGGCCGGTCTGGGCGGGCTTGACGACCGCCACGTCGCTGCCGCGCGCACGCACCACGGCGGCCAGGGCGGCCGTGACGACGGTCTTGCCGATCTCGGTGCCGGTGCCGGTGACCAGCACGACCGAGGTGAGGGACCTCGGGTCAGCCACGGTGACCGGTGAGCTCGCGGAGCACCTCGCAGGCCAGGTCGAGGTCGTGCTCGGTGTGGTCGGCGTGCGCGGTGAGCCGCAGCCGCGACGAGCCGTCGGGTGTCGACGGAGGCCGGAAACAACCGATCCGGATGCCGCGCGCCCGCGCCCGCTCGACCGCCTCGACCGTTTCGTGCGGCCCCGCCATCGGCACCGACATCACCGCACCGGCGGGCACCTCGACGCCGCAGGCCGCGGCCAGCCGGGCGGCGTTGGCGTGCACCCGGTCGGTGAGCTCGGGGTGCTCGCGCAGCACGCCCAGCGCGGCCAGGGCGGCGCCGGCCGAGGCGGGGGCGAGACCCGTGTCGTAGATGAAGGGGCGGGCCGTGTTGACCAGGTGCTCGCGCACGAGGGGGGCCGCGAGCACCGCACCACCCTGTGCCGCAAGGGACTTCGAGAGGGTGGCCGTCACGACGACGTGCTCGGTCTGGGCATGGCCGGCGGCGGCGACGAGGCCACCACCGCGCGGGCCGACGACCCCCAGCGCGTGCGCCTCGTCGACCACGAGGATGGCGCCGACCTCCGCAGTCAGCGCGACGAGGTCCTCGATCGGCGCGGCGTCGCCGAGCACCGAGTAGATCGACTCCACCACGACCACGGCCCGGGGGGTGTCGCGGCGCGAGAGCAGCTCGGCGACGTGTTCGAGGTCGTTGTGTCGCGCCACCGTGACGGCGGCCCGCGACAGGCGGCAGCCGTCGATGAGGCTCGCGTGGGCGTGCTCGTCGCTGACGACCAGGGTGCCCGCGTCGGCGAGCGTGGTGAGCACGGCGAGGTTGGCGGCATACCCGCTGGACAGGGCGAGCGCCGCGGGGGCGCCGGTGAGCGCGGCGAGGGCGGCCTCGAGCTCGTCGTGCACGTCGAGGGTGCCGGTGACCAGGCGTGACGCGCCGGCCCCGCCGCCGTAGGTCTCGGCGGCCGCGACCGCGCCGGCGATGACGGCGGGGTGGGTGCGCAGGCCGAGGTAGTCGTTGCCGGCGAGGTCGAGCCCGTCGCCGCTCTTGGTGGTGCTGAGCCGGCGGGTGAGCCCTGCGCCCTCACGGGTGGCAGCGGCGTCCCGGATCCAGTCGAGGGGGCTCGTCACGGCATCGATCCTGCCACGACGGCTCGGATCCGGCCCCACGGTTCTGCCAAGCGGCTGTGCTGTGGGCGCGCCGACCAGCACACTTGCGCCATGCCCGAGCAGCAGCCTGCGCCCGTCGCGCCGGTCGGTGGCTACCCGCCGATGCCGATGATGGTGTGCGCCGCCCCAGGGCGGCCCCGCAACGGCGCGTTGACCCCGGTCACCAGCCCGGATGCCGCGCGGCTCACCCTGCGTGCCCAGTCGGAGACCTCGGTGCTCGACCCGGTGGGAATGCGCCGCCTCTGGGTTCGGGAGGCGTTCGTCGGATTCGCCCTGGGGATCTCCGCGCTCGCCGTGGCCGGTTCGGTGCAGTTCTTCCGAGACGATGAGCTTCCGACGTGGTGGTTCCTGCTCACGCTCATGATTCTGGTCGGCAATCTCAGCGTCACCGTCCAGGGCGTCCTGTGGCGAGCGGTGCCCGGGCCGGGGGTCGTGCCGCGAATGGGACCGGCCCGGTGGCAGTGGTACCGCGGCCTGTGGCGCCGGCCCGCGCCGGCGCCGACTCCACCGGCGGCATGGCCACCGGGCTCGGAGGCCTACGCGCTGCTGTCCGGAGCGGCGAGCGTGGAGTCGGTGGCCTCGAGCTGGCTCTGCGAGCGGGTGGGAATGTCGCCCACCGTGGGCGCGCAGTGGGTCACCGTGCTGGCTCGGCAGGGTTGGCTCACCGGTGGTGGCAACGTGCTCGGCATCGCCCGGCTGCCCGAGGTGCACCTCATGGCCACGGATGCCGGCCGCGAGCGGCTCGCTCAGGAGCGTGTGCGTCTCGAGCGGCTCGCCAGGGGCTGACTCCGCGCTGCCCACGCGCGGCATCCTGCGCCCCTGACAGCGCTGGGCGGGTGACGGGCTGACTTGTGGCAATCACTTGACACAAGTCAGGGCCCGCGAGATGCTCATATTTGTACCAACGAGTCGACACAACTGGAGTGGTCATGGCGGTCGTCCTGCTGGCTCTGCCGATGATGGTGGTCGGCCTGCTCGTGGCCCTGGCGCGCCGGGTCGTGGTCACGGTGGGGGTCGACGAGCACCCCGGAGTCGTCGAGATCGCCCGGCACACCCGGCGCTGGCGAGTGGTCGGCGTCCTGCTCGGTGCGGTGGCGGGGGTGCTTCTCCTGGTGCTCGGCCAGCGGGTCGACGCCCTCGGTCGGGTCACGGCGTTCGCGCCGATGGCCGTGGGCACCGGCATCCTGCTCGGCACCAT
This sequence comes from uncultured Actinomycetota bacterium, assembly GCA_963800505.1. Taxonomy (GTDB): domain Bacteria; phylum Actinomycetota; class Actinomycetes; order Actinomycetales; family Dermatophilaceae; genus Fodinibacter. The sequence continues at coordinate 162,172 of CAWDBL010000013.1, forward strand.
CGCCGGTGAGCTGACCGCTCGGCCCGCGGTCGGCATCCGCCGCTCGGCCGTCGTCGAGACGCGGACCCTGTCGGCGATCCTGCCGCGCGGCCGGGCCGTCCTGTTCGCCGTGTCGACCGCACTCCTGGTCGGGGCGCTGGCCGCGGGGGCCGCGTGGGGGTCGGCCGACGACCTCGGCCGGGAGGGCCGCTCGTTCGCCCGGACCTGCACCGTCGACGACCCCGACCTCGGCCGCATCGTCATCAGCGGCAGCCACGGCCCGTGGCCCGGCTCCTTCTACGCGGCACCGCTGGCCGTCGCCCTCGCCGTGCTCGCGGTGCTGGTCGTCGTGGCGCTGCGGGCCATCGTCACCCGGCCACGCCCTGAGCTCGACACCCGCGGCCTCGACACCCTGCTGCGCCGCTGGTCGGCCTGCAACGTGCTCGCGGCGGCCACCGCCACCGTGCTCGGCACGCTCGGGCCGGTTGCGCTGCTGATCTCCTCCGCGCTCCTGCAGACCCCCTGCGACGGGGGGCTCGGGCAGCGGCTCGTCGCCTGGACGGCGGCCGTCATCGCCCCGCTGGCCGTCGGGGCCGCGTTCGGCCTGCTCGCTGAGCTCGTGCTGCCGCCCACCATCCGCGTCAACGACCTGCCCCTCGCCCCGCCCGGTGACGTCGCGCCCGTCGGAGCGCCGGTGCGATGACCCTGTCCACGGTCACGGTCGACGTCCTCGACCCGACCCCGCCCTACGAGCAGCTGCGCCGCCAGCTCGCCGACCTGATCGGTTCGGGTGTGCTCAGCCCGGGCGACCGGATGCCGCCCGTGCGCCAGCTCGCGGCCGACCTCGGGCTCGCCGTCGGCACCGTCGCCCGCACCTACCGGGAGCTCGAGCAGGCCGGCTACGTGCGCTCGCGCCGCGGCGGCGGCACCCGGGTCGCGACGACCGCGCCATCGCCACCCACCCCGCAGCGGGCCCTGGAGGAGGCGGCCGCCGCCTACCTCGACCGGGCACGCGCTCTCGGGCTCAGTCCCGAGGATGCCGTGGACACGGTTCGCCGGGCCGCCGGCCGTGGCCACCGGTCGATACCCTCGACCGGGTGATCGCGACCTGCCTGCCGACCGCCGACGGTGAGGTGGTCGTGCCGGCACCCGGGCGTGGCCCCGGCCACTGGGCCGGCGCCCCGAGAACGCCGCTCGACGAGCGACGGCACCGTCTGGCTCGCCTACCGGCTGCGCCGCCCGGTCGACGACGGCCGTGGTGTCGGGGTGGTGGTCGCGCGGTCCGCCGACGGCGTGGTGTTCGAGACCGTGGCGCACCGGCCCTCGACGCCGACACCCCGCAGGTGCTGCCCGAGGGCCACCGACGACGGGTGGCGGATGTGGCTGTGCTGCCACCCGCTCGACGAGCCCGACGAGGAGGACCGGATGACGACCCGCCTCCTGCGCAGCGACGACGGCCTGGCCTGGACCGACTGCGGCGAGGTGCTGCGCGGCACCCCCGGCAGCTGGGACGCCCGCGGCGCCCGGGTGACCGCTGTGCTCTCGCGCGACCCCCTCGTCGTGCTCTACGACGGGCGGAAATCATTGCAGGAGAACTGGTTCGAGCGAACCGGTGTCGCTCGCTCGCGCAACGGCAGCGCGACGCTCGCCGCCGACGACGGCGGCCCCGCGGCATCCGCACCGCACGGCGACGGCGCGCTGCGCTACGCCACCGCGGTCGCCCTGCCCGGTGGAGGGCTGCGCTGGTACGCCGAGGCCGCCCACGCCGACGGCTCCCACGACCTGATCACCTCCGTCTCCCCGAGCCCGGGCGAGATCTGACCCAACCGTCCCAGGAGGACACATGCCCAAGGCCCCACTGCCCGCCGAGGTCGCCGAGCTGTTCGCGCAGCCCAACCCCGCGGTCGTCGCCGTGCTGATGCCCAGTGGCGCCCCGATGTCGGTCGCCACCTGGTACCTCGTCGAGGACGACGGCACCGTGCTGCTCAACATGGATGCCGGTCGCGCCCGCCTCGACTGGATGCGCGAGCGCCCGGAGGTCGCGCTCACCGCGCTGAAGGAGGACGAGTGGTACACCCACGTCAGCGTCCGCGGCCCCGTCGTGCGGTGGGAGGACGACCCGGAGAAGGGTCTGGCCGACATCGACCGGCTCTCGATGCACTACGGCGGGCAGCCCTACCCGAACCGCGAGCGGCCTCGGGTCAGCTGCTGGCTGCGGGTCGACCACTGGCACGGCTGGGGCCAGGCCAAGGCCGAGTAGGCCGCAGCGCCCGAGGCAGTGTGAGGTTGGTTTCAATCACCCTCTCCCGTGCTTAGGTTCGCCTAACTCGGTGTTAGCGTCGAAGGGTGGCGACGTCCCTCGCACGGGCTCCGATCGGCACCGAGCTGCGGGTTGTCGGCGCGGTCGGGCCGACCGCCCTCACCCGACGTCTGGCCGAGCTGGGGCTACGAGTCGGCAGCCACGTCCGGTGCGTGCAGCGCACCTCGGGCGGCGGGCGGATCGTCGACGTCGCCGGCTCGCGCATCGCGCTGGGGCGTGAGGTGCTCGAGTCGGTGCAGACCGTGCCGGCACGCGCCACCGAGGCGACTCCCGCGTGAGCACGGTGCCGCCCGTCCCGAGGACGTCGTCGGCTCCCTCGTGCCACGAGGACGGCCCGGCGCTCGCCGCCCCCGCCGGTGCGCCGGTCGTGGTGCTGGCCGGTGCGCCGAACGTCGGCAAGTCGACCCTGTTCAACGCCCTCACCGGCGCCCGTCGCACTGTGGGCAACTGGCCGGGCACGACGGTGGAGGTCGGTCGTGGCGGCTGCGTCGTCGAGGGCCGGGTCGCCGACGTCGTCGACCTACCGGGCTCCTACTCGCTCGACCCGCTCAGTCCCGACGAGGCGCTGACCCGTGACGTCGTGCTCGCAGAGGGTGACGATCGGCCCGACGTCGTGGTCGTCGTCGCGAGCGCGGCCCACCTGGCGCGCAGCCTCTACCTCGTCGCCCAGGTGCGCGAGACGGCGCTACCGGTGGTCGTGGCCCTCACCATGGGCGACGTCGCCGAGCGGCGCGGCATCGCGGTGGATGCCGACGCGCTCGCCCGGGCGATCGGCTGCCCCGTCGTCGCGCTCGACCCGCGCCGACGTTCCGGTGTCGACGGGCTCGTGGCGGCTGTGGGGGCCGCGCTCGACGTCGGTGTCGCCCGACCACGAAGCCGTGGCGACGACGTGGCCTGCGCCGACGCAGACCCTGACGAGCTCGCCGCCGCCGACGAACGGTTCGGCTGGATCGACGCCTCGGTCACGGCATCCGTGAGCAGCCGGGCGATGACCCGACGCACCTGGTCGGACCGCATCGACCGCTTCGCGACGGCCCCGGTCGTCGGCCCGCTGCTGTTCCTCGGCGTCATGTGGCTGGTCTTCCAGGCGACGACCAGCCTGGCGGCGCCGCTGCAGGACGCCCTGGGGGCCTTCGTGTCGGGGCCGGTGTCGTCGGTGGGTGGCTGGCTGGTCGACACGGTCGGTCTTGGTGACACTCCGGTGCGCGGGCTGGTGGTCGACGGGGTGATCGCCGGGGTCGGGATGCTGCTGACGTTCGTGCCGTTGATGGCGCTGATGTTCCTGCTGCTGGCCGTGCTCGAGGACTCCGGCTACCTGGCCCGGGCCGCCGTCGTGACCGACCGGATGATGAGCCGCCTCGGACTGCCGGGGCGCGCGTTCCTGCCGATCGTCGTCGGCTTCGGCTGCAACGTGCCTGCGGTGTCGGCCACGCGCATCCTGCCCAACGCGCGGCACCGGGTGCTCACCGCGCTGCTCGTGCCGTTCACGTCGTGCTCGGCCCGGCTCACGGTCTACGTGCTGCTCGCGACGACGTTCTTCCCGGCCCACGCGGGCACGGTCGTGTTCGCCATGTACGTCGTCTCGATCCTGCTCGTCGTGGTCGTCGGGCTCGGCCTGCGGGCCACGCTGTGGCGGGCGGTCGGCGCCGACCCGCTCGTCATCGACCTGCCGCCCTACCAGCGGCCGACGCTGCGGCTCAGCCTGTCGGTCACCTGGCTTCGGCTGCAGGGGTTCCTGCGCACGGCATCCGGCATCATCGTCGCCACCGTGGTCGTGGTGTGGCTGCTGCAGTCGATCCCCGTGGGGGCGGGGTCGTTCGGTGACGTGCCGGTGTCGGGGAGCCTGTACGCCGAGCTGTCGCGGGCCGTCGCGCCGTTGCTCGCACCGGCCGGGTTCGGCCAGTGGGAGGCGGTGTCGGCCCTGCTCGTCGGCTTCGTGGCCAAGGAGGCGGTGATCTCGTCGTGGGCGCAGACCTATGCGCTCGCCGAGCCGGCCTCGTCGCACGACCCCGGCGCCCTCGGGGTGCAGCTGCACCAGACGTTCGAGGTCGCCAGTGGCGGCCACACGGGCGCAGCGGTGGCGGCGTTCATGGTCTTCCTTCTGGCCTACACCCCCTGTGTCGCAACGCTGTCCGCGCAGCGGCGTGAGCTCGGCATGCGGTGGACGGCGTTCGGGGTGGGGCTGCAGCTCATCGTCGCGTGGACACTCGCCGTGCTCGTGTTCCAGGTCGGCCGGGTGTTCTGGTGAGCGCCACGACCACCGCCACGACCGGTGCCGGTGCCAGTCCCGGGGCCGCGAGACCGTTGACCGCGGTGCTCGCGGCGTTCGACGCCGGAGCCCACTCGCTCGACGAGGTCGCGCGCAGGTGCGCCCTGCCGCTCGACACGGTGCGGGCCTGCGTCGACCACCTGGTGCGGATGGGCCGGCTCGAGGCCAAGGAGCTCGCCGTCGGATGCCCCAGCAGCGGGTGTGGGTCGTGCGCCTCCGGCGCCGACGACGGCACGGCGGGGTGCGGGTCGAGCGCCCCGTCGAGCCACCGGTCCGGCCCGGTGCTGGTGGCCATCTCACTCAGGCGTCGTTGACGAGACCCGGGACAACGGGAGCGCGCGCGGCCATACTGCGGACATGGACGCGACCGACGGCCGGGGAAGCTACCCGGTCATGGGCCCGATCGTCGAGTCGCCGGTCGCACCGGTGGTGCAGCCGCGTGCGGCCGAGCTCGCACCCGACCCCTTGTTGTCGGTCGCCGATCCGCGTGGCGCACGGGTGGCCCTCGACACCGCTGCCCGGCTGGTCCTGCTTGATGGTCGGGCGACGGTGTGGCAGGTCGTCGACCGGCTCGCCACCGCGGGGTTCTACCTCACGCTGCTGGGTGCGGCGGCCCATCTCGATACCGACAGGGGCTCTCCCACCACGGCCTGGTGGGTCGTCGGCCTCGCCGCTGTCCTCTTCCTGGTGGTGAGCGGGGTGTGCAGCCGGAGGGTGGGGATGTCGCTCTCGGGCCGCGAACGCTGGCTCGACGTCCTGGCCTGGGGCGCGGTCGTCGCGATGGTCCTCTGGTGGGTTCTGGCACAGCCGAGCTCCCGTGGGGTGGCAGTCGTGCCCGCACTCCTCGTCGTGGCCTTCGCCCTGGTGCCGGTCGCGCGCTGGCGGCGCGCCATCCGCCGGGCGACGGGCATCGAGGGGTGGCCGCCCGGTGTCCAGGCCTTCGCCCTGCTGTCGGTGCTCGACCGCGCCGGTGAGGTGGCCCCCGAGCGGCTCATCGCCCTCGCCGGCCTGACCCCGGTCAACGGCGACCGCTGGCTTGAGCGGTTGGGCGCCGAGCAGGCGGTGACCGGTGGGCGTCGCCGCCACTGGGTGCTGGGGGACCAGCGCGTCCGCGTCACGCCGCCCGGGCACGAGCGCCTGAGGCGGATGCGGGCCGAGCTCGAGCGGGTCGCTGCCGGGGCGCCGGTCGGCTGATCGCTCGACGGCTCGTCGTGCAGCGGATGGTCGAGGCGGCGGGAATGGGCGCCTTCCTGACGGGGGTGTTGGCCGGAAGCGTGCTGGTCGGCCAGTGGGTGTGGATCGTGCTGGGAGCGGGCACGCTGCTGCTGGCCTTCGAGGGCCCGACGACTCGGCTGGCCGGCGCAGAGCCGCGCCGCTGGCCCACTCGCCGGCGCGTCGCCGGGTTCGCCGCGGTGGGGGCAGCTGTCGTCGTCCTCGCGATCGTGTCCCCTCTCTTGCCGTCCTCGACGGGCAACTGGTCCCAGCTGGGGACGTTGATGGTGCTGGCGCTCAGCTACTTCCTCGCACCCGTCGTGCGGTGGGCGTGGTCCCTCCGCCGGGTCGGCGGCGCGACGCCGTGGGCGGCCGGCGCGCAGGCCTATGCCGTGCTGTCGGTGCTGGCACGCGTCCAGTGGATGCATCGCGTCCGGTTGGCCGAGCTCGGGGGGATGTCCCTTGAGCAGTGCGACGCGTGCCTAGGAGCGTGCGCGGCGCGGGGGCTGGTCGTCCGGCCCGCCCGCCGGGGGTTCCTGACGCGGCACCCCGAGATCACGTCCGCCGGCCTCGCCCGGCTCGACGTCTGGACCATCGAGCTCACCGAGCGCGCGGCCCACGCTCAGCCGTGCACCGACTCGACCGCTCCCACCAGCCCCGACGTCAGCAGCGACAGGTCGTCGTCGGACGTCACGTAGGGCGGCATCGTGTAGACGAGGTCGCGGAACGGGCGCACCCACACGCCCCGCTCGATGGCCGCCGCGGTCACCTCGGCCACCCGCACCGGTTCGCGCAGCTGCACGACGCCAACGGCTCCCAGCACCCGCACCTCGCGCACCGACTTCAGGGATGCCGCCCGTTCCAGCCCCGCGGTCAGCCCGCGTTCGATGCGGGTCACCTCCGCCTCGGTGTCGTGCGAGGCCAGCAGGTCGAGGTTCGCCGACGCGATGGCACAGGCCAACGGGTTGCCCATGAAGGTCGGCCCGTGCATCAGCCCCCCGGCCTCTCCGGCGCTGACCCCCTCGGCCACGGCCCGGGTGCAGAGCACCGCGGCGAGCGTCAGGTAACCACCGGTCAGGGCCTTGCCGACGCACAGGATGTCCGGTGCGCTCGCTGTGCGGTTCCCCGCCCAGAGCGGCCCGGTGCGGTGGAACCCGGTGGCGATCTCGTCGTGGATCACCAGCGCCCCGTGCTCGTGCGCCAGCTCGTGCAGCACGGTCAGCACGTGGGGGCTGTAGACGTGCATCCCACCGGCACCCTGCAGCACCGGCTCGACGATGACGGCCGCCACCGAGCCGGCGTGCGCGGCATACAACGCGCGCGTCTCACGCTCCCAGGCGACCAGCTCGGGGTCGTCGGGCGCACGGTCGAGCCCACCGGGCGGGCGGGGCGCGAAGACGTGCTCGGGCAGCACCCCGCGGAACAGCGCGTGCATCCCGCCCACCGGGTCGGTCACCGACATCGGCGAGAAGGTGTCGCCGTGGTAGCCGCCACGGACCGTGAAGAACCGGGTGCGCGGCCGCCCCGCCGCGAGGTGCCACTGCAGCGCCATCTTCATCGCGACCTCGACCGACACCGACCCCGAGTCGGCGAGGAACACCTGCTCGAGCCCGTCGGGTGCCATCTCGACCAGGCGCCGGGCCAGCCCGATGGCGGGCTCGTGGGTCAGCCCTCCGAACATGACGTGCGACATCGAGTCGAGCTGGCGGCGCGCCGCGGCGTCGAGCTCGGGCACGGCGTACCCGTGGATCGCGCACCACCACGACGCCATCGCGTCGACCACCTCGCGCGGCGTCCCGTCGCGGTCCTGCAACCGCAGCCGGATGCCGGACGCCGACTCCACGAGGTAGGGCTCCTGCGGCGTCAGCGCGGAGGAGTACGGGTGCCACACGTGCTCGCGGTCGAACGCGAGCAGCGCGGCGGCATCCGAGATGTTCTGGTCGGGGTCGGGAGTCATCGCCGACCATTGTGTCCGCACGACCGCCGTTGGGTGCTCAGCTGGCGGCCGGGGCGACCAGCTGAGCACCCAACTCGAGGGAAGTCAGGCGGCGGCGCGGGTGTCCTCGGCCAGACCGGCGAGGCGGTGCACCAGCGAGCGCAGCTCGGCGTCGAGCGACTCGTCCGACAGGCGGCCGTCGACGAAGGCCTGGAAGGACGAGCCGACCCCGACGGTGTCCTCGATGACGTCGGCGCCGGCGACCTTGAGCACCTTCACGCCGTCCTCGCGGGCCCACTGGGCACCTCGCGGAGCGCCGCTGGCAGCGATCACGGCAGCCGGCTTGCCGGCGATGGAGGCGGCGCCACGCGGGCGCGAGGCCCAGTCCACGGCGTTCTTGACGGCGCTGGACAGCGAGCCGTTGTACTCGGGGCTGACGAGCAGCACGGCATCCGTGTCGGCGACGGCCTCGCGCAGGTCACGGGCGACCTGGGGCAGCTCGTCGTCGTGGTCGAGGTCCTCGCTGTAGTGCGGGAGCTCGGCGAGGCGGGCGAAGACGGTGCCCTCGACGCCCGCGGGGAGGTGCGCGATGGCGGCGTCGGCGAGCTGGCGGTTGGTGGAGCCGGCGCGCAGGCTGCCGACGAGGACGAGGACGTTCATGGGGTGCTCCTTCGAGAAGGGTGCGGATGCGGATCGAACGGGGCGATCGACGCTGATCAGATGATTGAACAGTCAACTACTGCGCGTCATTCCCGACGGTTGGGTGCCCAGGTGGCTGTCCAGGCAGCCGTTCCAGCACCCAACTCGAGCAAGGGGACGACAGGGGGTTGCGCCGAGCGCTATTCAGCGTCACTATGTACTGGTAGTCAGTGTTGCTGAATAGCAGTGACACTGAGTAGTGAGCGAAGAGGAGGTGTGGCCGTGGGCAAGCAGGAGACCGAGATGCTCAAGGGCACGCTCGAGGGCATCGTCCTGGCGATCCTGGCCGGCCGGTCCGCCTACGGCTACGAGATCACGGCCGAGCTGCGCGACCGGGGCTTCACCGACATCGCCGAGGGCACCGTCTACGCCCTGCTGATCCGGGTCGAGCAGCGCGGCCTGGTCGACGTGGAGAAGGTGCCCTCCGAGAAGGGCCCGCCGCGCAAGGTCTACACGCTCAACGACAACGGTCGGGCCCAGCTCGACGACTTCTGGAGGACGTGGAGCTTCCTCCAGTCACGTATCGAACAGCTCCGAGAGGGAGGCAGCTGAGATGGTCGCGAAGTGGATCGAGGCCCTGACCGGGTCGCTCGAGCAGAAGAAGCAGTACAAGAGGGACAAGGCCCGCGTCGAGGCCCTCCCCGAGCCCTACCGCAGCACGGGCAAGGCCCTCGAGCGGTACTTCATGTACTACGGCGGCATCACCGGCGGCGACACCCTCGTGCTGATGCTGGGCGACTTCACCGACCTGTGGGAGCGGGCGGCCCTCGACGGAACCCCGGTGCGCGAGATCGTCGGCGACGACCCGGTGGAGTTCGCCGAGACGTTCGCGCAGTCCTACGCCGGCACCCGGTGGATCGACAAGGAGCGGGCGCGCCTCACGGCGGCGATCGACGCTGCGGATGCCGGGAGCCCCAGATGAGCACGGCGACGGTCCCGGCAATCCGGGTGCAGGGCCTGGAGAAGTCGTTCAAGGACCTGCACGTGCTGCGCGGCGTCGACTTCGACGTCGAGCCCGGCAGCATCTTCGCCCTGCTCGGCTCCAACGGCGCCGGCAAGACCACCGTCATCCGCATCCTGGCCACGCTGCTGCGCGCCGATGCCGGCCGGGCCGGCGTCAACGGCTTCGACGTGGTGTCGTCGGCGGCCGAGGTGCGCGAGTCGATCAGCCTCACCGGGCAGTTCGCGGCGGTCGACGACGTGCTCACCGGGCGCGAGAACCTGGTGCTGGTGGCCAGGCTACGACACCTGCCGGATGCCGGTCGCATCGCCGAGCGCCTGCTGGCCCGGTTCCAGCTCACGGATGCCGCCGAGCGCCGCGTGGTGACCTACTCCGGCGGCATGCGCCGCCGGCTCGACATCGCGATGAGCCTGATCGGTGACCCACCGGTGGTCTTCCTCGACGAGCCCACCACCGGGCTCGACCCCGAGGCGCGTCTGGAGGTGTGGCAGGCCGTGCGCGACCTCGCCGCGGGCGGCACGACCGTGCTGCTCACCACGCAGTACCTCGACGAGGCCGAGCAGCTGGCCGACCGGATCGCGATCCTGCACGAGGGCCGCATCCTCGAGAACGGCACGCTGGCCGAGCTCAAGGCCCTGCTGCCGCCGGCGAAGGTCGAGTACGTCGAGAAGCAGCCGAGCCTCGAGGACGTCTTCCTGGCACTGACCAAGGAGAACCGATGAGCACCACGCACTTCGTCGGCGACACCGCCCTGCTCACCGGGCGGTCGCTGCGCCACATCACCCGCAGCCTCGACACCATCATCACCACGACGATCATGCCCATCGCCTTCCTGCTGCTCTTCGTCTTCGTCTTCGGCGGGGCGATCGAGACGGGCACCGGCGCCTACGTCGACTACCTGCTGCCCGGCATCCTCGTCATCACCGTGGCGTCGGGCGTCTCCTACACCGCCTACCGGCTCTTCCTCGACCACAGCAGCGGCATCTTCGAGCGCTTCCACTCGATGCCGATCGCCCGGTCGTCGGTGCTCTGGGCGCACGTGATCACCTCGCTGGCCGCCATCGCCCTGTCGGTGCTGGTCGTCATCATCGCCGCCCTGGTCATGGGATTCCGTTCCGACGCAGGCCTTCTCGCATGGCTGGCGGTGACCGGCATCCTCGCGCTGTTCACGCTCGCGCTCACCTGGCTGGCCGTCATCCCCGGCCTGACGGCGAAGTCGGTCGACGGCGCGAGCGCCTTCTCCTACCCGCTGATCCTGCTGCCGTTCATCAGCTCGGCCTTCGTGCCCACCGCGACGATGCCCGGCCCCGTGCGGGCCTTCGCCGAGAACCAGCCGGTCACCGCCATCGTCGACGCGATCCGCAACCTGCTGGCCGGGCAGCCGGTGGGCACCGACATCTGGGTCGCGCTGGGGTGGTGCGTCGCGCTGCTGGCCGCGGCCTACGGGTTCGCGATGCTGGCCTACCGCCGCACGATGGCCTGACCGAGCCGGTCGGCCAGCGCCGCCACCTCGTCGTTGAGCGCGTCGGGGGAGACCACCCGGAACTCCCACGGCAGCCAGGCCAACCGCGCCGCCGCCGAGCGCAGGTCCCACGACGCGAAGCGCAGCTCGCAGCGGTCACCCACGGCCGACAGCGACCCGAGGCCGGACGGCACGGCATCGGCGACGACGTCGAGCGGGGCGTCGATGTCGACCACGACGTCGACGCCCTGCGGCCCGCGGGTCAGCCCCTCGCGCACGTGCTCGGCGGCGTCGGGCGCCTCGCGCGGCCGGAAGCTGAACGTCGACTCGCGCACCTCGCTCATCCGGTCGAGGCGGAAGCTGCGCCAGTCCTCGCGGTCGAGGTCCCAGGCGAGCAGGTACCAGCGCGAGGTGGTGGCCACCAGCCGGTAGGGCTCGGCCCGGCGGCTCGACTCCTCCCCGGATGCCGTGGCGTAGCCGAACCGCACCTCGTGGCACGCCCGCGCGGCGCGGGCGAGCAGCGCCACCACGGCGCCCTCGACGAGCAGGTCGCGGCGGCCGAGCGTGACGGTGGCCTGCGAGACCGCCTCGACGCTCGCCCGCAGCCGGGCCGGTAGCACCTGGTCGAGCTTGCCCAGGGTGCGCATGGCCGGCTCGCCGAGCCCGGCCACCGTGCCGCCCGCCGCCAGCCGCAGCGAGACGGCCACCGCCACGGCCTCCTCGTCGTCGAGCAGCAGCGGGGGCAGGGCGGCCCCGGACCCCAGCTGGTAGCCGCCGCCCACGCCCTGGCCGGCGCGCACCGGGTAGCCCAGCGCCCGCAGCCGGTCGACGTCGCGGCGCACGGTGCGGGTGGTGACCCCGAGCCGGTCGGCGAGCTCGGGTCCGGTCCAGGTCGGGCGCGACTGGAGCAGGCCGAGCAGGCGCAGCACGCGCGAGGTCTGGGTCATGTCCGGCATCCTCCGAGCCATAGCGGACCGGAACTGTCCTCATTGTGGTCGAGGGTGGTGTCACCAGGGAAGAGCACCACCGAGGAGGAACTCGAGATGTCCGGCAACGCGGCGATGACCACCGACGAGCGCGAGCTGCTCGCCAACTACGTGCAGCAGCAGCACGACGGCTTCCGGGGGGCGATCCTCGACCTCACCGACGAGCAGGCGGGGATGACGATCGCGTCCAGCGCCCTGAGCGTCGGCGGGCTGGTCAAGCACGCCGCGCAGGTGCAGGTGGGCTGGCGGCTGATGATCGAGGCCGCCCCCGAGCCGCCGACCTGGCCGGGCACCCTCGAGGAGCAGCAGGAGAACTACGAGCGGAACAACAGCTGGATCGAGGGCGACACCGTGGAGGCCGCACTGGCCGCGTTCGACGCCGAGGCCGAGCGGGTGCTGGCCGCCATCCGGTCCGCCGACCTCGACACCCCGGTGCCGGTGCCGCAGGACGTGCCGTGGTTCCCCAAGGACGTGCCGGCCTGGTCGGTGCGCTGGGTGGCGCTGCACCTCATCGAGGAGCTCGCCCGCCACGCCGGGCACGCCGACCTCCTCCGCGAGGCGATCGACGGCGCCACGATGTACGAGCTGATGGCCCGGCGCGAGGGGTGGGACACCAGCGCCTGGGCGTGACACAGTGTTCCGGTGACTGGACGCGCCCTCGTGGCCACGCTCGTGGCCCTCGCCATCGCGACGGTGTCCGTCGTGGGCACGGTCGGGCTGCTCCGCGCGGACGCCGGCACCAGCTCGCAGGACCAGTGCGCCAAGCCCGTGTCGGAGCGCGTCGGCGGGTGGTTCTGCTTCGGGGAGTCCCCGGCTCCCTGAGCTTGGTTGGGTCGTCAGGCCCAGGTGGGCTGCTCGACCGTCCCGTGCTGCACGCACGTGGCGGTCCACGTGCCTGGTGTCACCTGCACCTTCATCCGGCGCCGGCAGTGCACGCAGAACCGCGGCGGCTCCAGCTCGGCGCGCTGGGCGCAGCGCCGGTGGTCGCCGGCGGCCACGGCATCCCCGCACTGCCCGCACCACTGCCCGGGGGAGGTGCGGCTCGGGACGGGCTCCACGTCAGAACGTCTCGTTGAGCGCCTTGATCGGCATCTCGAGCTCGTCGAGCAGCGCGAGGTCCTCGCGGGGGTCGCGGCCGAGCGTGGTGAGGTAGTTGCCGACGATGACCGCGTTGATGCCGCCGAGCAGGCCGTCGCGGGTGCCGAGGTCGCCGAGGGTCAGCTCGCGGCCGCCGGCGTAGCGCAGGATGGTACGCGGCAGCGCGAGCCGGAACGCCGCGATGGTGCGCAGCGCGTCACCGGTCTCCATCGGCTCGAGGTCGCCGAACGGCGTGCCGGGGCGGGGGTTGAGGAAGTTGAGCGGCACCTCGTGCGGCTCGAGCTCGCCGAGCTGGGCGGCGAGCTCGGCGCGTTGCTCGACGGTCTCGCCCATGCCGACCAGGCCGCCGCAGCACAGCTCCATGCCCGACTCCTTGACCATCAGGCAGGTGTCCCAGCGCTCGTCGAAGGAGTGCGTGGTGACGACGTTCGGGAAGTAGGAGCGCCCGGCCTCGAGGTTGTGGTTGTAGCGGTGCACGCCCATGTCGACGAGGTCGGCCACCTGCTCGCGGCTCAGCATGCCCAGCGACGCGGCGACGTTGATGTCGACCGCGGCCCGGATGGCGGCCACGCCCTCGCGCATCTGCTCCATGAGCTTGTCGTCGGGGCCGCGCACGGCCGCGACGATGCAGAACTCGCTGGCCCCGGTGGCCGCGGTCTGCTTCGCGGCGCGCACCAGCTCGGGCACGTTGAGCCACACCGAGCGCACCGGGCTGGTGAACTGCCCGGACTGCGAGCAGAAGTGGCAGTCCTCGGGGCAGCCGCCGGTCTTGAGCGACACGATGCCCTCGACCTCGACGCTCGGGCCCTGGTACTTCATCCGCACCTCGTGGGCGAGCGCCAGCAGGTCCTGCAGCCGGTCGTCGCCCGTGCGCATCACCTCGACGATCTGCGGGTGCGTCAGCGGTACCCCGCGCTCGAGCACCTGCTCGCGCGCGACCTCGAGGATGTCCGTTCCGGTCAGCTGTGCCGTCATGCCCCTGATTGTTGCCTATGCCGTCCAGTCGACCGAGGCGGCACCGTACGCCGGACCGTCGGCTCGACGGCTCCCTAGACTGCGCGCATGGCCAGCTCGTCGACGCGGATGCTGCTGCTCGGCGCCGTGCGGCTGTTCGAGCCGGTCAACGGCTACCAGATCCGCCGCGAGCTCGTGTCGTGGCGGGTCGACGAGTGGGCGCACATCAACCCCGGCTCGATCTACTCCGGGCTCGAGACCCTGGCCCGCGCCGGGCACCTGGACCGTCACCCGCTGGTCGAGGGCAGCCGCACCGTCACGGTGTACACGACCACCCGCGAGGGGCGCGAGGAGTTCCAGCGGCTGTTCGCGGATGCCGTGCGCACCCTCGACCGCGGCTCGGCGCGGGGCTTCACGACCGCGCTCTCGCTGCAGCCGCTGGTGACCCGCCCGGTGTTCCTCGGCCTGCTCGAGGAGCGGCTCGTAGGGGTCGACGCCCTGATCGCCGAGGGGGAGGCGCTGGCCTCGTCACCGGCCGGCGCGCTGCCCCCGCACCTGCCCCGGCTGATCGGGCTGTGGCAGGCGCAGGCCCACACCGAGCGCGCCTGGCTGGTCGAGACGATCGCGGCCGTCCGCGCCGGGTCCGGCGCCTTCGCCGGGGAGGCCTTCGAGTGGACGCCCCCCGTGGACGACCCGGGCTGGGACATGCAGGCCGACCGCGAGCGCTACCGCCAGGCGCTCGGCATCCCCGACTGACGGATCGCGCGCTCTCCCTGCGTCGCCCGACCGGGTCGGGTGCTCAGGTGGCTGCCCGGGCGACCGTTTCAGCACCCAACTCGCTTGACTTGTTGATCAACGTTGATCATCATGGCGGTGAAGCAACTGTTCAACTTTGATCAAGGAGCGGCCATGATCACCGCCAGGGGACTGACCCAGACCTTCACCTCGAAGGCCGGGCGCGAGAAGACCGAGGTCAGCGCCGTCGACGGCATCGACCTCGACGTGGCCGAGGGCGAGGTGGTCGCCTTCCTCGGGCCGAACGGCGCCGGCAAGACCACCACCCTGCGCATCCTCACCACCCTGCTGCGACCCACCGCCGGCACGGCCACGGTCGCCGGCTACGACGTCGCGACCCAGGCCCAGGAGGTGCGCCGCAGCATCGGCTACGTGTCCCAGTCCGGCTCGACCGGCAGCACGACCCGCGCCGGTGAGGAGGTGGTCGACCACGGGATGCTCTACGGCATGAGCGCCACCGACGCGCGTGCCCGGGGGCGGCACCTCTTCGAGGAGCTCGACCTCGAGGGGCTGTGGACCCGCCAGCCGCGGGCGATGAGCGGGGGCCAGCGGCGCCGGCTCGACATCGTCATGGGGCTGATCCACGAACCGAGCCTGGTCTTCCTCGACGAGCCGACCACCGGCCTGGACCCGCAGGCCCGCGCCAACCTGTGGCAGCACATCGCCGACCTGCGCGAGCGGCGCGGGGCCACGGTGTTCCTCACGACCCACTACCTCGACGAGGCCGATGCGCTCAGCGACCGGGTCGTCATCATCGACCACGGCCGGATCGTCGCGTCCGACACCGCCGACCACCTCAAGGCGGCCGTGGCCGGCGACCTCGTCGAGCTCGAGCTCGCGACGCCGGAGCAGGTTGGCTGCGCCGCCGAGCGGCTGGCCACGCTCGTCGACAGCGCTGACGGTGTCGAGGTCGACGGTCTGCAGGTGCGCGGCCGGGTGCGGCAGGCCGGGCGGGCCGTGCCCGGGCTGCTGCGCGAGCTCGACCGAACCGGGGTCGAGCTGTCCTCCATCGAGGTGCGCCGGCCCACCCTCGACGACGTCTTCCTCGACCTGACCGGCCGCTCGCTGCGCGAGGGCTGAGCGCGCCCCTCCCGAAAGGACCCTGACATGACCTTCCTGCGCGAGAGCACCATCGTCTTCCGCCGCCAGATCCGCATGTACCTGCGCAACCCGGCCTGGGTCTTCATCGGCCTGATGCAGCCGGTGCTCTACCTGCTGCTGTTCGGCCCGCTGCTCAAGCCCCTGGCCGCCCAGTTCGGCGACGCCAACGCCTACACGTTCTTCGTGCCCGGCCTGCTGGTGCAGCTCGCCATCTTCGGTGCGTTCTTCGCCGGCTTCTCGCTCATCGGCGAGTGGCGCGACGGCGTCATCGAGGCCGAGCGGGTCACCCCGGCCAGCCGCACGGCCCTGCTGATGGGCCGGCTCTGGCGCGACCTGCTCCAGCTGTTCGTGCAGGCGCTGATCCTCGTGGGCCTGGGCTACGCCATGGGCATGGTCGCGCCGGTGAGTGGTGCGGCGGTGGGCATCGCGCTCACCCTGCTGCTCGGTGGCGCGTGCGCGGCATCCTCGAACGCGCTGGCCCTGACCACCCGCAGCGAGGACACCATGGCGCCGATCATCAACTCGCTGATCACGCCGGTGCTGCTGCTCTCCGGCATCCTGCTGCCGATGGCGCTGGCCCCGCTCTGGCTCCAGAAGGTCGCCGACGTGGTGCCCACCAAGCACGTCGTGGATGCCGTGCGCAGCACCTTCCTGGGTGACCTCACCGTGAGCGCGCTGGGGTGGGGAGTCGCGTGGACCTTCATCCTGCTGGCGGTCTCGCTCTGGTGGGGGACGGCCACGTTCCGTCGCGAGAGCGCCTGACCGACACCGCTACTGGAGGAAGCCGCCGAGCATGCTGCCCGAGCTCGACTGCCCCCCGGCGCCCTGGGGCACCGACTCGCTGGGCTGCACGAGCACGTAGCCCTGACCACCGAAGGCCATCTGCAGCAGCTCACCCGTGCCACCGCGCACCATCGACGACAGTCCCCCGGTGTCGACCCGGATGTCCATCGACACCCCGGCCGTCCAGAGCACCACGGCCTGGGCGTCGGCGAAGGTCGGGGCCGACGCCACGTCGAGCGCGATCGGGTCGCCCTTGGTGGTCACGGCGACGTAGCCGGTGCCGCGCAGTGCCACGTTGTAGAGCCCACCGGTCATGGTGGCCCCGCGGGCCTGGATGCGGTGGATGTCCCACTCGATGGAGTTGGAGAAGGCGAGCACGTTGGCACCGTTGACCGAGACGGCGTCGTTCTCGAGGTACATGATCTGGATCTCGCTGGCGAAGTCGGCCACGAAGAGCTCACCGCTGCCCGAGCACTGCATCATCTTGACGCCCTCGCCGGTGGTGGCCGCCTTGAGCATCTTGCCGAGGCCACCCGAGCCCTTGTTCGCGAAGCGCACGTCGCCCTGGTAGGCCACCATCGAGCCGGTGCGGGCCCACACCTCCCCGTAGCGCATGTCGATGCGCAGCATCTTCTTGTTCTGCAGGGCGAAGGGGTCCTGGGTCTCCTTCTCCCGGAACTCCTGGAACAGCGACCCGTGGATGGTCATCGGTGGTCTCCACTTCCTCTCGTCGTCAGCCGGGGGCGGTGTCTGCTCTTGCACACACGCTAGGCGCAACGCGCACAACGGTCCTAGGGTTTCAGGGGAGAGAGCCCCCACACCCCAGGAGTCGACATGAGCTTCTTCGAACGGGCCAAGGCGGCGGCCAACGACCTCGCTGCCAAGGCGGACGCCGAGATGAAGAAGGCCGGCATCAGCACGCCGGGCGGCACCAGCGTCATGGGGGGCGCGGGCGGCGGCGCCGACCGGGCGCTGCGTGACCTCGGGGTGCTCAGCTACCTCGAGGCGACCGGTCGCCCCGCATCCGCCGAGGACAAGGCACGGGTGCTGGCGACGCTGCGCGACCTCGAGTCGACCGGCCGGCTCGGCCAGCTGAGCGTGACCCCTGCCTATGGCGCCCCGGGCACACCGCCGCCCCCGCCCGGTGCGGCTGCTGCGGGCGCGGCGAGGTCGACCGCGCCCCCACCTCCGCCCGGCGGTACCCCTCCGCCGCCGCCTACGCCACCGCCGTCGTATGCCGATGACGCGCCGGCCGCTCCACCGCCGCCGGAGACCGCTCCTCCCGGTTCGACGCCGCCGCCGCCTCCGCCGAGCTGGGCCTGACGACCATCAGCGGATTCGAGGTGATGTTCTACCCCCAGGCATGAGCGGATCACCTCGAACTGACGGTCACCAGGTGCTGGCGAGCAGGGCCCGCAGCACGTCCGCCTCGGCCGTGACCCGCGCGGCGTCATCGGGGCGCCCGGCCGCGATGAGGTGCTGCGCCGCCCGGTCGTGCTCGGCCACCTCGGCACCGACGACCAGTCGCACGTCGGCCTCGGTGAGCTCGCGGCGCGGTGCCTCGGCAGCGCCGGCCCCGAGCCGCGCCTGCTCGATCGCTCCCGCGGGCGGCATCACGTCGACGGGAACCGCCTCCGCGTTCGAGACGCGCGCCAGGGCCGAGCGCAGCGCGGCCACGGCCACCCGGTCGCGCCCCTTCATGGCCGTGGTGAGGGCGACGCCCATCCGGTCGCGCAGCCCCGGCCCCTCGGCGGCGGTCACGACCAGGCCAGCCCGAGCAGCAGCAGCGGCAGTGTCGCGGCCACGGCGGCGAACGAGTAGGCGGCGACGGGCAGCACCGGGCTCGGTGGCCCGTCGGCGAGCAGGCGCAGCCGCACCGGTGCCGTGGTGCCCACACCGAGGGCGGCCTCAGGGGTGCGGCTCTCGGCCAGCGTGATCAGGGCGCGCGCGGTCGCGACCTCGCCGCTGCGGCGCACCGCGGCCCGGTCGGCCAGTGCCTCGACGAGCAGGCGCACCTCAGCGAGCGCCTCCGCCGACCGAAGGGGCCCCGGCACGGCCCGGGTGACGACGGCGAAGAACTCCAGCAGCAGGTCGTGCCGACCGCGCAGGTGGGCCTCCTCGTGGGCCACCACCGCGTCGAGCTGGTCGGCGGGCAGCGCGTCGAGAACGCCCTGCGACAGCACGACCCGCGACTGCCGGCCGGGGATGCAGTAGGCGGTCGGGGTCGGGTGCTGCAGGATGCGCATCCGGTCGTCGTGCTGCGCCACGATGTCGACGAGCTGGCGGTGGTCGGCGCGAACCCGACGCAGCGTGGAGCCGACGTCGTGCCCGGCATACAGCAGGCGACCCAGCACGAGGGCGCTGACCAGCACGGCGAGCACGACCAGGCCGAGATGTCGCATGGGGGAGTCACCGTCGAGCAGCAGCGGGACGGCGGCGGGAGCGGCGGCCAGCGCCGCCAGGATGCCGCCGAGCGACACCGCCTGCCAGGCCACCAGGGCCGACCGGGGTGCGCGCCGGAAGCCCTTCTGACGGGCCATCAGGCCCGGGGCCACCCACGCGAGGAGCACCGCGAGCCCCGCGAGGACGAACGGGATCACGGGGTCAATGGTGACAGGCGCGCGCGCGACCTCACACCCGGCCCTGCCCGGCCCACCCGGCCCCACCCGGGGCCGTCAGCGGCGGCGGCTCATGCTCCGCCTGGTGCTGACCGGGTCGTCCTCGGCGCGGGCCTCGATCTCGGCGAGCGCGGCCTTGATGTCGGCCAGCTCGTCGGTGGTGGCGCCGTCGAGGAAGTGCAGCAGGGCTGTGCGCCGGTCGGTGACGTCCATGTCGTCGAGCGTGCGCAGCATCGTCTGGGCGGTGAGCGCCTCGCGGGTGTCGGCGGGGAAGTAGCGCCAGGCCCGTCCATCGCGCTCGCGGGTGACCAGGCCCTTCTTGGCCAGCCGGTCCAGCACCGTCATCACGGTGGTGTAGGCGATCTCGCGCTCGCCCTCGAAGCGGTCGTGCACCTCGCGCACGGTGGCGCCCTCGAACGACGCACCGCCCGCGCTGGAGGCCTCCCACAGGTGCTCCATGACCACGCGCTCGAGGTCGCCGAGACGGGGCGCGGAGGTGGAGTGGGGCATGGCTTACTCCTTCGGTGGTGGCGCGGCCGGGCGGCGCGCGCCGAGGTCGAGGACCGTGTCGAACCGGTCGAGGGCCTCGGGTCGGTGGCTGACCATCACGACGCTGCGACCGTCCGTGGCCGAGAGTACGTCGTCGAGCACCGCTGTGGCGGTGGCGTGGTCGAGGTGTGCAGTAGGTTCGTCAAGGAGCACCACCGGGCGGTCGGCCAGCACGGCGCGGGCGACGCCGAGGCGGGCCCGTTCTCCGCCGGACAGGCCGCGGCCGCCGCTGCCCAGCGCGGTCCCGAGGCCGTCGGGGAGGCCGGCCAGCCAGCGGTCGAGCCCGGCGCGCTGCAGCGCCCGCTCGAGGGCGGCGTCGTCGGCATCCGGGCCGGCCACGCGCAGGTTGGTCGCGACCGAGGCGGCGAACACGTGCGGCTCGTCGTCGACGACGGCCACGTGGCGCCGCACGTCGTCGATGGTCAGGTGGTGCACGTCGACGTTGTCGACCGCATACCGTCCCCGGCTCGGGTCGAGGTGGCGGGCGAGCACCGCGAGCAGCGTGCTCTTGCCGGTGCCGTTCGGCCCGATGACGGCGACCCGCTGACCGGGTCGCAGGTGCAGGTCGGTGGGGGCGAGCTGCTCGCCGTGGCCGGTCCACGAGGCAGCGACGCCGTCGAGGTCGACCCGCCGGCCGCAGGAGTGGATGTCGTCGGCGACGGCGGCCGGGCTGTCGGTCACCGCCGGCTCCTGGTCGAGCAGTGCCTCCAGCCGCACCGCACTGCCCTGGGCACGGGCGAGGTAGCGCATGGTGTCGACCAGGGGCGCCAGGGCGTCGCCGACGGCGACCGGCACGACGACCAGCAGGGCCGCGACCGGGCGGCCGGTGACGGCCGGGTCGACGAGCAGGGCCGCGAGCAGGGTCGCCACGGCGGTGGCCACGAGCAGCGCCGCCGCGACGAGGGCGCGACCGCGGCTCTGCCGCCGCACCGCCCGACGCAGCGTGTCGTGCGCGGCATCGAGCCATCCGGCGGCCGTGGCGGTGGCGCCGATGGCCTGCAGCTCGGCGGCCTGGCGGGCCACCAGGTCGCTGATCCGCAGCACCTCGGCGCGCGACTCGAGCAGCTCGTCGCGCGAGTTCGACTCGAGCACCCAGGCCAGCCAGCAGGTACCCGCCACCGCGACCATCAGGCCGGCGAGCACGAAGCCGATCGCCGGGGAGAACCACGCGGTCAGCACCACGGCGACCAGCGCCGCGAGCGCGCTGGAGAGCAGCGGCACGGTGACGCGCACCTGCGCCTCCACGACGTCGGTGAGGTCGTCGACCACACCGGTGAGCACGCGCGAGCGCGAGCGGCGCCCGAGGCGGGCCGGCGTGAGGGGGATCAGCACGGCATACACCGAGGTGCGCCGCACGGCGAGGTCGTCGAGCGCGGCGTCGTGCGACACCAGCCGCTCGAGGTAGCGGAAGAACGGGCGCGCGATGCCGAAGGTGCGCACGGCGACGATCGCGACCATCAGGGTGAGGATGATCGGCTCCTCGCTGGCGCGCACGATCAACCAGCCCGAGGTGGCGGTGAGCGCGATGCCGGATGCCGTGGCCGCGCCACCGAGCAGCGCGCCGATGATCGTCTGGCGGGTCGGGCGGAGCAGGCCGGTCGGGGCGTTCTGGATGGTCGGGGTGGTCATCCGACGACCTCCGCACCCTCGCGGGTCAGCACGACGTGCTGGTCGGCCATGGTGACGAGCTCGGGGCGGTGGGTGACCACGACGACCGTGTGCCGCTCTGCCAGGCCGGCGAGCACCCCGTGCACGAGGTCGGCGGACGCGGCGTCGAGGTGCGCGGTCGGCTCGTCGACGAGCAGCACCGGGGCGGTCGACAGGGTGGCCCGGGCCAGGGCGATGCGGGCGCGCTGCCCGGCCGACAGCCCGAAGCCGTCGTCGCCGAGCGGCGTCGCGAGGGCCAGCGGCAGGCTCGCCACGAAGCCCTCGAGGCCGACGAGGCGCAGCGCGTCCCAGACGGCCTGGTCGTCCGCGCCGTTGCCGAGCACGAGGGCCTCGCGCAGGGTGCCGGCGGGGAGGAACGGGCGCTGGGTGACGAGGTGGGCGCGGCCGGCGCGCACGGTACCGGCGGTGGGCGTGCGCAGCCCGGCCGCGAGCTCGAGGAGGGTGGACTTGCCGACCCCGGACGGACCGGTGACGGCGGTGAGGCCCGGCCCGGCATCCAGGTGCACGCCGGCGAGCACCGGGGTCGAGGCCTGCGGGTAGGTGTAGGCGACGTGGCGCAGCATCAGCCCGAGCTCCTCGCCGCCCTCGGCGCCCTCGCCCGTCGGCACCGCGTCGGCGTCGAGCTCGGCGAGGATGCCGTCGATCGCCTCGGCGCCGTCGGCGGCGGCGTGGAACTCGGCGCCGATCCGGCGGATCGGCCAGTAGGCCTCGGGGGCAATGAGGATGGCCAGCAGGCCGGCCTGCAGGGTCATCGACCCGTGGGTGAGCCGCACGCCGACGGTGACCGCGACGATCGCGACGGAGATCGAGGCGAGCAGCTCGAGCGCGGCCGACGACATGAAGGCGATCCGCAGGGTGTTCATGGTGGCGGCGCGGTGGCGCTGGCTCACCTCACCGATCACCTGCACCTGGCGCTCGGCGCGCTGGTAGCCGACCAGGGTGGGCAGGCCGCGCATGACGTCGAGGAAGTGTCCGGACAGCGCCGCGAGCGAGGTCCACTGCTTCTCGGTCTCGGCCTGGGTCGCTCGCCCGATCAGGGCGGCGAAGAAGGGGAGCAGGGGGAGGGTCAGCAGCACGATCAGGCCGCTGACCCAGTCGACCCGGAACAGCGTGGCGAGCGCCAGCACCGGCACGATCGCGCCGGCGACGAGCGCGGGGAGGAAGCGGGCGGCATACGGCTCGACCGAGGCGGCGCCCTGGGCGGCGAGGGTGACCGCACGGTCGGGAGCGGGGCGGCGCTCGGCGGGGGCGGTGAGCCACCGCTCGACGAGCCGACCGCGCAGGGCCACGGTGACCTCGACCCCCACCCAGGCCGCGACCCGCTCGGAGGTCCAGGCCAGCACGGCGCGCACCCCGAACAGGACCGCGAGCCAGAGGGCCGGGGTGCGCAGCGAGGTGCTGTCGACGACCGCCACGATGAGCGCGGCGATCGCGATGGCCAGGCCGATGGTGGCCACCCCCTGCAGCACGCCCACGACGGCCAGGACGGCGACCGGCCGGCGTGCAGCCGGTGCCGTCCTGAGCAGCCGAGGGTCGAAGGGCCTCATCGGGGGTGGGCCGTCGGGCTCGTCAGGGCACGGGGACCGCAGCGGGGATGTTCTGCGTCCCGAGCCGCTTGCGGAAGACCCAGTAGGTGTAGCCCGTGTAGATGAGCACGATCGGCGTGAAGACCAGGGCCGCGACGGTCATGATCTGCAGGGTCAGCTCGCTGCTCGAGGCGTTCTCGATGGTCAGCGAGGTGCCGCCGGGGAGGGTGGTCGGCATGACGTTCGGGTAGAGCGTCAGGAAGTACGTCGCCACGGCGGAGGCCATGGTGACGGCGGTGCCGATGAAGGCCCAGCCCTCCCTGGCCTGCGTGTTGGCGAAGATCGCCGCGAGGAGCGCGACCGCAGCGATGGCGGTGGTGATCCACGACCAGATGGTGCCCTGGGTGAGGCCGAGCCAGACCAGCAGGATGACGGCCAGCACCGCGGTGCCGAGGCCCAGGGTGGTGCCCAGGGCGCGGGCGTCACGCTGGATGTCGCCGCGGGTCTTCAGCGCCAGGAAGAAGGCGCCGTGGGTGAGGCTGAGGCCGAGGATGACCAGGCCGCCGAGCAGGCTCATGGGGTTGAGCAGCGTGAAGAAGTTGCCGACGTACTCCATGTCCTTGTTGATCGGCACGCCGCGCACCACGTTGGTCAGGGCGACGCCGACCAGGAGCGGCGAGATGACGGAACCGGCGATGATCGCCCAGTCCCAGCGCTGCCGCCAGGCGTCGTTGTTGCGCTTGCCGCGGTACTCGAAGCCCATGTTGCGCACGATGAGCGCGACGAGGAGCACGAGCAGGGCGAGGTAGAAGCCGGAGAACATCGTGGCGTACCACTCCGGGAACGCCGCGAAGGTGGCGCCACCGGCGGTGAGCAGCCAGACCTCGTTGCCGTCCCAGTGTGGGCCGATGGTCGTGAGCATGACCCGTCGACGCTTCTCGGTGTCAGCGGCGTCCTTGCCCTTGCCGAGCACGGGCAGCAGTGCGCCCACGCCGAAGTCGAAGCCCTCGAGCACGAGGTAGCCGGCCCACAGCAGGCCGATGAGTCCGAACCAGATGAGTTGCAGGTCCATGGGTGTGTGTCCTCGATCCGATCTCAGTAGGCGAACTCGAGCGGGGCGTCCTCGCCCTTGCTCGCTGGGTCGACGGGCTCCTGGAACGGGTCGGCGCCGCGGCGGACATAGGTGAGGAAGAGCTTGACCTCGATGACGGCGAGGATCGCGTAGACCAGGGTGTAGGCGATCATCGAGAACCAGACCTCACCGGCGCTGACCGACGGGGAGACACCGGTCGACGTCGTCATCAGGCCGTAGACGATCCACGGCTGGCGGCCGACCTCGGTGAAGATCCAGCCCCAGCTGTTGGCGAAGACCGGAGCCAGCGGTGTCAGCACCGCCACCCAGACCCACCACTTGGATGCCGGCACGCGGCCCTTGCGGATGCCCCACAGGGTGATCGCGGCGAAGAACATGGTGAGGAAGCCCAGGCCCATCATGAACCGGAACGACCAGTAGGTCAGCGGGATGATCGGCGCGTAGCTGTCGGCGGTGACCAGGGCGGCGACCTGCGGGCCGTACTGGGCCGATACCTGCTCGGCCTTGGCCCGCTCGCTCTCCTGGAGCTGGTTGATGCCCTCGACGGTGCCGTCGAAGCTGCCGGTCGCCATGAACGAGAGCAGGCCCGGGATCTCGATGATCCGGGTGGCCTCGCTCCCGTCGAGGCTGCCGATCGACAGCACCGAGAACGGTGCGCTGCTGGTGGTGTCGTACAGACCCTCGGCGGCCGCCATCTTCATCGGCTGCACCTCGGTCATGATCTTGCCCTGGATGTCACCGGTGACGATGACGCCGAGCGAGGCCACGAGGGCGAAGATCGCACCGAACTTCGTCGCCTTGCGGTACATGCTCTCGTCGCTGGTGCCGGCGTGCTTGCGCATCAGCCAGAGGGCGACACCCATGACCACGGCGCCGCCGACCATGTAGGCCGACATGATCACGTGCGGGAACGTCACGAGCTGCACCTTGTTGGTGAGCACCGCCAGGAAGTCGTCCATCTCGGCGCGGCCGGTGGCGGGGTTGAACTTGTAGCCGACCGGGTTCTGCATGAACGAGTTGGCCGCGAGGATGAAGTACGCCGACAGGACCGTGCCGATGTGCACGAGCCAGATGGTGGCCACGTGCAGCTTCTCGGGGATGCGGCCCCAGCCGAAGATCCAGATGCCCAGGAAGGTCGACTCCAGGAAGAACGCGAGGAGGGCCTCGAAGGCGAGCGGGGCGCCGAAGATGTCGCCGACGAAGCGCGAGTAGTCGGACCAGTTCATACCGAACTGGAACTCCTGCACGATGCCCGTCACGAGACCGAGGGCGAAGTTGATCAGGAAGAGCTTCCCGAAGAACTTGGTGAGCCGGAAGTACTCCGGGTTCCTCGTGCGCAGCCACTGGGTGTGGAAGATCGCCACGACCAGCGACATCCCGATCGTGATCGGGACGAACAAGAAGTGGTAGACGGTCGTGATGGCGAACTGCCACCTGGCGACATCAACGGCATTCATGCAGTACTCCTGGGCATCGTTCAGCGACGTGACGATCTATAAACTACAGCGTGTCGTAGATGGCTCCAGACCCCTTCTGGTGTGAGAGCACCCACTCAGGTCGCCCTTACCTGGCCGCCGTGTTCGGCGTCGGAGTCGTCGGTCGTGAACGTGTCACTCGAAGCCCTGGAGGCTGCGACACGGTGGCTGCGCCGGCGCGACCTCGCGACCTGGCGCGCCCAGCGCGACGGCTCCACGGCATCCTCGACCGGGACGGGGCACTGAACCGCTGCCTGTGGCACGGTGGGCGGGTGCAGCGAGACGACCTGGTGCGGCTGCGGCGGGCGCGCGACCGGATGGACCGCGACTACGCCGAGCCGCTCGACGTGCCGGCGCTCGCCGCCGAGGCGCTGATGTCGGTCGGGCACTTCCAGCGCAGCTACAAGGAGGCGTACGGCGAGACCCCGTACGCGCACCTGATGACCCGCCGGGTCGAGCGCGCGGCGTGGCTGCTGCGCTCGGGCGACCTGTCCGTCACCGACGTCTGCATGCAGGTCGGCTGTACGTCGCTCGGCTCGTTCAGCTCCCGCTTCACCGAGCTGATGGGTGAGACGCCGAGCGAGTACCGCGCGCGGTCGCACGACGAGCGGGCCGGCATCCCGTCGTGCGTCGCCAAGCAGGCCGACCGGCCCAGCCGCACGCCTGCGGGTCGGTCAGGATCGGAGAAGCGCGGCCCGGTGCCCGGTGCCTAACCTCGAGGGCATGGACACGACCACCAGCACAGGTTCCGGCGGGATGCCGGCCACCTCCGGTTCGCCGGCCACCGCGACGCTCGCCGTCGCCAACTGCTTCCTCGTCGTCGACGACCACGACAAGGCGCTCACCTTCTACCGCGACGTGCTCGGCTTCACCGTCACCAAGGACGTCACCATGGGCGAGTTCCGCTGGCTCAGCGTCGCCACCCCCACCCAGCCCGACCTCGAGATCACCATCCAGTCCGTCGGCATCCACCCCGGGTGCAGCGACGAGGACCGCCAGGCCATGGACACCCTGTTGGCCAAGGGCCTGATGAACCCGCTGATCTTCCGCTGCGACGACGTCGACGCGCTCTTCGAGCACGTGCGGGCGGCCGGCGGTGAGGTGCTGCAGGAGCCGATCGACCAGTTCTACGGCGTGCGCGACTGCGCGTTCCGCGACCCGGCCGGGAACATGCTGCGGTTCAACCAGGTGCTTCCCGCGCACGACTGAGGTTCAGCCCTCGGGGTAGCCGTGCGGGTTGCTGCTCTGCCAGTGCCAGGTGTCGGCGCACATGTCGTCGACGGTGCGGGTGGCCCGCCACCCGAGCTCGCTCTCGGCGCGGGCGGGGTCGGCGTAGGACGCGGCGATGTCGCCGGGCCGGCGGTCGACGATCTCGTAGGGCAGCTCCCGGCCGCAGGCCCGCTCGAAGGCGTGCACCAGCTCGAGCACCGACGTGCCGTGCCCGGTGCCGAGGTTCCAGGTCGAGACCGGCTCGTCGGTGGTGGCGAGCCGGTTGAGCGCCGCGATGTGGCCGGCGGCGAGGTCGTCGACGTGGATGTAGTCGCGCACGCCGGTGCCGTCGGGGGTGGGGTAGTCGCCGCCGTAGATCGACAGCTTCTCGCGCCGGCCCACGGCCACCTGGGCGATGTACGGCATCAGGTTGTTGGGCACGTCGGACGGGTCCTCGCCGATCGTGCCCGAGGGGTGGGCGCCGACCGGGTTGAAGTAGCGCAGCAGCGCGATGCGCCAGTGCGGGTCGGCGGTGGCGACGTCGCGCAGGATCTGCTCCTGCATCACCTTGGTCCAGCCGTAGGGGTTGGTCGCGGACGTGGGCAGGTCCTCGGTCATCGGCACTGGGGCGTCCGCGCCGTAGACGGTGGCCGAGGAGGAGAAGACCAGCATGGAGACCCCGTGCCGGCGCATCGCCCGCACCAGCGAGAACGTCGTGCCGATGTTGTTCTCGTAGTACTCCAGCGGCTTGGCCACGCTCTCGCCGACCGCCTTGAACCCGGCGAAGTGGATGACCGCGTCGATGCGCTCGTGCGCGAAGAGGTGCTCGGTCTTGTCGTGGTCGGTCAGGTCGAAGGAGCGCACGTCGAGCGGCTGCCCGGTCAGCGCCTCGACCCGGCCGACGACCGAGGGCTTGGCGTTGGCGAAGGAGTCGACGACGACGACCTCGTGGCCGGCCTCGACGAGCTGGACGACGGTGTGGGAGCCGATGTAACCGGCTCCGCCGGAGACGAGCACGCGCATGACGTCGAACCTATCCTGCGGTGGTCAGTGGGGGGGTCACTTGACGGTGCGGGCCAGCAGGGCCTGCACGAAGACCCTCTGGATGTCGGAGGGCGTGTTGGCGATGGAGGACGTGCCACCCGTGGCCCTCGAGATGGCCTTGAGCGCCGTGGGGTCCGCCTCGCCCATGCCGATGGTGATGATGCGCACCGGACGGTCGCCCCTGCTGGTCGCTGTGATCTTCGCGAGCAGCTGGGGCAGGTCCAGGCCGCCGCCCGGGTCGTCGTTCTTGCCGTCGGTCATGATGACGACCGAGTTGACGTGGGTGGGGTCGTACTCGGCGACCATCTTCTCGTAGGCCGCGGCGGTGGTGTCGTACAGGCCGGTGTCGCCCCCCAGTTGCTGCGGCAGGGTGCGGGTCTCGGCGATGAGGTTGTCGCGCCAGGTTGTGCCGGCGTAGGGGGTGTCGAGCTGCTCGACGCGGGCGAGCTCGCGGTAGTCGACGCCCTTGCCGCGCTGGTCGGTCGAGAAGACCCAGGCCCCGATCCGGCTGCCCGCGGGCAGGATGCGCAGGGCCGTGACGGCGGCCTCCTCGGTGACCTTGGCGCGGCTCATCCCCTTGGTGTCCTTGGCCGGGTACCTCATCGACCCCGAGACGTCGAGGATGGCGAGCATCCGCATGTCCTTGCGCAGGATGTGCCACTGGTCGAGCGCACCGGCGCGCTGGGCCGCCGACGGCGCGGGCAGCTCGGTGTACGGCGGCATCGTCCTGCCCTGGATCGTCGGCCGGACCGCGGTATCGGTGGTGCGGAACCCGGCCTTGGCGATGGCGCTGCGCGCGGCATCCGAGCGAAGTGCCCGGGCTGCCCGGTCGGCGAGGGCCCGCCGGTCGGCCGGAAGGGCGCGGTTGACCAGCCAGGGGTAGTCGAGGCTGATCGTGCCGCTCTTCGGGATGAAGGCCCGCACCGTGCCCGGCACGGACGCGGCGTGGGCGAACGCGGCCTGTTCGGATGCCGGGAACGGCAGGGCGTCGTAGTTCTTGGCGAGCGCGTCGAACTGCGACTGGGCCGAGGGCGCGGCGTAGCGCGAGGCGACGATCAGCTTCGAGGCGACGGCGAGATCGAGCGCCTCGGGCCGGGAGACCCGGGAGGCGTAGTAGGCCAGCCGGCCGGCAGTGTCGGAGTCGGGGTTGGCCAGCCGCACCTGACCGGAGACGTTGACCGGGTCCGACCAGGACTCCGGGGCGGTGTCGACCGTCTTGCTGCCCACCGTCGGTGAGACGAGCACGACGGGGCTCCTCGCCACCGACAGGCCCTCGTCCCAGCCGTCGGGGGAGGTGGGGAGGTCGCCGGCGCCCGGGAGGGCGTCCAGCCACGTCGAGGAGTCGGGGACCCACACGTCGGGCACCCGGCCGGCGCCGATGCTCTGGAGGGTGGTCTGGGCCGTGGCCGTGGAGCGCACCAGTGCGGTGCGGCATCCGGCCTTGGGCTGGGCGCGGTCTTTCGATGCCGCGTCGCCCGAATCGGTGGTGGCGGCCCTGTCGGCTGCGGCGAGCACGGACTCGACGACAGGCTGGAGCTCCTCGGCCACGAGCACCTGCAGTGGGGCGGGGCACCCGGTGGGGCGTTGGGCGGCGGCGGCGCTCTCGGGCCGGTTGGTCCACCAGAGGTACCCCCCGCCCCCGGCGACGAGCACGAGGAGGGGGATCAGGGTGAGGAGGAGGGAGCGGCGGGCGAGGCCGCCGCGAGGTGCGCCGTGGCGGCCCATCTGCGCAGTCCCCTCAGTCGTCGTCGGGCAGGACGATGTTGAGCAGCCAGGAGACGAAGGTGATCACGATGGCCGCGAGCACGGCATCCCAGAAGAACTCGTCGATGGTGAAGTCGAGGTTGAGCCACTCACAGATCCACTCGGTGATCTGCAGCATGAACGCGTTGACGATGAAGGTGAACAGGCCCAGCGTCAGCACGATGAACGGCAGCGAGAGCAGCTTGACGATGGGCTTGACGAACGCGTTGATCACGCCGAAGACCAGGGCGACGAAGAGCACCGTGAGAAGCTTGTTGGTCCAGGAGCTGTCACCGTTGGCCAGGTTCACCCCGGGGAGGACCAGCGCGGCCATCCAGAGGGCGAGGCCGTTGACGACGACCCGGATCAGGAAGTTCTTCACCGGCGCATTCTGGCATGGGCGGTGGCGCCGACCCGCTCGTGCGGACGGGCGCATCCTGCCCTGCCCGGCCGCGGGTTGCCTACAGTGGTCGCCATGACCGACGACCCCGGCGCGGCCGCGCCCGAGCCCGTTGCGGGCGTCCCGGTGGTGCACCTGCGCAGCGCCCTGGACGCCCTGCCTGCCTACACGCCCGGCCGGCCGGCGACCGTGCGACCCGGCGTGACGGCATACAAGATCAGCAGCAACGAGAACCCCTACCCGCCGCTGCCGTCGGTGCTCGACGTGGTGCGCGAGGCGGCCGGGTCGATGAACCGCTACCCCGACATGGCGGTGTCGACGCTGACCGCGGCGCTGGCGGAGCGGCTGGCCGTTCCGGCCGGGCGGCTGGCGCTGGGGCCGGGGTCCGTGGGGGTGCTCGGCCAGCTCATCGCGGCCACCTGCGACCCCGGCGACGAGGTGGTCTTCGCCTGGCGGTCGTTCGAGGCGTACCCGATCCTGGTGACGTTGGCGGGCGCGGTGCCGGTGCAGGTGCCCCTGGCTGCGGGGGAGCGGCACGACCTGGCGGCGATGGCGGCGGCCATCACCCCGCGCACGCGGATGGTGCTGGTGTGCACGCCGAACAACCCGACCGGCACGGCGGTGGGGGACGCCGAGCTGGGGGTGTTCCTGGAGGCGGTGCCTCCGAACGTGCTCGTCGTCATCGACGAGGCGTACCTGGAGTTCGTGACGTCGCCGCACTCGCCCGACGCGCTCGCCATCCACCGGTCGCGGCCGAACGTCGCGGTGCTGCGGACGTTCTCCAAGGCCTACGGTCTCGCCGGGCTGCGGGTGGGGTACGCCGTCGCGCACGAGCCGCTGGCGGAGGCGTTGCGCAAGGCCGCGATCCCCTTCGGCGTGAACTCGCTGGCGCAGGTGGCTGCGGTGGCGTCGCTGGAGGCGTTCGACGAGCTGGAGGTGCGCGTCAAGGAGCTGGTCGAGGAGCGGTCGCGGGTGGTGGACGCTCTGGTTGCCCAGGGGTGGGTGCTGCCCGATGCGCAGGCGAACTTCGTGTGGTTCGGGCTGGGCGAGCTGACGGGGGAGTTCGCGGTGGCCTGTGAGGATGCCGGGCTGACGGTGCGGCCGTACGGGTCGGACGGTGCGCGGGCCACGATCGGTGAGCGGGAGGCGAACGACCGGCTGATCGAGGTGGCGGGGGCGTTCTACGCGAGGCACTTCGGCTGAGGGTGCCGTCCCGGCGCCGACCGGTGCCGGTTGTCCACAGGGCGCGTTCGGGTCCTGAGTTGTCCACAGGCGGTGGTCGTTCGGGTGACTGTCGGTGGACGTTTGTACGATTGGTGCATGGATGCGGGGGCGTTGGAGGGGCGGGTCGTGGGCCCGGGTTCGGTGGTGCCGGGCTGGTTGTCGGATGCCGTGAGCCCGCCGGCCGCTGCTGGGTCGCCGCCGGTTGCTGGGTCGCTGCTGGTTGCGGGGCCGGGTGGCGTGGTGGCGGAGGACGGGGTGGGTGGTGGCGCACCGGCTGCGGCAGCTGACGCTGCGGCTGCTGACGCTGCGGCTGGTGGCCTTGGCGCTGATGTTGTCGGGGCGGTCGACTCGTTTCGTGCGTGGTTGGCGGGGGTGGATGCCGACTCGCTGACGGATCGGGAGCGGGTGGAGCTGGTCGCGGGTTTGGAGCGGGTCAAGGGTGCGTCGTCGGCGGTGCAGGCGCGTGCGGCGGATGCGTTGCGGTGTTCGCGTGAGGTGGTGGCTCCGCAAGGTGTGGCCCGGTCGGTGGGGTCGGTGGTGGCGTTGGCGCGGCGGGAGTCGCCGACCTTGGGGGACCGGTTCGTGGGGTTGTCGCGGGCGTTGGTGCACGAGATGCCGGTGACGATGGCCGCGCTGACCGGGGGTGAGATGCTGCGAGCGGGTCGCGGTGGCGGTGGTTGCGGCGACGGCGACGCTGTCGCTGGCGGACCGGGGCGAGGTGGATGCTCGGGTGGGGCCGTTGTTGTCCCGGTTGGGGGTGCGGCAGGCGGGTGCGGCGGCGGCGCGGGTCGCGGCGGAGCTGGACGCGGCGTCGGTGGTGGCGCGGATGGAGGCGGCGGCGCGGAGCCGCCGGGTCAGTGTGCGGCCGGCTCCGGACGGGATGGCGTACCTGACCGTCCTCGGCCCGTTGAAGGACGTGGTCGGCGCGCACGCAGCGGTGCAGGCCCGAGCCCGCGGTGTGGTGGGTGGTCAGTGCCCCGATGAGCCCCCGGAGGGGCGTGGGGTGGGTGCGGTCGCGGCCGACACGGCGTTGCGGTTGTTGTCGGGGCGGGCGACCGGTCAGCCGCAGCCGGTGGAGGTGCAGCTGGTGATGACCGACCGGGCCCTGCTCGGCACCGGCAACGGTGACCGGTCGGTGGTTGAGCCGGCCCGGATCCCGGGCCACGGGTCGGTGCCGGCCGCGGTGGCCCGGGCCTGGCTGCGGGAAGGCCTCGACGCTCCACCGCTCACCACCGCCACCGCGAAGCCACCGCAGGCCGTGCCGGATCGAACACCGGCCGGTACGGCTGCGGAGCAGCCGTCGGTTGCGCGGGTGTGGGTGCGGCGGTTGTACACGACCCCGGACGGGCGGGACCTGGTCGCGATGGACTCACGCCGGCGGGTGTTCGGGGGGATGCTGCGGCGGATGCTGGTGCTGCGTGATGACGTGTGCACCACCTCGTGGTGTGAGGCGCCGATCGTGCACGCCGACCATGCGACCCCGGTGCGTGAGCACGCTGAGACCTCGTTCGAGGAGGGCAACGGCAAGTGCGCCCGGTGCAACTACGCCAAGGAAGCCCCCGGCTGGCGCACCCGCGTGATCCTGGCTGACGCCGACATCGGCGTGACGGGCCGCGAGCGCACCGAGCCCGACCGGCCGCGACCTGAGCGCGCCAACGCCGGCGAGCCGTCACTGAGCGCAGCGACGCCGACCGGCCGGCAACCAAACGCGCCGGAGCGGGCGGGGATGCACGTGAGCGCACCGACGCCAGCATGGATGCCAGCACCGAACGCGCCCGGGGCGAGGCGGGTGGTGCGGGTGACCACACCACTGGGGCACACCTACGACGCCGAACCACCACCGCTGCTCGGCTGGGGCAGCCAGTCCTTCCCACCGACCACCACCGCCGCCCTGCCCAACGAGTCGACTGCGACCAGCGACGCCGTCGCGGCGAGCCCCGAGCCGACACAGCGCTCGACACGCCCGGACGCGCCTCGCCGCCCTCACGCGTCAGGCTCGCCACGGCCCGGTGAGCGGCGAAAGCGAGCACTGCGCCGACCACGCACCCTCAGCAGCACGGCGACCGGACGACCACGACCAGCACGACGACCGCGGCTGACCAGCCACCTCGAACGCGAGCTGTGCCGCTACCTGACCTGACGGACCCGGCGGGCATCACCCGGCGGCGGTGCTTCGATCAGCCGGCGACGTCGGACTCGGCCACGACCCGGAGCGCTTGCGCCGCGATCGTCAGTGCCGGGTTCATCGCGGCCGACGACGGGAAGAACCCGGCATCGACGACCCAGAGGTTGTCCAGGTCGTGGGCCTTGCAGTGGCCGTCGAGCACGCTCACCTTCGGGTCGGCTCCCGCGACGACGGTGCCGCACATGTGGCTGTTCATGCTGATGTCGAACGGCTGGGTGAACACCACGTCGTAGCCTGCGTCGCGCATGAGCCGTCTGGCCCGGGCCAGCAGCCGCACGTGCTGGCGCGTGTTCGTCGCCACCCGCGTGGTCCGGATCCGGCCCGCCGGCGACAGGGTGACCCGGTTGGCCGGGTCGGGCAGGTCCTCGGCCATCACCACCCATTCCACCGAGCGCCGGGCGATCGCGTCGAGCAGCGGCAGCGGCACCCGGGTCGCCCAGCTCTTCATCATCACGCCCTGCACCTTGCCGATCGCCTGCACCGTCCCGAGCGGGTGCCCGTCGCCGCCGTCGTGGTACCAGTCGGTCACCATCACGGTCTTCTGGAACACCACGTCGTTGTGCCGGTTCAGGTCGACGGCGGCGATGTGGGCGTTGTTGTGCATCATGAAGCTGCGCCCGAGCAGCCCCGAGGAGTTGGCGAGCCCGTCGTGGTGCTCAGCACTCGACGACGCCAGCAGCAGGGCCGCCGAGTTCGCCGCCCCGGCCGACACCACGAACCGCCGCCCGTGCACCGTCACCGGCCCGCCCGGCCCGACCCCGACCGCCTCCAAAACCCGCCGCCCCGAGGCGTCGGTCACCAACCGCTCCACCCGCACCCCGGTCGCCAACCGCGCCGACCCGGTGGCGAGCGCGGGGTCGACCGCGCACACCTCGGCATCCGACTTGGCACCGAGCCGGCACGGGAAGCCGTCGCACGTGGCGCACCGCACGCACCGCCCGCCCGGCCGCAGGTCGACCCCCATCGCGGTGGATGCCGGGTGCACTCCGGCCGCGCTCAGCCTCTCGACGAGCGCTGCGACGTACGGCTCGTGCGGGAGGGCGGCATACGGGAACGGCCCACTGCGCCACGGCTCCGTGGGGTCCGAACCCGCGGTCCCGTGCACGGCGTACAACCTCTCCGCCTCGCCGTAGTAGGGCTCCAGGTCGGCGTACCGGAACGGCCACGCCGGCGAGACCCCCTCGAGGTGCGCCACCTCCTCGAAGTCCGACTCGCGGAACCGCGGCAGTGACGCGCCGTAGACCTTGGTGTTCCCACCGACCACGTAGTGCACCCCGGGGGCGAACGCGACCCCCCGGCCGTCCTCCCACAGCTCGGCCGGCTTGTAGCGCCGCCGCATGAACACCTCGTCCGGGGACCAGTTCTCCGGCTCCCGCGGCAGCCGCTCGCCCCGTTCGAGCACCAGCACGTCGACCCCGCGCTGCGCGAGCGCCCAGGCGACGGTGCCACCGCCCATGCCCGATCCGACGACGACGACGTCGGCCTCCAGGTGCTCCACGGGGCCTCACCTCCGAACGAATCCTGTCACCAGAAGACCGTCCGCACCGGAGCGACCATCGAGCAGGCGCTCTGTGGTTCGGTGGTTCGATGCCCACCATCGGATTCCACTGCTCCCACGAGCAGATCGCCCCCGGCCGACTCCTGCGCGACGTCCAGCACGCCGAGCAGGCCGGCTTCACCGCCGCGATGTCCTCCGACCACCTGTCGCCGTGGTCGCAGCGCCAGGGTGAGTCCGGCTTCGCGTGGTCCTTCCTCGGAGCCGCCCTCGCCACCACCGACCTCCCCTTCGGCGTCGTCACCGCCCCCGGGCAGCGCTACCACCCGGCCATCACGGCACAGGCGATCGCCACCCTGTCGAGCATGTTCCCCGGCCGCTTCTGGGCGGCGCTCGGCTCCGGCGAGGCGAGCAACGAACGCGTCACCGGCGAGGTCTGGCCGCGCAAGGACATCCGTGAGGCCCGCCTGCTCGAGTGCGTCGACGTCATCCGCCGCCTGCTCGCCGGCGAGGAGGTCAACCACGACGGCCTCGTCACCGTCAACCGGGCGCGCATGTGGACCCTCCCGGATGCCGTCCCACCCCTCATCGGCCCGGCCGTCACCGCCGCGACCGCCGCCCGCCACGCCGCCTGGGCCGACGGCCTGGTCACGGTCAACCAGCCGCTCGACACCCTGCGCCAGGTGCTCGACGCCTACCGCGACGCCGGCGGCCGCGGCCCGGCCCGCCTCCAGGTGCACCTCAGCTGGGCCCCCACCGACGACGAGGCCCTGGCCATCGCCCACGACCAGTGGCGCAGCAACGTGCACGGCCCACCGGTGAGCTGGGACACCGAGACCGTCGAGGCCTTCGACACCATGGCCGAGACGGTGACCCCCGACCAGGTGGCCGAGGTCGTCAACGTCTCGAGCGACCCCTCGTGGCACACCGCCCGCATCCAGGAGTACCTCGACCAGGGCTGGGACGAGGTCTACCTGCACCACGTCGGCCAGCGCCAGGAGGCCTTCCTCGACACCTTCGGCGAGCGCGTGCTGCCCCAGCTCGCCCCCACCGCACCCGCGCCCGCCACGACTGACCGGCCTGCCCGCGAGCGCGAGGAGGCCACCCGATGAGGCTCAGCCAGACCGGCGACGTCTGGTGGAAGTCGGCCGTCGTCTACTGCGCCGACGTCGAGACCTTCCAGGACAGCAACGGCGACGGCATCGGTGACCTGCGGGGCATGACCGAGCGGATGGAGTACCTCGCCGACCTGGGCATCACCTGCCTCTGGCTGATGCCGCTGTACCCCACCGCCGGGCGCGACGACGGCTACGACATCACCGACTTCTTCGGCGTCGACCCCCGGCTGGGCACCCCGGGTGACTTCGTGGAGCTCGTGCGCACGGCGCGCTCGTGCGGCATCCGGGTGGTCGTCGACTTCGTCATGAACCACACCTCCGACCAGCACCCCTGGTTCAAGCAGGCCCGGCGCAGCGTCGACGACCCCTACCGCCGCCACTACGTGTGGTCGCCCACCAAGCCGCGCTCGAGCAAGGCCGAGGTCGTCTTCCCCGACAAGGAGGACAGCATCTGGGAGCTCGACGAGAAGACCGGCGAGTACTACCTCCACCACTTCTACACAACCCAGCCCGACCTCAACGTCGCCAACCCCGCTGTGCAGGAGGAGGTTGCGCGCACCCTCGGCTACTGGCTCGAGCTCGGCGTCTCCGGCTTCCGCATCGACGCCGTGCCCTTCCTCTTCTCCACCGACACCTACCCCGGCTCCGAGCAGGGCGGCTTCAACCCGCAGGCCTACCTCAAGGACGTCCGCGACTTCGTGACCCGGCGCCTCGGCGACGCCGCCCTGCTCGGCGAGGTGAACCTGCCCTACCCGCAGCAGAAGGAGTTCTTCGGCGGCGCCGACGGTGACGGCCTCAACCTGCAGTTCGACTTCATCGGGATGCAGCGCCTCTACCTCTCGCTGGCCCGTGCGGATGCCGGGCCGCTCACCGACGCGCTGCGCGAGCGCCCCGGCCTCGACGTCACCAGCCAGTGGGCCAACTTCGTGCGAAACCACGACGAGCTCACCCTCGACAAGCTCTCCGTGCCGGAGCGCAAGGAGGTCTTCGCGGCGTTCGGCCCCGACCCGGACATGCAGCTCTACGGCCGTGGCCTGCGCCGACGACTCCCCACCATGCTCGGCGGCGACGAGCGCCGCATCCGCCTCGTCTACTCCCTGCTCTTCTCGCTGCCCGGCACGCCGACGCTGTTCTACGGCGAGGAGATCGGCATGGGCGAGAACCTCGACGTCGAGGGCCGGCTCGCCGTGCGCACCCCCATGCAGTGGGATGCCGGCCCCAACGGCGGCTTCTCGAACGCCCCGAAGCGGCGGCTCACGCGCCCGCAGCCGGACGGCCTGTTCTCTCCCGAGCACGTCAACGCCGCCGCGCAGCGGCAGGACCCCGACTCGCTGTGGTCCTTCATCCGCCAGCTGATCCGCCGCTACCGACAGATGCCGCAGATCGGCTGGTCCGACGTGGAGGTGCTCGACCACGACGCGCCGGCCGTGCTGGCCCACGTGTGCGCGGTCGACGGCTGGCGGCTGCTCGCCGTGCACAACCTCGGGGCCGACGACGCGATCGTCACCCTCGAGCTCGGTCAGGTGCCCGAGGGCTCGGTGCTGCGCGACGTGCTCGACGGGCGCGACGACCAGCCCATCGACCCCGGCGGACGCGTGGAGCTGCGCGTCGACGGCTCCACTGGCCAATGGCTGCGGGTGCTCGCCCCGGGAGAGCAGGCGTACGCGTAACCGCTGCCCCACCGGTACGGTGGTGGCCGACACCGGCAGTGACCGCCGCCACACCCAGCACCAGCGGTCGCGAAGACCACTGACGCGGCGACCATCACCACGGAAGCCCGGAGAAGGAGTGCCCTGTGAGCGACAACGAGGTCGCCCCCCTCGAGACCGCATTCGGCGTGGACCACCACGTCTCACGCGCCGAGGCCCCGGAACGCCCCGCCCAGGACGGCGGCCCGGAGATGGTCCAGCTGCTCAACCCCGAGGGCGAGCGCGTCTCGCACCCGGAGCACGACGCCGTCGTCGACGCGCTGACCGACCAGGAGCTGCGCGGGTTCTACCGCGACCTGGTCCTCATCCGCCGCTTCGACGCCGAGGCCACCGCTCTGCAGCGCCAGGGCGAGCTCGGCCTGTGGGCCAGCCTGCTCGGCCAGGAAGCCGCCCAGGTCGGCTCCGGTCGTGCGCTGCGCCCCCAGGACTACGCGTTCCCGACCTACCGCGAGCACGGCGTCGCCTGGTGCCGCGGGGTCGACCCGGTCAACCTGCTCGGCATGTTCCGCGGCGTCAACCACGGCGGCTGGGACCCCAACGAGAAGAACTTCCACCTCTACACGATCATCATCGGCGCGCAGACCCTGCACGCCACCGGCTACGCGATGGGCGTGCAGCGCGACGGCAGCGTCGGCACCGGCGACGACGACCGCGACACCGCGGTCATCGCCTACTTCGGCGACGGCGCCACCAGCCAGGGCGACGTCTCCGAGGCGCTCGTCTTCGCCGGCGTCAACAACAGCCCGGTCGTCTTCTTCTGCCAGAACAACCAGTGGGCCATCTCCGAGCCCAACGAGAAGCAGACCCGGGCCCCGCTGTGGCACCGGGCGCGCGGCTTCGGGTTCCCCGGCATCCGGGTCGACGGCAACGACGTGCTGGCGGTGTATGCCGTCACCAAGGCCGCGCTGGATGCCGCCCGCTCCGGACAGGGACCGACCTTCATCGAGGCCTACACCTACCGGATGGGCGCGCACACCACCTCCGACGACCCCACCAAGTACCGCGTCTCGGCCGAGGTCGAGGTGTGGAAGCACCGCGACCCGATCGAGCGCTTCAAGCGCTGGCTCACCACCACCGGCCGCGCCGACGCCGACTTCTTCGACGCCGTCGAGGAGGAGTCCGACGAGCTCGGCGCCTCGGTGCGCGAGCGCTGCCTGGCCCTGCCCGACCCGCCCGGCACCGACATGTTCGACAACGTCTACGCCGAGGCCCACCCGCTCGTCGAGCGGGAGCGGGCCGAGTTCGAGCGCTACCAGTCCTCGTTCGAGGGAGCCAGCTGATGGCCGCCACGACCCTGGCCAAGGGCATCACCAGCGGTCTGCGGGCCGCCATGGACAAGGACCCGAAGGTCGTCCTGATGGGCGAGGACATCGGCAAGCTCGGTGGCGTCTTCCGGGTCACCGAGGGCCTGCAGAAGGACTTCGGCGAGGACCGCGTCATCGACACCCCGCTGGCCGAGGCCGGCATCCTCGGCACCGCGATCGGGATGGCGCTGCGCGGCTACCGCCCGGTGGTCGAGATCCAGTTCGACGGGTTCGTCTACCCGGCCTTCGACCACATCGTGAGCCAGGTCGCCAAGCTGCGGGCCCGCAGCCTGGGCCACGTCGCGATGCCGCTCGTCATCCGCATCCCGTTCGGCGGCGGCATCGGCGCGGTCGAGCACCACAGCGAGTCCAACGAGGCCTACTTCGCCCACACCGCCGGCCTGCGGGTCGTCGCCGTGTCCAACCCGCACGATGCGCACTGGATGATCCAGCAGGCCGTCGAGACCGACGACCCGGTCGTGTTCTACGAGCCCAAGCGCCGCTACTGGGACAAGGGCGAGGTCGGCGACGCCCCCGAGGGCGCGCTCGGCACCGCCCGGGTGCTCCGCGAGGGCACTGACGTCACCCTGCTCGCCTACGGCCCGATGGTGAAGACCTGCCTCCAGGCCGCCCAGGCGGCGCAGGAGGAGGGCCGCTCGCTCGAGGTCGTCGACCTGCGGTCGCTCTCGCCCCTCGACGAGACCACCATCCTCGGCTCCGCCCGCAAGACCGGACGGGTCGTCGTGGTGCACGAGGCGTCGACCTTCCTCGGCATGGGTGCCGAGATCTCGGCGCTCATCACCGAGCAGGCGTTCTACTCGCTCGAGGCGCCGGTGCTGCGCGTCGGCGGCTACAACGTGCCCTACCCGCCGAGCCGCATCGAGGAGGAGTTCCTCCCCGACCTCGACCGCGTCCTCGACGTCGTCGACCGCTCGCTGGCGTTCTGAAAGGCGTTCTGACAGATGGCTCTTCGGAAGTTCAACCTCCCCGACCCCGGCGAGGGCCTGACCGAGGCCGAGCTCGTCACCTGGCACGTCAAGCCGGGCGACACGGTCAAGGTCAACGACGTCATCGTCGAGGTCGAGACGGCCAAGTCGCTCGTCGAGCTGCCCGTGCCGTTCGCCGGCACGGTCGCCTCGTTGGATGCCGCCGAGGGCGACACCGTCGAGGTGGGCACCCCCATCATCACCATCGACGACGGACTGGCCGGTGAGCCGGATGCCGGCACGCCCGCTCCGGCTGCGGCCGCGGCTCCCGCGCCGGCGGCCGCCGCCCCGCTCGAGGAGGAGATCGGCGAGGGCCTGATCGGCGGCACGACGTCGACCGGCCGCACCGCGGTGCTCGTCGGCTACGGCGTCAAGCAGACCGAGGCCAAGCGCCGCCCCCGCTCCACGTCCGCCGTCCCGGAATCGACCAATAGGTCACAGGAGGGACAGGCCGACCGCCCCGTCGGCGTCCCGGAATCGACCAATAGGTCACAGGAGGGACAGGCCCCACTCTCCGGAGAACGAGTTCGCGCGCTGGCCAAGCCTCCGGTGCGCAAGCTCGCCAAGGATCTCGGCGTCGACCTCGGCTCGGTGACCCCGACCGGCGCGGGCGCCACCGTCACCCGCGCCGACGTCGAGTCGGCCGCCGCAAGCGCCACCTCCGACGGCGCGGCGGTCGCGGTGGCGGCACCGGCATCCGAGCCCTGGGCCGGCGGCGGTGAGCGCGAGACCCGCGTCCCCATCAAGGGCGTGCGCAAGATGACGGCGCAGGCCATGGTCGCCTCGGCGTTCACGGCCCCCCATGTCACCGAGTGGGTCACCGTCGACGTCACCGCCACCATGGACCTCGTCGAGAAGCTCAAGCGCGACAGGGAGTTCCGCGACGTCAAGGTGACGCCGCTCCTCGTTCTGGCCAAGGCGATGTGCCTGGCCGTGCGCCGCAACCCCGGCGTCAACGCCACCTGGGACGACGCCGCGCAGGAGATCGTGCTCAAGCACTACGTCAACCTCGGCATCGCGGCCGCCACCCCACGGGGCCTGGTCGTGCCCAACGTCAAGGATGCCGACCGGATGTCGATGCGCGAGCTCGCCGAGGCGATCGGTGCCCTCACCGCCACGGCCCGTGAGGGCCGCACCCAACCCGCCGACATGGCCGGCGGCACTCTCACGATCACCAACGTGGGCGTCTTCGGGATCGATGCCGGCACGCCCATCCTCAACCCGGGCGAGGCCGCGATCCTCGCGTTCGGCACGGTCGCGCGGCGCCCGTGGGTCGTCACGGCGCAAGACGGCAGCGAGAGCATCGAGCCGCGCTGGGTGACCACGCTGGCGCTGAGCTTCGACCACCGCCTCGTCGACGGCGAGCTCGGCAGCCGCTACCTCGCTGACGTCGCGGCGATCCTGGCCGACCCCTCCCGCGCGCTCGTCTGGGCCTGAGCCGGTGCCGGCCGATCCCGCCGAGCCCACCGGCGTCGTCTTCCCCGAGGTCGACGGGCGCCGCTCCACCGGCGCCACCGGGCGGGCGGTCGTCGCCGATGCGCTGCGGCCCGTCGACCCGGTGGGAGCCGCGGCCGCCAAGCGCGAGACGAACTGGCGCAGTGGCTACCTCAGCCACTTCCGCCGCCTGGTCGAGGCCGGCCTGGCCCGGCCCGAGGATGCCGTGACCATCGCCGACGCCGGGCTCGCCTCGCTCTACGACCGGATGTGCTGGCGCGACCCCGACGGCCGCCAGGTGCGGCTCGAGGCGGCGCTCGGCGGGGTGGCCGGCAGCCCCGCCGACCTGCTGGCGACCGAGTCGCTGGGTGGCGGGGGTGAGCCCGACACCGCCCTGACCATCCCCTACCGCGGTTCCCGGCTGGCCGGCGACGACCTGCGCCGCCAGCTCGACACCTGGGTGACCGACGGCGTCGTCGAGCCCTCCCTGCGCGACGCCGTGGGCGCCGTGATCGACAATCCCGAGTGGCTGCGCCTCGAGGGCCGCACCGTCGTCGTGCTCGGCGCCGCCGCCGAGATGGGCCCGCTGCGCTCGCTGCTGCGCTGGGGCGCCACCGTCGCCGCCGTCGACCTGCCCCGCCCCGACCTGTGGGGCCGGCTGCTGGGCGACACCAGGAACCTGCCCGGTCGCATGCTGGTGCCCGCCACCCCCGGCACCTCCGACCTCGCCCAGCGCGCCGGCGTCGACCTCATCCACGACCTGCCGACCGCCACCGGATGGGTGTGCGGCCTGCCGGGCTCGCTCGTCATCGGCAACTACGTCTACGCCGACGGCGCCACCAACGTGCGGGTCAGCACCGCGGTGGATGCGCTCACCGAGACGGTGCGCGCGGCCCGGCCCGACACTGCGATGTCCTTCCTCGCCACCCCCACCGACGTCTTCGCCGTGCCCGGCGAGGCGGTCGCGGCCTCGGCGCAGGCGTATGCCGACCGCCGCACCTCCAAGCTGCTGCGCGGTCCGCTACGCACCCTGTCGGGTGGGCGGCTGCTGCGCCGCAACTACGTGCCCGGCGAGGACCCCGGCATCAACGACTCCGTCGTGCTCCAGCAGGGACCCAACTACCTGCTCGCCAAGCGGCTCCAGCGCTGGCGGGCGACCTCGGCCCGCGCCCAGGGCGCGACGGTGTCGTTCAAGATCGCCCCGCCCACGCGCACCCGCTCGGTCGTCAAGAACCGGGCGCTCGCCGCGGCCTACGCCGGGGGGCACCGCTTCGGCGTCGAGGTCTTCGACCCGGGCACCGCCAACACACTGATGGCCGCGCTGCTCGTGCACGACCTGGCCGCCGGCTCGCCGCGCCACGAGTTCCCGTGGCAGGACGAGGCGTATGCCGCGGCGCACGGCGGGCTGTGGCGCGCCGCCTACGACCCGCGCAGCGCGCTCGGCCTGGCCGCCCTGCTCGGAGCAGCCTCCGCCCGCCCCTGACATTGCGAGTTGGGTGCTCAGGTGGCTGCTCTGGCGACCGCTTCAGCACCCAACTCGGGGTGGGGCCTGGCGTTGGGTGCTCAGGTGGCTGCTCTGGCGACCGCTTCAGCACCCAAGTCGAGGTAGTTTTTGTTCGATCCGCATTCTCGGGCATTCCTGCCTACGGAATCCGCGGTTGGCCAACCGTCGCGCCAAGCGTCATGATGGAGGGCATGAGCGCCACCTCGTCGATGCCGAAGCGACCGTCCGACCCCCTCGACCTGATCGACGTCGACAGCCTGCTCACCGACGAGGAGAAGGCGATCCGGGCGGCCACCCGCCAGGTCTGCGCCGACGCCGTCGACCCCTACGTCATGCAGTGGTACGAGGACGGTGACCTCCCGGTCGCCCGCGAGCTCGCCAAGGAGTTCGGCAAGGTCGGCCTGCTCGGCATGCACCTCGAGGGCTACGGCTGCGCCGGCATGTCCGCCGTCGACTACGGCCTGGCCTGCCTCGAGCTCGAGGCGAGCGACTCCGGCATCCGCTCGCTGGTGTCGGTGCAGGGCAGCCTGGCGATGTTCGCCATCTGGCGGTTCGGCACCGAGGAGCACAAGCAGGAGTGGCTGCCCCGGATGGCGGCCGGCGAGGCGATCGGCTGCTTCGGCCTCACCGAGCCCGACCACGGCTCCGACCCGGCATCGATGCGCACCCGGGCCCGCCGCGACGGCGACGACTGGGTGCTCAACGGCTCCAAGATGTGGATCACCAACGGTTCGATCGCCGACGTCGCGGTCGTCTGGGCCAACGCGGGTGAGGAGAACGGCGGCATCCGCGGCTTCGTGGTGCCCACCGACACCCCGGGGTTCGCGGCGCACAAGATCACCCACAAGATGTCGCTGCGGGCTTCGATCACCTCCGAGCTCACCTTCGAGAACCTGCGCCTGCCCGCGGATGCCGTGTTCCCCGACGTCGCCGGCCTCAAGGGCCCGCTCGCCTGCCTGTCCGAGGCGCGCTACGGCATCGTCTGGGGCTCGCTCGGCGCGGCCCGCTCCTCGCTCGAGGCGGCCCGCCGCTACTCGATGGAGCGCATCCAGTTCGGTCGGCCGATCGCCGGCTTCCAGCTGACCCAGGCCAAGCTCGCGAACATGTCCACTGAGCTGCAGCTCGGCCAGCTGCTCGCGCTGCACCTCGGCCGCCGCAAGGACACCGTCGGGCTGCGCCCCGAGCAGGTGTCGGTCGGCAAGTACAACAACATCACCAAGTCGATCGAGATCTGCCGCACCGCGCGCACGATCCTCGGGGGCAACGGCGTCAGTGGCGAGTACCCCGTCATGCGGCACGCCAACAACCTCGAGTCGGTGCTCACCTACGAGGGCACCGTCGAGATGCACACCCTCGTCATCGGCCAGGCGCTCACCGGCGAGTCCGCCTTCCGCTGAGGGCTCGCGCCCCAGCCGTAACCACGTTGCCCGCTGTCACCGGCGGGATGGACGATGACCGTCCCCACCCATCTCATCGGAGAACCCCGTGCTGTCCGCCTACGCCCCGCTGTTCCGCGTCCCCGGCGCCACCCGCTTCATCGCGGGCACGGCGCTGTCGCGCACCGGAGGGGCGATGTTCGGTGTCGCGATCGTCGTCATGCTCAGCCAGCGCCGCGGCTCGTTCGGGCTCGCCGGCGCGGTGTCGGCCGTCGGCGTGCTCGTGCTCGCCATCGGGGCGCCGCTCATCGGCCGGCTGGTCGACCAGCACGGCCAGCGCCGGGTGGCCCTGCCGTTCGTCATCTTCTCGACCACCTGCGGCGTCGCCGTGGCGGCCCTGTCCTGGCGTGACGCCCCGGCCTGGACCCTCTTCCTCTTCTACGGGCTGAGCGCCGTTCTGCCCGAGCCCGGCCCGATGTCCCGCGCCCGCTGGGCGCACATCTACCGCGATGAGCCCGCCCGGCTGCACACGGCGATGTCGTTCGAGC
The DNA here is from genome assembly GCA_963800505.1 of uncultured Actinomycetota bacterium. Taxonomy (GTDB): domain Bacteria; phylum Actinomycetota; class Actinomycetes; order Actinomycetales; family Dermatophilaceae; genus Fodinibacter. Next base: position 206,935 of record CAWDBL010000013.1, read on the forward strand.
AGGTCTGCGACGAGGCGTCATTCGTGATCGGCCCGGTGCTCGCCGTGCTCGCGTCGACGCTGTTGTTCCCCGAGGCCGGCCTGCTGCTGGCCGAGCTGTTCTTCACGGTGGGGATGCTCACCTTCCTCGCCGCCCGCGCCACCGAGCCACCGGTGGTGCCGCACGCCGACCGCCCGACCGGGTTCGCCGTGCGCCGCCCCGGCCTGCTCGTCGTGGCCGTCGTGCTCGTGATGACCGGCGTCATCTTCGGCGCCAACGAGGTCATCGCCGTCGCCTTCGCCACCGAGAGCGGCGACACCGGCTTCTCGAGCATCATTCTCGGTGCGTTCGCACTGGGCTCCACCTTGGCGGGCATCGTGTTCGGCAGCACCGTGTTCCGGATGACGATGACCCGCCGGCTGCTGCTCGCGGCCGCCGGGATGTTCGTGCTCGAGACCCCGGCCCTGCTGGTCGGTGGGCTGTGGCCGCTCGTGGCCGTCATGTTCGTGGCCGGCTCGGCGACCGCCCCGATGCTCATCACCAGCCTGTCGCTGGCCCAGCGCCTGGTGCCCGCGGCACTGATGACCGAGGGCCTGGCCGTGGCCGTGACCGGCATCCTCATCGGCATCTCGGGCGGGTCCGCCATCGGCGGCTGGGCGATCGAGGCCTGGGGCGCGCAGCCGGCGTATGCCGTGCCCGTGCTCGCCGGGGCGCTGGCCGTGGTGATCATCGCGGCGCGCTACCGGCACCTCGAGCGCCACGAGCTGGCGTAGCTGAGCGGTTCAGTACGTCAGAGCCAGGCTCCGGCGCGCATGACCGCAACCACGCGCAGGTCGTCGTCGAGGTGCACGAGGTCGGCGCGCCGGCCGGGCTCGATGACGCCGACGTCGTCGAGCCCGAGCAGCCGCGCGGGGGTTGCCGTCGCCGCGTAGACGACCGCGTCGAGCGGTAGCCCGACGGTCTGCACGGCATACCGCACGGCGCGGTCCATGGTGAGCGTGCTGCCGGCGATCGCACCGTTCGACGCCAGCCGGGCCACACCGTCGCGCACCTCGACGGCGGCAGGCCCGAGCACGTAGTCGCCGTCGGCGGCGCCGGCAGCCCCCATCGCGTCGGTGACGAGCAGGAACCGGTGCGGCGCCGTGGTCGCGGCCCAGTGCAGCACGGCCGGGTGCAGGTGGATGCCGTCCGCGATCAGCTCCACGAACGCGCGCTGGTCCTCGACCAGCGCCAGCACCGGCCCCGGCTCGCGGTGGTGGATCGGCCGCATCGCGTTGAACAGGTGCGTCGCGACGCAGGCGCCGGCGTCGAGCGCGTCGCGCGCCACGGCATACGTCGCGTCGCTGTGCCCCAGCGCCGCGATGACGCCGCGCTCGGCGAGCAGGGCTACGGCGTCGAGCCCGCCGTCGAGCTCGGGGGCGAGGGTCACCATCCGCACGGCTCCCTCGCCGGCGTCGAGCAGTCGGGTGACCTCGGCCGGGTCGGGTGCCCGCAGCAGGGCCGGGTCGTGGGCGCCGCAGTGGTCGCCGCTCAGCCACGGGCCCTCGAGGTGGATGCCGGCCAGCTCACCTGCGTGGACCAGCGGCGCCAACGCTCGCACCGACGCCTCGAGCCGCTCGGTGGTGTCGGTGACCAGGCTGGCCATCATGGTCGTGGTGCCGTGGGCCCGGTGGGTGGCCAGCACGGTCGCCGCCTCGGCGGGGTCACCGGAGGTGAAGGCCACCCCGCCACCGCCGTGCGAGTGGGCGTCGACGAAGCCGGGCACGAGGGTGCCGCTCAGGTGCAGGTCGGCCGGTGCCGGCGGGTGACCCCCACCGGCACCGGTGACCCGGTCACCCTCGGTCTCGACCCAGCCCGGCTCGGCGGAGCCGGACGGGAGGACGACCCGGTCAGCGCTGAGCAGCACCGGCATCCACCTTCTCGGGTTCCTTCTCCGGCGTCGCCGCGTCGTCGTCGTCGTCCTCGCGGCCGGGGGTGCGCAGGTTCCACTTGCGGATCACCCACCGGAACAGCAGGTAGTAGACGGCGGCGTAGCCCAACCCGATCAGGATCAGCAGCAGCGGTTTGGTCGCGATGTTGAAGTTCAGCACGTAGTCGAAAAGCCCTGCGCTGAAGCCGAACCCGTCCTTGATGCCGAGCGCGTTGGTCAGCGCCATCGACGTGCCGGTGAGCACGGCGTGGATGACGTACAGCGGCCACGCCACGAACATGAACGCGAACTCGAGCGGCTCGGTGACGCCGGTGAGGAAGGAGGTGAGCGCCGCGGTCATCATCAGGCCGCCGACCAGCTTGCGGTTCTTGAACTTCGCCTCCTGCCAGATCGCCAGCGCCGCGGCCGGCAGGGCGAACATCATGATCGGGAAGAAGCCGGTCATGAACGCACCGGCGGTCGGGTCGCCCGCGAAGAAGCGCGCGATCTCGCCCTCGGCGATCTTGCCGGTGGCCGGGTTGGTGTAGTCGCCGAGCACGAACCAGGGAACCGAGTTGAGGATGTGGTGCAGGCCCAGTGGGATGAGGAGCCGGTTGGCCGTGCCGTAGATGAACCCGCCGATGATCGAGTTGGCGGCGACCCACTCGCCGAGGTTGGTCAGGCCGGCGTCGAACGCGGGGTAGATGACGGCCAGCAGCACGGCGAGGGTCAGCGTGGCGAACCCGGTGACGATCGGCACGAACCGGCGGCCGCCGAAGAACGCCAGGTAGGGCGGCAGCGAGATGCGGTAGTAGCGCTGCCAGAGGTAGGCGGCGATGAGACCGCACAGGATGCCGCCGAGCACGCCGTAGTTGATCAGCTCCTGGTCCTCGCCCTGCGGGGGCGACGGGAGCACGAACGGCGACACGGCATCCCCCACGCCCTTGAACACGAGCCAGCCGACGACGGCGGCCAGCGCCGTGGAGCCGTCGGCCTTCTTGGCCATGCCGATGGCGACACCGACGGCGAAGAGCAGCGGCAGGTACTCGAAGAGCGCTCCACCACCACCGGCCAGGACGGCGGCGACCTTGTCCCAGCCCAGGCCGTCGGCGCCGAGCAGGTCGGGCTGGCCGAGGCGCAGCATGAGCGCTGCGACCGGCAGCGCGGCGATCGGCAGCATCAGGCTGCGGCCGAACCTCTGGATGGGCGCGAGGTTGAGGCGCTTCTTGGCGCCCGTCTCGGCCGTGGCGTCGGCGGTGGTCATGGGGTCCCCTCCAGTGGTGGTTGATGTGCTTCGTCGGGCATCGTGCGGTCGAGTGACACGTGCAGCTCGTAGCGGTCACCGCGGTAGTGGCTGGTCACCCGCTCCAGCGGAGCGCCGCCGGTGCGGCTGCGCCGGTCGAACGCCAGGACCGGGTCGCCGGGCTCGACGTCGAGGTGGTGGGCCGTCGCCCCGTGGGCCAGCTCCGCGCGCACGGTCTGGTCGGCGGTGTCGACCGACAGGCCGTACTCGCGGGCGAAGAGCTCGTAGAGCGAGCGACCGAGGTCGTGCCGGTCGAGGCCGGGCAGCAGGGTCGGCGAGTACCAGCCGCCCTCGACCGCCATCGGCTCACCGGCGGCCAGCCGCACCCGCTCGACCCACCAGGCCGGCTCGCCCGGTGCCAGCCCGAACCACGCCGCGACGTCGGCCGGCGGCTCGAGCGAGGCCACCCGCACCACCCGGGTCGACGGGGTCTTCCCGCGCCGTCGCATGTCCTGGGTGAACGAGGCGAGGTGCAGGTGCGACTGCACCCGCGGCGGGGCCACGAAGGTGCCCTTGCCCGGCACCCGGCGCAGGGCCCCCTCGGCCACGAGCGACTCGATGGCCCGGCGCACGGTGGCGCGCGACACGGCATACGTCGTCATCAGCTCGCGCTCGGACGGGATGGCGGCCCCGGGCGCGAGCTCGCCTGCACACAGGGCGGCCAGCACCGCTCGGAGTTGGGCATGCTTGGGCTCGGCGCCGTCGACGAGGTGGCGCGGCGCGGTGGTCACCGGGTCCGCCATTCGTCCCCCTCGCCGGTGCTGGTCTCAACTGGTACGGTCCAGTCAGTACCAGTTGAGGATGCACCCGGGGTGGGGACCTGTCAATCCGGGCGGCTCCCGAACGAGAGGACCCATCAATGGGCAGCAAGGCAGAGCAGATCCTGGCCGGGCTCGGCGGCGCCGGCAACATCGTCGAGATGGAGCCGTGCATCACCCGGCTGCGCACCGAGGTCAAGGACATCGCCCTGGTCGACGACAAGGCACTCAAGGCCGCCGGCGCGCACGGTGTGGTGCGGGCCGGGTCGGTCGTGCAGGTCGTGGTCGGGCCCGAGGCCGACAACCTGGCCGAGGACATCGAGGACCTGATGTGACCGACGTGCTCGCCCCCGTCGCGGGGCTGGTGCGTCCGCTGTCGCAGGTGCCCGACCCGGTCTTCGCCGCCGAGATGGTCGGTGCCGGCCTCGCCCTCGAGCCCGAGGGCGGCGTGGTGGATGCCGTGTCGCCCGTCGCCGGAACGGTGCTCAAGCTGCACCCGCACGCGTTCGTCGTGCTGACGGCCGAGGGCGCCGGCATCCTCGTGCACCTGGGCATCGACACGAACCACCTCGGCGGGGAGGGGTTCGAGCTGCTCGTGTCCGAGAAGGACGCCGTCGAGGCCGGGCAGCCGGTCACCCGATGGAATCCTTCCGACGTCGTCGAGCGCGGGTTGAGCCCGATGGTCATGGTGTGCGTGCTCGACACCAAACCCGGCGACGTGGCCAGCGACCGCATCGGCGACACCGTCGCGGCCGGCGAGGCCCTCTTCGCCTGGCCCGCCGGGTCGTGACAAGGCCGAGGGCCGCCGCTCTGCTCCTCGACCTCGACGGCACCCTCGTCGACTCAGAGCCGCTGCACCGCGAGCGCTACCGGGCGTGGTTCGAGCAGCGGGGCTGGCCCTACGACGACGAGGTCGCCGCGCTCTTCACCGGCCGCCGCGCCGACGACGTGTTCCGCACCGTCGACGGGCCGTGGCGTGGGGAGGACCCGGAGGCGCTGCTCGCAGAGATCATCGGGCTCGGGCCGATGCTGCACCTACCCGAGCCGGTCGCCGGCGCACTGGACGTGGTCGGGTGGGCGCGTGCGGCCGGCATCCGGCTGGCGTTGGTGACGTCGGCGGGCACCCGGTGGGTGGGCCGGGTGCTCGGGCCCTTCGGTGGCATCGAGGTGTTCGACGCCACCGTCACCCGTGAGGACATCGCCACCGGCAAGCCCGACCCGGCCTGCTACGCGCTCGCCTGCGAGCGCCTCGGGGTCGACCCGGGCGCAACGATGGCGTGCGAGGACGCGCCCGACGGCGTGCGCTCGGCCGCCGCGGCCGGGGTCGGAACGGTCATCGGCGTCACGACCAGCTTCACCGCGCAGCAGCTGTCGGATGCCGGTGCCACGCGCACGCTGCCCGACCTCACCGGCCTGCCGGCCCTGCTCACGAGTCGAGAGTAGAGAACACGCCGCCCCGGCTCGAGCCGGGGCGGCGTGTTCTCTACGGTCGACGAGCCCCTCAGTGCGGGGCGACGACCGGGGCGTCCTGTGGACCGCCCTCGGCGGCATCCGAGTCGGTCTTGGCGCGGTCGTCGTACGACGAGCCCTTGCGCAGCTCGACGTGCGGCAGCATCAGCATCACGAGGAAGCCGACGACCATGACGATCGAGCCCACGAGGAACACCGTGTCCATGGCCTCGGAGAAGCCCATGAGGAACGGCTTGGCGATGCGCTCGTCGAGGTCGTTGAGGAACGAGCTGTCCTGCAGCACACCACTGGCAGCCCCACCCCCGCTGGCCTGGGCGGCCTTGAGCTGCTCGGCCACGGCGGCGTTCGCCGGGTCGGCCAGCGCGGCCTGGAAGTCGGCGGTGGGCACGGCGACCCGCAGCGCCTCGGTGATCTTCTCGCCCGCGGTGGAGAACAGGATCGACAGGAACACGGCGGTGCCGAGCGCTCCACCGATCTGCCGGGTGAAGGTGGCCGTCGACGTGGCGACACCGATCTGCTGCGGCGGCACGGCGTTCTGCACGGCCAGGGTGAGCGGCTGGAAGTTGAAGCCCAGCCCCATGCCGAAGGCGAGCATGACGATCATCGTCTGCCACAGCGGGGTGTCGAACTCGACGTAGTGGAAGATGAACAGCGAGACCGCGAGCAGCCCCGAGCCGATGATCGGGAACTTCCGGTAGCGGCCGGTGCGGGAGATGATCTGGCCCGACAGGATCGAGCCGAACATGATGCCGAGGGTCATCGGCAGCAGCAGCAGGCCGGCCTCGGTGGGCGTGGCGCCCTTGACGATCTGCAGGTAGAGCGGCAGCGCGGCCAGGCCACCGAACATGGCGACACCGATGAGCACCGAGGCCACCGAGGAGACGCCGACCGTCTTGTTGGTGAACATCTTCAGCGGCAGGATCGCCTCGTCCTTCATCCGCCACTCCTGCCAGAAGAAGCCGATGGCGCCGAGGATGCCGATGACGTAGCAGGCGGTCGACCTGCTGTCGACCCAGCCCCACTCGCGGCCCTGCTCGGCGACGAGCAGCAGCGGCACGAGGGCGATCGACAGCAGTGCCGCGCCGGCGTAGTCGACGCGGTGGTCGAGGCGGGTGTGCCGCAGGTGCAGCGTCTTGGTGACCACGGCGAGCGCGGCGATGCCGATCGGCACGTTGACGAGGAAGACCCAGCGCCAGCCGTCGATGCCGAGGATGGTCTGCTGGCCGGCGAAGAAGCCGCCGATGACCGGGCCGAGCACCGACGCGGTGCCGAACACGGCGAGGAAGTAGCCCTGGTACTTGGCGCGCTCGCGCGGCGGCACGATGTCGCCGATGATGGCCAGCGCCAGCGAGAACAGGCCACCGGCGCCCAGGCCCTGTACGGCGCGGAAGGCCGCGAGGCTGAACATCGAGGTCGAGAACGTACACAGGATCGACCCGAAGATGAAGATCGAGATGGCGATGATGAACAGCTTCTTGCGGCCGTAGATGTCGCCGAGCTTGCCGTAGAGCGGGGTCACGATCGTCGAGGTGATCAGGTAGGCGGTCGTCGCCCAGGCCTGGTGGTTCAGGCCCTTCAGGTCGTCGGCGATGGTGCGGATGGCGGTCGCGACGATGGTCTGGTCCAGCGCCGCGAGGAACATGCCCATCATCAGGCCGATGAGGATCGTGACGATCTGGCGGTGGGTGAGCGGGCCGGTGGGCCGGTCCGGTTCGTCGACAGCGGCGGGTACCGGGGCGCCGCTGCCGGTGGCCAGGGCGGCCTGCCGGCTGTCGGGCGGGGTGGAGTCGTTCATCGGTCGGTCCTTTTGGTGATGAAGGGGATGGAGGCCTCGAGGTCGGAGGCGAAGTGGCGCAGGTGCGCGGAGAACGAGGTGACGTCGTCGTCGGACCAGTCCGCCAGCAGCCCCTGCAGCCAGCGGTCGCGGTCCTCGCGGATGGCGGAGAGGAGGGTGCTGCCCTCGTCGGTGAGCGACAGCGCCTGGGCCCGCCCGTCGTCGGGGTCGGGCCCGCGCCGGACGAAGCCGAGGTCGACCAGGGTGGTGACCTGCCGGCTCACGGTGGAGACGTCGGAGTGCAGCACCTCGGCCAGGGCCGACACCCGCATCGGCGCGGCCTTGAGGTTGAACAGCAGCGGGTAGGCCATCGGGTCGACCTGGGGGTGCTGGCGCGGTGCCTGCTGGCGCACGAGGTGCAGCAGCTTGACGACGCGGATCAGGTCGTCGCCGAGCACGGCCGTCGGGGTCGACGGCACTGAGCTGAACGGCATCCGGGGTCCTCCCTCATAACAGTTGCTTGCGGCATACAACTATATGAGGAGGCGGGGGCATTCCCCAAGTGGCGCAGGAGTTCGCCGCTGTCGAACGTTCAGCGGGCGTTGGCGCCGAGGTGGGCGAGCAGGTTGTGCGCGAAGCGCTGGCCCATCAGCGCGATGACTCCCTTCATCGCGGCCGTCACCGCCGGCCGCACCACGCCGGGGAAGGGCAGGTCGACGGTGATCTGCATCGAGGTCTCGAGGTGGGTTCCCGACGGCCGCGGGGCGAGCTGGTACCAGCCGACCACGCCCGCCTTCTCGTCAACGCCGGGTGCGGGGTCGTGGGTGAAGTCGATGCGGTGCGGCTCGTCGAAGTCCATCCGCTCGCGGAAGGTGAACGAGAAGGTGGCGCCCAGCACCGGCACCTTGCTCAGCTGCCAGACCCAGTGCTCGCCCTCCTCCGTGACCGAGTGCAGGAACGGGGTGAGCCGGGCGAGCCGGTCGGGGTCGGTGAGCACGTCCCACACGGCATCGACGTCGGCGGAGACGGTGGCCGCGGAACGGTTCGCGGTCGAGAACGTGGCCATGGTCAGGGGGTGATCGCCATCGCGGCCATGACCCGGGCGGCCACGTCGTCGTCGCCGTGCACCACCACGTGCAGGTCGGCGGGGGAGCGGCGGCCGCCCAGCAGCCGGCCCGCGACCGCGGTCGACATGGTGAGCGAGGTGGTGATGACATCGGGGTGCTCGTCGGCCTCACCGGTGAACAGCGGGATGCCGCGCGCCTTCCCGTCGTGTTCCTCGACCCGGGCCCCGGCGCGCCCGACGGTCGGCCCGGTGAGGTCGAGCACGACGGCGTTGCCCGGCTCGATGCCGGCGTCCTTGGCCACGATGCGGGGGAGCACGGCGAACAGCCGGCTCACCGAGAGCGCCGCAGCGCCGGTGTCGAGGCCGCCGGGGCGCTCGAGGGCCTCGCGGACGTCCTGCTCGTGCACCCAGATGTCGAAGGTTCGGGTGGCCAGCAGACCGGCCATGGTGGTGGTGCCGAAGGGACCGGCGACCTCGCGCTCGGCCCACTCGGTGCCGGACCGGTAGACCCCGAGCCGCTCGGCGAGGCGCTCCTCGAGCTCGTCGAGCACCTCCTCGAGGTCACGCCCGCGGCGGGACTCGACGTACTTCTCGATCCGGGCGCCGAAGGCGTGCCGCACGTGCGCGTGGTGGCTGACGTCGACATCGGGCTCGGGCTCACCGGCGACCATCGCCTCGGTGCTGGCGACGTGCGCGATCTGGTCGAGCACGGTCCAGCCGGGGCAGTCGGTGGGCCGGGTGGCGTCGGCCGGGCGCATCGTGCGGCCGAGGTCGATGACGTGCTGCACCGTCTGCGCGTACGCCTCGACCAGCTCGCCCAGGTCGCTCGGGGCCGGGGGGTGCAAAGACATGCGGCCACAGTACCTACGCTGGTGCTCATGGCCACCCCCGAGCACCCGCCGGCCGAGAGCGCACCCGGGGTCGCGCGCGCCCTCGGTCTCGCGGTCGTGGCGGGCCTCTTGGGCGCGCTGGGCGCCGCGATGATCACGGGTGCCACCGCGCCGCTCGAGCTGGCCGACCCCGGCCCGATGGTGCGCTGGGGCCTGCCGCTCCTGGGGGCGGTGAGCACCCTCGCGTCGGCCGCCACGGTGGGGCTGCTGGGCCTGGCGGCCTTCCTCGTGCCCGAGCGCACGCGCACCAACCGCCGGGTCACCGCCACCCGGTATGCCGCCACCGCGGCCACGGTGTGGGCGGTGTCCGCGCTGCTCGAGGTGGTGTTCACCTTCGCCGACCTGGCCGGCACGCCACTGAGCAGCGCCGAGCTGTTCGACCAGCTGGTCTCGTTCACCTGGACCCTCGAGACGACCCGGGTGCTGCTCATCAGCGCGCTCGTCGCGGTCGTGGTGGCGGTGTCCGCGCGGTTCACCACCCGTAGGGCCCCGATGGCGTGGCTCGCGGTGCTCACGCTGGTCGCGGTCGTCATCCTCGCCCTCACCGGTCACGCGGCCGGCTCGACCAGCCACGAGGATGCCGTCAACGCCCTCGGCGTGCACCTGCTCGGCGTCGTGGTCTGGACCGGTGGGCTGATCGGGCTGGTCGCCATGCGCCGCCCGCTCGGCAACGACCTCGGCACGACCGTGGCGCGCTACTCCACCGTGGCGGCGTGGTGCTTCGTGGCCGTGGCTGTCACCGGGGTGCAGCAGGCCTGGATCCGGGTGGGATCGCTCGAGGGGCTCGCCACTCCCTACGGCGTCGTGGTGCTGCTCAAGACCGCCGCGATGGTCGCGCTCGGCGTGCTCGGCTGGCTGCACCGGCGCAACATCGTCGGCGTGCTCACGGCGCGGCCTGGCGACGGGCGGGCGTTCGCCCGGCTGGCGGTCGTCGAGATCTCGATCATGGGCGCTGCGACCGGGCTGGCGGCCGTGCTCGGGCGCAGCGAGCCGCCGGTGCCCGATGCCCCAGCCGTGGCCAGCCGGGTGCTCGAGCTGACCGGCTACCCCGACCCCGGGCCGATGGTGGCCGCCGACTGGCTCACGGCCTGGCGCATCGACTGGCTCTTCCTCTGCACCGCGGCGCTGGCCGTCGGCCTCTACCTCGCCGGGGTCGTGCGGCTGCGCCGGCGCGGCGATTCCTGGCCGGCGCTGCGCACCATCTGGTGGGTGGTCGGGTGGGCCCTGTTCGTGTGGGCCACCTGCGGGGCGCCCGGCATCTGGGGGCGGGTGCTGTTCAGCACGCACATGGTGCTGCACATGGCCGTGGCGATGACCGTGCCCCTGTTCCTCGTGCCCGGGGCGCCGGTGACGCTGGCGCTGCGGGCCCTGAAGGCACGCCCCGACAAGTCGTGGGGACCGCGAGAGGTGCTGCTCCAGGTGGTGCACTCGCGGGCCATGCACGTGCTGGCCAACCCGGTCGTGGCGGCATCCCTGTTCTTCTTCAGCCTGGCGGCGTTCTACTGGACCGGCCTGTTCGAGCTGTCGCTCACCACCCACACCGGGCACCTGCTGATGATGGCCCACTTCCTGCTCACCGGTTACCTCTTCGTCTGGGTGCTCATCGGCATCGACCCCGGGCCGCCGCGGTGGTCGCCGCTCGCGCTGCTCGTCATCCTGTTCGCCACCATCTCGTTCCACGCCTTCTTCGGGGTGGCGCTCACCGGCAGCGAGACCCTGCTCGCGCCCGACTTCTTCGGGCAGATCAACCTGCCCTGGGGCCCCGACCCGCTGCTCGACCAGCACCGGGCCGGTGAGATCGCCTGGGGGTTCGGCGAGGCGCCCACCCTGTTCCTGGCCGTGGTCGTGGCCTTCCAGTGGTTCCGGCGCGACGAGCAGGAGACCCGCCGCAAGGACCGCCAGGCCGACCGCGACGGCGACGCCGAGCTCAAGGCCTACAACGAGTACCTCGGCCGACTGCGCAACGAGGCCGAGCACCTGGACTGAACGGTCTCCTTTCCAGCCTTGGGTGCTCAAACGGCTGCCCCGGCAACCACCTGAGCACCCGACTCGGGGAGAATGCCGGTCATGCGCATCGCGGTCATCCAGCTCGGGTACGACGACGACGAGACCTTCGACGCCCGGGTCGACCGGGTGGCGGCGCTGGTCGCCGAGCAGGCCGGCCACGACCTCGTCGTGCTGCCCGAGCTGTGGGGGGCCACCGGGTTCGACTACCGGCGCTGGGCCGGCGAGGCCCAGTCGCTCGACGGGCCGTGGGCCCGGGCGATGGCGGATGCCGCGCGCGCGGCATCCGTCGTGCTGCACGCCGGGTCGTTCGTCGAGCGGCTGCCCGAGCCCGGCGCCGACGGCAACGACCTCGCCAACACCTCGCTGCTGCTGGATGCCGGGGGGTCGCCGCTCGCCGTCTACCGCAAGATCCACCGGTTCGGGTTCGGGGCGGGGGAGCCGCGGCTGATGGAGGCGGGGGAGGACGTGGTCGTCATCGGGATCCCTTCTGGCACAGGTGAGTCGGTCACGGTCGGGCTGTCGACGTGCTACGACCTGCGCTTCCCCGAGCTCTACCGCCAGCAGGTCGAGGCCGGGGCAGAGCTGTTCGTCGTGCCGGCCGCGTGGCCCGCCGCGCGGGTGGGGCACTGGACCCTGCTCGGCCGGGCCCGGGCCATCGAGAACCAGTGCGTCGTCGTGCAGTGCAACACCGCGGGCACCCACGCGGGCTACCAGATGGGCGGGCACAGCCAGGTCGTCACCGCGAGCGGCGAGGTGCTCGCCGAGGCGGGGAGCGGCGGCGAGCAGGTGCTCTCGGTCGAGGTCGACCTCGCGGCCACCAGGGAGTACCGCAGGGCGTTCCCGGTGCTCGACGACCGCCGCTTGTAGGAGTTGGGTGCTGAAACGGCTGCCGGGGCCACCACCTCAGCACCCAACTCACCTGATGATGTGGCGTTGGGTGCTGAAACGGCTGCCCTGGCGACCACCTGGGCACCCAAGGCGCCGAACATCAGGCCGCGCGGGGAACGCCGAGCGCGATCAGGTCGCGCATCAGGCCGGCGGGCTCGTGGCGAACCTCGTAGGTCGTGCACCGGACGACGACGCGTCGATCCGTCGTCAGGCCGCGGTGGCGCTGCACGTCTTCGGCGTAGTTCTCTGCGTCGATGTGGAAGCCACCGTCGACCTCCAGCACCAGCACCCGGCCGTCGGGAAGGTCCCACTCGCAGTCGGTGAACCGCTGCCGCCCGGATCTGTCCCGACGCTTCTTCTGGCGGCGCGGCGGCACCATGCCCCACGCGCGGCACAGCCTGAGCACGTCGATCTCCGCCAACGACTGCGAACCGCCCGAAACGTCGGCCAGCAGGTCGCGAATCGCCGGCGCCCGACGCAGCGGGCGCAGGGTGCGCGTCCACTCGAGGAGGTTCGCGGGCGTCGTCAGCTGCTGCTGCACCGTGGCGGTGATCGCCCCCAGCGCGGTGCGTGTCGAGGATTCGTGGGCGGCGAACAGCAGGACGGCCGGTTCGATCCGGGCGGCCCTGGGCGACTGGGTCGGATGCCGCATGGCTGAGAACGATCGTCGCGTGCGGAAGTAGCGCACTCCCTCGACGGGGTCGAAGGACAGCTCTTGGTCGACGAGCACCGTGATCTCGTCACGCGACCAGTTCTTCATCCCGAGGGCCTGGGTCGCGGTCAACCCGCCGAGCAGCGCGTTCGGCCCGGCGTGCTCGAGTGCCACCCACATCCGCTGCTCGCGCGAGAGGGGACCGGTGGTCGTGGTGTAGACCGAAGCGGTTCGCTCGCTCCACCGGCCGGCCCTCACCTGGTTTCGCACGAACGCCCTCGTGACCTTCAGCTCGCGCAGTGTCGCTTCCGAGAGCGTCCCGCTCTGGCTCTCGGCGACCTCCTGCCATGTCCTTCCCATGCCGCGAGTGTGGCGCGAACGCCGACATCGCCCGCCGGGTTCTCCACAGGCTCGGGTCGGGTGCTCAGGTGGCAGCTCCGGCCACCGCCTGAGCACCCAACGCCGGAGCCACCTGCGGCTGGGTGCTGCGGTGGCTGCTCGGGCAACCACCTGAGCACCCAACTCTGAGAAGGTGGGGACATGGACGATGCCGTCGCCGAGCTGGTGGGGATGCTGCCCGAGGGGGTGGTGGTCACCGCCGCGGATGCCGTGGAGAAGTACCGCTTCGACTGGACGCACGACGCCACGGCCGGCACGCCACTGGCCGCGGTGCGCGCCGAGACGACCGCCCAGGTGCAGGCGACGCTGCGCTGGGCAAGCCGGCACGGCATCCCCGTCGTGCCGCGAGGCGCCGGCTCGGGACTCTCGGGCGGTGCGCTCGCCGTCGACGGCGGCATCGTGCTGTCGACCGAGCGGATGCGCGCCATCGAGATCGACACCGCCAGCCGGGTGGCCGTGGTCGAGCCCGGCGCCCTCAACATCGAGGTGAAGCGCGCGGCGGCGGTGGAGGGCCTCTGGTACCCGCCCGACCCCAGCTCGTACGAGATCTGCTCGATCGGCGGCAACATCGCCACCAACGCCGGCGGCCTGTGCTGCGTCAAGTACGGCGTCACGACCGACTACGTGCTCGGCCTCGACGTGGTGCTCGCCGACGGCACGCTGCTCACCCTCGGCGGCAAGCGGGTCAAGGACGTCGCGGGGCTGCCGCTGCTCAAGCTCTTCGTCGGCTCCGAGGGCACCCTCGGCGTCGTCACCCGGGCGACCCTGCGGCTCGTGCCCGCGCAGGCCCCCAGGTCGACGGTCGTCGCCACCTTCCCGACCGTCGCCGCCGCGGCCGCCGCCGTCATCGAGCTGGGCCGCACGGTGCGCGCCTCGCTGGTCGAGCTGATGGACCACGCCTCGATCAACGCCGTCGAGGACTTCACACCCATGGGCCTGGACCGGGATGCCGGTGCGCTGCTCCTCATCCAGTCCGACGCCCCGGGCCCGTCCCGCGCCGACGAGGTGGCCGTGGCGATGGCGGCCTGCGAGGTGTCCGGCGCCAAGGAGGTCTTCGCCACCGACGACCCCGACGAGGGTGAGCTGTTCGTGCAGGCGCGGCGGCTGCACTTCACGGCCATCGAGGCCCGCGGCTCGGTGCTGCCCGAGGACGTCGGCGTGCCGATCCCCAACCTGCCGGCCCTGCTCGCCGCCGTCGAGGCGATCGCGGTGCGGCACGACCTGGAGATCCCGGTGGTGGCCCACGCCGGCGACGGCAACACCCACCCGGCGATCATCTATCCCCCCGACGAGCCGGATGCCGAGGCCCGTGCCCGGCTCGCCTTCGACGAGATCATGGCGACGGCGATCGAGCTCGGCGGCACGATCACCGGCGAGCACGGGGTCGGCCGGCTCAAGGTGGGCTCGCTCGCGGCCCAGCTGGGGCCCGACGTCATGGACCTCACCCGCCGGGTGAAGTACGCCCTGGACCCGCGCGGCATCCTCAACCCGGGCGCCGCCTTCTGACCCACCCGGGCCATGGACACCGTCGGCCGACCGCGTCATCCTGAGCGGTACGGCATCCGATCGGTGCCGACGACGGGAGGAGCCGTCATGTGGTTGGCCTGGATCATCGGTTTCGTCGTTCTCGTGGGGACGACGGGCGGGTTCGGGGGCGGGAACGGCGTCTGAGCGACGCGGCTGACGGGGCCGAAACCACCCCGTCACGGAGCCTCGGGTCGGCCCCTCGGCGACCTAGAGTCGTTGGGCTCGGCCGGAACCCGCGGCCCCCAACAAGGAGTGCTCCATGTACATCGGACTCGGCATCGTCCTCATCGTGATCGGCGCCGTCCTGGCGTTCGCGCTGAAGGTCGACATCCCGGGCGTCGGTGACGACACCCTCGGCTACATCCTGATGATCGCCGGCGTGGTCGCCATCCTGCTGTCGTTCGCCATGACCCGCCGCCGCTCCACCGGCTACACGACCACCCGCGAGAGCCAGGTCGACCCGGTCAGCGGCTCGCGCGTCGACCGCACCGACATCGACCCCCGCTGACCGCACCGGCACGGCACCTCGGATGCCGTGTCGCAGCGGATGCCGAACGGCCCACCCCGTGTGCGGGGTGGGCCGTTCGGTCTTCGGGTCCGGGTCGGGCACTCACGCCCGTGCAAAGGAGGTGCCCGGCCCGGGCGCTGGGGGGTCGGTCAGAAGGCCGACTCGGGCACGTCCATGAGGAGCGAGTCGGTGGCCTCGGCCATGGCCCGCTCCGCGGTGAGCCGGGGCAGCACCTGCCGGGCGTAGAACTGCGCGGCGGCCACCTTGCCCTCGTAGAAGTCCTTGTCCTTGCCGGAGGCACCGGCGGCCAAGGCGTCGAGCGCCACCGCGGCCTGGCGCAGCAGCAGCCAGCCGACGACGAGGTCGCCGGCACCGAGCAGCAGGCGCGAGGTGTTCTGGCCGACCGTGTAGAGGTTGGTGATCTCGCCTCCGTTGCGCGGGTCGCTCTTCATCAGCTCGCCGACCATGAAGCCCAGGATGCCCTGGACGTCCTCGAGGCCCTGGCCGAGCAGCTCGCGGTCGCGGTCGAGGCGGCCCTCGTGGGCACCGAGGTCCTTGGCGAACTCCTGCATCTGGGTGGACAGGTAGGTGAGCGCCTGGCCCTTGTCCTTGACGATCTTGCGGAAGAAGAAGTCCAGGCCCTGGATGGCGGTCGTGCCCTCGTAGAGCGTGTCGATCTTGGCGTCGCGCACGTACTGCTCGACCGGGTAGTCCTGCAGGAAGCCCGAGCCGCCGAAGGTCTGCAGCGACTCGGTGCCCAGCAGCACCCAGGCCCGCTCGGAGCCCAGGCCCTTGACGATCGGCAGCAGCAGGTCGTTGACCCGGCTGGCGATGTCGGCGGCCGAGCCGCGTTCGAACTCCATCGAACCCGACGACAGTAGCGCCTGGTCGACGATGTCCTGCTGGCTGGCGGTGAACAGCACCAGCGCGCGCAGGCCCTCGGAGTAGGCCTTCTGGGTCATCAGCGACCGGCGCACGTCGGGGTGGTGGGTGATGGTGACGCGCGGCGCCGTCTTGTCGGTCGACTGGGTGAGGTCGGCGCCCTGCACGCGCTGCTTGGCGTAGTCGAGCGCGTTGAGGTAGCCGGTCGACAGGGTGGCGATCGCCTTGGTGCCCACCATCATCCGGGCGTTCTCGATGACGTGGAACATCTGGGCGATGCCGTCGTGCACGTCACCCAGCAGGGTGCCCACGGCCGGCCGCTCGCCGCCGAAGGTGAGCTCGCAGGTCGTGGAGACCTTCAGGCCCATCTTCTTCTCGACGTTGGTCACGTAGACGCCGTTGCGCTCGCCGAGTGCGCCGGTCTCGAGGTCGACGTCGTACTTGGTGAGGATGAAGAGGGACAGGCCCTTGGTGCCCGGGCCGGCGCCCTCGGGGCGGGCGAGCACGAAGTGCACGACGTTGTCGACCATGTCGGACTCGGCGCTGGTGATGAAGCGCTTGACGCCATCGATGGTCCACGTGCCGTCGGCGTTCTCGGTCGCCTTGGTGCGGCCGGCGCCGACGTCGGAGCCGGCATCCGGCTCGGTGAGGACCATCGTGCAGTGCCAGTTGTTCTCGACGATCCAGTGCGCGAGCTTCTTCTGGTCGTCGTTGCCGAGGGCGTAGAGCAGCTTGGCGAAGCCGTAGGAGGCCGCGAACATCGCGACGGCCGGGTTGGAGCCGAGCAGCATCTCGTTGACCGCCCAGCGCAGGCTCGGGGGAGCCACGGTGCCGCCGAGCTCGTCGTTGAGGTCGATGGCCCAGAAGCCGCTGTCGCGGTAGGCGTTGAACGACTTGGTGAACGAGGCCGGCATCGTGACGGCCTGGGTCTGCGGGTCGTAGACCGGCGGGTTGCGGTCGCTGTCCTGGAAGGACTCGGCCAGCTCGTTCTCGGCCAGGCGGGAGACCTCCTTGAGCATCTCGCGGGCGGTGTCGGCGTCGATGGCCTCGTACGGGCCAGAGCCCAGCACGTCGCCTCGGCCGAGCACCTCGAAGAGGTTGAACTCGATGTCGCGCAGGTTGCTCTTGTAGTGGCCCATGGCCGCGTCCTCCAGTAATAGGTCAGTGAGCGCTTGCTTACCAGTGTGCTACCCACCAGTAACAATTTCAAGGGTTAGTGACGCACGAGCTGTCGACGTGCGGCCCGAGCCCCCGGCGGCATACTCACCTCGTGAGCATCGTCCCCGTGCCGCTGCGCCGTCCCGTGGTCGCTCGTGACACCAGTGAGCACGAGCGCGCCTCGACCCCGCTCGAGCTCCTCTTCGACCTCGTCTTCGTCGTCGCCATCGCGAGCAACGCCGCCGAGCTGCACCACGGCCTGGCCGAGGCGCACTACGGCACGATCGTGGGCTACTCGCTGACCTGGTTCGCCATCTGGTGGGCGTGGCTCAACTACACGTGGTACGCCTCGGCCTACGACAACGACGACGTGGTCTTCCGCCTGCTCACCTTCGTGATCATGGTCGGGGCGCTGTTCCTCGCCGCCGGGGTGCCCGACATCTTCGAGGACGGCCAGTCCACGACGGTCGTCATCGGCTACGCAATCATGCGGTTCGCGATGGTCGGGCTCTGGTTGCGGGCCGCCGCCGGCCACCCCGAACGGCGGGAGACCGCGCTCTGGTACGCGTGCGGCATCACGTTCGTGCAGGTGCTGTGGATCGCGCGGCTCGCGGTGCCCGAGTCGTGGCTCATCCCGTCGTTCTTCCTGCTCGTCGGCCTCGAGCTCCTGGTGCCCGTGCTCGCCGAGCAGCGGCACGGAGCCACGCCGTTCCACCCGCACCACATCGCCGAGCGCTACGGGCTGCTGACGATCATCGTGCTCGGTGAGGTCATCCTGTCGGCGGTGGTGGCGATCCAGCAGGTCATGGCGCCCGAGGGCGGCGGGCTCACCTGGGCCCTGGCGCCGCTCATCGCGGGCGGCCTGCTCATCGTGTTCTCGCTGTGGTGGATGTACTTCTCGCGAGACCACGCCAGCATCCTCGAGACTTCGCGCGGGGCCTGGATCTTCGGCTACGGCCACCTGCCGGTGTTCGCCTCGATCGCCGCGGTCGGCGCAGCGCTGGCGGCCGCGGTCGACGTCGTCGAGGGTGAGGCGGATGCCGGGCCGCGGCCGATCGCGCTCGCCCTCGCCGGTGCCGTGTCGATCGTCGCCCTCGCCATCTCCGGGTTGCACGCGATGAGCGACCGCGAGACGGTGGCCACGATGGTGCCGGCAGTGGTGGTCACGGTGCTCTGTTTCGCGGTGGCGCTGCTGGTCTCGTCGATGGGCGTCGCCGTGCTGCTCATCGGCGTGGTGCTCGCCACGTCGGTGGCCGTTCGCGTCGTCTCGGTGTCGCGCTCGATGGAGGGGGTCCGATGAGCGGCGAAGGTGGGGCGTCCGCCCCGGTGCGGCTGGCGCGTGAGGCCCGCGAGGCGGGGGAGCTGTGGAAGGCGCGCGACCTGCTGGCAGCCCACGTCGAGGGCAGCCAGGACCCTGAGGCGCTCGTCGAGCTCGGTGAGGTGCTCTTCGAGATGGGCGACCTGCCCCGCGCCGGGGCCGTCTGGTTCGCGGCCGGGGCCAAGGGGGCGCAGGTCGACGCGGCCGTCGCCGCCTGGCGCGAGCAGACGAACGACGACTTCGCCACGATGTGGGCCGGGCTGCCGGCATCCGCCCGCTCGCAACCACGCCCGCGCCGCATCGAGGCGCTGCGCGAGCGGGCTCTCAACTCCGAGGCGGCGACCGTGGCGGACGTGGCCGCCGCCGACGAGGCGGCCGGTGCCCTGCCCGACGAGGAGGACGCCGGCTTCGACTTCGCCTGGCTGATCGCGTGGGTGCTGGCCGTGGGGTTCGTGGTGTTCGCCACGATCGGGGCGGTCACGACCCTCGGCTGGCTCTTCCCCGGCTGACCTCACCCGGTGAGCACCAGCGCCCACCCCAGGATGCCGGTGGCGGCCACCGAGGTCACCGCCCGTAGGAGGTTCCAGCGCACCCAGCCGGCTTCGCCGAAGGCCGATCGCAGTGCGGCCAGGTCGGCGGGCGCCAGGGTGTCGGGGTCCCCGGCGGCCTTGACGGCGTCGTTGCGCGGCAGGTGCACGCGCGCCGTCACCACCATCGCCACCACGTGCAGCACGAGCGCGGTCGCGACCCAGGCGGCCGCGGGTTCGCCCCAGGTGCGCGCCAGGGCCACCGCGGTGAGCACCGGCGCGCCGAGGAACCCCAGCCCCATGAACCACGGGTTCACGATGGCCCGGTCGAGCGCCTGGAACGCCGCCACGAAGGTGCGGTCGTCGAGCGTGCGCAGGCCCGGCATCACCGTGTGGGCGTAGAGCACGTACACGCCGGCCAGCAGGCCGCTCGAGACCGTCGCCGCCAGCAGGGCGGCGAGGGTGAGGGCGGACCCGGTCATCGGTCGAGCGTAGAGGTGGCGCTGGGGCCGCGGGAGTTGACCGGGCGCCGCCACGAGGTCGACATCCGCCAGTAGAGGTAGGTGACCAGGCCGATCGGGATGGGGACCAGGAACGTCGCGATGCGGTAGAGCAGCACCGCGGCGAGCACGGCCGCCTGGTCGGACTCGGGCAGCCCGTGGCCGAGCACCCCCACGAGCACGACCTCGGCCACCCCGAGGCCGCCCGGGGTGGGGATGAGCAGCGACGCGAACGTGACCAGCCCCCAGGCCACGAGGATGACGGCCCACGAGATCGTCGCCTCGTCCAGGCCCTGCATCCGCACGCAGATGCCGAGCACCAGCACCACGGTGAGCTGGGAGACGAGCATGGTCACGGTCAGCCGGCCCCAGCAGAGGCGGAGCAGCCGCACCATCTGGGTGCGGAACAACGGCAGGCCCTGGGTGAGCCCGGGGTCGGGGATGCGGGTCACGCGGCGCCGCAGCCGGCCCACCGCCCGGTCGCACCAGGCGCCCAGCCGGCTCGCGAAGCGCTCGCTGCGCAGCACGAGCGTGAGCAGCACGATGGCCAGCACCACCAGCACGGTGAGGCCGAGCGCCACCCACACCACCCACTCCGGGCCCCAGCCCTGGAGCACCACGACGACCAGCCCGATCGCCAGCAGCGCGTACTTCATCAGCTGCGACCAGGTGCCGGTGACGAGCACCTCCGAGGTGGTGTCGCCCAGGGTGAACCCCCACGAGCGCAGCATCGCGTAGTTCAGCCCCGTCGCGACCGCGCCGCCCTCGGGCACGGTGTTCGACAGCGCCGCGCCGGCGGTGTTGGTGACCGCGGCCTCCCGGACCTTGAGCCCGGGCAGGGCGACGACGATCGGCGGCCAGTTGGTGGCGAGGTTGACCAGGCCGAGCACGACCGAGGCCACCAGCATCGGCACCGTGATGAGGGCGAGGGCGGAGGTGAAGTCGTCGGTCTGCAGGCTGTTCAGCAGGTAGAAGACCGCCAGCGCGACCACGCCGTAGCTGAGGAACCCGGAGAGGATCCGACGCCCGACCGAGCGTGGCCGGTCAGCCGGGAGTGAGGAGTCGTCGAGCGGGCCGCCCGGCTCGGTCGTGCCAACGCTCTCGGTCACGCCGCGAGCCTAGGCCCGGGCGACCGCTGTCAGGAGCAGCCCGTGACCGTAGCGGCCAGCATGTCGACGTTCTGCTTCAGGGTCGTCGACGACGTTGTGCCGTTCACCATGAAGGCGAACACCTTGACCCGGCCGTCGGCACCGGTGGTCCAGCCGGCAAGTGTCACCACGTCGCTCAGCGTGCCGGTCTTGGCGAACACCCGGCCCACGGCGCACTTCGACCAGGCCGTGGTGAAGCGGCTCGCGAGCGTGCCGGTGCGACCCGCGGTGGGCAGCCCGGCCTTCAGCGGCCACAGCGTGGCCTGGGTGCCGGCGTCGATGCCGCGGTCGAGGATCTGGGTCAGCGGCACGGTGGTGATCCGGTCGGCGCGGGACAGCCCCGACCCGTCGTAGAGGTTCCCGCTGCTCAGCTTCAGGTGCAGCTCCAGCCCCTGAGCTCCGGGGTGCCGATCGCGCGACCGTCCGCGCCTCTGGCACCCCTCGGCGTCGTCACGAGGGGACCGATCGAGCCGGTTGTGTGTGCTGGGGCCGGTGACGGGATCCGTCGTGATGAGCTCGCTCCGCTCGCGCCCGACTCCTCCCGATTCCCGACTCCTCGTTCAGAGCCGGTGACGGGAATCGAACCCGCGTGTCCAGCTTGGGAAGCTGGCGCTCTACCATTGAGCTACACCGGCGTGCCGGGTCGCGGGCCGTCCAGCGACCTCCCCGGCGCCGGGAAGTCTAACCCAACCGCGAGCCCGCTCCGCTGACCGCCTCTCCGGTGCCGGCAGCCGCCAACCGGTAGCCTGACGCCGTGCTGCTCTCCGACCGTGACATCAGGGCCGAGATCGAGTCCGGACGGGTCCGGATCGACCCGTGGGACCCCGACATGGTGCAGCCCAGCAGCGTCGACGTGCGGCTTGACAAGTTCTTCCGGCTGTTCGACAACCACAAGTACCCGGTCATCGACCCCGCGCAGGACCAGGCCGACCTCACCCGGCTGGTCGAGGTCGACCCCGCCGAGGGCTTCGTGCTGCACCCGGGCGAGTTCGTGCTCGGCAGCACCCTCGAGACCGTGGCCCTGCCCGACGACCTCGCGGCCCGCGTCGAGGGCAAGAGCAGCCTGGGCCGCCTCGGCCTGCTCACCCACGCCACCGCCGGGTTCGTCGACCCGGGCTTCAACGGCCACGTCACCCTCGAGCTGTCCAACGTCGCGACCCTGCCGATCATGCTCTGGCCCGGGATGAAGATCGGCCAGCTCGCGTTCTTCCGGCTCTCCTCCTCGGCCGAGAACCCCTACGGCTCCGAGCGGCACGGCTCCCACTACCAGGGCCAGCGCGGCCCGACCGCCAGCCGCAGCTTCCAGAACTTTCACCGCGCGGACGTCTGACCGGCGACGGCCAGGCGCCGTCCCACACCCTGGAAGGAGTTTCCGCCAAGAGGCAATCCGGCGCCGCGTCCGCACCGAACCCCCCAGACACAGGGGATAGTGGACTTCGGGAGGGAACCCATGAGCAGGCGGCACACCAGCCTGACGCAGGCAGAGCACGACGACGAGGGCCACGCGATGCGTCGGCACCATCGTGACCGGGCCACCCAGGCCCGCGACGCCGGGGCCGCCCTGCTGGCGCCGGAGGGGGGAGCGGGGGCCGAGCTCCGCGGGCACGTGCCGACCCGCCCCGAGGGCGTCGTGCTCGTGTTGCACGGTGGCGCCGCTGCCGGCCGCACCCCGATGACCTGGTGGCGGCTGGCAGTGCTGCGGATGGCGCCCTTCGCGACGGCGATCGAACGCCGGGCAGGCGACCGGCTCGTCGTGGTGCGCCTGAAGAACCGGGTGCGCGGCTGGAACGGCACCCGCCAGGACCCCCTGCAGGACGCCCGCTGGGCCCTGGACCGCATCCGCCACGTGCTGCCGGGCCGGCCCGTGGTGCTCGTGGGTCACTCGATGGGCGGCCGTGTCGCGCTGCAGCTCAGTGGTGAACCCGACGTCGTCGGCGTCGCCGCGCTCGCCCCGTGGGTCGAGTACGACACCCGCCAGCCGCCGCCGGGTGTCGCGGTGCTGCTCGCGCACGGCTCGAGCGACCGCGTCACCGACCCCCGACGCACCGACGTGCTCGCGAAGCGGTACACGCTCGACGGGGTCGACCTGCGCTACGTCGTCGTCGAGCGGGGCATCCACTCGATGCTTCGGTACCCCCGCATCTGGCACGAGGCCGTCGCCGACTTCGTCACCGACGTGTTGCCCGGCCCAGGCCGAACCAGCTGACCACCCCACCCGCGGCGAGCAGGCCGGCGCACCACAGCATCGCCGCGCGGTAGCCGCCGGTCATCGCGTCGAGGTCGAGGTAGTCGTCACCCGCCAGCCCGACGAGGGCGGGCAGGGCGGCCACCGCCAGCAGCGACCCGGCGCGGGCGACGGCGTTGTTCACCCCGCTCGCCACGCCGGCGAACCGGTCGGGGGCCGCCGCCAGCACGGATGCCGTCAGCGGCGAGACGAGCAGGGCGAGACCGAGTGCGAAGACGGTCATGCCCGGCAGCACCGACCACCAGGTCGCACCCTCACCGATGGGGACCAGCATCAGCACGCCTGCCGCGCAGACCAGCGGGCCGACCGTCATCGGCACCCGTGGCCCGATCCGGGCCGACAACGTGGCGGCACGTGACGACAACAGCAGCAACGAGAGCGTGACCGGCATCCCCGACAGCCCGGCCTGCAACGCGGTCCAGCCCACTGCCTGCAGCTGCAGCACGGTGAAGAGCGACACGCCGCCGAGCGCTCCGTAGACCAGGAGGGTCATCGCGTTCGCCGCGGAGAAGATGCGAGAACGGAACAGCCGCAACGGAACCAGCGGGGATGCCGTGCGCTCCTCCACCACCACGAACGCCACCCCGGCGCCGACCGACACCACCCATGCTGCAATGACCACCGCCCCGCCGGTGTCACCCGCGGCCGTCAGGGCGTAGGTCGCTGCGCCGAGGGCGACCACCGTGAGCGTGGCACCGAGGGCGTCGAAGCGGCCCTCGATGGTGGTGTCGCGACTCTCGGGGGCGGCGCGCCAGGTCAGCGCGATGACCGCCACGCACAAGGGAATGTTGATGGCGAAGATCCAGCGCCACGAGGCGTTGTCGACCAGCCAGCCACCGAGCAGTGGTCCGATGGCCGCCGCGACGCCGGACAGCCCCGCCCAGGTGCCGATGGCGGGGGCCCGGTCCTCGGGGCGGAACGACGCCTGGATGAGGGACAGGGCACCGGGCGTGAGCAGGGCGGCGCCCACCCCCTGCAGCACACGCAGGGCGATGAGCTGCGCCGGGGTCTGGGCTGCGGCGCACAGCGCCGACGCCACGAGGAACCAGCCGACCCCGATGAGGTAGACCCGCCGCCGACCGAAGCGGTCGCCCAGTGCTCCGCCGACGAGCACCAGCGACGCCAGGGCCAGCAGGTAGCCGTTGACCACCCACTGCAGCTGGGCGAGCGAGGCACCGAGGTCACGCCCGATGGTGCGCAGCGCCACGTTGACGACCGAGCCGTCGAGGATCGCGACGCCGGACCCGAGGATGACGCCGGTCAGCATCATCCGCCCACGGGCGGAGCGCCGGTCGAGGGCGGGCTCGCTCACCGCGGCGCCGGGTCGGGCCGGTGGCGGGCGGCGCTCGAGTCCATGCCGTATGGGTACCACGCGGTGCGCGGCCACCCTTCGACGAGCGACCCGCCAACTTCGACAACGGGGCGGCTGGGCGCGCACGGCTGCCTGCGTGCGCGTATGCCGATAGGTTGTGAGGCCTTGTCACCGACCTCGTGAGGGGCCCCGATGATTCGCTTCGATGCCGTGACCAAGCAGTTCCCCGACGGGACCGTCGCGGTCGACGAGCTCACGCTCACCGCGCCCACCGGCAAGATCACCGTGCTCGTCGGCCCCTCCGGCTGCGGCAAGACGACGAGCCTGCGCATGGTCAACCGGATGATCGAGCCCACCCGGGGCGCCATCACCCTCGACGGCCAGGACACCGGCCGCATGAACGAGGCCGAGCTGCGGCGCGGCATGGGCTACGTCATCCAGCACGCCGGGCTGTTCCCGCACCGCACCGTCATCGACAACATCGGCACCGTGCCGCGCCTGCTCGGCTGGGACAAGAAGCGGATCGCCGACCGCTCCCGCGAGCTGCTCGACCGGGTCGGTCTGGCCCCAGAGCTCGGCGAGCGGTATCCCGCGCAGCTCTCCGGTGGTCAGCAGCAGCGGGTGGGCGTGGCCCGAGCCCTCGCCGCCGACCCGCCCGTGATGCTCATGGACGAGCCGTTCTCGGCCGTCGACCCGGTGGTGCGCGAGCAGCTGCAGGACGAGTTCCTGCGACTGCAGGGCGAGCTCGGCAAGACCATCATCTTCGTCACCCACGACATCGACGAGGCGATCAAGCTCGGCGACCAGGTGGCCGTGCTGCGCGTCGGCGGCAAGCTCGCCCAGGTGGCCGAGCCCTCCTACCTGCTCGCCCACCCGGCCGACGACTTCGTCGCCGACTTCGTCGGCCGCGACCGCGGCTACCGCGCGCTGCAGTTCCAGGAGGCCCCGCGGCTGCCGCTGCACTCCGAGCCGACCGTGGTGCTCGGCGAGCGCCCGGGGGGCGCGGGCGGTGACTGGTTGCTCGTGGTCGATGACGACCGGCATCCGCTGGGGTGGGTCGAGCCGCAGCGCATCGGCGACCGCGCCGTGACCGAGGCCGACCTGCACCGGGGCGGCACGGTCGCCCGCGAACACGGCTCTCTGCGAGGCGCGTTGGATGCCGCCCTCTCGTCACCCAGCCGACGCGGCGTCATCGTCGATGACGGTGGGACGCTGTGCGGCACCGTGCAGGCATACGAGGTGCTCACCGCCATCGAGCAGATGGGCCGCCCCGAGCGGGACGAGTCCGACCCGGTTCACGGCGGCGCGGCGTCCGTGGTGGGGGAGGCGGCTGCGTCGTGAGCTGGCTGGCCGACAACTGGGACACGGTGCTGACGCTCACCTGGCGCAGCCTCTACCTTGCAGGCATCCCGCTGGTGCTCGGTTTCGTGCTGTCCGTCCCGCTGGGCTGGGCCGCGAGCCGGTGGTCGCGCGCCTACCCGGCCATCATCACGACCACCGGGCTGCTCTACACGATCCCCTCGCTGGCCCTGTTCGTGATCATGCCCGTGCTGCTGGGCACCAAGATCCTCGATCCGGTCAACGTCATCGTGGCCATGACCATCTACACCGTCGCGCTGCTGGCCCGCACGGTGGCCGACGGGCTCAACTCGGTGCCCGACGACATCGCGCAGGCGGCCACGGCCATGGGCTACAAGGGCGTGCGTCGGCTCTTCGGCGTCGAGCTGCCACTCGCCGCGCCGGTCGTCGCCGCAGGGCTGCGGGTGGCGGCGGTGAGCAACGTGAGCATCGTCAGCGTCGCCACGCTGATCGGCGTCAGCCAGCTCGGAGACCTGCTGGTCGACGGCTTCAACCGGGTCATCTGGGGCGAGCTGCTCAGCGGCATCGTGGCCTGCGTGCTGCTGGCGCTGGCGTTCGACGCGGTCATCGTGCTCGGCACGCGGGTGGTCACGCCCTGGCTCCGGGTTCAGGGGGCGCGGGCATGATCAACTCCATCTGGGCATGGTTCACCGACCCGGCCAACTGGCAGGGCGAGGACGGCATCCCCAACCGCACCCTGCAGCACCTCGAGTACACCGCGATGGCGGTGCTCCTCGCGGCCGTCATCGCAATTCCGTTGGGGCTGTGGGTCGGCCACACCGGGCGCGCCCGCTGGCTGGTCTCGCTGGCCAACTCGGTGCGGGCGGTGCCGACCTTGGGCCTGCTGCTGGCCGCGACGTTGTGGCTCGGCGCGAAGATCCAGAGCGACCTCGCGTTCACCCTCCCGAGCATTCTGGTGCTGGCCCTGCTGGCCATCCCGCCGATCCTTGCCGGCACGTATGCCGGCATCGAGGCGGTGCCCCCGGCAGCGCGCGACGCGGCCAAGGGCGTGGGCATGACGTCGGGCCAGGTGCTGCGGCAGGTCGAGCTGCCGGTGGGGTTGCCGCTGCTGCTGTCCGGGCTGCGCTCGGCGGTGCTGCAGGTGGTGGCGACCGCAACCGTGGCTGCCTACGTCGGCCTCGGTGGCCTGGGTCGCTACCTCATCGACGGCCTGGCCCTGGGCGACTATCCGGCCACCGCGGGCGGGGCCATCCTCGTGGCGGTGCTGGCCGTGGCGCTCGACGGTCTCTTCGCCCTGATGCAGCGCCGGGTCGTCTCGCCCGGCCTCACCGGCCGTCGTGTCGGTGGTCGCGGGAAGGATTCGCGCAGCGTCTCGGTTGAGGCCGACAGGCCCCCGGCCGATGTTCGCACGCCTGCTGCTCCTGCCTGACCCCGTTCCGCCCCGCTTCACCTGACCTACCGTTACGCCTGATCGCCAGACCGACCACAGCACCACGAAGGGACCACTCCGATGAAGCGCATGACCTACGCGGTGGCACTGATCGCCGCCTCGCTCCTCGGGCTCACCGCGTGCGGCAGCTCCGAAGACCCGCTCGCCTCGTCGGCCCCGAGCGGCTCGGCCTCGGCCAGTGGCGGCTCCGGCGGCCCGATCATCGTCGGCGGTGCCAACTTCTCGGAGTCCACGCTGCTCGCCGAGATCTACGCCGGTGCGCTCAAGGCCAAGGGCATCGACGCCACGACCAAGCCCAACATCGGCTCGCGCGAGATCTACCTGCGCGCGCTCGAGGACAACTCGGTGCAGGTGTTCCCCGAATACACCGGCGCGCTCGCCTTCAACTACGACAAGTCGTTCACCGGCACCGACCCCGACGAGGTCTACGCCAAGGTGCAGCAGGTGCTGCCCGAGACCCTGACCGTGCTCGACAAGTCGGCCGCGGAGGACAACGACTCGATCGTGGTCACCAAGGACACCGCCGCCAAGTACAACCTCAAGACCATCGAGGACCTCAAGGCCGTGGCGGGTGACCTCACCCTCACCGCGCCCCCGGAGTTCAAGGGGCGGCCGCAGGGCATCCCCGGTCTCGAGAAGACCTACGGCGTCACGTTCAAGTCGTTCCGCCCGCTCACCGGCCAGGGCATCGTGCAGGCCCTGAAGAACGGCCAGGCCGACGCGGCGAACATCTTCTCCACCGACCCGGCCATCGCGGCCAACGACTTCGTGCAGCTCGAGGACAACAAGAAGCTCTTCGGGTCGCAGAACATCGTCCCGCTGGTGCGCGCCGACCGCGCCGAGGAGGTCAAGGCAGCCCTCAACGCCGTCTCGGCCAAGCTGACCACCGAGGCCATCGCCGACATGCTCAAGCAGACCGACATCGACAAGAAGGACCCCAAGGCCGTCGCCCAGGAGTTCCTCACCGCCAACGGCCTGGGCTGACCCCGGCCCCCCGTCGCTCACGACAGCGCCCGGCCCCTCGTGGGGCCGGGCGCTTCGTCGTCTGTTCGTCGCCCCTGACCTCGTGGATGCCGTGGGCGCGCGTCGGTCGCGAAGAGCCGGGCCGCCGGAAACGAGAGTGGGAGTTTTCGGGGCTATCACCCCGAAAACTCCCACCCGTATCCATTCGGTCAGTCCCAGGGGTCCGGCTCGTCGAGCAGCGCCGCGTCGCCGGTGAACCCGGTCGGTGCTGCCTTCGGCTCCTCGGCCTGCGTCGCCTGCTCGGGCTCGGACTGCACTGGCGCGGCCTGCTGCGGCTCGGAGCGGTCAGGGTCCGAGTGTGCCGGCGCCACGGCATCGGATGCCGGTGCCTCCTCAGCAGTCGCACTTCCCTCGTCGTCGCCGATCGTCCCCGAATCGACCAATAGGTCACTGGAGGGACGCTCTGCCTGGGGCTGGGCCACCGGCGCGGAGACGGCAGCCTCAGCCGGCTGGGGGTCGACGTCGTCGGCAGGCTCATCCCACGGGTCGACCGAATCGTCGACGGCTGCCGGTGGCGCGGCAGGCGTCCCGGAATCGACCGACAGGTCACTGGAGGGACGCTCGGGCTCGGGCTCGGACGCCGCCGGTGCTGTCGCGGCAGCGTCCGGCTCACTTGCTGAAGCATCCGGACCTGTTGCGGCGGGCTCGTCCCAGGGGTCGGGCTCGTCGGTGGGTGCAGCCGCAGCCGGGACCGGTGCTGCCGCGACCGGTTCTACCGCGGCTGGTGCTGCTGGCTCGTCCCAGGGGTCGGGCTCGTCGGTGGGTGCAGCCGCAGCCGGGACCGGTGCTGCCGCGACCGGTTCTACCGCGGCTGGTGCTGCTGGCTCGTCCCAGGGGTCGGGCTCGTCGGTGGCAGCCGCCGCCGGGACTGGTGCCGCGACAGGTGCTGCCGCAGCTGTTGCGGGCTCGTCCCACGGGTCGGCCTCGTCGGTGGGTGCAGCCGCAGCCGGGACTGGTGCTGCCGCGGCTGGTGCTGCGGGCTCGTCCCACGGATCCGCCTCGACCTCGGCTTCGGGCGTCGCCACGGTAGCCGTTGCCGCTGCTGCTGTCGCCGCAGCGGCGGGTGCGGTGACTTCCGGAGCGGGCGCCGACGGCATCCCGGCCTTGCCCTCTGGCTCGGCAACTGCGCCATCGTCGCCGGATCCGCGGCGCACCGCAGCGAGCAGCATCTGCGCGACGTCGACCACCTCGACGGTCTCGGCAATGCCCTCGGACTGCTTCGCGCCCAACCCGTCCGAGATCATGACCCGGCAGAACGGGCAGCCGATCGCGATCCGCTCCGCCCCGGTGGCGATGGCCTCCTCGGTGCGGTTGGTGTTGATCTGGGTGCCGAGCTTCTCCTCCATCCACATGCGCGCACCGCCGGCGCCGCAGCAGAACGAGGTCTCGCGGGTCCGCTCCATCTCGCGCAGCTCGACCCCGGGCAGCGACTCGATGAGCTCGCGCGGCGGGTTGTAGACGCCGTTGTGCCGACCCAGGTAGCAGGGGTCGTGGTACGTCACGGTCGAGGCCGTCGATGCGGCGTTCTTGGCCGACGACATCCCCGGCACGTCCGAGGGCCGTGCCACCGGCACCAGCTTCTTGTCGCGCACCAGCCGGTTGAGCAGCTGGGTGTGGTGCACGACCTCGTAGGAGCCGCCGAGCGGGGCGTACTCGTTCTTGATCGTGTTGAAGCAGTGCGCGCAGGTGACGACGACCTTGGTCACGCCGAACTCCCCGAAGGTGTCGACGTTCTGCTGGGCCAGGGTCTGGAAGAGCAGCTCGTTGCCGGCCCGCCGGGCCGAGTCGCCGGTGCAGGTCTCCCCGTTGCCGAGCACCGCGAACGAGACGCCTGCGGTGTCGAGCAGCTCGGCCACGGCGCGCGAGGTCTGCTTGGCGCGGTCCTCGTAGGCACCGGCGCAGCCGACCCAGAACAGCCAGTCGACGTCGGAGGCCTTCTCGACATCCTGGCCGAGCACCTTCACCGGGAACGGCAGGTCCTTGGCCCAGTCGAGCCGCGCCCGCGCGCCCATCCCCCAGGGGTTGCCCTTGCCCTCGAGGTTCTTGAACAGGCCGCCGAGCTCGGACGGGAAGGCCGACTCGATGAGCGTCTGGTAGCGCCGCATGTCGATGATGTGGTCGACGTGCTCGATGTCGACGGGGCACTGCTCCACGCAGGCGCCACAGGTGGTGCACGACCACAGCACGTCGTCGTCGATGATCGCGCCGGGACCGACCGGCGTGTAGGCGGCGAGGGAGTCGCCGTCGTACCCGGTGTCGCCGACCAGCGGCACGTCGTCCCAGGACAGGCCCTCCGGCGCCGCGTGGCCGTGGTAGGCCGGCACCGGCAAGACGCTCGCGGGCACCTTCTCGCGGTCACCGTCGACCTTGGCCAAGGCCTGCATGTAGGGCGCCTTGGCGTTGGCGTGGTCGCGCAGCCCCATGATCAGCAGCTTGGGCGACAGCGGCTTCTCGGTGTTCCACGCCGGGCACTGGCTCTGGCAGCGGCCGCACTCGGTGCAGGTCGTGAAGTCGAGCAGGCCCTTCCAGGTGAAGTCCTCCGCGTGGCCGACGCCGAGCGAGGCGCCCTCGTCGAGCTCCTCCATCTCGTCCATGGAGAACGGCTTGCCCGCGACGATGAGCTCCTTGGCCGCGCCCAGAGCGACCGGCCGCCGGCTGAACATCACGTTGATCGGCGCCACGAAGATGTGCAGGTGCTTGGAGTGCAGCACGAAGATGAGGAAGACGAGCATGACCCCGATGTGCAGCAGCAGGCCGATGTGCTCGAGGAACGTCGCGGTCGACTCGCCCAGGGGCTCGATCGCCCGCCCGACTGCGTGGGATGCGAAGGCGGCGTTGCCGTAGGGGAAGTTGCCGGTGGCCACGCTGGAGCCGCGGAAGAGGAACATCGTCCAGATGACGTTGAAGATGAAGAACAACGTCAGCCAGGCGCCACCGAGGTGCGAGCCCTGGAACCGGGACTGCCGGCCGAGCCGCTTCGGTGAGTTCTTCACGCGGATGGCCCCGAAGGCGATGATGCCGAGCAGGCCCATCACGGCGATGAAGTCCTGCGCGAAGCCGAGCACGCCCCAGGTACCGACGACCGGGATCGCCCACCCCTCCTTGAACAGGGAGCCGTACGCCTCGAGGTAGACCGTCGCCAGGATGAGGAACGCCCAGAACACGAAGAAGTGGGCGATGCCGGGCACGGTCCACTTGAGCAGCTTCTTCTGCCCGAAGACCTCGACGAGCTGGGTCTTCACCGCGGCGGTGACGCGCCCGGTGACGCCCTCGACCCGGTCGGGCGCGGGCTGCCCGCTGCGGATCAGCCGGTAGATCCACGACACCCGGCGTGCCGCGAGGGGCAGCGCGATCGCGGTCATGAGGAGGCCGATCACGAGGACGGCGGTCATGTGGTGCTCCATCCGGCGGGTGGGGTGGTTGCGTGGTTGCGCCGCCCGGCTCGGGGCCACGGGGGCGCCGCCTGAGTCTATCCACGGGTAAGCGGGCGCATACCTCGGTGTGATGCTCACCCTACTGGCCGGTAACCGTGCGCCGGCCGCCCGGTGACGGCTGTCGAAGGATGCCGTTTCCCCGGTCGGCCCGCAGGCGACGAGCGCGTGCCGGCCGCGCGGGGAACATCCGGTCGCGGCCGGCTGTCCTTCTCAGCCCACCCCGTTCGTCTCTAGGGTGAGGCCGGACACCGGTGCGGCCCAGCACTGACAACCAAGGAGTCGACATGACCCAGTACGCCGCCATCATCTACAGCCGCGACGTCGACTGGACCCTTCCCGAGTACGCCGCGGACACCGCGCAGTACGGGGAGTTCGCCCAGGCCGCGAGCGCCGTCATCCGCGGGGGTGCCGCGCTCTACCCCACCTCGACCGCGACCACCGTGCGGGTCGACTCCAAGGGGGGCACGCCGCTGACCACCGACGGCCCCTACGCCGAGACCAAGGAGGCCCTCACCGGCTTCTACCTGCTCGAGTGCGCCGACCTCGACGAGGCGGTGCGGGTCGCCGCCACCATCCCGGGCGCGTGGGACGGGGCCGTCGAGGTGCGCCCCGTCATCGAGTTCCCGATGTGAGTGCCGTCGCCTCGGGTGCGGGTGCGGCCGGCCCCGCCGGTCCGCCCGCCCCCGAGGACGCCCACCGCGCCCTGGCCGAGATCGTCCGGGCCGCCGGCCGGGACGTCCTCGCCACCCTCGCCCGCTGGACGGGCAACCTCGCGCTCGCCGAGGATGCCGTGCAGGACGCCAGCCTGCGCGCGCTGCAGACCTGGCCGCGCGACGGCATCCCCGACAACCCGGTCGCGTGGCTGCGCACCACCGCACGGCGCTGCGCCGTCGACCAGATCCGCCGGGAGGCGGCCCGCGCCCCCAAGGAGGCGCTCGCGTCCGGGCCGGATGCCGACGTGGTGCTCTTCGCGCAGGACCCTGAGCCCGAGGTGGTCGAGGACGACCTGCTCCGGCTGGTCTTCACCTGCTGCCACCCCAGCCTCGCCCCCGAGACCCGCGTCGCCCTGGCCCTGCGCACCTTGTGCGGGCTGGGCACCGAGGAGGTGGCGCGAGCGCTCCTCGTCTCCGAGCCGACGATGGCCAAGCGCCTCACCCGCGCCCGGCAGAAGATCCGGCTGGCCGGCATCCCCTACAAGGTGCCGTCGGCCGACGACCTCCCCGAGCGCTGGGACACCGTGCTCGCCACCACCTACCTGATGTTCAACGAGGGGTATGCCGCCACGGCCGGCCCCGAGCTCACCCGCCCCGCACTGGTGGCCGAGGCGATGCGCCTCACTCGGCTGCTGCACCGCCTGCGCCCCAACGACCCGGGCGCCACCGGGCTGCTCGCGCTCATCCTGCTGCAGGACTCGCGCCGGGAGGCCCGCACGGATGCCGCGGGGGCGGCGGTGCTGCTTGCCGACCAGGACCGCGCTCTCTGGGACCGCGGCGCCATCGCCGAGGCGGTGCCCATGGTGGGCGAGGGCCTGCGCCTGTCGCCTGCGCACCCCGACCCCTACGTCGTGCAGGCCGCGATCGCCGCCTGTCACGCGCTCGCCCCGTCGTGGGAGGAGACCGACTGGGCGGCCATCGAGTCCTGGTACGAGGTGCTGCTGCGCATCGACGACGGGCCGGTCGTGCGGCTCAACCATGCCGTCGCCGTGGCCGAGGCACGCGGGCCGCAGGAGGGCCTCGCGCTCGTCGACGCGATCGACGGGCTGCGCGAGTACCCGCTCTGGCACGCGACCCGGGCCGCCCTGCTGCGCCGGCTCGACCGGCCGGGCGAGGCCGCCGCCGCCGACGACAAGGCCCGCCGCCTGCCGCTCAACGCGGTGCAGCGCGACCTGCTCGACCGCTGACGCGGCGCCGGTCGGCACTGAGACGTCGTTGTGCCGCACGATAACCCTCTGTTGGAATACGTATAAGCAGGCGACGGTTGGCACCGTCGTCGGCACTCCCGAGCCGGATGCCGTGTGCCCACCCCAGGGTGCGCAGCCGGCCCCGTTCCAACGAAAGGCCCCACGATGCCCATCCTCGACGACGTGACCCAGGCCGTCGGCAACACCCCGCTCGTCCGGCTCAACCGGATCATCGAGGGGGACGCGATCGTTGCCGCCAAGCTGGAGTTCTACAACCCCGCCAGCTCGGTGAAGGACCGCATCGGCGTCGCCATCATCGACGCGGCGGAGGCATCGGGTGACCTCACGGCCGGCGGCACCATCGTCGAGGCCACGTCGGGCAACACCGGCATCGCGCTGGCGATGGTCGGCGCGGCCCGCGGCTACAAGGTCGTGCTGGCGATGCCCGAGTCGATGAGCAAGGAGCGCCGCGCCCTGCTGCGTGCCTACGGCGCCGAGCTCATCCTCACCGACCCCTCCACCGGCATGAAGGGCGCGGTCGCCAAGGCCGAGGAGATCGTCGCCGAGCGAGAGGGGGCCGTGCTGGCCCGCCAGTTCGCCAACGTCGCCAACCCCGAGATCCACCGCAAGACCACCGCGGAGGAGATCTGGAAGGACACCGACGGCCAGGTCGACATCGTCGTGGCCGGCATCGGAACCGGCGGCACCATCACCGGCGTCGGCCAGGTGCTCAAGTCGCGCAAGCCCGGCGTGCAGATCGTGGCGGTCGAGCCCGAGGAGTCCCCCATCCTCAACGGCGGCGCCCCCGGCCCGCACAAGATCCAGGGCATCGGCGCCAACTTCGTGCCCGAGATCCTCGACACCACCGTCTACGACGAGGTCATCGACGTCAACGCCGAGACCTCGGTGAAGTGGGCTCGCCGCGCCGCCACCGAGGAGGGCCTGCTCGTGGGCATCTCGTCCGGTGCCGCGCTGGCCGCCGCCAACCAGGTCGCCTCCCGCCCCGAGAACGCCGGCAAGACCATCGTCGTCATCATCCCGAGCTTCGGCGAGCGCTACCTGTCGACCATCCTGTTCGAGGGTCTCGTCGACTGACATGTCCTTCATCCGTGCCGCCCGGGCGAGCATCCGCGAGGATCTCGACGCCGCCATGCGGCGTGACCCTGCCGCCGAGACCCGGCTCGACGTAGCCGTGAACTCGCCCGGGCTGCACGCGATCTGGGCCTACCGAGGCCTGCACCGGTTGTGGCAGAGGCCGGGTGGTCGCCCTGCGGCCCGCGCCCTGTCGACCATCGTGCGGTCGGTGACCGGGGTCGAGATCCACCCCGGGGCGCAGATCGGCCGGCGCTTCTTCATCGACCACGGGATGGGAGTCGTCATCGGCGCCACCACCGTGGTCGGCGACGACGTCATGCTCTACCACGGCGTCACGCTGGGCGGTCGGTCGCTCGCCCGCGGCACCAAGCGGCATCCGACCGTCGGCGACCGGGTCACCATCGGCGCCGGCGCCCGCGTGCTCGGCAACATCGACATCGGCGACGACGTGCAGATCGGCGCCAACTCCGTTGTGGTGAAGCCAGTTCCGACGGGTGCGGTCGCGACCGGCATCCCGGCCCGGGTCCGCTTCCCCGACTCGCCGACCGAGGACCCCTACGACGCGCTCTTCGCCGAACCCGCCCTCTTCATCTGAGCGCCGGCTCGCCGCTCGTGGCGCTCCAGTCGGAGCCGTAGAGGCAGAACACGCCGGCCGCGGGCTGGTCACGCACCACGCCGGCCCAGGCCTCGGCGGCGTCGGCCCCTGTCGAGAGCACCCGGTGGTAGGCCACCATCGCGTCAGCCGCCACGTGGTCGGCGACCGGTGAGACCGCGGCCAGCACACTCGTCGCCCCGAGCGCCATGAGCGCGATCGCCAGCCCGAGGGGCTCGTCGCCGGGGCGCGTCGAGAACTGGCCCACGTCGCAGGCCGCCAGCGAAACGTGTTCTGCCGCAATCGGTCGGGGGAACTCGTGCGCGAACACCGGTCCGTCGGACATCTGCACCGAGGAGAACAGCGGGCTCTGGGCCTCGTGCACTCCGTGCGCCGCAAGGTGGACCACTCGTGCCCGGCCCAGGGCACTGACCACCTCGTCGCTGGCCGCCGGCCGGTCGTCGGTGTCCACCGGGTCGGTGGACCAGAACGCACGCACCGCCCGGATCTCCGGCCCGGTGCGCGCCAGGCCCGGGCCGTACAGGGCGGCGACCGGGGAGGACCAGTCGGCAGCGGTGCTACGGGAGGGTCCGCGGACCCAGCGGGTCAAGGACGGGGCGACGGTGACCGGGCGGCCCAGCAGGCTGGGCAGCAGACTCCACGGCACAGCGGCCAGGGTGCTCGACGGGATGACGACAACGCGGCGGTCGGCGGAGCGGCCGAGCACAGGCCCCGCGGGGTTGAGTGCGGTGTCGACGGCGCGCAGGGATGCCGCGCTCGCCCGGTGCAGGGCCACCTCCATCGGCGACCCGGCCGCGACCATCGCTCGAGCGCGCAGGTCACGTCGCAGCCGGGAGAGTTGTTCGCGCACCTCTGACACCGTGCCGGTGCGCGAGACCTCGAGGGTGCCGTCGTCGAGCACGATGGTCCACAGCTCGTCGCCGGTCTCGAAGAACTCCACGACGGTGGCGTCCCGGTCGGCCGTCGTCGCCCGTGCCTCGTCGGCGTCGACGGGCCGCAGGGCGCCTGCCGACGTGCCACCGACCGTGAGGGTCCACTCGCGCTGGGCCACGTGGTCCTCGAGCCGGCCGATCTCCTCGACGAGGTCGGTACTGGCAGGTCCTTCGCGCTCCGCCGCGACGCGCCGCAGCCGCCGGAGTACCCGGGTCATCGCCGTGAGCTCGGGGTCGGTCGAGGTGGTCACCGGGTTGATCCGGTGCGAGATGGCGCGCCACCGCTCGATGCTGGTGAGGATGCCGT
Source organism: uncultured Actinomycetota bacterium (assembly GCA_963800505.1). Lineage (GTDB taxonomy): Bacteria > Actinomycetota > Actinomycetes > Actinomycetales > Dermatophilaceae > Fodinibacter. The sequence continues at coordinate 243,229 of CAWDBL010000013.1, forward strand.
CGGCGTCCTCGCTCTCCAGGGCTCGCTCGACGTCGAAGGCGGCGAGCCGCCGTCCGTGCAGGGCCAGGGCGGCGCGCATGTCCAGGCTCGAGGACTGGAACTGGTGCGCCGCGAGGAGCCGGTTGCCGGTGGTGATCCGGCGCTCGGCCTCCACGTGCCGGCCCCGGGCGTGGTCGAGCCGAGCCCGGACAAGCGTCTCGTGGAGGCGTGCCGCGAGCGAGTCGCGGTTGGTGCGCTCGAGCGTGGACAGCCGGAGCTCGGCGCCGTCGACATCGCCCGAGAGCAGCCGTGCCTCCGCCTCGAGGCGCACTGCGGCCCGGCGGGATGCCGGTCGTATCCCCGGTCGGCCGCTCTGGTGGGAGAGCATGGCCACGACCGCGGGCACGTCGTGGCCGGCGGCGACGTCGATGGTGGCGCGGATCAGGTCGGCCTCAACGACGAGCTCGTCCGCCTGCCTGGTGCGGTAGGCCGCGGTGGCCGCGCGGACGTGCTGTCGGGCACCGTCGAGATCGTCGACGAGCAGGTCGCAGCGGGCCAGTCGCAGGCCGATCTCGCCCTCCTCGAGGCGGTGCCCGTCGTCCTTGGCGGAGACCAGCGCCTCGCCGAGGGCGGAGCGGGCGCTGTCGACGAGACCCGCCTCGAGCAGCACCTCGGCGTAGTCGAGCCTTGCCCGGTCGCGGGACACGGCAGCGTCCATCGCGTCGGCCTGACGCATCAGCACCAGGGCCCGGGGCAGGTCACCGTCGACGAAGGCGACGACGGCCTGGTTGTGGCGCGCCTTGAACTCCTGGTCCACCAGGTGGTGTGCGACGGCGATGTCGCGGGCCCGCTCGAACTCGGCGGCTGCCTGTGCGGTGTCGCCCAGGCCGAGGTGGCACTGCCCGAGGTTGAGGTGCATGGCCCACCGCTGTGCTGGGTCGAGCGCCTCCTCGCCGCTCCCCACCTGTTCCAGGGCGGTCAGGCAGGCGTGCCAGTCGCCCACGCGGCCGTGCAGGGTGCCCTCCTGGATGTACGTGAGGGCCACCAGCAGGGGGTCGCCGATCTCCTCGGCCCGTGTCCGGGCCCCGCCCAGCATCGCGAGCGCCGAGTCCAGGCCGCTCAGCTCCAGCTCGGACCAGGACCGGGTGATGAGCACCCGAGTCCCCATCCATGCCGCCGCTGGGTCGTCGGAGGTGGCAAGGCCCGAGATGGCAATGTCGAGCAGCTCCGCGGCCTCGTCGAACCGGCCCACCTCGTTCGCGCGGCGGGCGGAGCCCAGCAGCTCCTCCGCCCGCTGGAGCGGGTCCGGCTCGATGGAGGTCTCCTCAGAGCTCGATGGCCGGTGTGATGATCGGCGGCGTCGCGGCGTCGTCCTCGCGGCGAAGCACGAAGTTCACCAAGCCGCGTTCCACGCCGATGAAGGTGAAGCGTCCCTCCGCGTCGACCGTGGTGGTCCGCGTGCGTCCTCGCTCGCGCAGCTCGACCTCGACATCGCTCTCGCTGACCCAGCCGACGATGTCGGCCTTGGTCGTGGCACCGTGCTCGATGCTGACCATGACGCTGAGGCCCTCGCTCGCGAACGTCACGGTGTTGGCACGGTCGTAGACCGTGCCGCGCACCGTCTCGAGCGTCGCGCTCGACACGATCTCGGCGACCTCGGCCTCCAGGGCGGCGACCGTCATAGTGAACTTGATCCGGTCGACGAGGTCGCCGGGCACCGGGTCCAGGTCCTCGTGGATGTGGCGCAGGGAGTCGAGGAGATGAAGGTCCAGGGCATCGATGGGCTGGGCGGCGAGGGTCACCTCGGGCTCGGGTGCGGTGTTCATGACGGCATCTCCCATCGGGGGTCGGCGACAAGTGCAAGGCGGAGCTTGGCCAGGCAGCGGCCCCGGGTGGGACCGATGCTGCCGACCGGCATGCCCAGGGCCTGGGCCACGCGGGCGTAGTCGGGTCTGTCGGCGAACGCGATCGCCCGCAGGAGGGTCTTGCAGCGCGCTGGGAGGGTGGCGAAGTGCTCCCAGACCAGCCTGTCGTCAGCGCCCGTGAGGACGGTGAGCTCGGGTGAGGGCGCCGTGGCATCGGTCTCGACGTCAGCGACGTCTGCGTGGGTCGCGGGCTCCTCGCGGCGACCCCGGGCGCCGGTCGACCAGGCGTCGCGCTTGGTGGTGGTGATGAGCCACTTGAGCACCGACTGGGGGTCGGCGATCGATGGGGCGTGCTCGACGAGCTTGAGCCACGTGTTCTGCACGACGTCCTCAGCGGCCTGGTGTGCCAGTCCTTGCTGGCGAGCGACCGCCCAGAGCAGCGGCGTCACCTCGTCGACGAGCGTGTCCATCCCGGCGGCCTGGCCGTCGCGGTAGCTGCGGAAGGCGTTGGCCGCACGGGTTGCGAGGCTGTCGGCGCCGGCATCGGTGTGCATCACGGGTGCTCACCGACGACTTCGCGCACGGCCGCCGTGACGCGCTTGACCCGATCGGCGTGGTCCTTCGCGACCTTCGATCGGGCGAGGGCGGCGCCCACCTTGCCGACGCAGCAGGGGCACGAGAAGGACGTGCCGCTCCAGACGCCGAAACCGGTGCCGTAGCCGTCGGGGTCGGGGGTTCCACGGGCCGGGTCGCCAGGAACCGCACCGACGGCGACGTCACCACGCAGTGAACCCTGCAGGGTGACCGGCATGGTGCTCACGACGGCGACGCCGGGCTGGTAGGTCGACACCCAGCTGCCGGTGTTGGAGAACACGGCCACCGAGCCGTCGACCGGGTTGGTGGCCCCGACGCTGGTGATGGGCACGCTGCCGTGGGTCTGGTGCTCGGCCAGGGCGGCGGGCCAGAAGGGCTCGGTGGTGCCGCCGTTGCCCGCGGCCGCGATGACGGCGATGCCGTCGCCGGCGAGAGCCGACAGCACGTGGAACAGCGCGCCCTCGTCGACGACGGTGTGCGGGCGCTCGTGGTAGTAGCCCATGGACAGGTTGATGACGTCGATCGGCGCCCCCTCGACCTTCCCGTCGAGCGCCGCCCAGTGGTAGATCGCCAGGGCGTTGAGTGCCCTGACCACATCGGCCTCGTCGGCCGCGCCGTCGCCGTACATGACCGGGACGATGACGAGTCGGGCGTCGGGGCAGTGCTGCCGCACGACGCCTGCGACGAACGTTCCGTGGCCGGCCAGAGGGTCGAGGGCCCCGTTGACGCGGTCGATCGTGACGCCCCTGCCCTCGGGGTCCTCGTCGGGGCCGAAGCGCTTGCCGATGTCGACACTGTTCACCCTCGGGTCGCGGTCGACGAGCGGTGCACCGACGGGGAACCACGGGTGCTCGCCGAGGCCGGTGTCGAGGATGGCGATGACGGGCGAGCTGGCGCCCGTGCCCGTGGGGGCCGGCAGGTTCAGCACCACCGGGCCACGACCTTGGGCGCAGCCCGGGATGCCGACCCCGCCCATGTAGCCCACGCCGCCCATGTAGCCCACGCCGCCCATGTAGCCCACGCCGCCCATGTAGCCCACGCCGCCCATGTAGCCCACGCCGCCCATGTAGCCGGTGGACATGAGCACGTGGTTCAGCCCCCATGTGGTGACCTCGTCGCCGAACTGCACCCGCGCCCGCTGAAGGACCGACCAGGCTTCGAGCGGGGGGCCGACCCGGTTCGGGTCCGGCGTGAGCTCGGCGACCGAGTGCGTGACCGCGCCCAGACGATCGGCGTACCCGAGCTCCTCCGCGAGCGCGGCCAGGTCGTTGTCACGGACCTCGACGGTGAACTCCATCTCGCGCCCGAGCTCGCGCAGGATGGCCAGCGGACGTTCGAGCTGCGGGCCGGTCAGGCCGGGTACGAAGAGCTGCTGCGGTAGGTAGGCCACGGGGCGGGGAGCGGGCTCGTCACCGATGCGTTCCGCGGTGGCGGGGTCGAGGAAGACGGCGCGGAAGCGGCGCATCGCGCTCGCCGGCACTGCAAAAGCGGGCGGGACGTCGTCGCGAGGCCGATCGCCTCGACCGTCGGACTCGTTCTCAGGGGTGTTCTCAGTCATCTGCTGCTCCCGTGCCGAGCCGTAGGGGGTCCCCGTTGGTCAGCCTAGTGAGGATCATCGATGCTGAACAGGAGCCCGTCCGGGCCGCCCTGATACCTCGGACCTGCACTTTCTTCCCCCGCGCGCGCGAGAACCGCGGGTTCGGCTGGAACGGCTCGGGACGGCATCCGAAAAGAATCTTCGGACGCCGTGTATCAGCCGGCCGGCACCCCGCTCTTCTATCCCGTCGGACCCTTTCTGGGCCGCGAACGTCGACCGGCTCGTTTCAGGGGCCTGCCGGTCGGCCGCGGAACCTCAGGGGCGTCACGGCATCGGGCTGCGAGAGCGCGGTGCACGAGACGACGGTTCCGCGACACGGGACCGGCCACGCCGGGCGCCGCACCGCAGGGGGTGCCGCACCCGGCGTGGCCGTCGTGCCCGTGACCCCTACGACCTGGCGCTGACCGGGGCGGCGGACCAGTCGGCGCCGTACGCACAGAACAGGCGGCCCTCCTCCATCCCGGCACTGGCGATCTCGAGCGCCTCGGCCGCGTCGAGGCCTTGGGCCAGTACCCGGTGGTACGCGGTCATCACGGCGTGGGCGTCCTCGTCGCCGACGGGACCCACGGCTGCCACGACCGACCGCACGCCGGTGGCCAGCAGGCTGGCGGTCAGCCCCAGTGCCTCGTCACCGGCCCGCACGTGGGTGCGGCCGACCTCGCACGACGACAGCACGACGTGCTCGGCCCGAATGCCGGTGCGCTGGAACTCGTGCGCGAAGACGGGGCCGTCGCCCATGACGACGGAAGAGAAGAGAGGGCTCTCGTCCTGGTGGACGCCGTGGGCCGCGACGTGCACGATCGTGCTGTCGGACAGCGCGGTTCGCAGCTCGCTGCCGTTCGCGACAGCGCCCGCCCGCGACGACGGGTCCATGCCCCAGGCACGCTCGACGTCACGCACCTCCATCAGCGCGCGGTTGAGGCCCGGACCGGCCAGCGCGACGACGCGCTCGCCATCGGGACGTCCCGCCGAGGAGGAGCGACGGGCCCAGAACGTCGCCGACGGCGCGACGGTGACGATCCGGCCGCGGATGCCGGGGACAAGTCGCCACGGCATCGACGCCAGTGAGGCGGAGGGGTTGATCACGAGTCGGTGAGCTCGCGGCAGCACCGGGGCCAGCGCCTCACCCAGGGATGCCGCAGTGCGCGCCGTGGAGCGCGCGATGACCTCCTCCAGCGCCGTGCCCTTGGCGAACCGGCGCGTGGCCAGGTCGGCCCGTAGCCGGGCGGCTGCCTCGATGACGCGCGCGCCGTCCGGCACCCGGGTGAGCTTCGCCCCGCTGGGAGTCACGGTGACCGCCCAGAGCGCCTCGCGGTGGATGAACAGGCTCAGGAGGCCGGCTCGGGCCTGACCAAGGAGCGGGCGCAGCGCCGACACGGTGACCGGCCGCTCCTCGACGCGCGCCTGGTGGGTGCCTGCCTGCGACCAGTCCCGCCGCGCCACGGCCCGCTCGGCCTCGCGTGCTGCCGCGGCCAGGGCGGTGCGACGGACCGGCTCGGGCTCGTCGAACGCCTCGGCGTGGAGGCGGCGCGCGTCAGCGGTGAGGCGGGCCAGCTCGAGGTCGTGCGAGGCCACCAGTCGCGGCAGTCGCTGGGAGACGCCGCGCCACAGCTCGGTGGCGTCGAACACCTGGGCCGGTGAACCGCTGGCGATCGCCAGGTCGAGGTGAGCGTCGCGCAGGCGCCCGGTGTGCAGGGCAGCCGCGGTACGCGAGTCAACGGAGGTATGTCTGCCCTGTTCGACAGCGAGCCGGTGCGCCCCCCGCCGCAGCTCGCGCCGCACGAGGTCCGGTCGTCCTTCGGCCGCGTGCAGCTCGGCAAGGGCCAGGGTGCGTTGGACCCTTACCGGGAAGGAAGCGGCTCGGCGCACGTCCGGTCGACCCAACAGGTGACGAGCCTCGTTGACCTTGCCCACGAGGGCGTTGGCCTCGGCCGCCAGCACCGCCGCCTCGGCGCCGACCGCGCTGTCCGCCGCCGGCCCGTCTGCCAGGGCCGACAGCGTCGCCGCAGTCGCCACGGGGTTCCGGCCCATGAGCAGCTCGGCCTGGAGGCGGAGCAGGGAGGCGCGCACCGACCACGCAGCTTCTGACCCGCGAGCGAACCTGCGCTCGGCGCGGGCCGCGAAGCGGCGGGCGTCGGATGGCTCGTGCCGCAGGAGGGCCAAGCGCGCCCGCTCGAGATCTGCCTCTGCCACGTCATGGGCGATTCCTCCGACTCTCGCAGCCTGCTCGCCCTCCTCGAGGGTCTCCAATGCCTGGTCGATGAGGCCCGCTTCGGACAGGGCCCGCGCGCGATCGAGGACGGCAGCGGGAGGCAGGAGCTCGCCGCCGAGGGCTCGCGCCTGCTCCATCAGGGTCAGTGCGCGGGGGAGGTTGCCCAACAGCATCTGTAGCCGCCCGCGGTTGTGCACCGCGGCCGCTTCAAGGTCGGCGAGACCGAACGCGACGGCATCCTGCTCGGCCCGTCGCAACCGTGTGTCGCTCTGGGCGTAGCGCCCGAGGAACTGATGGCCCAGACCCAGGTTGAGATGAATGAGGCACCTGGCCCGAGGGCTGACTTCACGTGCGCCGAGCTCGAGTCCCTCCAGCAGCACCCGGGCCTGCTCCCACTCGCCGAGGCGTGCGTGCAGGCCGGCCCGCTGGATCACCGCCAGGACGCGTACGGGGCTGGCGGTGATGCCCGCCACCAGGTCGTCGGCTTGGTCGAGTGTGGAGAAGGCGGCTGCCCGGTCTCCGCGCTCGAACTGCGAGAGCGCCAGGGTGACGGCCACCCGGGCCCTCAACGTGTCCGCACCATCACCGGGGCTCTCGGTGTCGAGGCGCCGCACAGCACGTCGCAACACGGTTTCAGCGCGGGCAGGCTCGCCGGCCGCGTTGGCAAGGACCGCTTCCTCGACAAGGCGGGTGACGTGGTCGTGCACGTCGCGCTGGATCCGGTCCCTCAGATCTCCACGGTGGGCGTGATGACGGGCCGCGCGTCACTTTCGGGCAGGAACACGAAGCGCACGAGTCCTCGTGGAGCCGGGTCGAGAGTGAAGCGGCCGTCGTCGTCCACCTCTGCGCCGACAGTGCGGGTGCCTGCCCGCAGCTCCACTCGCACCGGGGAGTCGTGGCCCGTGACCCAGCCGTCCACCCGCACCTCGTCGGCGTCGATCGGTGACATCGTCACCATCACCGACAGCGTCTCTGCGCTGAACGTCAGGGTCTGCGTCTGGGTGTACTCGGAGCGGGCCAGCGCGCTCTCCGCACCGACCCGCTGCAGCTCGGCCACGTCGGCGTGCATCGCCTGAACGGTGAGGGCGAACTTGATGTCCTCGGTGAGCCCGGCGGGCACCGGGTCGGCGGCGCGGAAGACCTCCGCGACGGTGTCGAGGATGCTGCGGTCGAGGTCGTCGAGCGGCTCCGTGGCGATGTCAGGGTCGAAGCTCACAGCGCACCTCCTTCCCAGGCAGGGTCATTGGCGAGAGCGGCGCGCAGCTTGGCGAGGCAGCGGCCGCGGGTCGGCCCGATGCTTCCCACCGGCATGTTGAGGGACTCGGAGACCGCGGCGTAGTCGGGGCGGTCGGCGAACGCGATGACACGCAGCAGCGCCTGGCACTTCTCCGGCAGGTCCTGGAAGTGCCGCCACAGCACCCGGTGTCCTTCGCGTCGCAGCACCAGGCTCGAAGGGTCGGGGATCGAGTCGGTCGTGTTCTCGTCGATCTCGTGGTCCTCACGGCCGAGGGCCTTGTGCACCCGCCACGTCTCGCGCCGCACGGTGACGATGAGCCAGCCCATGATCGCCTGCGCGTCGTTGATCCGTTGCGCGTTCTCGACCAACCGCAGCCACGCGGTCTGCACGGCGTCCTGGGCCACTGCCTCGGACACACCCTGAGCACGAGCCGTGTGCCACAGCACCGGGGTGAGCAGGTCGACCAATTGATCCATCGCGCCGACGTCTCCGTCGCGATAGGCGGTGAACGCGGACGCAGCGCGCGTCGCGAGCGTGTCAGTGGTGTCGTCGGCCGACATCACTTCTTCTTCTCCTCGAAGCGGTCCGTGTTGGCCTTGGCCACGACGACCGCCGACGCCCGGCGCGCCCGGGACGGCCCGGCGGCGGCGTTCTGCCTGCTGCCCTGCTTGACGATCTCGGCGGCGATCTCCCCGGCGATCCACGGCGATGCGAACGACGTGCCGCTCCACACCGCGAAGCCGGACCGGAAGTCGTCGAAGTCGATGCCTGCGCGCGTGCCCGGTCCGAAGCCTTCGACCGTGATCGGGGGGTTGAGTGAACCGGAAAGTGTCGTCGGCACGGTGCTCACGACGCCGGCGCCGGGGGCGTGAGCCGTGACCCAGTCACCCACGTTGGAGAAGAGCGCGATGCTGCGGTCGTCGGGGTTGGTCGCACCCACGCCCACGAGGCCCTCGCGCCCCTTGACGGCGAAGGCGGCCGGGAAGAACTTCGCGCGGGTGGAGTCGTTGCCGGCGCAGGCCACGACCACCACCCCCTCGTCGGCGAAGTCCTGGAGCAGGTCGTGCAGGGCAGCGTCATCGGCCTCGTCGGGGGTCTCGTGGTAGAACCCCAGCGACAGATTGACGACATCGAGCATGCCGTGTTTGATCGACCCCGGGTTCTTCTTCGCCTCACGGTGCCGGTCCAGAAGAAGCCCGAGGGCCTTGACGATGTCGTTCTCGAGGGCCGCTCCGTCTGACGCCATGATGGGCACCTCGAGGATGACGGCCTCCGGACAACGCTGGCGAATGATGCCGGAGATGAACGTCCCGTGACCGCAGAGCTGGTCGACGAGGCCGTTGACGTCGTCGATGATCACGCCGGTGTTCTCGGGGTCGCGGGAGGGCTCCTTCCACACGCCGATCTCCCGCTTCCCGAAGGTCACCTTCCGGTGGGCTCCCGGGCACGTGCCACTGCAGTCGTCGGCGGTGGCGCCCTTTGCCTCAGCGGGGAACCACGGGTGCTTTCCGAGGCCGGTGTCCAGTACCGCGACAACGGGTGGATCCTCTGGCACTGCGACCCGGCTTCGGGGGTCTGGTGCTGACCAGACAACGGGTGTGCGGCCGCCGATCCCTGGCGTGCCGTACTCAGCCACCGCGCCACCGGCTCCGCCCCAGACTCCGCCGGCTCCGCCCCAGACTCCGCCGGCGCCGCCCCAGACTCCGCCGGCTCCGCCCCAGACTCCGCCGGCTCCGCCCCAGACGCCACCACCAGCCGTCAGGACGTGCTCGACGCTGACGCCGCTGGCCATGCTGGCGCCGCGCCGGTCCCGGCGGGCACGCCGCGCCTTCTCGGCCTCGTCCGGCTCCGAGTCGGGCTCGGGCAGCCGGCCGAGCCCCAGCTTGTCGTAGAGGAAGCTGCCGCGTTCGGATGGTTCCGTGAGCGCCCCTTGGAGGAAACGCCACACATCAGGAGCCTTGCCGCCCTTCTTCGGGTCGCGCGCCAGGCGCATCCGGGTGACGGTGACCTTTGCGTCCGGCTTGAGCGACGCACGTTCACCCCGGTGCGGCACGAGCAGGGGCTCGCCAACCGGCTCGAGCACGAGCGGCTCGGGCTGACGTTGCGCGTAGGCGACGAGCTCCTTGACCCGGCTGTTCCTGCCGCTGGTGTCCACGAACGGGTCGTCGATGTCGCGCACCAAGATGGTGTCGCCGACGTAGACGGTGGGCATCGGCAACGGCTGGCCCGGGGCCAGGAATGCGGTCTCCGGGTCGAGTACCCGGGCCCCGAGCCGGCGCACCAGCAACGGCGAGACCAAGGGCACAGGGGGGATGGAAGTGGGTTCCTCGATCTTCGGCGCCCTGGGGGTGGGCGGTTCTGAACTCTCCGGCTTTTCCTCGGGTGCGGGCTTCTCGGGGGACTTGCCAGCCATCAGGTCTCCTGGGGTGCACGACCGGTGCGAGAGGGGAACTCGCCCAGCGTAGTGACGAACATCGACGGTGAACAGGAGCGTGCTCAGACAGCTCTGATACGTCCGACCTGCACCTCTATTCCGCGCGCCCGCGAGGGGATCACCCTCGGAGCGGTCCGGTCGGCACGGCATCCGAAAAGAAGTTTGGGATGCCGTGTATCAGCAGGGCGTGACCCCGCTCCTCTTCCACGTCGGACCCTTACAGGACCACGAACGTCGACCGGCTCGTTTCAGGGGCCTGCCGGTCGATCGCGGAACTTCAGGGGCGTCACGGCACCGGGCTGGAACAGGCGCGGTGCACGGGACGACGGTTCCGCTACACGGGGACCGGCCACGCCGGGCGCAGCACCGCAGGGAGTGCGGCACCTGGCGTGGCCGTCGTGTTCATGGAGACGGGCCGATCAGATGGGGTCGTGGCCCCGACTGCGATCCGCCTGGGTGGAGGGGCTCAGGCGGCGCCGTCGGTGCGCGACGTGGCGGCGGCCCAGGAGTCGGCGCCGGAGCCGGTCGGCGAGGGTGCCGGTCGGGCGTTCGTCGTGCCCGGCGCCGTGCCGTTGCCCGAGTTGGTCTCGATCGCCTCGGCCGCGACCGTGCGGCTCGTGCGCAGCTTCTCGCCGGTGGCGCGGGCGGCGTCGGCCACCATGTCGGCGACCACCGGGGCCGCCTTGGTGCGGGCGACCTCCTTGGCGTTGTAGACCTGCTTCTGCACCGGCCCGGAGTTCCACACCTTGCCCGAGGTGCGGCGGATCTGCTCGTAGCGCTGCCTGCCTGCACGCGCGCCCAGCACGTAACCGGCGGCCATGCCGGCGATGAACGTCAGCTTCCCCATGGGGTGGCTCCTCTCGTCGGCCTCCGACCCTACCTGCCCCCTCCACCCGGATGCCGTGCGCTTGCGACCGCGTCCCGGCATACCCTTGTGCTCGACCGGCTGCGCGCCGGGTTGGAGGGCTCGCATAGTGGCCTAGTGCGGCGGTCTTGAAAACCGCTATGGCGGCAACGTCATCGTGGGTTCGAATCCCACGCCCTCCGCCGAGCTCCCAGCGGGAGCCTGCGACCGCGGAGGCGGCAGAGCTCCCGACCACGAAGGCCGACATATTGCGGATCTGCCACCTCGCAGAGCGTGGGAGATCCGCAAGAAGTCGGGATCAGGCGGGCGGCGGGATCTCGCCGGAGCCGCGGGCCACCAGGGTCGGCTCGTGCACGATGTGTCGCGGCGGCGAGGTGTTGCCGTCGATGCGGTCGAACAACAGGTCGGCCACCGTCTTGCCGATGCGGGCGACGTCCTGCCGGATGACCGTCAGTGGCGGGTCGAGCAGGTCGGCGAGGGGGAAGTCGTCGAAGCCGACCAGCGCCACGTCGCGGCGCAGGCCCCGCTCCGCCAACGCGCGAACTGCCCCGGTGGACAGGATGTTTCGCGCGGTGAAGACCGCCGTGGGCGGGTCGTCGAGGGCGAGCAGCTCGTGCATCACCTCCGTGGCCTCATCGGTCGAGCGCAGCCCGGTCACGACCAGGCGCGGGTCCGGGCGGAGGCCGCGCTCGGCATACGCTTCGGTGAAGCCGGCGAGGCGGCGCGCAGCTGTGGGGATGGACGGGAGGTCGATGATCGCTGCGATGCGGCGGTGCCCCTGGCCGAGCAGGTGCTCGGCGGCGAGCCGCCCACCGCGGTGGTTGTCGACGGTGACCGAGTCGACGTCGATGCCGCGGGGTGGCCGGTCGACGAACACGGCAGGGGTGCCCGAGCGCAGCTCGCTGACGAGGTAGTCCTGGCGCTCGCTGGCCGCCATGATCACGAGCCCGTCGACCCGGCGGGTGACCAGGTCGTGGACGAGCTCCTGCTCACGGTCGGTGCCCTCGTCGAGGCTGGCTGCCAGCACCGCCGTGCCGTGGCGTCGCGCCGCGTCCTCCAGCGCTCGAAGGAGGCTCGCGGAGAACGAGTTCGAGATGTCCTGCACCAGGGCGCCGACCAGGCCGGTGCGGGCACCGGTGCGGCGCAGGTTGCTCGCGGCGAGGTTGGGGCGGTAGTCGAGCCGCGCGACGGCGGCGGTGACCCGCTGGCGCACATCGGCCGAGACACCGGGCTCGTCGTTGACCACTCGCGAGACCGTCTTCAGGCTCACGGCCGCGAGCGCCGCGACATCTCGCATCGTGGCGCGGTTGCTCTGGCCTGACAACGATGTCACTATCACATCACGATGTGTAGACCATGACTTGACCTGAGCGCAAGTAGACGCTAGACAAGCCCCTGACAACGTTGTCACGACGGGGTCGGCCCTGACCAGCACTCAAAGGAGAGTCCTCCTCATGCACATTCGTCACGTCCCAACATCGCGCACGGTGCGCCGGGCCCTTGCGTCCGTCGGTATCGTCGGCCTCGCGCTCGGCGCCGCGGCCTGTGGTTCCGACGACAGCGGCTCCGGCAGCTCAGGCTCCGGCGGCGGCGACAAGATCGGCGTCTCCCTCATCACCAAGGACTCGAGCAACCCCTTCTTCGTCGCCATGCAGAACGGCGCCAAGGCCGACGCGGGCAAGAACAACGTCGAGCTCACCATCGCCTCCGGCAAACAGGAGGGTGACGACGCCGGCCAGATCGCCGCGATCGAGCAGGCCGTCGTCCGCGGCGACAAGGGCATCCTGATCACCCCGATGTCGACCGGTGTCAACGACGCCATCAAGAAGGCCCGCGACGCGGGCCTGTTCGTCATCGCCCTCGACACCCCGCCCGACCCGCCGGACACGGTCGACATCACCTTCGCCACCGACAACCGCCTCGCCGGGAAGCTCGACGGGCAGTGGGCTGCCGCCACGCTCGACGGGAAGGCTGCGACGATCGCGATGCTCGACCTGTTCAACGACAAGATCGTCTCCGTCGACTACGACCGCGACCAGGGCTTCCTCGAAGGCATGGGCATCGACGTGGCAGACCCGAAGAAGAACGGTGACGAGGCCAAGACCGGCAAGTACACCGGCGGCAAGGGCGGCGACTACACCATCGTCTGCAACGAGGCGGGCAACGGCGCCGAGGACGGCGGCCGCACGGCCATGGAGACGTGCCTGACCAAGAACAGGGACATCAACGTCGTCTACACGATCAACGAGCCGACCGCGGTCGGCGCCGCAGCGGCCCTGAAGGCCGCGGGCATCACCGACGCACTCGTCGTCTCGGTCGACGGCGGCTGTGCCGGTGTGAAGTCGGTCGACGACGGCACCATCGGCGCCACGGCGCAGCAGTACCCGCTGAAGATGGCGACCATGGGCATGGAGGCGATCGCCAAGATCGCCCGGGGCGGCGAGAAGCCCACGACCTCTGACGGCCTCGACTTCTTCAACACCGGCGTCGCCCTCGTCACCGACAAGCCGGCCGAAGGTGTCGACAGCATCACTTCCGACGATGCCTCGAAGATCTGCTGGGGCTGACCTCGATGTCGTCGTCCACATCGTCTGTCGCCGCCGACTTCGGTCGGCGGCGGCAGAGCCCCGTCCAACGCGTCCAGCACCTGCTGCACGGGTACCCCTGGCTGAGCCCGCTGTTCCTGCTCGTGCTGACCTTCGTGATCTTCTCGATCCTCAACCCCCGCTTCGCCTCTCCCGCGGCGCAGTCGCTCCTGCTCCAGCAGGTGGCGGTCGTCGCGTGCCTCGCCATCGGGCAGACCTTGGTCATCCTCACGGCGGGCATCGACCTCTCCGTGGGCGCAATCGCGATCCTCTCGATGATGGTCATGGCCACCCTGGCCGCCGAGAACGGGCTGCCCGGATGGCTGTCGATCCTCATCGGGGTCGCGCTGGGCATGGGCGCCGGGTTCCTCAACGGCATCCTCGTGACCCGCGTCGGCCTCCCACCCTTCATCGTCACGCTCGGCACGTTGTCGATCTTCACGGCCATCGCGCTGCTGTACTCGGGTGGGTCGAGCATCCAGAACAACCGGCTGCCCGACATCATCAACTGGACCGGAAAGGCCTTCTCGGTCGGCCCGTTCCGGATCACGGTCGGCGTCGTCATGGTGCTGCTCATGTACGCGGTCGTGGGGTTCGCCCTGTCGCAGACCGCCTGGGGGCGGCACATCTTCGCCGTGGGCGACGACCCCGAGTCGGCACGCCTCTCCGGCGTTGAGAGCAAGCGGGTCCTCCTGAGCGTCTACACGGTCGCCGGCCTCATCTACGGGCTCGCCGCCTGGATCCAGATCGGCCGCGCTGGCTCCGCGACGGCCAACGGCATCCCCGACGCCAACCTCGACACCATCACCGCCGTCGTCATCGGTGGAACCAGCCTCTTCGGTGGGCGTGGCGGCCTGATCGGCACCCTCCTCGGTGCGCTGATCGTCGGCTCGTTCACCCTCGGACTGTCGCTCGCCGGCGTCGACCAGCAATGGCGGCTGCTCGCGATCGGCGTCCTCGTCATCGTCGCCGTGTCGGTCGACCAGTGGATCAGGAAGGTCAAGGGATGAGCACCATGGAGAAGCTCCCGCTGGCGGTCGACCACATCCCTGACTCGAAGCACGCGGTCTACGATGCGGAACCGATCCTGTCGGCCCGCAACCTCGGCATCAGCTTCGGCAGGGTCGTGGGTCTCGAGGGCGTCGACCTCGACCTCTACCGGGGCGAGGTGCTCGCGGTCATCGGCGACAACGGCGCCGGGAAGTCAACGCTCATCAAGTGCCTCACCGGTGCCTACCAGCCGAGCGAGGGTGAGGTGTTCCTCGACGGCAAGCGGGTGACCTTCAGGCGCCCGCAGGACGCGCGCGACCACGGCATCGAGACGGTCTACCAACAGCTGGCCGTCATCCCGGCGCTCGACATCGCGAGCAACCTCTACCTCGCCCGCGAGGAGCGCCGGCCCGGCGTGCTGGGCTCGGTGTTCCGCATGCTCGACAAGAAGGGCATGAAGGAGCGCGCCGGGGACTCGGTGCAGAAGCTCGGCATCCAGACGATCCAGAACATGGGTCAGGCGGTCGAGACCCTGTCCGGTGGCCAGCGCCAGGCAGTGGCGGTGGCCCGAGCCGCAGCGTTCGGCAGCAAGGTCGTCGTGCTCGACGAACCGACGGCCGCGCTGGGCGTCAAGGAGTCGGGCATGGTGCTCGACATGGTCAAGCAGCTGCGGGACAACGGCCTGGCCGTCATCCTGATCAGCCACAACATGCCGCACGTGTGGGAGGCCGCCGACCGCATCCACATCCAGCGGCTGGGTGGCTGTGCCGGAGTCATCACCCCGCAGTCGCACGACATGGGTGAGGGCGTGGCCGTCATGACCGGCGCCACCACCCTGGCGCAGTCGTGACCGGCTACACGCGACCCTCGCCCCGCTAGACGCGGGTCGCCGCACCTGACGGACGACCAGGTGCGGCGGCCCGTCCCCAACCCACGACTCCGTCGTCCACACGCGGCCGGCCGACCCGATCGGCCGGCCGCACCCATTCCTGCACCTCCACCCGGAACCCGGAGAACGTCATGACGATCGTCGTGGGATACATCCCCCGCCCCGAGGGCCTGGCCGCCGTCGACGCCGCCATCATCGAGGCCGAGCGGCGCGCCGAGCGGCTCGTGGTGGTCAACACCGGTCACCACGGTGACAACACCGACGCCAGCTACGCCGCCCCGCAGGACCTCGACGCCCTCGACGGGCAGCTCACCGAGCGTGGCATCGAGCACGAGATCCGCCAGCCGAACCGTGGCCTCGCACCGGCCGACGAGCTGCTCGCCGCGGCCGCCGAGGTCGACGCCACCCTCATCGTCATCGGCCTGCGCCGGCGCAGCCCGCTGGGCAAGCTGATCACCGGCTCGACCGCCCAGCAGGTGCTCCTCGACGCGACCTGCGACGTGCTCGCGGTGAAGGTGCCCGGAGCCTGACCGCCGGCCCGGCATCCGCATCTCGTCCCGTTGGCTGATCGGTCCTGCGCGTGACGCGCGCCCGGCGCGACTGCGTGCTAGTTTCGCTGTCGGTTGCAGCAACAGGCTTTCCTCGCAGGTCGAACACCAACGCGCCACAAGGGGACTGGAGTTCGCATCCACGGTCGGTGCGACGTGTGCCGGCCGCGTGCTACACACAGAAAGAGTTACCCCCGATATGGCACAGGGCACCGTGAAGTGGTTCAACGCTGAGAAGGGCTTCGGTTTCATCGCCCAGGACGGCGGCGGCCCCGACGTGTTCGTTCACTACTCCGCCATCGACACCCAGGGCTACCGCTCCCTCGACGAGGCGCAGCGGGTCGAGTTCGAGGTCACCCAGGGCCCCAAGGGTCCGCAGGCCGACCAGGTCCGCCCCATCTGACCCGGGTCCCCCGAGTCTTCGCGAAGGCCCCGCCCGGTTCTCCGGACGGGGCCTTCCGCTGTTCCCCGACTTTCCATGGCAGCGGCCGCGCAACACGCCGCAGGATGCCGGTCCCGCGCGGCTTCTCGGATGAAAAGTCGGGTCAGTCGCGGGCCAGGTTCGTGAGGAACTTCTTGGCCACCGGCGCCGCCACGGTGCCGCCGCTCTTGCCCTCCTCGACGAGCACCGCGAACGCGACCCCTCGCTGGTAGCCGGTGAACCAGGTGCGCGGCAGGGCGTCGGGGTCGTTGCCGTGCTCCGCGGTGCCGGTCTTGCCCCGCACCGGACCACCCGGCGTGTTGCGCAGCACCGTGCCGGAGCCCGACGACACCACCGACGCCATCATCGAGCGCAGCTGCCCCACGGCCGTGCCGTCGAGGGCCACCGGCCGGGTCGTCCCGCCGCCGCCCCTGACGAGCACCGGCGGCACGAAGGTGCCCCGGCCGACACTGCCGGCCATCACCGCGAGCGCGACCGGCGACACCTCGACGCGGCCCTGGCCGATCGACGCCGCTGCCTGGTCGGTGCCTCCGTTGGTGGCCGGCACGCTGCCGGCGAAGGTGTTGCTGACGCCGAGCGTCTCGCCCCAGCCGGCACCGATGCCGAGGGCCTTCGCGGCCGTCGTGAGGTCGTCCTCGCCGAGCTTGCCCGACAGACCCACGAACGCCGTGTTGCACGAGATGGTGAAGTCCTCGAAGAAGGTCGGGCTGCCGCTGACCGACTCCCCGGCGAAGTTGGTGAACGTGCGCCCGTCGACCGTCACGGATGCCGGGCACGGCACCTTCGCGGACGGCGTGGTGATGCCGCGGGTCAGGTAGGCGTAGCTCGTGGCCACCTTGAACGTCGAACCCGGCGGGTACTTCCCGGTGAGCGCCCGGTCGAACCCGTTGGTGGGGCTGTTGGCGACGGCCAGCACCTCGCCGCTCTTGACGTCGACGGCCACGACGGCGCCGGGCACGCTGAGCTTGCTGTCGGCCAGGGCCTTCTCGGCGGCGACCTGCACCTTCGGGTCGAGGGTGGTCTCGACGTCCGCGCCGTCGGTGGCGGCCTTCTCGAACAGTGTCACGCCGCCCTCACCGCTCACGCTGACCGCGAGGCCGGTCGCACCGGCCAGCTTCTCGTCGTACTGCGCCTGCAGGCCGCTGCGGCCCGCCCGGTCTCCGGCCTCGTAGCGGCCCTCGCTCTTCTCGACCATCTCGGCGGTCACCTCGCCGTAGGTGCCGAGCACCGGCTGGGCGAACGTACGCGTGCGGCCCAGCGGCTGCTGGCTGGTCGGCGCGATGATGCCGTCGAGCGCCTCGATGCGCGCCGCGCGCGGCTCCCAGTCGGCGTCGCGGTAGGTGATCACCGGGATCGGGGCCCGCGAGCCGGATGCCGTGGCCGCCTGCAGCTTTGTGGCCAACGACCCCTTGTCGGCCCCCACGATGGGCTCGAGCGCAGACGCCGACTCCTGGGTCGCGTTGACCGGGTCGATCGCCACGGCGTGCACGGTGCCGAGCGGCATCAGCGGCTTACCCTGGCGGTCGAGCAGGTCGCCGCGCTCGCCGAACGTGCGCTCGAGCCGGAAGGCCTTCCCGGCGGGGAGGTCGGGGTGCCAGGGCGAGCCGGCCGACGGGGTGGCCACCACCCAGTCCTCGCCCTTCGCGGTGAGGGTGACGGGCACGGCGTACTTCCACGGCACGTCGCCGGGCAGCGTCCAGGTGACGTCGAGGGTGGCGGTGGCGGTGTCGCCGTTGCGCGTGACGTCGCTCGCCGTGACGGCGACCTCGGCGTCGCCGAGGTCCTTGATCGCCGGGGCGAAGGTCGCCTTCGCGGCGTCGTCGGCGAACGCCACGGGCGCGAGGTCCTTGGCGGCCCACGCGTTCGCGTACGACGTCGCGGCATCCTGCGCCGCGGCATCCAGACCCGCCTCGCGCTGGCGCCACCACAGCGCACCGCCGATGCCCACGGCGACCACCAGCACGGCGGCGACGATCAGTGCGATGCGAGTCCTCATGGGCCCCAGTCAACTACGAGAACCTGATGCCAGCGTTCTCCCAGCCCGCGGTCCTAGACTCGAAAGACCGTGCGCCCGCCCCCGGCGCACGGCGTCGGAGCGTGAAGGAGCCGCGTTGTCCGAGCGCACCCGCCGCGAACGTGCCGACAGCCAGGCGCGTGAGACCCGACACGCCCGGCGCCGCCGGCTGCTGTCGGGCCTGGGTGTCTTCGTCCTCGTCGTGGTGCTGGGGCTGGGGGTCGCCTGGTGGCGGCTCGAGGGCAACATCTCGCGGCTCGACGTGACCGACAGCCTCGGCGCCCGCCCCACCGCGGCCGCCGGTCCGCTCAACATCCTGCTGATCGGCTCCGACAACCGCGCGGGCGAGGGTGTGCCGGGGGCCTCGCTGACCTCGGGTGCCCGCTCCGACACCACGCTCATCGCGCACGTGTCGGCCGACCGTGAGCACGTGACCGTCGTGTCGGTGCCGCGCGACTCGATGGTGCCCGCCCCGCCCGACTGCAAGAACTCGACCCCCAAGGACCAGTGGGTCGTGCAGCAGTGGAACGCGATGTTCAGCATCGGTGGCCCGGCCTGCCTCATCACGACCATCGAGGGCAACACCGGGCTGCGGATGGACCACTTCGCCGTCGTGGACTTCCGGGGCTTCCGCGCCATGGTCGACGCCCTCGGCGGCGTGCCGATCTGTGCGCCGGAGGCGATCGACGACCCCAAGGCCAAGCTCAAGCTGTCGGCCGGGCGCCACGTGCTCGACGGCACCCAGGCGCTGGGCTACGTGCGGGCCCGCAAGACGCTCGGCGACGGCTCGGACCTCGGGCGGATCGGGCGGCAGCAGGCCTTCCTGTCATCGGTCGTGCAGGAGGCGACCCGCACCTCGCTGCTCGTGCGCCCCGACAAGCTGTTCGGCTTCCTCGACGCCGCCACCAGGTCGCTGACCACCGACGAGCAGTTCGACCTCGGCACCATGAAGGACCTCGCGTCGAGCGTCAAGGACATCGGCATCACGAACATCCAGTTCATCACCGTGCCGGTGCAGCCCTTCCCGGCCGACCCCAACCGGGTCGAGTGGGCGCCCGGTGCCGACGCACTCTGGCAGACCCTGCGTGACGACGCGGTGGTCGGCGCGAAGCCCACGGCGACGGCATCCGCGTCGGTGGAGCCGCTGACGGTGAGCCCCACCGAGATCGCGGTCGACGTGGTCAACGCCACCGGGGTGCAGGGGCTGGCGGTCCAGGTGGCCAAGGCGCTCGAGGTACAGGGCTTCCCGGCGCCGACCACGAGCAGCACGGCCGACCGGCCCGCTGGTGTGGTCGTCGAGTACGGACCCGGCCAGAAGGAGGCCGCGCGCACGGTGGCTGCGGCGTTCGAGGGGTCGACGCTGCGCGAGGATGCCGCCGTCGCCACCGGCGTGCGCGTGGTCGTCGGGGCCGGGGCGCCGGCGGTGGGGGAGGTGCCGAACCGCATCGGGTCCTCGCCGCTGCCCACGCCGACGGTGTCGGCACCCTCGCCGTCCCCGTCGCCCACCATCACGGCGCGCACGGCCGACCAGGACATCTGCTCCTGAGCTCTCGCCGCCAGAGCCCTTCGGATGCCGTTCGCCCGCCCCCGCTTTGTGCCTCGGGCGGGCGGACGGTTACCCTGTGCGACGTTGGAGGCGTCGCCTAGTCCGGTCTATGGCGCCGCACTGCTAATGCGGTTTGGGTCTCAAGCCCATCGAGGGTTCAAATCCCTCCGCCTCCGCCATCGAGAACGCCCCGCGCCAGCGGGGCGTTTTTCGTTGGCGGAGGCGGAGCGATGCCGGGAGCGGTAGGAGCGAGTGAGGTACGAGCTCGTTCCTACCGCGGGTCCCTCCGCCTCCGCCCCCAAGAGCTTGCGCCCGTGGGTTCTCCCGTCGGCGGAAGCGGGGAAGTGCGAGACTGCGCGCCATGACGCAGCCCGGGGCTCCCGACTACGCTCCCCAGCCACAGCCGCACGTCCCCGACATCTGGCCGTCGACACCGCCGCAGCCGCAGGCAGCCCAGGTGTGGCCGGCCCAGCCAGGGCCGTTCCCGCCCCGGCTCCAGGGCCAACCGCCCCTTGCGCCCCAGAGCGACTCGACCCGCACCATCGCCATCATCGCGCTGGTGGTCTCGGGCCTGACCCTGCTGGGGATGGTGGTGATGACCATCGCGCCGTTCCTGTTCTTCGGAGCGCTCGCCTTCGGTGCCGTCTCGAGCTTCGGGGACGTCATCGACGAAGGCTCGCTGATGTCGTCGGGCACGACCTACCTGGGCGGAAAGGTCTCCCCCGCCGCCGACGGAAGTGTCGCCGGCTCCACCCTCGCCGGCGCGGTCGTCACCCTCGTGTCGGACGACGGTCTCGGCGGGATGGAGGGTCGGGTGACCTGTGACCCCGTTGACCGCGTCGGCGACGAAGTCAGCACGCTCTGCCGGGCCACCGACCCGACCTGGTACGGCATCGTGCGCTTCTCGGGGTCGGACGGCTCCTTCGACGTGATCAGCATGGGCGGGGCGGAGGGGCCGTACGGGCCCTACGGGCCGGACGGCCCGATGCCGTGAGCACCCCGACCGACGGCCCGCTCGTCCCCCCGTCGGCGCAAGCACCGCAGCTGGGCTTCCCGCCCCCGAACCCGGTCGGCGCCTTCCTCGCGCTGGCTGTCGCGGTCGTCGTCGTGGAGGTCTGATGCCCCCGACGATCCGCCGCGCCCATCCCGACGAGCTGGATGCCGTCGGGCGGCTGACCGTCGACGCGTACGTGAGCGGTGGCGTCATCCCCGCCGACGCGCCGTACCTGGAGTTCCTCGGTGACGCGCACGGCCGGGATGCGGACGCCGAGGTCTGGGTGGCCGTGGACGCGCGGGGCGTGGTGGGAACCGTGACCTTCGTCGAGCCGGGCTCAGCGCTGTGCGAGATCGCCCGCGACGGGGAGGCCGAGATCCGCTCGCTCGCGGTGCTGCCCACGGCATCCGGAGAGGGGATCGGCGAGGCACTGACCCGGCACACCATCGCCCGGGCCGGCGAGCGGGGATTCGCGACGATGGTGCTGTCGTCGTCGACCACGATGCACACCGCCCACCGGCTCTACGAGCGGCTCGGCTTCACCCGGCTGCCCGAGCGCGACTGGTCACCGGTGCCCGGCGTCCAGCTCGTCGCCTACCGCCTCCCCCTTACCGACTGATTGCGGATCTCCCACCGGCCAACGGAGTCAACCGTCCCCCCGCAGGGGTGGGAGATCCGCAATCAGTCGGGGGTGGGGACAGTCAGGTCGCGGGGAGGAGGACCGAGAAGGTGGTCGCGCCCGGACGGCTGGACACCTCGACGCGGCCACCGTGCGCCTGGCCCACCGCCGCCACGATGCTCAGCCCCAGCCCGGTGGAGCCGTTGGCGCGCACCCGGGCGTCGTCACCACGGGTGAACCGCTCGAAGATCTTCGGCTGCAGCGCCACCGGCACCCCGGGCCCGTCGTCGGTCACCGAGACCCGCACGAGTGGCCCCTCGGGCCGCACCTTGGTCACCACCTTGGTGCCGGCGGGGGTGTGGGTGCGCGCGTTGGCCAGCAGGTTGGCCAGGATCTGGTGCAGCCGGGCCTGGTCGCCGGGCACCTCGACCGGGTCCTCGGGCAGGTCGAGCTCCCAGGTGTGGTCGGGGGATGCCGCGTGGGCGTCGCTCACGGCGTTGACGGCGAGCAGTGACAGGTCGACCGGCTCACGGGCCAGGGGCCGGCCCGAGTCGAGCCGGGCCAGCAGCAGCAGGTCCTCGACGAGCTCCTGCATCCGCAACGCCTCGGACTCCACCCGGCCGATGGCGTGAGTGACGGTGGGGGGCACCGGGTCGGTCTCGCGGCGGGTCAGCTCGGCGTAGCCGCGGATCGACGCCAGCGGGGTGCGCAGCTCGTGGCTGGCGTCGGCGACGAACTGGCGCACCTGGGTCTCGCTCGCCTGCCGCGCCAGCAGCGCGGACTCCACGTTGTCGAGCATGGTGTTGAGCGCCAGGCCGACCTGGCCGACCTCGGTGTGCGGGTCGGCATCAGCGGCGGGCACCCGCTCGGCGAGAGCCACGTGGCCGGAGTCGAGCTTGAGGTCCGAGACCCGGCGGGCCGTGGCGGCCACCCGGTCCAGCGGCGCGAGGCTGCGCCGGATGACGATCGTGCCGCCGACGCCGACGAGCACCAGCCCGATGACGGTGCCGCCGACGACGAGGCCGAGCAGCTTCGCCATCAGCTCGTCGACCTGGCCGGTCGACACCCCCACGATGAGCCGCCGACCGTCCGGAGCCGTGCGCTCGGTGACCAGGTAGGTGCCGACGTCGCCGCCGACGACCACCCGTACCGTCTCCGACCCCTCCACCCCCTCCTTCACCCGGCGAAGCTGCTCGGCATCGAGGCGGTCATAGGCGTTGGAATCGTTGATCACCGAGTTCTGCGGCACACCCGAGCGGCTGGTGGCGACCGTGCCGTCGGGGTTGAGCAGGACCACGAGCGAGTTGCTGCCGCCCGGGGCCCCGCTCGGCGCGTCGCGTGGCTCGGGCCGGCCGTCGTCGTCGTCGAACCCACCCGGGCGGCTGTCGCCCACTCGGCCCAGGGCTCCGTTCAGGTCGCCCTCGATCTGCTGGGTGAGGTAGCGCCGGGTCTCGAGCACGGTGAGCGCGCTCGTCACGAGCATGACCACCGTGAAGAGCGCGAGCACGGACGCGAGCAACTTGGCCCGCAGCGTCCACTGCGAGGGAGGGGGCGGCATCTGAGGGTCCTGCCCGGTCAGTCGGCGGGCTTGAGGACGTAACCCACACCGCGCATGGTGTGAATCATCGGGGAGCGCCCGGCATCGATCTTCTTGCGCAGGTAGGAGATGTAGAGCTCGACGACGTTGGCCTGGCCGCCGAAGTCGTAGTTCCACACCCGGTCGAGGATCTGCGCCTTGCTGAGGACCCGCTTGGGGTTGCGCATGAGGTAGCGAAGCAGCTCGAACTCCGTCGCGGTCAGGTGCACCTCATCGCCCGCGCGGGTCACCTCGTGGCTGTCCTCGTCCATCGTGAGGTCGCCGACGACGAGCAGCGAGCTGGCCTCGTCGACCGAGACGGTGGTGCGGCGCATCAGGGCGCGCAGCCGGGCGACGACCTCCTCGAGGCTGAACGGCTTGGTGACGTAGTCGTCGCCCCCGGCTGTCAGGCCGGCGACGCGGTCCTCGACGGCGTCCTTCGCGGTGAGGAAGAGCACCGGCACGTTGGGGTCGTCGCCGCGCATCCGGCGCAGCACCTCGAGCCCGTCGAAGTCGGGCAGCATCATGTCGAGCACCACGGCATCCGGCCCGAAGTCCTTCGCCGAGCGAACGGCGGCCAGGCCGCTGGCGGCGGTGCGCACCTCCCAGCCCTCATAGCGCAGGGCCATCGAGAGCAGCTCGGTGAGGTTGGGCTCGTCGTCGACCACCAGCACGCGCACCGGGCTGCCATCGGGTCGCTGGAGAGCAGGAGCGCTCACGGGGCGGGTCGTCGTCATGTGCTCATCGTGCGCGCAGGCACTGTTCCGAGTCCATGCGTTTCCTGTGTGCTTCCTGTGAGCGGTCGCGCACACCTGCCAGCCGGTCGATGGCCTCGTACGGGCCGTCGATCCCGCCCGTGGCGGCGGCCCCCGCGAAGCCGTCGTGGCGCTCGCGGGTCAGCGGTGGCCGCGGCCTTGCCGTCGCGGCCCTCGTCGTCGGCCTCGGGCTCGGCGCGGTCGGTGGCGCGGCCGTCGTGTACGCGGCCACCGCTGGCGACGACAGGGGCAGCATCGCCGACGGCATCGGCGGCTTCGACCGCGGCGGCACGGTGGCCCGCCTCCCGCCGGTCAGTTCCCTGGCGGCGGCACCGGCACCGACGAGAACGGCACGGGTCAGGCCACCTGACCGACCGGGCGGTCCATCACGCGGGCCGGAGCGCAACCGGCACCACGGCATCCGACAACGGCTGGGCGGAGGCGCAGAACCCCCGGAGAGGGCGGCTCTCCGGGGGTTCGCGCGTCCGCGGGCGGGCGGACGGTCAGGCGGTCTCGAGCCGCGCCTTGAGGGTCGCGAGCTCGTCGGCCAGCTGAGTGGGGAGGGTGTCGCCGAACTTGGCGAACCACTCCTCGATGAGCGGAAGCTCCTTGTCGCGCCACTCGTCGACGTTGACGGCCAGGGCCTTGGACACCTGCTCGTCGGTCATGTCCAGGCCGGTGGTGTCGATGGCACCCGGGGTGGGCACGAGGCCGACCGGGGTCTCGACGGCCTCGGCGGTGCCGTCGAGGCGCTCGACGACCCACTTCAGCACGCGGGCGTTGTCGCCGAAGCCGGGCCACAGGAAGGAGCCGTCGTCGTCGTCGCGGCGGAACCAGTTGACCTGGAAGATCTTCGGCAGCTTGGACTCGTCGTGGGCCTTGCCGATCTCGAGCCAGTGGTTGACGTAGTCGCCGGCGGCGTAGCCGATGAAGGGCAGCATCGCCATCGGGTCGCGGCGCACGACGCCGACCGCACCGGTGGCGGCGGCGGTGGTCTCGGAGGAGAGCGTGGCGCCGATGAACACACCGTGGGCCCAGTCGCGCGACTCGTAGACGAGCGGCACGGTGGTCTTGCGGCGGCCGCCGAACAGGATCGCGTCGATCGGCACGCCGTTGGGCTCGTCGTACTCCGGGGCCATCATCGGGCACTGCTTGGCCGGGGTGCAGAAGCGGCTGTTCGGGTGGCTCGAGGGCGTCTCGGACTCGGGGGTCCAGTCGTTGCCCTTCCAGTCGATGAGGTGGGCCGGCTTCTCCTTGGTCATGTCCTCCCACCAGATGTCGCCGTCGTCGGTGAGGGCGACGTTGGTGAAGATCGAGTTGCCCTTCTCCACCGTGCGCATGGCGTTGGGGTTGGAGTGCATGCCGGTGCCGGGTGCGACGCCGAACAGGCCGAACTCGGGGTTGACGGCATACAGCCGGCCGTCGGCGCCGAAGCGCATCCAGGCGATGTCGTCACCGACCATCTCGGCCTTCCAGCCGTCCAGCGCCGGCTCGATCATCGCGAGGTTGGTCTTGCCGCAGGCGCTGGGGAAGGCGCCGGCGATGTAGTGCACCGAGCCGGTGGGCGAGGTGAGCTTGAGGATGAGCATGTGCTCGGCCATCCAGCCGTCGTCGCGCGCCATCGCCGAGGCGATGCGTAGCGCGTAGCACTTCTTGCCCAGCAGGGCGTTGCCGCCGTAACCGGAGCCGTAGCTCCAGATCTCGCGGGTCTCGGGGAAGTGCGCGATGTACTTGGTGTCGCTGCAGGGCCAGGCGACGTCGGCCGTGCCGTCGGGCAGGGGGAAGCCGACCGAGTGCAGGCCCTTGACGAAGTCAGCGCCCTGCTCCTCGATGGCCTTGAGCACCGGGGTGCCGATGCGCGCCATGATCTTCATGGAGACGACGACGTAGGCGGAGTCGGTGATCTCGACGCCGTACATCGGCACGTCGGCCTCGATGTGGCCCATGACGAACGGGATGACGTACATCGTTCGACCGGTCATGCACCCCTTGTAGAGGTCGGTCATCAGGGCCTTCATGTCGACTGGCGACTTCCAGTTGTTCGTGAAGCCGGCGTCCTTCTCGTCCTCGGAGCAGATGAAGGTGCGGTCCTCGACCCGGGCGACGTCGCTGGGGTCGGATGCCGCGTGGAAGCTGTTCGGCTTCTTGTCGGGGTCGAGCCGGGTGAACGTGCCGCCCTCGACCAGGCGGGTCGTCAGCAGGTCCCACTCCGCGTCGGACCCGTCGACCCAGTGGATCGAGTCGGGGGTGGTGAGCGCGGCGACTTCGTCGACCCAGGCCGCCAAGCCTGGGTGACTGGTCCCTGTGGTGTGCTCCGCCTGCGTGGTCATGGTGGTCCTTCCGCCGGTCTGGCTCAACTGGTCGGCCACCCCTCGCGCGAAACCTTGCGAACCGCTCGTGGCGGTGGCTCGGCACCCGCCCGTGGGAGCCTCTCCTCCACGGTAGGCCTGCCTACTCGGGGGTAGCCACCGCGGAAGCGCTTACGCGTTATGAGGCTCCTCACAAGCGCTGCTCGCCACTGGAAGTTCTTGCAGGAACACCGGAAGTGCAGGTCATTGCGCTGGTGTCCCTTGCGGGCCGGATGCCGGGGTGTGGTGTGGGCGCGGCCGTCCGGAGCGCGTGGGTTGCGATTTCACGCGGCGACGGGGCTCCGGTAGTCTGCTCTCTCGTTGCGCGCGAGCGCGACGGGCGCCCGTAGCTCAACGGATAGAGCATCTGACTACGGATCAGAAGGTTAGGGGTTCGAATCCCTTCGGGCGCGCTCTGTGTTGAGACAGACGACGGGCCCCCGGCCAGCGGAAACGCTGTCGGGGGCTTACTCGTGTCCGGATTGCGGACGGTTTCCGGGGCGGAAGGTGACCCAAAATGTGACCCAAAATGTCGGGGCTGGTCGTCTCCAGTCGGGTCAGGTCGGGAAGCCCAAGACGCCTCGGACAGGGGTCAGAAGGTTGGCACGACCCGGCACGACCTGCGGAGACAGGGTCCGACCCGGGTGCCTCAGTCATGTGCCGGGGTGCGGGACCAGGGCCGGGAGAACACGCTCGCGCGGGAAACGTTGACGCGGTGGCGCAAGGAGGAGGCCAGTTCGCCTCTGAGGGCGACCGCCCGGTCATCCGGGATATGTGGGTGATCCGTCCTCAATTGCTTGATGAGCGCGTGGTCTCTCGTCGGCCGCGAGTCTTTCAGGCAGATTCCCCTCGATGAGTGCTGGAGTGCCGGGCGCAGCGACCGGCTGCTTAGCGGGCGGCACGACCGGAGCCGGAAACAGCTCATGACGGAAAAGAGCGATGAGAGTGCGCACTGCGATGCCGCCAACCAGCGCGGTGACGGCCGCGGTGACGGCGTACTGCAGGGCAGCGGAGCCGACACCGTGCAGCTGCTGCAGCCAGTGCAGGGTCGCGGTGGCCACCGCTGCCCAACTGAACGTGAATCCCCAAGTGCTCGGCATGAACGGCAGTCTCAGGAAGACCGGCAGCAGTCGCAGCTGCGCGATGACCATGAGCAGCCCGTAGCCTGCGAGCAGTCGCGCTACGCCGTCGACCTGGTCGCCGTTGAGGGCGAACCACGCCAGGCTCGCTACGGCGGCCGGCGCGACCTCGATGGCCAGCGTGGGCAGCAGCGGCGCGGGCAGTGCCGGACCGAGGATGAGCCGCCCCAGGATGATGGAGCCGAGCACCAACCAGCAGATGGAGCCGAGGCCCAGCAGGATGTAGGCGAGCCCGGGTTGGCCGATCTTGGCCGCGGCGGCGGAGGCGATGAGCCCTCCGGCCACCGTGGGCAGGAAGTACCCCGGGTGGAGCGTTCCCACGCCGACCGGGGTGTAGATCCACTGGCCGGTGTACCAACCGCCGAGCAGCACCGTGAAGCCGATGAGGACCAGGGTGACGGCCGCCCCGATGGTCGGCAGGTGCGGGTAGAGCCACTGAGCGGCGAGCAGCAGTGGCGTGATGAGCGCCAGCGAGGCGAACGGCCCAGCCGCCGGATCGGTGACGTCGCCCAGCAGCGTCGTGACCGAGCCGCCGACATGGCGGGCGTATGCCGACAGTATGAGTAGCCAGCTCAGCCCGGCCACGACGAAGAGGACCTCCGCGACGGCCGCTGGCGCGTGCCCACGCTGGTCGAGCTGGCGCCACGTGGCCGCCAACCCGACCAGGCCGAACGGCATACCGAAGAAGTTCAGCGGGACCCGGCGCCCGCCCTGAGTGACGCGCGTGGGTCTCACGTGATCACCTCGGCCGGCCGCTCGCTTGTCAGTCGGGTACGCCGGCCACTCCGGTCGCTCCGCCCGTGAAGCATCAGACTTCCTGGGGTGGTCCCACGGCGGACCAGGCGCCGTTCGGTCAGTTCCTTCGGGCCCGACGCGAGCGTGTGAGTGGTGTCCACGAGGACCGAGGCGGCGCCGGTGTCGGCGGGGTCGACGCCGGCCATGCCGAGGTCGGTGCGCAGGATGATGGCCACGCCCGGAGCGGACGCGTCTTGACGATGCCGGCTCAACCGGGTTGCGCGTGGCCGTCGCCGTGGCGGGCGAACTTCACCCAGTTGCCAGCGTGACATGTTCCCACTCGTTGTAGTTCTGGATGAGTTCATCGAGCTTGTTGCGAACGAGCTCGAGTCCGTAGCTGCCTACTGCGAGGCGCAGCGGAGGGTTGTTCGTGCCGACGACATCGGCCACTGCGGACATCGACTTGACCAAATCGCCACGGCGCGCGCCCGCTGAGAAGTCGGCCATGGCCCGGCGGGCCCCGTCATAGTCGGCAAGTTGAGGATTGGTCGACAGATTGTCGAAGAACGGCGTGGGGAATCCGACAGGCTCGATGATGGTGACGTCGATCCCAATGGGCTGAAGTTCCTTACTCAGTCCCTCTGAGAGCCCTTCCAGTGCGAACTTCGAGCTGGTGTAGGCCGTCATCGTGGGGAGGCTCACGTGGCCTCCCATGGACGATGTGTTGAGGATGTGCCCTTCTCGTCGCTCGCGCATCTGCGGGAGGACTGCGTCGATGACCCGGACAACCCCGAACACGTTGGTTTCGTACTGGGCCCGCCAGCGTTCAAGGCTGACCTCTTCCAGCGTCCCGGTCTCTGCATATCCGGCGTTGTTGATCAACGCGTCGATCGGCCCGAACCTGTCGTTTGCTTCTTCGACCGCAGTTCGAACCGACTCGTCGTCGGTCACGTCCGCACGAATGACCTGTACCGCATCCAGCGCGGCGAACGCAGGGTCGGCCTTGCTTGGGTCTCGCATCGTCGCCGCGACATTCCAGCCTCGGGCTGCGAGCTGATTAACAAGTTCACGGCCCATCCCGGTTGAGCTGCCGGTGATGAAGACTGTGCGGCCGTTCTCCTGGCCGACGGTCAGCTTGGTCATGGTGAGGCTCCTCAGTGTGACGGTGGGACGTGGGGGTGCCGCTGTCCGGCTTCGGTCGCCGAGGGGCGTGCGAAGGCGGGCAGCAGGCTGGCTGCGGCCGTGGGCAAGGCCGTCACGGCTGTTGGGCGGCGTTTTCACCGGGTGACGGTGACGATGACCTTCCCGCCCGCGGACCCGCTCTCGACGCGTGCGTGAGCGTCCATGACCGAGGCGAGGTCGTAGCCGTTCGGGTCGAGGATGGGGCGTAGTTGTCCGGCCTCGGCGAGGGCTGCGGCTGCTCGGAGGATCTCGCCGTGGTGGGCGCGCCCGACTCCTGTGAGCAGCGGGAGCAGGGTGAAGACGCCGGAGTAGCTGGCCCCGCGGAAGCTGAGCGGTGCCAAGCTGTGGGTGCCCCAGCCGAGGATGCTCACGACGTGGCCGGTGTAGCGGCGCACGGCTTCGAACGAGGCGTCGAGGACCGGCCCGCCCAGGGTGTCGAAGATGACGTCGAATCCCTCCCCGTCGGTGGCGGCCGCGACGTACTGCTCGACGGTGGTGGTGCGGTAGTCGATCGGCTCGGCCCCGAGGCGGCGGATCAGGTCGAGGTCGGCTCCGGTGCCGGTGGCGTAGACCTTCGCCCCGCGGGCTGCCGCGAGCTGGACGGCGATGTGGCCGACGCCGCCGGCCCCTCCGTGGATGAGGACGGTCTGCCCCTCGTGGACGCCGGCCCGGTCGACGAATCCCTCCCAAGCGGTTACGACCGACAGTGGGAGCGCCGCCGCCTCGGCCATGCTGAGCGATGGGGGCTTGGGGGCGAGGAGGTCGGCGTCCACGGCGGCGTATTCGGCCAGCGAGCCTTGGACCTCTCCGACGCCTCCGGTGAGCCCGAAGACCTCGTCGCCGACCGAGAAGCCATGGACGCCCTCACCGACCTCGGCGACGACACCGGCCAGGTCCAGGCCGAGGACGGCGGGCGGGTTGATGCGTGCGTGCGCTGCACTGCCGGCGCGGATCTTCGTGTCGAGCGGGTTGACGCCGCTCGCGGCGACGCGCACCACCACCGTGCCGGGCGATGCTGAGGGCCGCGAGAGGCTGCGGAGGGTGAGCTGGGCGCCGAACTCCTCGAGGACTGCGGCGTTCATCGTCTGGGGGCCGCCGTGGTGGTTCTGGGAGGGGGTCATGACTGCGCCCCTTCCACGTGCTGCAGGACGGTGGTCATCTGCCAGTCGACGGCGGAGTGGTCGATGGTGTCGTGGACGGGTGAGCCAGCCATCTCGCCGGTGATGCCCGCCGCGCCGGCGCGTGCGCGGGCGATGTCGTCGTAGGCGACGATGTCGACGATGGTGTCGTCGTCGCGTTGGACGATGCGCCTCCACCTGAATCCGGGCTGGCGTCGCAGGTAGGCGTTGATGTCGGTGTTGGCGTCGAGGAAGTCGGCGGCGCTGAGGCCGTGGGCCAGTCTCAGGGTGGTGATCTCGAGGACTTCGGTCATGGTTGCTCCTGGTGGAGGGCTTTCGCGGTGATGCGCCAGGTTGGTGCTGCCGCTTCCGCCATGGTGCGGTGCGTCGGGAGGCCCAACATCAGTCGATTGACCGTCTCGACCGGGCGGGCATCAGAGCCCCTGTGGGCTCGGTCCACGTCAGTAGCCGCGTGAGGTGAGGGCGTCTCGCAGCGCAGCCCTGGACGTGATCCCGAGCTTCGGGAAGATTCGGTAGAGGTGGGCTCCGACGGTGCGGGGTGACAGGAACAGTTGCAGGCCGATCTCGCGGTTGCTCAGGCCGGTCGCGGCGAGGCGGGCGATCTGCAGCTCTTGGGCGGTGAGCTCGGTTGCGTGCTCGGCCCCGACCCGGCGGGTGGGGCCGGTGGCGCCGAGCATGGCGTCCGCCCGGGCGCACCAGGGCGCAGCGTCCAGAAGTGAGAACCGCTGTCGGGCACGGCTCAGGATGGGGCGGGCCTGGCGCATGGCCCGGTTGAGTCTGAGGCGTTCCCCGTAGGCGAGCTCGAGCCGGCCGAGATGGAACGGCCACCGGGTGGACGACGGGTTCTCGAGGATGGCGTCGAAGAGCTGCGGGTGGTCGGCGTCGTCGGCAGCCAGGGCTTGGGCTCCACGCCACAGAAAGTTGGATCGGGGTGACAGCCCTGGGATGCCGGCGTCGGCGGCGGCGCGCACGTGCAGTCGCGCCGCCTCGAGCTCGCCGCAGCGCACGGCGGCCTCGACAAGGTCCATGACCATCCTCGGCGTCTGCTGCCCGTGGGGCGGAAAGGTCCCGGGTGCGCTGATGGAGCTGTAGGCGTCGAGCGCGTCCCGGTAGCGCGCTTGACCAAGGGCCGCCAGACCGTCCGCCTCAGCGGTGGAGGCACGAACGGCCAGGGCGTTGCGTGGCAGAGCCCACTGCAGCGCACGGCTTCGGGCGTCGGTGAAGTGGGCGAAGTCCCCGCGCGCGGCCGCGAGCAGCATTCCGGGGAAGCGGGCACGCCACAGCAGCATCGCGAAGTCGCGCTCCTCGCAGATGCGGACGGCCTCCTCGGCGTGCGCGGCGGCCTCGTCCCAGGCCCCGGCGAAGAAGTGGTCCACGGCGAGCATCAGGAGTGCTCGAACCGACTGTGCCACGGTGTCACCGAGCCGGCCGGCTTCGACGAGCCGCTCGAGAGGCGCTCGCGGCAGGTCACCGATGTACCACCGTGCCTGAGCGACCTGGACCACAGCCAGCGGGCTCGTCGTCTCGTCGAGGGACTCGACCATCCGGTCCAGCTCCCTCAGCATCTCGGGGGTGGACCGGACCGGGTCGGCGTACGTCGTGGTCGCCAGCCGCACCGGCGCCGACAGGACCTCGCGGAAGCGTGCGACGGCCGCGTCGAAGGCGGTCCAGAGCTGCGGCCGGCCGCCGAAGGAGCACACCGACATCAGCGTCAGCACGGCATTCTCGATGGCCCGGACATCGGTCTCTCCGTCCGTCGCGGAAACGGACGCCTGGTTCAAGGCGCCTACGAGGATCCCGTGGGTGGTGTCGACGTCTCCCTCGTTGTTGAGCAGGCGAGAGGCGGCAGCGACGGCGACCTGCAGGGTCTGCGTGGCGTCCGGGTCCTCGGCGCGGGCGCGGTCCAGCAGCGCGGCCGCGCCACTGAGGTTTCCGGTCACGTGCGCACCGACGAACGCCGCCTGCGCCAGCCGTCGCGCCCGTTGCGCCGGTGCCGGGCTGAGTTCGGCCGCACGCAGCAGCAGCGCGCTGGCCCGCACGCCGTCACCGCGGTCCAGCGTCCTGGTGGCGAGGCCCTCGAGAGGGCCAGCCACTGTCTCGTCGGGAGCCAAGGCTGCTTCGGCCCGATGGAGCGAACGGACGTCGGCGTCCTCGGCCAGCTCGGCCAGGCGCCGGTGCGCGGCCCGCTTCTCGTTCGCGGAGGCGAGGTCGACGACCGCTGCGCGGACCAGCGGATGGGCGAAGACCACCCGGTTGGTGCGGCGGTCAACCGTGACGAGGCCGCTGGACTCGGCAGGTTCCAGGTCGACCTCCGAGGCGGCGACAACCCGCATGAGGGCAGCTCCCGCCCCGTGGTCCAGGGCGGCGAGCAGCAGCAACCGGCGGGTCGGCGCGGGCAGCGCGGAGACTCGGTCGGCGAAGAGCCGCCGCAACCGCACGGTGAGCGGCAGCGTGGGCGGCAGTGCGTCGGCCCCGGAGCGTTGCTCGGCGGTCAGGGCGCGCTGCAGCTCGAGGATGGCCAGTGGGTTGCCCCCGGCCTCGGCGACGATGCGGTGCCGGACCGCCGTTTGCAGTCTTGGCCGAGTCTCCCGAAGCAGCTCGGCTGCGGCGTGGTCGTCCAGGGGCGGCACCCGGAGCTCGGGGATCGTGGAGCGGTCGAAGAAGCTCTCCTCGTTGGCTCGCTGGGCCAGCAGCATGCCGGTCCGGGTGCCCGGCAGGCGCCGCGCGATGAGGCTGAGGACGCCGGCGGTGGCGCGGTCCATCCAGTGGATGTCGTCGAGCACCAGCAACACCGGGGACTGCGCCGAGAGCTGCTGGAGCAGCGCCAAGGTCGCGCTGGTGAGCAGGAGCCGCTCCGGCGGGGCGCCGTGCGCAGGCCCAGCGCCGTCTCCAGGGCAGCCCGGTGCGGCTCGGACAGCGACGAGAGGCCGGTTGCATCGGGTACCAACAGCTGGTGAAGCCCCGCGAAGCTGAGGTCGGCCTCGAACTCGGCACCAGCGACGTGGCGCACGAGTGCTCCTCGTTCCTGCACGGCTCGCTGGGCGGCGGCCCCAAGCAGCGCGGACTTGCCGATGCCCGGCTCGCCGGTGACGATCAGGGCCGCGCCGTCAGTCGCCGCCTGCTCCAGGAAGGCGTCGAGCACCGCCAGCTCGACGGCGCGGCCGGAGAGCGACGGTAAGGGCGGAGGTGCCTCACCGGGTGCGAGCACCCGACTATCCTGCCGTGCGACCACTCGGCTGAAAAGGCATCCTGTCTAGCCCTTCGCCCCGCAGTCTGGAGTTGGAGCGTTTACGGCTGCCCTGCTCTCGCCGCGCCGGCAGCGGATTGCTGGCGCGGCGAGACGGGAAGATGTGACTGGGCACAGTCTACCGGGGGTGGACCGGCCAGCAGGTCAGGACTTAATGAAGTCCAGCAGGGCCGGGTTCACGACCTCGGGGTGGGTCCAGGCGATGTTGTGCGGACCGTCCGTGACCGTGACGACCTGCAGGCCGGCGATCATGCCGGGCAGCCGGGCGGCGGTCGCCTCGTAGGGCAGGATCCGGTCCGAGTCGCCGTGGATGACCAGGGTCGGCACGTCGATCTTGGCGACGTCGGCTCGGAAGTCGGTCAGCCACGTGTCGACGCAGGCCAGTGGCGTACGGGCCCGCTGCAGCGCCATCGCGAAGCGGCCTGCCACGCGGGCTCGCTGATCCGCGTCCCGCCGAGGACGTCGACGTTGAAGAAGTCGTCGAGGAAGGCCTTGAAGTAGGCCGGGCGGTCCTCGACGATCGCGGCCTTGATCCCCTCGAAGACCGAGCGGTCGACGCCCTCGGGGTTGTCGTCGGCCTTGAGCAGGAACGGCGGCACCGCCGCCATGAGGACGGCCTTGGCAACCCGGTCGGAGCCGTGGCGGCCGAGGTAGCGGGTGACCTCTCCGGTTCCCATCGAGAACCCGACGAGCACGACGTCCCGCAGGTCAAGGTGGTCGAGCAGCTGGCAGGTCGTCGGCGAAGGTGTCGTAGTCGAACCCGACCGTCGTGTTGCTGGACTCGCCGAAGCCCCGACGGTCGTAGGAGATGACCCGGTAGCCGGCCTCGAGCAGGACGCGTTCCTGCTTGTCCCACGAGCGCCCGTCGAGCGGGAACCCGTGGATGAGCACCACCGGTTGGCCGATGCCGTGGTCCTCGTAGTAGATCTCGATGTCGTGGTCGTTCTCGGGCCGACGGTCACGATGGGCATGGGAACCTCCTGGGGAGTGGTTGACACCGGCGAAGTGGCGTCGCCGAGGGGCATCACGGAGGGGCGGCTGACAGTGCGCTCCTACGGGCCCGTCTCCGACTCTGCTGGCAGCAGGTGCGCCGGTCATCAGTCACCTGACTGCAACCCGGCAACGCCGACCGTGAGACCTCCGGACATCTGACCCGCCGAGACGCGCCATCCAGCGCCCGGGGCCGAGCGATCTCCCATCCGCTATTGCCGCACATCTTGAACCAGGCGTCTTGGCGAGAAGGGCCTTGGCGGGATGCGTCCGTCAGGCGAATCGGATTAGTCCGTCAGGTGACGGGCGTGCCGATCCGCACCAAGTTGCCGCTGCGGTCGACGAGTGCGAACTCGCGCATACGGTAATCAGTGGTCACAACGGTTCGATGCGACTACCGGTGGCTGCGCCGGGAGCGGCGGCGGTCGCAGGCAGTAGGCCAGCTCCGGCGCGCCCACGAGCTCTCGTCACAGATCGGGTTACAGACCTTTGCCGAGCGGGCGGCCGAAGAGCTGCGGGCAGTGGGAGAACCGGTGTCGAGTCCCATGTAGGGCTCCGCCTCCAA
>CAWDBL010000014.1:0-220005 GCA_963800505.1 uncultured Actinomycetota bacterium
AGACCCGAGGCGGTCAGCACCGCGAGCAGGGCCAGGAGGGCGGCGGTACGGATGGGACCACTGCGCACCTCACGAGTGTCCCGCGCCGAGGGTCTGCTGTCTGCAGGGATAACCCTCGTCCGAGTTGGGTGATGGCCCGCTTCCCGGTGGGCGGCACGTCGCGGAGCGTGGTGGGCATGAGCAGCCACCTCGCCCCGCGCCGAATCCTCGTCGCCCAGCCGACCGACTGGGTCCTCCAGGCGGTGATCGCCCTGTTCGTCGTCATCGGCCTGCTCCTCCTGGCCGTCGTCGTCGCGGCCCAGCTGCGCGACGGCCACGAGACGATCTGGGCACCGCGGCCGTTCGCGTCGTCGCCGGCTCCGCACGTCGTGGTGTGAGGGACGAGCTCACGTGGCCGGCACGCGGGACCGTCGGGGGGTGGCGGCACTGGTCGCCGTCGCGCTGATCTGGGGCGGCGCCCTGTCCGCGAGCAGCGCCGCCCTGGAGGGCGTCGCCGCCGCCCAGCAGGTGGCCCTGCGCTTCGCCGTCGCTGCCGTGACCCTTGCCGCCACACTGCCCGGGACACGCCGCAACGTCACTCGCTCGACGCTCATCCGCGGTCTGGGTCTGGGGACCTTGCTGGCGGCGGGCTTCCTGCTCCAGACCTGTGCCCTGGAGACCACGCCGGTCGTCACCTCGGCGTTCCTGACCGGGACCGTCGTCGTCTTCGCACCGGTCGTCGCCGTGCTCTGGGGCGGCGCCGGCCTGTCGGGCCACGCCGTCACCGGGGTGCTGCTCGCCACGACCGGCCTGGCGCTGATCACCCTGCGTGGCGTCGGTATCGGCGTCGGCGAGCTCATGACACTCGCGGCGGCACTGGCGTGGGCGGTCCACCTCGTGGCCCTGCAACGATGGGGCAGACCCGGTGAGACGCTCCCGCTCGCGCTCATCCAGGTCGCCTCCGTCGCCACCCTCGCCTGGGCCTTGGCCGCCCTCCAGGGCTGCGCCCTCTCGGTTCCCCGAAGCGCCGCGCACGCGGTGTTGGTGGCCGGGCTCGGCGCGGTCGGCACCGGCGCGGCCCTGGTGCTGCTGACCTGGGCCCAGGGTCGGGTCGACGCCACCACCGCAGCGGTCGTCCTGACCCTGGAGCCGGTCTTCGGAGCAGCGTGCGCCTGGGCGGTCCTCGGCGAGACGCTCACACCCACCGTGGCACTGGGGGCGACAGCCGTCGTGAGCGCGACGCTCCTCACCGTCTGCCCCCGGGGCAAGCCGTGGCACGCCGCTCGGCGACCGCCTCGACCATCCGCCCGAGCCTCCACCGGCTCGCACCCGGTCACGGACGATTCGGGCCACGTCTCGTCCGTCGCTCCTGCCCCTTGTCGGTGCAGTTCAGCGGGTGTCTCAGGTGGTGCCCCCGGTAGGATTCGAACCTACGCTCCCGCCTCCGGAGGGCGGTGCTCTATCCCCTGAGCTACGGGGGCCTCAGGTCGGCCTTTGTGCTGGATTCTTGATCTGGCTTTAACAGTGGTTTCCAGCGCTCCGTGAGGGTAGCAGCCTAGTCTGGCGTCCATGCAATCCGGGACCGGCGCCAGCGGTCCGGCACCCCGAGTGCTCGTCTGCGACGACATGGAGCCGATCCGTCGCCTTCTTCGCATCAACCTCGAGCTCGCAGGCTTCACCGTCGAGGAGGCCGCCGACGGCCACGAGGCGATGGCGCGCCTCATCGACCCGGAGCGTCCCGCCCCCGACGTCATCGTGCTCGACTCCGAGATGGCGCCCTACGACGGCTGGTGGGCCATCGCCGCCATCCGGTCGCACCACCGCCTCGACCCGGTGCCGGTGCTGCTGGTCACCGGGTCGGTCGTCATGCACGACGCCCCCGAGGCGAGCGGTGCGGGGTTCGACGGGTTCATCTCCAAGCCGTTCGACCCCGACGAGCTCGTGGCCGCCGTCTCACGGCTCGCGGCCACGGGAAGGGCGCCGAAGCGCCGCCCCTAGAATTGCGCGGTGACCCCCGAACAGCTCTCGGCCGCGATCCGTGCCGCGCTCCTGTCCGCCGTCGACGCCGGTGACCTGAGCGTCACCGTCCCCGCGGAGGTCCGGGTCGAGCGTCCGCGCAACCGCGACCACGGCGACTGGTCGACCAACGTGGCCCTCCAGCTCGCCAAGGGCGCCGGCATCCCGCCGCGCGACCTGGCTGTCGCGCTCGCGACCCACCTCGCCACGGTGCCCGGCGTCGCAGCAGTCGACGTCGCCGGCCCCGGGTTCCTCAACATCACCCTGGATGCCGCGAGCGCCGGCGAGCTGGCCCGCTCGATCGTCGAGGCGGGCGCCACCTACGGCCACAGCACCGCCGAGGCCGGGCGCGTGGTCAACCTCGAGTTCATCTCGGCCAACCCCACCGGCCCCATCCACATCGGCCACACCCGGTGGGCGGCCCTGGGCGACTCGATGCGCCGCCTGCTCACGGCAGCCGGCGCGACGGTCGCCGCCGAGTACTACATCAACGATGCGGGCGCGCAGATGGACAAGTTCGGCGCCTCGGTGCTGGCGCGGGCCGCCGGGCAGGAGCCGCCGGAGGACGGCTACCCGGGCGAGTACGTCGCCGACCGGGCGGCCGAGGTGCTGACGCAGCGCCCCGACCTGCTCGAGCTGCCGCACGACGAGGCCTTCGCCATCGCCCGCGACCTCGGCTACACCGCCCAGCTCGCCGCCATCCGGCACACCCTCGACGAGTTCGGGGTCTACTTCGACGTCTGGTTCTCCGAGCGCGCCCTGCACGAGGGGCACGCCGTGGAGCAGGCCGTCGCCCGGCTGCGCGAGCAGGGCCACGTGTTCGACGCCGAGGGCGCCGTGTGGCTGCGCACCACCGACTTCGGCGACGACAAGGACCGCGTCCTCATCCGCACCGACGGCAGCCCCACCTACTTCGCCGCGGATGCCGCGTACTACCTCAGCAAGAAGGACCGCGGCTTCGACGAGAAGGTCTACCTGCTCGGTGCCGACCACCACGGCTACATCAACCGGCTCAAGGCCATCGCGGCGTGCGCGGGTGACGACCCCGAGCACAACATCGAGGTCAAGATCGGCCAGCTCATCTCCATCGCCGGCCAGCGGATGGGCAAGCGGCTGGGCAACGCCATCTACCTCGACGAGCTGATCGAGTGGATCGGCAAGGATGCCGTGCGCTACTCGCTCGCGCGCTACCCCTCCGACAGCCCCCTCTCGCTCGACGGCGAGGAGCTGCGCAAGCAGACCAACGACAACCCGGTCTTCTACGTGCAGTACGCCCACGCCCGCACCGCCAACGTCGCCCGGCTCGCGGGTGAGGACGGCGTGCACCGCGCCGACGGCTTCGACGCCGGCCTGCTGACCGACCCCACCGAGGCCTCGCTGCTCGCCGTGCTCGGCGACTTCCCGCGGGTGGTCGCCCAGGCCGCGCACCTGCTCGAGCCGCACCGGGTCGCGCGCTACCTCGAGGAGCTCGCCGGCCGCTACCACAAGTGGTACGACACCTGCCGGGTGCGCCCGGTGAGCGTCGACGAGGAGGTCACCGACCTGCACCGGACGCGCCTGTGGCTCAACGACGCCACCCGCGTGGTGCTGGCCAACGGGCTCGACCTGCTGGGCGTCAGCGCACCAGAGCGGATGTAGGGGAGCCTGACCGATGCGTTCGCACGAGGCCGGTGTCCTCCACGCGGAGGGCTACGGCGGCCCCCCGCTCTACCTGCCGTTCCCGGCCGACGTCATGGAGCTGCTGCCGCAGCTCTGGCCGCGCACCGTCGGCCGCGATCACGAGGGCCGGTTGACCGTCGGCGGCGTCGACGTGCTCACCCTGGCCAGGGAGCACGGCACGGCCGCCTACGTGCTCGATGAAGACGACTTCCGTTCTCGCGCAAGCGAGTTCCGTGACGGCTTCGCGTCAGCCTTCGAGCCGCTGGCGGGAGCGGACGTGTACTACGCCGGGAAGGCGTTCCTCTGCACGGCCGTCGCGCGCTGGGTGGCCGACGAGGGCCTGCACCTCGACGTGTGCACCGGCGGCGAGCTGGCCGTCGCACGCCGGGCGCGGTTCCCCCCGGAGCGGATCGGCTTCCACGGCAACAACAAGACCACGGCCGAGATCCGCGACGCGCTGACCTACGGCGTCGGGCGCATCGTCGTCGACTCCTTCCACGAGATCGACCGGGTCGCCGCGGTGGCGGCCGAGCTGGGCGTCGTCGCGCCGGTGATGGTACGGGTGACGGTCGGGGTCGAGGCGCACACCCACGAGTTCATCGCGACCGGCCACGAGGACCAGAAGTTCGGCTTCAGCCTCGCCGGTGGCCAGGCGCTCGAGGCGGCCGCCCGCCTGCTCGCGCAGCCGGACCGGTTCGACCTGCGGGGCCTGCACAGCCACATCGGCAGCCAGATCTTCGACACCAGCGGCTTCGAGATGGCGGCCCGTCGCCTGGTCGGCCTGCACGCGCAGATCGCGAACGAGCACGGCCACCACTGCCCCGAGATCGACCTCGGCGGCGGGTTCGGCATCGCCTACACCTCCCAGCACACCCCGTTGTCGGTCGCGACGCTCGCGCAGGAGATGGCCGACATCGTCGGGCGCGAGCTCAAGGCGGTCGGCGACGGCGACAACACCCGCGTCCCCCGGGTGTCCGTCGAGCCGGGGCGCGCGATCGTCGGCCCGAGCACCTTCACCCTCTACGAGGTGGGCACGGTCAAGGACGTCGAGGTGGGCGGTGGACACACCCGCACCTACGTCTCGGTCGACGGCGGGATGAGCGACAACGCGCGCCCCGCGCTCTACGAGGCCGACTACTCGTGCACGCTGGCCAGCCGTCGCTCCGAGGCGCCGCCCCGGCTGTCCCGGGTCGTCGGGCGGCACTGCGAGAGCGGCGACATCGTCGTGCTCGACGAGTACCTGCCGGCCGACATCGTGCCCGGCGACCTCGTCGCCGTGCCGGGCACCGGCGCCTACTGCCGCAGCCTGTCCAGCCAGTACAACCACACCCCCCGCCCGCCGGTCGTCGCCGTTCGTGGAGGCCGCTCACGCGTGCTCGTGCGGCGTGAGACCATCGAGGACCTGCTCGCCCTCGACGTGGCGGACGCGTGAGGACCCACAGCGAGGAGATGGACCCCACCATGGCGCACGAACCCGGTGCCCCCCTGCGTGTCGCGCTGCTCGGCTGCGGCGTCGTGGGGTCCGCCGTCGCGACCCGGCTCGTCCAGAACGCCGACGACCTCGCCGCCCGGGTCGGCGCGAAGCTCGAGCTGGTCGGCATCGCCGTGCGCCGGCCGCAGCGGCCGCGCCCCGACGTGCCGGTCGACCCCTCCCTCTTCACCGCCGACGCCGACGAGCTGGTGACCCGCGCCGACGTGGTCATCGAGGTGATCGGGGGCATCGAGCCGGCCCGCGGCCTCATCCTGCGCGCCATGGAGCACGGCGCATCGGTCGTCTCGGCCAACAAGGCACTGCTGGCCGAGGACGGGCCCACCCTCTACGCCGCCGCCGACCACTACGACGTCGACCTCTACTACGAGGCCGCCGTCGCCGGCGCCATCCCGATCCTGCGCCCCATCCGCGAGTCTCTCGCCGGCGACGACGTGCGCCGCGTGCTCGGCATCGTCAACGGCACCACCAACTTCGTGCTCGACAAGATGGACACCACCGGCGCCGGCTTCGCCGAGACGGTCGAGCAGGCCCAGGCCCTGGGCTACGCCGAGGCCGACCCCACCGCCGACGTCGAGGGCTTCGACGCTGCGGCCAAGGCGGCCATCCTCGCCAGCCTGGCCTTCCACACCCGGGTCTCCTCGCTCGACGTGCACCGCGAGGGCATCACCGAGGTGACCGCCGGTGACATCCAGGCGGCCGCCGAGATGGACTGCGTGGTCAAGCTGCTCGCCATCTGCGAGCGGGTCGTCGGTGCCGACGGCGCCTCCGCGGTGAGCGTGCGCGTGCACCCGGCGATGATCCCGCGCAGCCACCCGCTGGCCAGTGTCCGCGAGGCGTTCAACGCCGTGTTCGTCGAGGCGGCGGCCGCCGGTGAGCTGATGTTCTACGGGCGCGGAGCGGGTGGCGACCCCACGGCATCCGCCGTGCTCGGTGACGTCGTCGCGGTGGCGCGGCACAAGGTGGCCGGTGGCCGTGGGCCGGGGGAGTCGGCCTACGCCGACCTGCCCGTCGTCGACATGGGCTCGTCCCTCACGAGGTACCACATCAGCCTCGACGTGGCCGACCGCCCGGGCGTGCTCGCCCAGGTCGCGGCCGTGTTCGCCGAGCACGACGTCTCGATCGAGACGGTGCGCCAGCAGGCCGCCCCGGGCGACGGGGAGCGCGCCAAGCTCATCGTGGTCACGCACCGCGCCACGGATGCCGCGCTCGCCGCGACCGTCGACGCCCTCGGCGACCTCGGGGCCGTGCAGGACGTCGCCTCCGTGATGCGCGTGGAAGGAGCCTGAGCCGTGGCGCACCAGTGGCGCGGAGTGATCCGCGAGTATGCCGCCCGCCTGCCGATGCTGGAGGGCTCGCCCGTCGTGACCCTGCTGGAGGGCGGCACGCCGCTCATCCCGTGCGAGAGCCTGTCCGAGCTCACCGGGGCCAACGTGCTGGTCAAGTTCGAGGGGCTCAACCCGACGGCGTCGTTCAAGGACCGCGGGATGACCACCGCGATGTCCGTGGCCAAGCGCAACGGGGCGAGGGCGGTCATCTGCGCGAGCACCGGCAACACCAGCGCGAGCGCTGCCGCCTACGCGACCAAGGCCGGGATGACGTGTGCCGTGCTGGTGCCCGACGGCAAGATCGCGATGGGCAAGCTCAGCCAGGCCGTCGCGCACGGAGCGACCCTGATCCAGGTCGAGGGCAACTTCGACGACTGCCTCACGGTGGCGCGCAAGCTGGCCGAGGCCTATCCCGTCGAGCTGGTCAACTCGGTCAACCCGGCCCGCATCGAGGGCCAGAAGACGGCGGCGTTCGAGGTCGTCGACGCGCTCGGTGACGCTCCCGACATCCACGTGCTGCCGGTGGGCAACGCCGGCAACATCACGGCCTACTGGCAGGGTTACACCGAATATGCCTCTGCGACAGCGGGTCTCGGTGGTGAAGTGCTGGCGCCGGTGGCCACCCGCACCCCGCAGATGTGGGGGTTCCAGGCGGCCGGGGCGGCCCCGATCGTGCTCGGCCACCCGGTCGACCACCCCGAGACCATCGCCACCGCCATCCGCATCGGCAACCCCGCGTCGTGGCGCCAGGCCGAGGCCGCCCGCGACGAGTCGGGCGGGCGCATCGAGTCGGTGACCGACGACGAGATCCTCGCGGCCCACCGGCTGCTGTCGACCAGCGAGGGCATCTTCGTCGAGCCCGGCTCAGCCGCGAGCATTGCCGGCCTGCTCAAGGCCCACCGCGAGAAGGCCATCCCACGCGACGCCACGGTGGTGTGCACGGTGACCGGGCACGGCCTGAAGGACCCGCAGTGGGCCCTGCGCACCGCCGACGGGTCGGACATCCAGCCCGTGCGCGTGCCGGTCGACGCCTTCAGCGTCGCGGCGGCGCTCGGCCTCGAGGGGTGACGTGAGCGGGGAGCGGCTGCGGGTCGGGGTCGACGTCGAGGTCCGCGTCCCCGCGAGCAGTGCCAACCTCGGCCCGGGGTTCGACTCGGTCGGCTGCGCCCTCGGCGTCTGGGACCGCTGCCGTGCCAGCGTCACCGACCAGCCCGGGCTGGTCGTCACCGTCAGTGGTGAGGGTGAGGGCGCCGTGCCGCTCGACGCCACCCACCTCGTGCACCGTGCGATGCAGGTGGCCTGGGCCGAGCTGGGGGTCGAGCCCCCTGAGGGGCTGGCGCTGGAGTGCGTCAACGCCGTGCCGCACGGCCGGGGGATGGGGTCGTCGGCGACGGCGATCGTGACCGGCATTGTGGCGGCGCAGGCGCTGCACGACGTCTCGCGCGGGCTGGCCGGCGACCCGGTCGACCTCGCCTTCGCCAACAGCCTGGCGTCCCGGCTCGAGGGCCACCCCGACAACGCGTCGGCGAGCGTCTACGGCGGCGCCACCCTGTCGTGGACCGACGACCTCGGGGAAGGCACCACCACCGTGCACCTGCCCGTGCACCCCGACGTCGAGCCGGTCGTCTTCGCGCCCGACGTGCAGCTGTCGACCGCCAAGGCCCGCTCGGTGCTGCCGCAGCAGGTGCGACTGGCCGACGCGGCCGCCAACTCGGCCCGCGCCGCGCTGCTCACCCACGCGCTCGGCACCGCCCCCGAGCACCTGTGGGCGGCTACCCGCGAATGGCTGCACCAGGAGGCCCGGCGCCCCTCGTACGCCGACTCCATGGCGCTGGTCGATGCCCTGCGCCGGGCCGGCCACGCCGCCGTCATCTCCGGCGCGGGGCCTTCCGTGCTCGTGCTCGCCCACCGCGACCGGGCCACCGAGGTGCGCGCCTTCGGTGGCGACGCCTGGCGGGTGCTGACCCCCGGCATCCCGCCGCACGGCGCGCGGGTCGAGGTGCTCTCGCGCGGCTGACCGGGCCCGCTGCGACGCCCTCGACACCGAGGCCGGCGGTCGTGCGTCACGTCCAGCACGCGGTGCTACTGTGTGCCTCGCGACCGCAGTCGATGCCGGGTGTTCCCCGATGCCTGCCGCGCTCGCCCTCCACGACCAGGGCCGCCGTCCAGCCATGCGCTGCGCGTCCGGCGTGGGCTCCCACATGATCGGCCACTTCGAGGCCATCCACGAGCGAGGGGAAGGATCCTTCGTGACAGACACCACCACACTCGAGGCGACATCGGGCGCCAGCCCGCGCCGCTCCGGAGCGTTGACCGCCATGCGGCTCGCCGAGCTCCAGGGGCTCGCCTCGAGCATGGGCATCAGCGGCACCGCCAAGATGCGCAAGGGCGACCTCGTCGCCGCCATCAAGGCCCGCCAGAACG
Source organism: uncultured Actinomycetota bacterium (assembly GCA_963800505.1). Classification (GTDB taxonomy): domain Bacteria; phylum Actinomycetota; class Actinomycetes; order Actinomycetales; family Dermatophilaceae; genus Fodinibacter. The sequence goes on from CAWDBL010000014.1 coordinate 8,896, forward strand.
GCGAGAGCGGCCCGGCCAGTGCCGCGCCGCCGCGCCGCGCCGGCCGCCCCGCGGGCTCGACCACGAGTGCCGACCGCGCACCCCGCACCGACGGCGCCGAGAGCGCCGAGCGCGCCGAGGGCACCGAGCGCGCCGAGGGCACCGACCGCGCCGATGGCACCGACCGCGCCGAGCGCGACGAGAACACCCAGCAGCGCGACACCGCGCGCCGCCAGCGCCGTGACCGCCAGGACCGGCAGGAGCGCGCCGACGCCGGCGGGCAGGAGCGCACCGCAGGCACCGACACCAAGGATGGCGACGCGGGTGACCGCGACGACCGGCAGGAGCGCACCGACGCCAACCGCCAGGATCGGCAGCAGCGCACCGACGGGCACCAGCAGGACCGCCAGCAGCGCACCGACAGCCGGGACGCCGATGCCGGCGACCGCGGCGAGCGGCAGGAGCGCGCTGACGGCAACCGCCAGAACCAGAACTCGAACTCGAACCGCACCGCCGCGCAGGGCCAGGCCGGCTACGACGACGAGGACGGCCGCGGAGGCCGCCGCCGGCGCAACCGCGGTCGCAACCGCGACAAGCGCCGCACCCCGGGCGCCCCAGGCGAGAGCCAGGTCGAGGAGTCGCAGCCGCAGATCGCCGAGGACGACGTGCTGGTGCCGGTTGCCGGCATCCTCGACATCCTCGACAACTACGCCTTCGTGCGCACCACCGGCTACCTGCCGGGCAGCAGCGACATCTACGTGCCGCTGCAGCTGGTCAAGCGGCACGGGCTGCGCAAGGGCGACGCCGTCACCGGCTCGATCAAGGCGACCGGCGAGGGCGAGGAGCCCATGCAGCAGACCGTGGGTGGGCGCAACAGCCGCGCCAAGTACACCCCGCTGGCCCGCCTCGACACCATCAACGGCCAGAGCCCCGATGACGCCCGCCGGCGCCCGGAGTTCGGCAAGCTGACGCCGCTCTACCCGCAGGACCGCCTGCGGCTCGAGACCGAGCAGCACCTGCTGACGACGCGGATCATCGACCTCGTCGCCCCCATCGGCAAGGGCCAGCGCGGGCTCATCGTCGCCCCGGCCAAGGCCGGCAAGACGATGGTGATGCAGGCGATCGCCAACGCCATCACCACCAACAACCCCGAGTGCCACCTCATGGTCGTGCTGGTCGACGAGCGCCCCGAGGAGGTCACCGACATGCAGCGCGCCGTCAAGGGCGAGGTCATCTCCTCGACCTTCGACCGGCCCGCCGAGGACCACACCACGGTGGCCGAGCTCGCCATCGAGCGGGCCAAGCGCCTGGTCGAGATGGGCCACGACGTCGTCGTGCTGCTCGACTCCATCACCAAGCTCGGTCGCGCCTACAACCTCGCGGCCCCCGCCAGCGGGCGCATCCTGTCCGGTGGCGTCGACTCGGCCGCGCTGTACCCGCCGAAGAAGTTCTTCGGCGCGGCGCGCAACATCGAGAACGGCGGCTCGCTCACCATCCTGGCCACCGCGCTCGTCGAGACCGGCTCGCGGATGGACGAGGTGATCTTCGAGGAGTTCAAGGGCACCGGCAACATGGAGCTCAAGCTCGACCGCCAGCTCGCGAACCGCCGCATCTTCCCCGCGGTCGACGTCAACAACTCGGGCACCCGCAAGGAGGAGATCCTGCTCGCGCCCGAGGAGCTGCGGATCATGTGGAAGCTGCGCCGGGTGCTCGCCGCGCTGGACTCCCAGCAGGGCATCGAGCTGCTGCTCGACCGGCTGCGCAAGACCAAGACGAACTACGAGTTCCTCACCCAGGTGCAGCAGACCGCCACGATCCGGCTCGAGGACGAGAACGACGGCTGAGTCGAGCCCGACGACAGTAGAGAACACGCCGCCTCCCGAAAGGGAGGCGGCGTGTTCTCTACTGTCGACAGGGATGCCGACAGTCGTCCGACCGGTCAGCGGGGGACCGGCAGGACCATCGCCTCGAAGCCCCGCACGGTGAACCCCCGCTTCGTGTAGATCTGCGCCCCGGCCTCGGTGGCGAACAGGTCGACCCGCCGCACGTCGGTCTCCTCGACGAACCAGCGCAGCAGGTCGTCGGTGCAGGCCGCGGCCAGGCCCAGCCCACGATGCCCGGCCACGGTGGCGACGTTCGAGATCAGCCCCACCCAGCCGGTGACGGTGTTCGGCCCGGGGATGAGGGCGGTCACCTCGCCGACCGCGCACGAGACGACCTGCCCCTGCGCCTCGACGACCACGATGCGCGACTGCGGGTCGGCCACCCGGTCGGTGAACCAGGCGTGGGCGGCCCGTCGCCAGACCGGGTCGGCGATCGCGGCGGCCGGAGTGCCCATGCCCTCGAACATGACGCCGCGCAGCTCGACCAGAGCGGCGGCGTCGGCCGCGGTCGCGACGCGCAGCACGGCATCCGGCGTCATCGGCGCGGGCCGAGCGCCAGGCGGCGCCTGACCTCGGCAACGCCCTCGGGGGAGTCGGGCAGGTCCCACCACGATTCCACCCACCAGGTGGCGCCCGCGTCGGCCCACGGCTGCACCGGCGGGCGCACCCCACCGAACGACCCGTGGCTGTCGCCCTCGACGACCACGTCGTAGCCCTCCATCGACAGGCCGGCATCCGCGCGCAGCGACCCGATGCGGTCGACGACCTCGCGCAGGGCCTCGGTGGTGAGGTGCGAGTGCGGGTCCTCGAGGGTGCCGCCGGCGTAGGACGGGAAGACCCCCTGCCACCGGGCTGCGCGCTCGAGCGAGCGCTGCCGGGGACGCCCGGGGACCAGCATGCCGACGCACCACACCGGCGGATGCGGCCGTTGCACCGGCATCGGCGGGATGAGCTCGGGCACCGGCCGGGCGCTGAAGTGCTCGCCGGTGAACTCGAAGGGCTGGCCGCCCATCAGCCCCGCATAGATGGCGAGCCCCTCGTCGAGCTTGGCGGCCCGCACCGCCCGGCCCTCGTCGGGCTCGAACGCGAGCCAGTTGCCGTGCAGGGCGCCGAGGCCGACCCCGAGGGTGACCCGGCCGTCGGAGAGCCGGTCGACCGAGGCGACCCGTGAGGCGAGGTCCCACGGCCGGTAGCGCGCGGCCGGGGTGAGCAGGGTGCCCAGCCGCACCCGGTCGGTGACCATGGCGGCGGCGGCCAGCGTGGCCCAGGCGTCCTGGCCCCAGACGGCCTCCCACGAGAACACCATGTCCCACCCGGCCTCCTCGGCCAGGGTGGCGAGCTCGGTGAAGGTCCGCTCGTCGGCGTAGGGGATGACGGCTCCGAAGCGCATCGCCCGACGGTACCGAAGGCCACCGACACCGCGGGGTCACCGAGCGTGGCCCCGAGGAGTGCCGGGAGCGCGGGCAGCTGCGCGTACGGCACCCCTGCCCGGCGAGCACCTGCGGCGAGGGAGGCCGGTTTTCCACAGATGCCGCAGCGCTCTGTCCAGCAGCGGCCACAGGCAGCACGGTGGACCGATGACCACCGCACCTCGCCGCCGACTGCCCCGGGCAGAGCGGGCACGCCGGGCAGCGGAGGTCGCCCACGACGGGGTGGCCCACCGCGCCGACCTGCGGGCCGTCGGGGTGACCCGGGCCGACGTGCGCTCAGAGGTCCAGGCGGGCCGCTGGCTCGTCGACGGGCTCCAGACCGTGGTGGTCGGCAACGTCCGGCCCGCCGGTCGAGCCCTGCTCTGGCGGGCGGTGTGGGAGACCGGGTCGGGGGCGGCCCTCGACGGACCGGCCGCCCTGACAGCGGCCGGCCTGACCGGTTTCGACGTTCGGAGGATCGACGTCTCGGTGCCCAAGAACAACCGCAGCCGGCCTGTCGACGGGGTGCGTCGCCACCGCCGAACCGTCATGCCCCCGTCGCCCGCGGCAGGGCTGTCGAGGGTCGATGTGCCCCAGGCAGCGGTCAACTCCGCTGTGTGGGCCGTCAGTGACCGCCAGGCTGCGCTGGTCCTGTGCCTCGTGCTGCAGCAGCGGCTCACCACCCCTGAGCGGCTCCAGGCGGCGTGGCAGTGCTGCACCACCCGTGCCACCCGAGCTCGCACGCAGGTGCTGTCGGCCGTGGTGGCCGACCTGTGTGATGGCGCGCGCTCGCTCGGCGAGCTCGACTTCGCCGCGATGTGCCGGGCGGCGGGCCTTCCCGCCCCGAGCCGTCAGGTCGTGCGCGAGCTCCCAGGAGGGCGGATCTACCTCGACGTCGGGTGGGAGGTCATCGGTCTCGTCGTCGAGATCGACGGCGGTCACCACGCCCTGGCGCTCAACACGATCGACGACGCCCTGCGCCAGAACGAGGTGGTGCTGCGGGACGACCGCGTGCTCCGCATCCCCGTGATCGGCCTGCGGCTCGTTCTGGAGCAGTTCATGGCGCAGGTCGTGCAGGCTCACCGCACAGCCGCTCGCGCAGCCTGAGCGCCGGCGGCCAGGGGTGTCGGGGGCGCGGGAGGCACCCTCTCGCGGCGGCGAGCCGCTCGAGCGCGGGAATGCCGCGAGCCCACCGTGACGTTTAGGTCACCGTGTGCCCGCTCTGGCACACTTGACCGCTGGACCGGTTCACGGCATCAGATGCGTTTCCTGAGCGCCTCCCTCACGAGGGGCGCAGGCGGGGCGCCAGAGGGTTTGCAGCACCGTGCTGAGCCCGCCGACCCGGACGCATCCAAGGAGAAATCGTGAAGAAGGACATCCACCCCGACTACGTCGAGACCACGGTCACCTGCACCTGTGGCAACACGTTCACCACCCGCAGCACCGCGAAGAACGGCGTCATCCACGCCGACGTCTGCTCGCAGTGCCACCCGTTCTACACGGGCAAGCAGAAGATCCTCGACACCGGCGGCCGCGTCGCCCGCTTCGAGGCCCGCTACGGCAAGAAGGTCGCCGCCAAGTAGCTTGCTCGACCGCGCCGGTCCACCCTCCCGGGTGGGCCGGCGCGTCGCGTTCCACCCCCCGTGCGGCACCACCGCAGCCCACCCGACCAACGGAGAACCCCGTGCTCGACTCCGCGCAGGCCCTCGTCGACGAGCACGCGGCGCTGGAGCGCCAGATGGGTGACCCGGAGATCGCGTCCGACCCCGACCGCAGCCGCGAGCTCGGCAAGCGGTATGCCGCCCTCGGCCCGACCGTGGCCGCGCACCACGCCTGGGTCAGCGCCCGCGACGACCTCGGCGCCGCCCGCGAGCTCGCCGCCGAGGACCCCGCGTTCGCGTCGGAGATCCCCGCGCTCGAGGCGACCCTGGCCACGGCCGAGGACCGGCTGCGACGGCTGCTCATCCCGCGCGACCCCGACGACGACCGCGACGTCATCCTCGAGGTCAAGGCGGGGGAGGGCGGCGAGGAGTCGGCGCTGTTCGCCGGCGACCTGCTGCGCATGTACCTGCGGCACGCCGAGCGGCGGGGCTGGCGCACCGAGGTGCTCGACGCCACCGAGAGCGACCTCGGCGGCTACAAGGACGTGCGCGTCTCGGTCAAGGCCCGCGGCAACCCGCAGCCCGGCGAGGCTCCCTGGGCCCGGCTGAAGTTCGAGGGCGGCGTGCACCGCGTGCAGCGCGTGCCGGTCACCGAGAGCCAGGGCCGCATCCACACCAGCGCCGCCGGAGTCTGGGTGATGCCCGAGGCTGAGGACGTCGAAGTGTCGATCGACCCCCACGACCTGCGCATCGACGTCTTCCGCTCCAGCGGCCCGGGTGGCCAGAGCGTCAACACCACCGACTCCGCGGTGCGCATCACCCACGTGCCCACCGGGGTGGTCGTGTCGTGCCAGAACGAGAAGAGCCAGCTGCAGAACCGCGAGGCCGCGATGCGCGTGCTGCGCGCCCGGCTGCACCAGATGGCGATGGACGAGCGGCACGCCGCCGACGCCGACGCCCGCAACAGCCAGGTGCGCACCGTCGACCGCTCCGAGCGGATCCGCACCTACAACTACCCCGAGAACCGGATCAGCGACCACCGCACCGGCTTCAAGGCCTACAACCTCGACACGGTGCTCGACGGCGACCTCGACCCGGTCATCCAGTCCTGCGTCGACGCCGACGAGGCCGCCCGCCTGGCTGCGATCGCCGACCGGTGAGCGACCTGCGCACGGCGGTCCGCGAGGCGACCGCGCGGCTGGCCGCGGCTGGCATCGCCTCGCCCGAGGTGGATGCCGTGGCGCTAGCCGCCCACGCCAGGGGCACCGACGCCGCCGAGGTGCGCCGCGCCATGGTGCTGGGCGCACCCGAGCCGGACGGCTTTGCCGCACTGGTCGCCGAGCGGGCGGCCCGCGTGCCGCTGCAGCACCTCACCGGGCAGGCGCACTTCCGCCGGCTCACCCTGGCCGTCGGGCCCGGCGTCTTCGTGCCCCGGCCCGAGACCGAGGTGACCGCCGGGCACGCGATCGACGCGGCATCCGCCGTCGGGCCGGATGCCGTGGTGGTCGACCTGTGCACGGGGTCGGGAGCGATCGCGCTCGCGGTCAAGGACGAGCTGCCCGGGGCCCGGGTGCTCGCGGCCGAGCTGTCCGACCTGGCCCACGGCTGGGCGGTGGCCAACCGCGACCGGCTCGGCCTCGACGTCGAGGTACGCCTGGGCGACGCCACGACGGCCTTCGACGACCTCGAGGGCGCGGTCGACGTGGTCGTGAGCAACCCGCCCTACATCCCGGTGGGCGCCGTGCCGGTCGACCCCGAGGTGCGCGACCACGACCCCGAGGTCGCCCTCTACGGCGGGTCGGCCGACGGTCTGGCCATCCCGCTGGCGGTGGCAGCGCGGGCGGCGGTGCTGCTGCGCCCCGGCGGTGTGCTCGTCATGGAGCACGCCGACAGCCAGGGGGTGACCCTGCCGCAGGCGCTGCGCGCCACGGGCACCTGGGTCGAGGTCGACGACCGCGTCGACCTCTCCGGCCGGCCTCGCACGACGGTGGCCGTCCGAGGCGCCGGTCTCCCCGGCGCCCGGTGAGCCGCGTCCGTGCAGGCCGATCCGGAACCCTAGGCTGACCCCCATGAGCCCCGTCTTCGACTGCACCACCGACCACGGACGGGCCGACGCGATCCCCAAGGCCGCCGACGGTGTGCGGGCGGGCTCGCTCGTCGTGCTCCCCACCGACACGCTCTACGGGATCGGCGCCGACGCCTTCTCCGCGACTGCCGTGCGCGCGCTGCTCGCGGCCAAGGGTCGCGGCTCCGACATGCCGCCACCCGTGCTCGTGCCCGACGCCCGCACGGTCGACGGCCTGGCCACCGAGGTGCCCGAGTACGCCCGCGCCCTCGTCGCGGCGTTCTGGCCCGGGCCGCTCACCATCGTGGTGCGCGCCCAGCCGTCGCTGATGTGGGACCTCGGTGAGACCGGCGGCACCGTGGCGCTGCGGATGCCGGACGACCCGGTGGCGCTGCAGCTGTTGCGCTCGGTCGGCCCGATGGCGGTGAGCAGCGCCAACCGCACCGGCCACCCGGCATCCCGCACGGTGGTCGAGGCCGCCAGCCAGCTCGGTGCGGCTGTGGAGATCTACCTCGACGGCGGCCCGGTCACCGGAGGGCTGGCGTCGACCATCGTCGACTGCACCCGCGAGGAGCCGGTGTTCCTACGGGTCGGCGCGCTGTCCGAGGCCGACGTCATGGAAGTCATCGAGCGGGTGCGCGCCGACGCCCTAGAGTTGAGCGCCGCCACCGAGCCCACCGAGGCGCCAACGGTCGCCGAGGAACCCGCGGATGACCAGGAACCCGCGGATGCCGAGGAACCCGCGGTCGCCGAGGCGTCCGGATGGGCCGAGGGCCCCGCGGTTCCCGAGGCGCCACCCGAACCGACCGACACCACCGCAGTCGGACAGCACCGAACCCTCTGACACCACCGAGCCTTCTGACACCACTGCGCCTTCTGACCCGCCCGAGCATCACGACACCACCGAGCCGTCCGAGCACCCCGATCAGCGAAAGACCACCGACGATGACTGACACGTTCTACGGATCCGACTTCAGCGCCCTCGAGGCGTTCGACCCCGACATCGCAGGGGTGCTGGTCTCCGAGCTCGACCGCCTGCGCGGTGGCCTGCAGCTCATCGCGAGCGAGAACTTCTCCAGCCCGGAGGTGCTCACCGCGCTCGGCTCGACGCTGTCGAACAAGTACGCCGAGGGCTACCCCGGGCGCCGCTACTACGGCGGCTGCAGTGAGGTCGACAAGGCCGAGCGGCTCGCCATCGAGCGGTGCAAGGCGCTCTTCGCCGCCGACCACGCCAACGTGCAGGCCCACTCCGGCGCGAGCGCCAACCAGGCCGTCTACGGTGCCTTCCTCAAGCCCGGCGAGAAGATCCTGGCGATGAGCCTGCCGCACGGCGGCCACCTCACCCACGGCACCAAGGTGTCGTTCAGCGGCAAGTGGTTCGACGCCGTGCACTACGGCGTCGACAAGGACACCGAGGACATCGACTACGACCAGGTCGAGCAGCTCGCTCGCGAGCACCGCCCCAAGGTGATCCTCGCCGGGGGCTCGGCGATCCCGCGGCTGATCGACTTCGAGCGCTTCCGTGCCATCGCCGACGAGGTCGGCGCCATCTTCTGGGTCGATGCCGCCCACTTCATCGGGCTGGTCGCCGGGAAGGCCATCCCCAGCCCGGTGCCGTTCGCCGACGTCGTGTCGTTCACGACCCACAAGGTGCTGCGCGGCCCGCGCTCGGGCGCCATCGTCTGCACGGAGGAGCACCGCGCCGCCATCGACAAGGCCGTCTTCCCGATGATGCAGGGCGGCCCGCAGATGCACACGATCGCCGCCAAGGCGGTCAACTTCAAGGAGTGCGCGACGCCCGAGTACGCCGCCTACACCCGCCAGGTGGTCGCCAACGCCAAGGTGCTCGCGCAGGCGCTGGGGGAGCGCGGCATCCGGCCCACCACCGGCGGCACCGACACCCACCTGTCGCTGCACGACCTCCAGCCGGTCATGGTCACGGGCGTCGATGCCGAGGCCCGCTGCGACGCGGCCGGCATCACCCTGAACAAGAACGCCATCCCGTTCGACCCGCAGAAGCCCAACGTCGCGTCCGGCATCCGGGTCGGCACGCCGTGCGTGACCACGCAGGGGATGGGCGAGGACGAGATGCGCGTCGTCGCCGACCTCATCGCCCGTGCGGTCGTCGACGGAGACGCCGACCCCGAGCACGCGGTGTCGCGCGAGGTGCGCGGGCAGGTGTCCGAGCTCGTCGGTCGCTTCCCCGCCTACCCGCGGCCGGATGACCGCGGCTGAGACGCGGGCGCCCGTGACCGACGCGAGCCCGGGGCAGGGGCCTGTCACCCCGCTCCTGCGACGGCTCAACCGCCGTGGGTTCCGGATGGTCATGCTGCTCGACGGCCTGGCCGTCTTCGGGCTGTCGGTGCTCAGCATGGTGGTGCGCTACGGCGCCCCGCCGTGGCCGACCTACCCGCTGAGCGCCTACCTCACCTCCTTCAGCGTCTCCACCCTGATCTTCATCTTCGCCTTCTACTTCGGGGGGCTCTACGAGCGCGAGCCCCGGCTCGGGGGCGCGGCGGTGCTGCCCCGGGCCGCACGGCTGTCGCTGGCCGCGGGCAGCTTCGTGGCACTGCTGAACCTCGCCCTGGGTGGCCTGCTGCGCCAGCGCGGGTCGGACATCGCGCGGGCGCTGCCGTTTCCCATCCCCAACCTCATCGCGGTCATCGTGGTCGCGGGCATCGCGGTGGCGATCAACCGGGGGGTGGTGCACGCGCTGCGCACCCGGCGCGAGGGGCTTCCCCAGGTGCTGCTCGCCGGCGACGCCGCCGACCTCGAGCTGGCCCGAGCGCACCTCGTGGCCAACATGGCGCAGCTCGTGGTGGTCGGCGAGGTCGACGACCCGCGGGCGGTGGTCGAGGTCGCCAAGGAGTCGGGCGCCACCGACGTGCTGCTGCTGACCGCGGGCTGGCTCGACGAGTGGTACCCCCGCACCATCGGCCGGCTCGACCGGCTGAACGTGACGACCCTGCTGCGGGTCACCGGTCGCGAGACCCTCTTCGGGCTCGACCGGCTGCGCGAGGTGGGCGGCCTGCCGTTCGTGCTGCTGCTGCCGCAGACGATGCCGGCGTCGCAGCGGCACTTCAAGCGCCTGCTCGACCTCTTCCTCCTGCTGGTGACCGCTCCGGTGTGGGTGCTCCTGCTGGGCGGGGTCGCGCTCTACCAGCTCGCGGTGGCCGGCCGCCCGCTGCTCTTCCGCCAGGTGCGGGTGGGGGTGGGCGGGGAGACCTTCGAGATGGTCAAGTTCCGCACCATGCGCCCTGACGCCGAGTCCGACGGCGTGGCCCGGCTCGCGACCGACGGCGACCCGCGCGTCATCCCGGCCTGTCGCTGGGTGCGGGCCACCCGCGCCGACGAGCTGCCCCAGATCCTGCACATCCTCACCGGGAAGATGTCCGTGGTCGGCCCCCGGCCCGAGCGCCCCGAGCTGACCAAGGGTTTCGAGAAGGAGATCGCCGGGTACACCCGCCGTCACGAGGTGCCGCCGGGCCTGACCGGGCTGGCCCAGATCCACGGCCGCTACCACACCGACGCGGAGTACAAGCTGGGCTACGACCTGCAGTACCTCGTCAACTGGTCGCCGGTGCTCGACCTGGAGATCGTCGCCCGCACCATCTGGGTGATCGTCACCCGACGCGTCTGACCAGCCGCCACCCGGTCCGGATGCCGTCCGCCGGACTCGGTTTGAGCCTGCAGCAGCGCTTGTGATAACTTTCACAAGCCGTTCCGGACCCATCCGCCACGACTTCCCGAAGAGGCCGATCACCGATGACCGACCCCACCCGCAGCAGTGAGCCGCACGCCGGCGCGCCGTTCGGGGCCATGCTGCGGGGGGCCCTCCTTCCGTCGGTGCTGGCAGGTCTGCTCACGGGCGCGGTGCTGGTCGGGGTGCGCGGGACGGATGCGCTCGCCGGAGCCCTGATCGGGCTGGTCGTCTCCGTGGCGTTCTTCGCCTCGGGCATGTTCCTGCTGAGCAAGCTGGTCCGCAGCGCGAGCCCCACGGCCTTCTTCGCCGTGGCGATGGCGGTCTACCTCGGCCAGGTCATCTTCCTGCTGCTCGTCATCATCGCCTTCAAGAACGCCGACTGGGTCGACGGCATGGCCCTCGGCCTGGTGGTCCTGGTGGTGACGCTGGTCTGGCAGGTCTTCGCGATGATTGCGTTGCGCAAGGCCCGGATCCCCGTCTACGACGAGCCGGCGGTCCGGCCCGAGGAGACCCGGTGAGCAGCGCCTTTCGCCCCCAGCCCTGCGTCGCCCCGACCCGCGAGGGTCCGGTAGCGTACGTCCCGTTCCCCCGGGTGCCCGTCGAGGTTGCCTGTGAAACCCCCGAGGAGAGGCTGTGAGCCTGAGCGTGGTTCCCGCATCCTGGCTGCAGGTCGGCATCGCTGCCGCCGACGGCGACGAGGGCTTCGTGGCCCCCGGTACCGCGGACTTCTACTGGCCGGTCATCGGCGGCGACAGCAACTGGGCGATCACCCGCCCGATGGTCGTCATGGCCATCTCGGTGGTCGTGCTCGCCTGGTTCTTCGTGACGGTCGCCGGCAAGCTCACGGTGGTTCCGAGCAAGCGTCAGTGGATGGCCGAGCAGGCCTATGGCTTCGTGCGCAACTCGATCGCCCGCGACGTGATCGGCGCCAAGGACTTCAAGCCGTTCATCCCGCTGCTCATGACGCTGTTCACCCTGATCCTGTTCAACAACGTGATGGGTGTGCTGCCGTTCGTGCAGTTCCCGACGATGAGCCGCATCGCGTTCCCGATCGTGCTCACCCTCATCGTCTACATCGTCTACCACACGGTCGCGATCCGCCGTAAGCACGGCGTCTGGGGCTACCTCAAGTCGCTGGTCCCCCCGGGTCTGCCGCTGTGGCTGCGCCCGATCATGTTCGTGCTCGAGTTCATCACCTACTTCTTCATCCGGCCGCTCACCCTGGCGCTGCGACTGTTCGGCAACATGCTCGCCGGCCACCTCATGCTGCTGGTGTTCATCCTCGGCGGCGAGTACCTGCTCCTGCACGGCAGCAGCATCCTCATCCAGCTCTCCGGCATCCTCGGCCTGGCCTTCGGCATCGTGATGACCTTCTTCGAGCTGCTCGTCCAGTTCCTCCAGGCCTTCATCTTCACCCTGCTCACCGCGCTCTACATCTCCGACGCGGTGAGCGAGCACCACTGACCACGGGTCACCACCCGTCCGCACCACACGCAGCACCAGCACCACCGCCACAACAAGCAACGCCGGGACGGACCCGGCGGCCTCGAAAGGAAACGCAATGACTGGGAACATCACCTACCTCGGCTACGGCCTCGCCGCCATCGGCCCCGGTATCGGTGTGGGTCTGATCTTCGCCGCCTACCTCAACGGCGTCGCGCGTCAGCCCGAGGCCCGCGGCATGCTCCAGACCATCGCCTTCACCGGTATGGCCCTCACCGAGGCGCTCGCCATCCTCGGTCTGGTGTTCGTCTTCGTCTTCGACTCCACGCCCTGACGCACCGACTCGACCTTTCCGCTTGACCGACAGATAAGGAAGCGACGTGGTTCTCGCATCCGTTCCCGCTGCTGAAGGCGTGGGCTGGCCCGACCAGCTCCCGCTGCTCCCGCACCCCGCCGAGCTGATCATCGGCCTCATCTCGTTCGCGATCCTCTACTGGATCTACGCGACGAAGGTCGTCCCGAAGATGGAGGCGATGTACGAGGAGCGTTCCGCCGCCATCGAGGGCGGCATGCAGCAGGCCGAGCAGGCCCAGGCCGAGGCCAAGGCGGCGCTCGACACAGTACAACGAGCAGCTCGCCGGTGCCCGCACCGAGGCCAACGAGATCCGGGAGTCCGCGCGTGAGCAGGGCGCCTCGATCGTCGCGGAGATGCGCGGTCAGGCCCAGGCCGAGGCCGCCCGCATCACCGAGTCGGCCAAGCGCCAGGTCGACGCCGAGCGCCAGCAGGCCGTCGTCTCGCTGCGCCAGGAGGTCGGCGCCCTGTCGACCACCCTCGCCAGCAAGATCGTCGGCGAGTCGCTCGAGGACGAGGTGCGCCAGAACGGCATCGTCGACCGGTTCCTCGCCGAGCTCGAGGCCGGCGACGTCAAGCCCGAGAAGGTCACCCCCGCGGGTCAGGACGCCTGATGCGCGGCTCGTCACGGGGTTCGGCCAAGGCGGCGCAGGCGGCGCTCGACGCCGCCCTCGCCGGTGACCCGGCCTGGGACCAGCTCGCGGAGGAGCTGTTCGCGGTGACCGGTGTCGTCGACGGCAACGCCTCGCTGCGGCGCGCGCTCGCCGACCCGTCCCGTGAGGGGTCCGACAAGTCGGGCCTGGCCCGTTCGCTCTTCGGCGGCAAGATCGGTGAGACCACCACCGGCCTCGTCGCCGACGTCGCGGGCCAGCGCTGGTCGGCCGAGCACGACCTCGCCGACACGCTCGAGAGCCTGGCCGTGCAGGCGCTGCTCGCCAAGGCCGAGCGGGAGGGCCGCATCGACCGGGTCGAGGACGAGCTGTTCCGCTTCGAGCGCATCGTCGCGGGCAACCCCGGGCTGCGCGACACCCTCTCCGCCCGCAACACCGACGGGGCCGGCAAGGCCACGCTGGTGCACGGTCTGCTCGAGGGCAAGGCCGCGCCCGAGACCGTCCGGCTGGTCGAGCAGGCGGTGCGCGTCCCGCGCGGCCGGCGCATCGACCGGGTGCTCGAGGAGTACCTCCGGCTGGCCGCGGTGCGCCGCGACGAGCTCACCGCCCTGGTCACCGTCGCCGCGCCGCTCACCGAGCAGCAGCACGCCCGGCTCGCCAGCGCGCTCGAGGCGCACTACGGCAAGCCGGTCACCCTCCAGCTCGTCCAGGACCCCGCGGTCATGGGCGGCATCCGCATCCAGGTCGGCGACGAGGTCGTCGACGGCACCGTCCTGCGCCGCCTCGAAGAGGCGCGCCGGCACGTCACGGGGGGCTGACCGGCATCCCGCCGGTTCGCGCGACCACCGAACTCCACACGCACCACCGACCACAGACTTCGGCCCCAGCGGGGGCCGGTGACCGAGGAGAAGATCAGAACATGACGGAGCTCTCGATCCGTCCGGATGAGATCCGGGACGCCCTGGACAGCTACGTCCGGTCCTACGAGCCCGGCGATGCCGCGCGCGAGGAGGTCGGCCGCGTCACCGACGCCGGTGACGGCATCGCGCACGTCGAGGGCCTGCCCTCGGCCATGACCAACGAGCTGCTCCAGTTCGAGGACGGCACCCTCGGCCTCGCGCTGAACCTCGACGTGCACGAGATCGGCGTCGTCATCCTCGGTGAGTTCTCCGCCATCGAGGAGGGCCAGGAGGTCAAGCGCACCGGCGAGGTCCTCTCCGTGCCGGTCGGCGACAACTTCCTGGGCCGCGTGGTCAACCCGCTCGGCACCCCGATCGACGGCCTCGGCGAGATCGTCAGCGAGGAGCGCCGCGCCCTCGAGCTGCAGGCGCCCAACGTCATGCAGCGCAAGTCGGTGCACGAGCCGCTGCAGACCGGCCTGAAGGCCGTCGACGCCATGACCCCCATCGGTCGCGGCCAGCGCCAGCTGATCATCGGTGACCGCCAGACCGGCAAGAGCACGGTCGCGGTCGACACGATCATCAACCAGAAGGAGTTCTGGGACACCGGCGACCCGAACAAGCAGGTGCGCTGCATCTACGTCGCGATCGGCCAGAAGGGCTCGACCATCGCGGCCGTGCGCGGCACCCTCGAGGAGGCCGGCGCGATGGAGTACACCACCATCGTCGCCGCCCCGGCCTCCGACTCCGCCGGCTTCAAGTACCTCGCCCCCTACACCGGCTCGGCCATCGGCCAGCACTGGATGTACCAGGGCAAGCACGTCCTCATCGTCTTCGACGACCTGAGCAAGCAGGCCGAGGCCTACCGCTCGGTGTCGCTGCTGCTGCGCCGCCCGCCGGGCCGCGAGGCCTACCCCGGCGACGTGTTCTACCTGCACAGCCGGCTGCTCGAGCGCTGCGCGAAGCTGTCCGACGAGCTGGGCGCGGGCTCGATGACCGGCCTGCCGATCATCGAGACCAAGGCGGGCGACGTCTCGGCCTACATCCCCACCAACGTCATCTCGATCACCGACGGCCAGATCTACCTGCAGGCCGACCTGTTCAACGCCAACGTCCGCCCGGCGATCGACGTCGGCGTGTCGGTGTCCCGTGTCGGTGGTGCTGCGCAGATCAAGGCGATGAAGTCGGTCGCCGGTCGGCTCAAGCTCGACCTCGCGCAGTACCGCGCCCTGGAGGCGTTCGCGATGTTCGCGTCCGACCTCGACCCGGCCTCGCGTGCCCAGCTCGCGAAGGGTGCTCGCCTGGTCGAGCTGCTCAAGCAGCGCCAGGCCTCGCCGTTCCCGGTCGAGGAGCAGGTCGTCTCCATCTGGCTCGGCACCACGGGCAAGCTCGACGACGTCGCCGTCGAGGACATCCGCCGCTTCGAGGCCGACTTCCTCGACCACCTGCGCCGCAGCCGCAACGAGCTGCTCGCGGCCATCCGCGAGACGGGCAAGTTCGAGGAGGAGACCGAGCAGGCGCTGGAGTCCGAGGTCACCTCGTTCAAGCACAAGCTCTTCCAGGGCACCGGCTCCGACGGCCTGCAGGCCAGCGACCTCGAGGAGGAGGACGCGGCGGCCAGGGCCAAGGCGTCCGAGCAGGAGCAGATCGTCAAGCAGAAGCGCTGACCGGCACCCAGCACCACGCAGACCCCAGGAAGGCGGAAACGTATGGGAGCGCAGATCCGGGAGTACCGGAACCGCATCCGTGCCGTCAGCTCGACCAAGAAGATCACCCGGGCGATGGAGCTCATGGCCGCGGCCCGCGTCGTCAAGGCGCAGGAGGCGGTGCGTGAGTCGAGCCCCTACGCCCGGGCCATGACCCGCGCGGTCTCGGCCGTCGCGACCTTCTCCAACGAGGAGCACCCGCTCACCTCGGAGAAGGAGGACGTCAAGCGCGCCGCGGTCGTCATCATCACCTCCGACCGTGGCCTCGCCGGTGCCTACAGCTCCTCGGTCATCAAGGAGAGCGAGCGCCTCGTCGCGGCCCTGCGCGAGGACGGCAAGGAGGTCGCCACCTACCTGCTGGGCCGCAAGGTGATCGGCTTCTACAAGTTCCGCCACCGCGACAGCGCGGCAGAGTGGAGCGGCAACTCCGAGAAGCCGGCCTTCGAGACCGCCCGCGAGGTGGGCCAGCGGCTGGTCAGCGACTTCACCTCTCCCACCGAGGAGGGTGGCGTCGACGAGGTGCACATCGTCTTCAGCCGGTTCGTGTCGATGGTGACCCAGGAGCCCGAGGTCATCCGGCTGCTGCCGCTGGAGGTCGTCGAGGGCGGGGAGGCCCCGGAGGCCGACGACCTGCTGCCGCTGTACTCCTTCGAGCCCAGCGCCGAGCAGGTGCTCGACGCGCTGCTGCCGAAGTACGTCAACGCCCGGCTCTTCAACTGCATGCTCCAGGCCGCCGCGTCCGAGCTCGCCGCCCGCCAGCGGGCGATGAAGTCGGCCACGGACAACGCCGAGGAGCTCATCAAGAAGTACACCCGCCTGTCGAACCAGGCTCGTCAGGCCGAGATCACCCAAGAGATCAGCGAAATCGTCGGCGGCGCCAGCGCGCTGGCCGAGAGCAAGTGAGCGAGAGAGAGACCATGACTGCATCTGTCAGCGAGCGGAGCGAGACCCACGCCGTCGGCGGCGTGGGCCGCATCTCGCGCATCATCGGCCCGGTCGTCGACGTGGAGTTCCCCGTCGACGGCATGCCCGAGCAGTACAACCTGCTCACCACCGAGGTCACCATCGGCGGCGACACGCGGCACCTCAACCTCGAGGTCGCGCAGCACATCGGCGACAACATGGTGCGGGCCATCTCCCTGCAGCCCACCGACGGCCTGGTCCGCGGCACCCCGGTGCAGGACACCGGCGGCCCGATCACCGTGCCGGTCGGCGACGCCACCCTGGGCAAGGTCTTCAACACCACCGGTGAGGTCATGAACCTCGCCGAGGGCGAGACCTTCGAGGCCACGGAGCGCTGGGGCATCCACCGCACCGCCCCGGCCTTCGACCAGCTCGAGTCGAAGACGCAGATGTTCGAGACCGGCATCAAGGTCATCGACCTGCTCACCCCCTACGTGCAGGGCGGCAAGATCGGCCTGTTCGGCGGCGCCGGTGTCGGCAAGACGGTGCTCATCCAGGAGATGATCGCCCGCGTCGCCCGCGACCACGGTGGTGTGTCGGTGTTCGCCGGGGTCGGCGAGCGCACCCGTGAGGGCAACGACCTGATGGTCGAGATGGAGGAGGCCGGCGTGCTCGGCCAGACCGCCCTCGTCTTCGGCCAGATGGACGAGCCGCCGGGCACGCGTCTTCGCGTCGCCCTCTCGGCGCTGACGATGGCGGAGTACTTCCGCGACGTGCAGGGCCAGGACGTGCTGCTGTTCATCGACAACATCTTCCGGTTCACCCAGGCGGGGTCCGAGGTGTCGACGCTGCTCGGCCGGATGCCGTCCGCGGTGGGCTACCAGCCGACCCTCGCCGACGAGATGGGCACGCTCCAGGAGCGGATCACCTCGACGCGGGGTCACTCGATCACCTCGATGCAGGCGATCTACGTGCCGGCCGACGACTACACCGACCCGGCCCCGGCGACCACGTTCGCGCACCTCGACGCCACCACCGAGCTCTCGCGTGAGATCGCCTCGCTCGGCATCTACCCGGCCGTCGACCCGCTCACCTCGACCAGCCGGATCCTCGACCGCCGGTACATCACCGAGGAGCACTACACCACGGCGCTGCGCGTCAAGGGCATCCTCCAGCGCAACAAGGAGCTGCAGGACATCATCGCGATCCTCGGCATCGACGAGCTCTCGGAAGAGGACAAGATCCTCGTCAACCGGGCCCGTCGCATCCAGCGCTTCCTGTCGCAGAACACCTACGTGGCCAAGCAGTTCACCGGCATCGAGGGCTCCACGGTGTCGCTGACCGACTCCATCGAGGCCTTCACGAAGATCTGCGACGGCGACTACGACCACGTCGGTGAGCAGGCCTTCTACATGTGCGGTGGCCTCGACGACGTCGAGCGCCAGTGGGCCGAGATCCAGAAGAACCTCTGATGCCGCTCCAGGTCGAGATCGTCTCCGCCGACCGCAAGGTCTGGGAGGGTGAGGCGAGCCAGGTCAGCGCGCGCTCCATCGACGGCGACCTCGGCATCCTGCCCGGTCACACGCCCATCCTGTGCGTGCTCGACGAGGGTGAGGTGCGGATCAACGCCGACGGGTCATGGCGCTCGGCCCAGATCGACGGCGGGTTCCTCTCGGTCGACCACGACCGGGTGACGATCATCGCCGAGTCGGTCGACGCCAGCGGCATGGGCTCCTGATCGAGGGACGGGGACCGCTCGGATGACGCCGTTCGTGGCTGCCGAGCTGGTCCTCGCCCTCGTCGTCGTCCTGGTCGTCGGCGCGCTCACCTTCGTGTGGGCGCGCCGACGCTACATCTCCGGCGACGGCCGCCCGGTCATGCTCTGCGCCCGGCGCGAGGGCGAGGCCGGCCGGTGGCGGCTGGGCCTGGCCCGGCTGAGCTCGGACCGCTTCGAGTGGTTCAGCATCGTCGGTCCCTCGCTGCGCGCCGAGGTGTCCTGGCAGCGCGGTGAGCTCGACTTCGGCACGGCCGTGCCGCTGAGCGACCCCATCCCCGGGCTGGCCGACCCGGTGGCCGTTCAGGGGCGGGCGGGCGCGCAGGCGTGCGAGTTCGCGTTCGTGCCGGCCGCCTACACCGCGGTGCGGGCCTGGCTGGAGTCCAGCCCGCCCGGCTTCAACGTCAACGTCGCCTGAACTGCCCTCTTTCCCGACTTATTGCGGATTTCCCACCCCAGGAAGTCGGCTCAAGTGCCGCTTGTGGGTGGGAAATCCGCAAGAAGTCGGGTCGGGGGCCGGGCTCAGTCCGTCGGTGCTGCTTCGCGGCCGCCGCCGGGGGCCCAGAGCACGTCGCCGCCGGGCAGGTTGGCGCAGCGGGCCAGCACGAACAGCAGGTCGGACAACCGGTTGAGGTAGGTGGCCGTGACCGGGTTGACCCCACCCTCGCCGCGGGACTCGCCCGGCTCGGTGCCGTAGGCCTCGACGGCCGCCCACACCGACCGCTCCGCGCGACGCACGACGGTCAGGGCCAGGTGCAGGTGCGCGGCACCGGGCGTGCCGCCGGGCAGGATGAAGGACCGCAGCTTCTCGAGCCGCTCGAGGTAGTGGTCGCAGTCGGTCTCGAGCTCGCCGACCCACTCCTCCTTGACCCGCAGCGGCGGGTACTCGTAGGTGCGCTGCAGCGGGGTGGACAGGTCGGCGCCGATGTCGAACAGGTCGTTCTGCACCCGGGTCAGCACCACGCGCACGTCCTCGGGAAGGTCGCCGCAGGCGATGGCCACGCCGAGGGCCGCGTTCGCCTCGTTGGTGTCGGCGTAGGCGGCCAGCCGCGGGTCGGTCTTGCGGGTGCGGCTCAGGTCGCCCAGCGAGGTGCTGCCGTCGTCGCCGGTGCGGGTGTAGATGCGGGTGAGGTTGACCATGGCCCCAGCCTCGCAGACGCGGCAACGGCACTCCTCTCTGGCATGAAGGTGACATTGTCCATTCTTTGCCTGCTCTTTACCCGAATGTGGGTGACGCGCATACCCCCGGGTCGATCTAATGGACCCACAACGATGTGAGAGGGGGCACCGTGGCGGCACAGGGGACGGCCATCGTGACCATCAACGAGTTCCACGATGACCGGGGTTGCCACGTCATGCTGCGGGGGCGGCTCGACGTGCGTACGGTGGCCGACCTGCGCCTGACGGTGCACCGGCTGATCGCCGACGGCTCCACGCCGGTGCTGCTCGACCTCGGCGAGGCCGAGGTGGGCGACGCCACCGGTTTCGGTTTCATCGTCGAGTGCCAGCGACGCGCTCGACGTGCCGGGCGGCCGATGCGCATCGTCGCCGCCAACGAGCGCACGCGTCGGCTGCTGCGTCGTGCGCGGATGCACTCGCTGCTGGGCGCACTGCCCACCACGGTCACCGACGAGCCGGCGCTGGCCGGTGCGGCCGGCTGACCTTCGCCTGGGCGCTCGCCGACGAGGGGCCCGGTGCCCGCTGGTGTGGGCACTCTCACCGCGCCGGTCGCTACCCGCACCCGTGCGCCGCGGCTAGCGTTCACCGCATGCCCGAGAGCCCCGACGCCACCCGCCCCGAGCGCGACCGCCCGTGGGTGATGCGGACCTACGCAGGCCACTCCAGCGCCGCCGCCAGCAACGCCCTCTACCGGCGCAACCTCGACAAGGGCCAGACCGGCCTGTCGGTGGCGTTCGACCTGCCGACCCAGACCGGCTACGACCCCGACCACGTGCTCGCCCGCGGCGAGGTGGGCAAGGTGGGCGTGCCGATCTCGCACATCGGCGACATGCGCGCGCTCTTCGCCGACATCCCGCTGTCGCGGATGAACACCTCGATGACGATCAACGCCACCGCGATGTGGCTGCTCGCCCTCTACCAGGTGGCCGCCGAGGAGCAGGCGCAGGAGGTGGGTGAGGACCCGGCATCCGCCGTGCGGGCGCTGGCCGGCACCACCCAGAACGACATCATCAAGGAGTACCTCTCGCGCGGGACCTATGTCTTCGCCCCGGGGCCCTCGCTGCGGCTGATCACCGACATGGTGACCTACACCGTCAACGACATCCCCAAGTGGAACCCGACCAACATCTGCAGCTACCACCTGCAGGAGGCCGGCGCGACGCCCGTGCAGGAGATCGCCTACGCGATGTGTACCGCGATCGCCGTGCTGGATGCCGTGCGCGACTCGGGCCAGGTTCCCCCCGAGCGCTTCGGTGAGGTCGTCGCCCGCATCTCGTTCTTCGTCAACGCCGGCGTGCGCTTCGTCGAGGAGATGTGCAAGATGCGCGCCTTCGTGCAGCTCTGGGACGAGCTGACCCTCGAGCGCTACGGCGTCACCGACGCCAAGCAGCGCCGGTTCCGCTACGGCGTCCAGGTGAACTCGCTCGGGCTCACCGAGGCGCAGCCCGAGAACAACGTGCAGCGCATCGTGCTCGAGATGCTCGCCGTGACGATGAGCAAGGACGCCCGGGCCCGCGCGGTCCAGCTGCCCGCGTGGAACGAGGCGCTCGGCCTGCCCCGGCCCTGGGACCAGCAGTGGTCGCTGCGCATCCAGCAGGTGCTGGCCTTCGAGAGCGACCTGCTCGAGTACGACGACCTCTTCGAGGGCTCGAAGGTCGTCTCGGCCAAGGTCGCCGAGCTCGTCGAGGGCGCCCGGGCCGAGATCGACCGGGTGCAGGAGATGGGCGGCGCCGTGCCGGCGGTCGAGGGCGGCTACATGAAGAGCGAGCTCGTGGCCTCGCACTCTCGCCGTCGCCAGCGCATCGAGGCCGGCGAGGACGTCGTCGTGGGCGTCAACCGCTTCGAGACGACCGAGCCCAACCCGCTGACCGCCGACCTCGAGACGGCGATCCAGGGCGTGGATGCCGGTGTCGAGGCCGCCGCGGTGGCCGCGGTCCGGCGCTGGCGGGAGGAGCGCGACGCCGACCCGGAGCGCCGCGAGCGCGCGGCATCCGCCCTGGCCCGCCTCATCGCGGATGCCGGCACCGACGCCAACCTGATGCCGGCGACCCTGGAGTGCGCCCGGGCCGGGCTGACCACGGGGGAGTGGGCCGGGGCGCTGCGGTCGGTCTTCGGTGAGTTCCGGGCACCGACCGGGGTCAGCGGCTCGGTCGGCGTGGGCGCGGGGTCCGAGGCCCTGGCCGACGTGCGGGCGATGGTGGCCCGCACCAGCGACGAGCTCGGCGAGCGGCTGCGGCTGCTCGTGGGCAAGCCCGGGCTCGACGGCCACTCCAACGGCGCCGAGCAGATCGCCGTGCGGGCGCGCGACGCGGGTTTCGAGGTGGTCTACCAGGGCATCCGGCTCACACCGGAGCAGATCGTGGGCGCCGCGGTGGCCGAGGACGTGCATCTCGTCGGCATCTCGATCCTGAGCGGCTCGCACATGGAGCTGGTGCCGGAGGTGCTCGACCTGATGCGCGAGGCCGGTGCCGGTGACGTGCCGGTGATCGTCGGCGGCATCATCCCCGAGGCCGACGCCGTGAAGCTCAAGGCGATGGGCGTGGCCGAGGTGTTCACGCCCAAGGACTTCGGGCTCAACGACATCATGGTCCGCTTCGTCGAGGTCATCCGGGCCTCGCGGGGCTTGGGCGCCGACGCGCCGGCGCCCGCCCACGCCTGAGCGAGGACGGGCGCCGGAGCGGCAGCCGGAGGGCGTCAGGCGTCGACCGAGGCCGACAGCGCCGAGGCAAGCTCGCGGGTGAACGCCGGGATGTCGTCGGGGTTGCGGCTGGTGATGAGGTTGTCATCGACGACGACCTCACGGTCCTCCCAGGTGGCCCCGGCGTTGCGCAGGTCGGTCTGCAGGCTGGGCCAGGAGGTGAGGCTGCGGCCGCGCACGACGTCGGCCTCGATGAGGGTCCACGGCGCGTGGCAGATCGCGGCCACCGGCTTGCCGGACTGCACGAACTGGCGCACGAACGCCACGGCATCCTCGTCGGTGCGCAGGGCGTCGGGGTTGGCGACGCCGCCGGGCAGCACGAGGGCGGCGTAGTCGGCGACGTCGGCCGACGCCACGGTGACGTCGACGTCGAAGGTGTCGCCCTTGTCGAGGTGGTTGAAGGCCTGGACGGTGCCGTCCTGCGTCGAGATGAGCACCGGGGTGGAGCCGGACTTCTCGACGGCTTCCCAGGGGCCGGTGAGCTCGACCTGCTCGATGCCCTCGGGAGCGACGAGGAAGGCGACCTTGCGCTGCTCGCTGGTGGTCGTGGTGGTGCTGGTGTCGGTCGTGCTGGTCATGGTGGTGTCCTCTCGGTCCGACGGAAATGGCGACGGCGCCGTGGTGCGGCGCCGGGAGTCGACAACTGTTGGCCTACCCACGGCATTCCCCGGTATGCCGCAGCCGCCTCGCCGTCGAAGGTGCGCGTAGCGTGCCCGGCATGGCCCTGCACTGCGCCGCCACGCTGGTCCTCCTGCCGGTCGGCACGGCGCCGGATGCCGTGGCCGCCCCCGGTGCCGGTGCTGTCACGATCGCCCCGCTCGACGCCAGTGCCGACGTGGTGGACGAGCTGCAGGCGGTCGCCGACCTGCACCGGGGCGAGCGCGTCGTCGTGCCGGTCGACCCCGAGCAGCTGGCAGCCGTTGTCGACCACCTCGGCCGCGCCCACGGCCCGTTGCAGGACGTCGTGGTGCTCGAGATCGGTGACGACGGCTGGGCCATCATCCCGACGGAGGGCTGAGGCTGGCCGCCCCGGCGTCCCTCGTGTGACCTATTGGTCGATCTGGGGACACCCGACACCCCGGATGCCGTCGGCTCGGGTTCGTACTCCCGACTCGGGTCGTTGCTCCGGGCTCGGGTCCGTACTCCCGTTACGTGCCGCTGCAGCAGCACGAATCCGGAGCAACGACACACATCGGGAGCAACGACCCGAGCCGGCGGCAGAGGCAGGAGCGGAGAGAATGGCTGCCGAAGGCGAGCCGGCCACAGCGGAAGAGCGGAGCGGCGGGATGTTGGGCGAACCGACCAGCGAACGGCCGCACACGGCATCCCACCGCGCAGCGGCCAGTGAAGCGCGACCCAAGCCGGGCGTCCCTCCTGTGACCTATTGGTCGATCCGGGGACAGCCAGCCACCGGATGCCGTCCCGGAGGTGACCTATTGGTCGATCCCGGGACGGGTCAGAAGAGGCGGTGCTCGCTGTGGTCGATGCCCTTGAGCGCGTCGTAGTCGAGCACCACGCAGCGGATGCCGCGGTCCTGGGCGAGCGTGCGCGCCTGCGGCTTGATCTGCTGGGCCGCGAAGACGCCGGTGACCGGCGCCAGGTGCGGGTCGCGGTTCATCAGCTCGAGGTAGCGGGTCAGCTGCTCCACGCCGTCGATGTCGCCGCGGCGCTTGATCTCGATGGCGACCGTGGCGCCGGCGCCGTCCTTGCACAGGATGTCGACCGGGCCGATCGGGGTCATGTACTCGCGCCGGGTCAGCGTCCACCCGTCGCCGAGCGTGGTGATGTGCTCGGCGAGCAGCTTCTGCAGGTGCGCCTCGACGCCGTCCTTGACCAGGCCCGGGTCGATGCCCAGCTCGTGCCGGCTGTCGTGGTGCACCTCGTGGATCTTCACGCGCAGCCGGTCCTCGGACTTGGCGTGCTGCACGACCCACACCGCGGTCACGCCCTCGGCCGCCTCACTCTCGTCGGGCTCGACCTCGGCCATCGCGCACGGTGGCGACATCCAGTTCAGCGGCTTGTAGGACCCGCCGTCGGAGTGCACGAGCACCGAGCCGTCGGCCTTGACCACCAGCAACCGGGTCGCCAGCGGCAGGTGGGCGGTGAGCCGCCCGTCGTAGTCGACGCTGCACGTCGCGATCATCAGGCGCACGGTCGACCACCCTACCGCCGTGTGACCTGCGGCTCCGTTGCCCTGCGAGACATGCGGGCGCACACTCATGGGTAGGAAGCCGGTGCACGGTCGCGGTAGAGGTGAGGCCAATGAGGGCAGCCCTGTGGACGGGGATCCTCGTCGTGCTGCCCGGGATCTGGTTCGTGGCCCAGGGGGCCGCGCTGAACTGGTTCACCGGGGGCGAGCCGCCCCGCCTGCTGCGCCCCCTCGCCCGGCGGCTCGGGCCGCGCGCCGAGCGCCTGCGCCTCTGGCGCCGGCGGGTGCTCGGCCGCCCGGTGCCCCAGCCGATGCCGCCCGTGCTGATCGCCATGGAGCTGCGCCGGCTCGAGGTCGAGATCCGCCGGGTCGAGGAGGGCGACATGCCACACCAGGCGGCCCGGCTGCGCGCGGTGCTGGCCGCCTACGACCAGCTGTTGATCCAGCTCTGCCAGCAGGTGCAGGTGCCCACTGACGGGCTGGGCCTGCCGCCGCTGCACTCCCGCGAACGGGTGACCCTCGAGGCCGAGCTGGTCGCGGCGGGTCACGACTGGTGAGGGGCGCGGGGGAGGCGTGACGGCATCCGGGATGGTGACGTCGGTCGCATCGAGCGTGGGGGTAAGAAGTGTCACGCCGTGCTGGTGTCGTGAGGCCGCGAACCCTCTGGAAGGATCGCGGCCATGACGCGTGACTTCACCAGTGTGGGTGTGATCGGACTCGGGACGATGGGCGCGGGGATCGTGGAGGTCTTCGCGCGCAACGGGATCGACGTGATCGCCGTCGAGGTCGACGAGGCCGGTATCGAGCACGGCAAGGCGGTGCTGGGGGGCAGCACCGGGCGTGCGCTGGCGCGGGGCAAGCTGACCCAGGACGAGCACGACGCGCTGCACACGCGGGTCACCTACACCAGCGACCTCGCCGACCTGGCCGGCTGCCAGCTCGTGGTCGAGGCGGTGCCCGAGCAGCTCGACCTCAAGAAGGAGCTGCTCGGCAAGGTCGACGCCGTGGTCTCGCCGGATGCCGTGCTGGCCACCAACACCTCCTCGCTGCCGGTCACCGAGATCGCGGTCGCGACGTCGAACCCCAAGCGGGTCGTCGGCATGCACTTCTTCAACCCGGCGCCGGTGCAGCAGTTCGTCGAGGTGATCCGCACCGTGATCACCGCCGACGACGTCTTCGAGGACGTCGAGGCGCTCGCCGAGCGGCTCGGCAAGAAGCCGGTGATCGTCGGCGACAAGGCGGGCTTCATCGCCAACGCCCTGCTCTTCGGCTACCTCAACCACGCGGTCTCGATGTACGAGAGCCGCTACGCGACCCGCGAGGACCTCGACGCTGCGATGCGCTTCGGCTGCGGCTACCCGATGGGCCCGCTCGCGCTGCTCGACCTGATCGGCCTCGACACGGCCTACGAGATCCTCGACACGATGTACCGCCAGGGCCGCGACCGGCTGCACGCGCCGAGCCCGATCATCAAGCAGATGGTCAGCGCCGGGCTGCTGGGCCGCAAGAGCGGCCGTGGCTTCTACACCTACGCCGAGCCCGGCTCGCCGCAGGTCGTCCCCGACGCCAAGACCCCGTCGGGTGGCCCGCCGCCCGGGGTGGAGCTGCGGCCGGTGACGTCGGTGGGCGTGGTCGGGTCGGGCACCATGGCGACCGGCATCATCGAGGTGTTCGCCAAGGCCGGGTACGCCGTCACCTATGTCGCCCGCGGCGACGCCAAGGTGGATGCCGTTCGCGCCGCGATCGCCCGCAACAACGCCCGGGCGGTGGAGAAGGGCCGGATGACGGCCGAGAACGCCGAGGCGCTGCTCGGCCGGGTGACCGGTGCGACGACGCGCGAGGCGCTGGCCGACGTCGACCTCGTCGTCGAGGCGATCGCCGAGGACCTCGCGGTCAAGCAGGACCTGTTCCGCGACCTCGACCGGGTCTGCAAGCCCGGCGCCATCCTCGCCACGACCACCTCGTCGCTGCCGATCATCGACTGCGCCAAGGTGACCTCGCGGCCGCAGGACGTCATCGGCATGCACTTCTTCAACCCCGCCTCGATCATGAAGCTGGTCGAGGTCGTGCACACCGTGTCGACCGCCCCCGACGTCACCGCCACGGTGCAGGACCTCTGCGCCAAGGTCGGCAAGGTGGCCGTCACCTGTGGCGACCGGTCGGGCTTCATCGTCAACGCCCTGCTCTTCCCCTACCTCAACGACGCGGTGCGGATGCTCGAGGCCAACTACGCCGGCGCCGACGACATCGACACCGCGATGAAGACCGGCTGTGGCCTGCCGATGGGGCCCTTCGAGCTGCTCGACGTCGTGGGGCTCGACGTGTCGCTGGCCATCGAGCGCGAGCTCTACACCGAGTTCCGCGAGCCGGGGTATGCCCCCGCGCCGCTGCTCGAGCACCTCGTCACCGCCGGCTACCTGGGCCGCAAGACCGGGCGCGGGTTCCGCACCTACGCCTGACCGGCATCGGGGCTCGTCGACCGTAGAGGACACGCCGCACCGGCTCGAGCCCGGGCGGCGTGTTCTCTACGTTCGACCGGTCGATAGGTTGGGCTGGTGAGCACTGCTGCCCCGATCGAGCCGCCCTCGTCGTCCCCTGCCGCCGGGATTTCCCTTCCGCAGCGGGCGCGGGTCGTCGTCATCGGGGGCGGGGTGATCGGCGCCTCGATCGCCTACCACCTGGCCCACCTCGGGGTCACCGACGTGCTCGTGCTCGAGCGCGACCGGCTCACCTCGGGCACCACCTGGCACGCCGCCGGGCTGATGACCTGCTTCGGCTCCACGAGCGAGACCAACACCGCGCTTCGCCTCTACAGCCGCGAGCTGTACGCGCGGCTCGAGCAGGAGACCGGCGTCGCCACCGGGTTCAAGCAGGTCGGGCTGATCGAGGCCGCGGCCGACGCCGACCGGCTCCACGAGTACCGGCGCGTGGCGGCCTTCCAGCGGCACCTCGGCCTCGAGGTCGAGGAGATCGGCCCGCGCGAGATGGCCGAGCTGTTCCCGCTGGCGCGCACCGACGACCTGCTCGCCGGCTTCCACGTGCCCGGCGACGGCCGGGTCAACCCGGTCGACCTCACGATGAGCCTGGCCCGCGGCGCCCGCAACCTCGGGGTGCGGGTGGTCGAGGGCGTGTCGGTGCAGCAGGTGCTCACCCGCCCGCGCGGCCTGGTCGAGGAGGTCGTCGGCGTGCGCACGGATGCCGGTGACGTCGAGTGCGAGCTGGTGGTCAACTGCGCCGGCATGTGGGCCCGCGAGCTCGCGGAGCGCAACGGCGTGGCCGTGCCGAACCAGGCCGCCGAGCACTACTACCTCATCACCGAGCCGATCGACGGGATGAGCCCCGACGCCCCGATCTTCGAGGACCCTGCCGCCTACGGCTACTACCGCGAGGAGGGCGGCGGCATGATGGTCGGCCTCTTCGAGCCGCGGGCGGCGGCGTGGTCGGTCGACGGCATCCCGCCCGACTTCTCGTTCGGCGAGATCACCCCCGACTGGGACCGGATGGGGCCGTTCGTCGAGCGCGCCATCTCGCGCGTGCCGGTGGTGGAGACGGTCGGCATCCGCACCTTCTTCTGCGGGCCCGAGTCGTTCACCCCCGACCTCGCGCCGGCGGTCGGTGAGGCGCCCGGCATCTCCGGCTACTTCGTCTGTGCCGGGCTGAACTCGGTGGGCATCCTCTCGGCCGGCGGGCTGGGCCGGGTGGTCGCGCAGTGGATGACGGACGGTCGCCCCGACGTCGACGTCACGGGCTTCGACGTGGCCCGGTTCCGCGACTGGCAGCTGAGCCCGAGGCACCGCGCCGAGCGCACCGCCGAGATCCTCGGCACCGTGTATGCCGCGCACACCCCGGGCATCGAATTGGATTCTGCACGAGGGGAGTTCCGCTCGCCGGTGCACGACCGGCTGGTCGCCGAGGGTGCTCGGCTGCGTGACGTCAGCGGGTGGGAGTCGGCCGCCTGGTACGCCGGGCGCGGCCGGACCCCGACCGTCGAGCCGGGCTGGGGGCACCAGTCGTGGTTCGAGAGCTGGGCCGCCGAGCACCGCGCCGTGCGTGAGGCCGTGGGCCTGATGGACATGTCGTTCATGGCGAAGTTCGCGGTGCGCGGCGCCGACGCCGGTGCGGTGCTCGACCGGCTCAGCGCCGGGGCCGTCAACGGGGCCGACGGGGTCATCACCTACACCCAGTGGCTCGGCGACGACGGCGGCATCCTGGCCGACCTCACCGTGACCCGGTTGGCGGCGGACGACTTCCTCGTCGTCGTGTCCGACACCGCGCACGGGCGGGCGCTGGCCCTGCTGCGCCAGGCCGTGGGGGATGCCGCCGTGACGGTCGACGACATCACGACCGACCTCGGCCTGCTCACCGTGCAGGGCCCAGCGTCGCGCGACACCCTGGCTACAGCGGCACCCGAGGACGACTGGTCAACGCAGGCCTTCCCGTTCCGGTCGGCCCGCCGGGTGGCGCTCGCCGGCGTCGACGTGCTCGCCATCCGGATCACCTACCTCGGCGAGCTGGGCTGGGAGCTCTACGCCCCGGCCGACCGTACCGGCGAGGTCTGGGATGCCGTGCTCGCGGCGGGAGGGGCGCAGGGCATCCGGCCCGCCGGCCTGCGGGCCCTGTCGAGCCTGCGGATGGAGAAGGGCTACCGCGACTACGGGCACGACATCGACAACACCGACGACGTGTATGCCGTGGGGCTGGGCTTCGCCGTGGCGCTCGACAAGCCGGGCGGCTTCCGCGGGCGGGAGGCGACGCTGGCGGCCAAGGAGCGCGGCACACCGCACCACCGCCTGGTGCAGGTGCTGCTCGAGGACCCCGAGCCCTTGCTGTTCCACGCCGAGCCGGTGCTGCGCGACGGCGTGGTGGTCGGCTACGTGCGCGCGGCGTCGTACGGGTGGACCCTGGGTGGAGCCGTCGGGCTCGCGTTCGTCGGTGGGGACGGGCCCGTGACACCCGCGTGGCTGGCCGAGGGCAGCTGGCAGGTCGACGTGGCCGGCACGCTGTACCCGGCGCGGGTCTCGCTGCGGCCGATGTACGACCCGACGAGCGCCCGGGTGACTGCCTGACGGCATCCGCTGCCGTGGGGGCGGGTGCTGCCGTCTGGGACGATGGCCGCATGCCTCGTGCCAACCGTCGCCGCCGCGACCTGGAGTCGCGGCCGATGTCGGGCTCGGGCGAGGTGGCCACCGAGTCGTATGCCGGGAAGTCCTGGCACGTGCGCCGGCTCAGCGGGGCGTCGTCCTCGCGTGAGTACCGGTGCCCGGGGTGCCACCAAGGCATCGCAGTGGGCACTGCGCACGTCGTGGCGTGGCCGGCGCAGGGCGTGGGCGGCATCGACGAGCGCCGGCACTGGCACACCCGGTGCTGGGCCGCACGGCACGCCGCCCGCCCCTGACCTGCCCCGCCAGACGCAGATGCCGTGACCGGCGGACACCGCCCGGCGGTGTGATCTTGCGGGCACTTCGCCAAAGCCGATGCGCCCAGGCGGGCCAGGGGAGACGCTGTGGGTGCAGGGAGCCTCCGCGAGGAGGTCCTTGCGCGCGTAGTGAGGCGACGGCCGTGGCTGGAACGTGGACGGGTCGGCTGGGCACTCTCGCGGTCGGGGCAACCTTGGCCCTGGCCTCGACGCTGGGTGCAGCGACCCCGGCCACGGCGAGGCCGGCCGGCGCGCCGGGGGTGGAGCGCGCGGCGGCCCTGCCCGGCACGGCCCAGGCGACCGGCTCGGACACCCCGGCGGGAGGTCCGCCTCGGGAGGTTCGCGGTGCCCCGGTCGACCCCACGCCCCGCACGCTGAGGCAGCCCGACGGGACGACCTTCACCGCAGTGCAGCACGGGGACGCGGTGCGCGGCTGGTGGACGGCCAAGGGCGCGACGGTCGCCCGCTCGGCCAGCGGGACGTGGCGGTTCGCCACCCGCCTGGACGCGAGCGGCCAGCCCGCCCCGGTGGGTGCTCCGGTCCGCCCCGGCGCCTCGTTGCCGGACGCGGCGGTCGGCCTGTCGCCGGTCGAGGACGGTGCGACGCCGCAGGTCGACCCGGCCATGCCGGCGCTGGGCTTCACCGGCGAGCAGAGGACGCTCGTCATCCTGGCCCAGTTCCGGGACACGAAGTCTCTGGGTACCACGCCTGCCGACTGGAGCGCGCGCTTCTTCGGCGCCACGGACAGCGTGCGCGCCTTCTACCGGGGCGCCAGCTCGGGCCAGCTCGACCTGACGCCGGCCACGGAGATCTCCGGCACCGCCGACGACGGGGTGATCGGGTGGGTCACCCTGGACATGAACCACCCGAACTACGGCGGCGACATCGACGAGCGTGCTCTGGACATCACAGCGGGCGCCATCGAGAAGGCTGACCCGGACATCGACTACGCGAGCTATGACACCAACCGCAACGGCGTCATCGAACCGGCCGAGCTGCACCTCACCGTCATCGTGGCCGGCTTCGAGGCCGCCTATGGGGGCAGCAGTGCGTGTGCACCGAACGTGTGGGCGCACCGGTGGGCGATCAGGACCGGCGCCCCAGTGGTCGACGGCACCACCGTCGGCAGCCGCGGCTACACCCAGTTCGGCGAGAAGCACTGCTTCACGACCAGCCCCAAAATGGCTCACCAGGCCACGATCGGCATCATGGCCCACGAGTTCGGCCACGACCTGGGCTGGCCGGACCTCTACGACATCGACGGCCCCGCCGAGGGAGTGGGCGAGTGGAGCCTGATGGCCTCGGGCAGCTGGGGCTCGAAGTCGGTCAGCAGCCCGGCGGGCGACGCCCCGGTACTGCCCGACGCGTGGAGCCGTTCGGTCCAGCGTTGGGTCACCCCGGTCGAGGTCACGTCCACCACCGCCGTTTCCGTCCCGCAGGTCACCACCACCGACACGGTCTACCGCCTCCTCCCGGACGCCGACGGCCCGCAGACCTGGGGAACGGGGGGCGAGTACTTCCTCGTCGAGAACCGCCAGAAGGCCGGCCTCGACACCGCCCTGCCGGGCTGTGGCCTCGTCGTCTACCACGTGCGCGAGAGCCTGGAGGAGAACGAGACCGTCACCAGCCGACTCGTCGACGTCGTCGAGGCCGACGGCCTGGAGAGGCTGAACACGACGGGCTACCGCGGGGGCCCGGGGGACGCGTGGCACGGCATCAGCGGCCACACCGTGCTCACCAGCTGGACCACGCCCAGCACGCGGCTCACCAACGGCACCGCGACGACGGCGAAGATGTCGGCCAGGGGTGCGTGCGCCGCGACGATGCCCGCCACCCTGACCGGCGACTCGGTGACCACCCCCGCCGACGTGAGATCCGGGTTCACGGCGGTGTCGCCGAAGCGGGTGCTGGACACGCGCACCGGTGTGGGTGCCGCCAAGGCGAAGGTCGGTGCGCGGCGCACGGTGACCGTGGCGATCCCGGGTCTGCCGGCGGGGGCGACGGCGGTGACGTTGAACGTCACGGCGACCCGTCCGACGGCGACGAGCTATGTGAGCGTGTACCCGGGTGGCACGGCCAGGCCGGGTGCCTCGAACCTGAACGTGGTGGCGGGTCAGACGATCGCGAACCAGGTGACGGTGGCGCTGGGGTCGGGCAACCGGGTCACCTTGTACAACTACGCGGGCACGATCGACCTGGTCGTGGACCTGTCCGGCTACTACACCCGCAATGCCGGGGCGGGGTTCGCGGCGGTGTCGCCGAAGCGGGTGCTGGACACGCGCACCGGTGTGGGTGCCGCCAAGGCGAAGGTCGGTGCGCGGCGCACGGTGACCGTGGCGATCCCGGGTCTGCCGGCGGGGGCGACGGCGGTGACGTTGAACGTCACGGCGACCCGTCCGACGGCGACGAGCTATGTGAGCGTGTACCCGGGTGGCACGGCCAGGCCGGGTGCCTCGAACCTGAACGTGGTGGCGGGTCAGACGATCGCGAACCAGGTGACGGTGGCGCTGGGGTCGGGCAACCGGGTCACCTTGTACAACTACGCGGGCACGATCGACCTGGTCGTGGACCTGTCCGGCTACTACACCCGCAATGCCGGGGCGGGGTTCGCGGCGGTGTCGCCGAAGCGGGTGCTGGACACGCGCACCGGTGTGGGTGCCGCCAAGGCGAAGGTCGGTGCGCGGCGCACGGTGACCGTGGCGATCCCGGGTCTGCCGGCGGGGGCGACGGCGGTGACGTTGAACGTCACGGCGACCCGTCCGACGGCGACGAGCTATGTGAGCGTGTACCCGGGTGGCACGGCCAGGCCGGGTGCCTCGAACCTGAACGTGGTGGCGGGTCAGACGATCGCGAACCAGGTGACGGTGGCGCTGGGGTCGGGCAACCGGGTCACCTTGTACAACTACGCGGGCACGATCGACCTGGTCGCGGACCTGTCCGGCTACTCCACCCAGTGAGCGCCGGCTCCTGACACCGTGCCCACGCAGCAGCTCGGTCGCACGCGGTAAATCGGCGCGCGGCATCCGAACTGCTGCGGGCGGCATCCGAGCGTGTGCCTGCTGGCCGGACCCGAGCCGGGTCAGGCGCGGCGCTGCCTCGGCACGAGCACTTCCTCGTAGAGCAGCAGCAGGCCGGCCGCGACCGGGATGGCGAGCAGGGCGCCGAGCACCCCGAGCAGGGCCCCACCGACCAGGGCGGCGACGATCGTCACCGGGCCCGGCACCGACACGGTGCGCTGCATGACGCGGGGGGCCACGATGTAGTTCTCGAGCTGCTGGTAGACGAGGTAGTAGACGAACACGATGAGCGCCTTCTTCGGCTCGTCGAAGGAGGCCACGACGACGACGACGGCAGCCCCGAGCGTGGCACCGATCATCGGGATGAGTCCGAGCAGCCCGACGGTGACGGCCAGCACCGCGGCGTAGGGGACGCCGACGATGCGCATCATCACGTAGGACAGCAGCGCGTTGAGCGTCGCGATGAACCCCTGGCCGATCGCGTACGACCCGACCCGGCGAAAGATCTCCTCGGACAGCGACTCGACCCGCCTGCGCCTGCTGGCCGGCACGACGGCGTAGGCGGCCTGCTTGACCCGGGGCAGCGAGGAGAGGAAGTACAGCGTGAGCACCAGCACGGTGAAGACCTGGAAGAGCCCGTTGAGCACGGCCCGCCCCGCGCCGAGGATGCCGCCGAGCACCCCCTCGATGAACTGCTGGTCGGTCATCCGCGCCTGGAGCTCTGCCCGGACCGTGTCGATGACGTCGTAGTTGCGGTCGACCTCGCGCACCCACCTGCTGCCGAGGAGATCCTCGAGGTAGCCGGGAGCCTGCTGGGTGAGCTGGGTCCCCTCGACGACGACCGGTGGGATGACGAGGAAGCCGATGAGCACGAAGACGACGAGCAGGCCGGTGAAGACCACGGCGACGGACCCGGCCCGGCGCACCCCGCGGTCGACGAGGGCGTCGACGATCGGGTTGAGCGCCAGGGCGAGGAACACCGAGACGATCAACAGGGTCAGGGTGGTGCTGAGCCGGCCGACCATCTGCCACAGGCCGATCGCGAGCAGCGCCCCGGTGGCGCCGAAGAAGCCGATGTAGAAGGGCGAGTGACGGTTGAGCGGGCGCCCGATCACCCCGTAGGTGGGGTTCTGACCCGCCGGTGGCCCGGCAGCCGGCACCGCCTCGGGAGTGGTCGGCGGCGATGGCGCAGCGGGACCGCCGGCCGCCACCGCCGGGTCGGGGCCGGCATCCACAGGCGTGACGGTGTCGAGCAGTGCGGCGTCGGCGGCACCGTCGTCCTGCGCCAGTGCGGCGATCCGGTTGCTCTGCTCGAGCGCGGCGACCTGGCGCCGCCGGAACTCGGCCCACCGAGTCACCGGGCTCCACAGCCTGGACATCTCCACGCGCCACCTCCCGGCCACACCCTAGCGGCGGCTCCGCGGCGCTCCCGCGGACACCGGGCTCAGCCGGTTCAGGCGTCGCGGAACCGGTTGATGGCGTCCTCGAACCGGGCGCGCTTGTCGGGGTCGGTCACCCCGAGGCCCTCCTGCGGCGACAGCGTGAGCACGCCGACCTTGCCCTGGTGCAGGTTGCGGTGCACGTCGAGAGCCGCCGTGCCGACGTCCTCGAGTGCGTAGGTGCGGCTCAGGGTCGGGTGGATGAGGCCGCGGTCGACGAGCTCGTTGGCCTCCCACGCCTCGCGGTAGTTCGCGAAGTGCGAGCTGACGATGCGCTTGAGGTTCATCCAGAGGTAGCGGTTGTCGTACTCGTGCATGTAGCCCGACGTCGAGGCGCAGGTGACGATGGTGCCGCCCTTGCGGGCCACGTAGACGCTGGCGCCGAAGGTCTCGCGACCGGGGTGCTCGAAGACGATGTCGACGTCGTGGCCACCGGTGAGCTCGCGGATCTTCTTGCCCAGGCGCTGCCACTCCTTGGGGTCCTGCGCGGTGCCCTCGGCGTTCCAGAACCGGTAGCCCTCGGCGGAGCGGTCGATGATCAGCTCGGCGCCCATCGCCCGGCAGATCGCGGCCTTCTCGGGGGAGGAGACCACGCAGATGGGGGTGGCGCCGCCGGCGAGCGCCATCTGGGTGGCGTAGGAGCCCAGCCCGCCGGAGGCGCCCCAGATCAGCACCCGGTCGCCGAGCTTCATGTGGGCGCCGTTCTTGGAGATCAGCTGGCGGTAGGCCGTGGAGTTGACCAGCCCAGGAGCGGCGGCCTCCTCCCAGGACAGGTGGGTCGGCTTCGGCATCAGCTGGTTGGCCTTGACGATCGCCAGCTCGGCCAGCCCGCCGAAGTTGGTCTCGAAGCCCCAGATCCGCTGCTGCGGGTCCATCATCGTGTCGTCGTGGCCCTCGGCGTCCTCGAGCTCGACGCTCAGGCAGTGCGCCACGACCTCCGTGCCCGGCTTCCACTTGGTGACGCCGGGGCCGGTGCGCAGCACGACGCCGGCGAGGTCGGAGCCGACCACGTGGTAGGGCAGGTCGTGGCGCTTGGCGAACTCCGAGGTGCGCCCGTAGCGCTCGAGGAAGGAGAACGTCGACACCGGCTCGAAGATCGAGGTCCACACGGTGTTGTAGTTGATCGCGCTGGCCATGACGGCGACGAGCGCCTCGCCGGGCGCCAGCTCGGGCGTCGGCACCTGCTCGACGTGCAGCGAGCGGCGGGGGTCCTTGTCGCGGGTGGGCATCCCCGCGAACATCTCGACCTCGTCCTTGTGCACCGTGGCGGCGCGGTAGGTGGGCGGGACGTCGATCTCGGCATAGGTCTGGATGCTGCGGTCCCCGGAGAGGATGGCCTCGCGGATCTGGTCCATGCGGTCGTGCTCCTTCAGCGGTGAGGGCGTGTGCGATCGGCGGTGGCGAGCCCGCCCGGCGAACCTAGTCTCCCCGCCACTCGCGAACGGGGCCCTATGACAGCCCTCACGACGTGATCCGGCTCACGGTCGACCGGGACGCCGGTCAGGCGTCCGGCATACAGTTTCGTCGTGGCCCTCACCCCCCTCTCGCGCCGGAAGCTGGTGCTCGGCACGGGTGGGGTGCTCACCTACGGGGCGCTGGCGTGGTGGAGCATCGAGTACCGCATCCGTCGCGCGGAGGTGCCCCTGTACAGCGAGACGGTGGCCTTCTCCGCGCCCGGCGTGCGCGAGCTGGTGCCCACCGGCCACCCGGATGCCGTGGTGCCCGGCACCCGCGTGCTCGCCGCCCGGCCGCTGAGCACCATGCTCGTCGAGGACGAGCAGGCCTGGCTCGAGCGCTGCGCTCCCTGGGTGCGCACGGCGCTCGACGGGGGCGACGACGTGCTGCGCTCGGCCCTGCTCGACCTGCGGGCCCTGTCGGTGGGGCTGCCGGTGTGCGTCGCGGGGTGGAGCGAGAGATGGCGCTACGCGTGGCCGCGCGACGTGTCGTTCGTGGCGACCGCGCTGGCCCGCACCGGGCACACCGAGCACGCGGCCGAGCAGCTGGGCTTCCTTCAGGAGGTGCAGCGCCACGACGGCTGGTTCGAGGCACGCTACGACCTGCGCACCCGCCGCACGCCCGACGACCGGGTGGCCCAGCTCGACGGGTCCGCCTGGTCGGTGTGGGGTGGCCACCAGCTCGCGCTCGCCGCCCCCGACCGGGCCGTCGAGCTGCTGACCCCCCTGCGCCCGATGTTCCTGCTCAGCACCCAGCGGCTGCTGGCCTCGCTCGACGCCGACACGCTGCTGCCGATGGCCTCGTCCGACTACTGGGAGCTCGTCGAGCGCTCGGTGACCCTCGGCACGGCGGCCTCCGTGCTCGCCGGGCTGCGCAGCGCCACCGAGGTGCTGCCGCTCGTCGGCGAGCAGGCCCTGGCCGAGCGCACCCGCGCCGCGGCCAAGTCGCTGGCCGGCCAGGTGCACGAGCAGTTCGGGGCGCGTGGCTACCCGCGGATGCTCGACGACCCGGCGGCCGACGCCGCGGTGACCTTCCTCGCCGCGCCGATCGGTGGCCCCGGGGTGGACGACGCGGTGCTGACCGCGATGGGGCGCGCCCAGACCGCGATGGCCCGCCCCGCCGGAGGGGTGGCGCCCGGGGTGCAGTGGAAGGACGACGGCATCAGCTGGACCCCCGAGACGGCGCTGTTCGCCGCCGCGTGGGCCGCCAGCGGTGAGCGGGACCGTGCCGAGGCCCTGCTCGGCTGGCTCGGTGAGCACCGCACCGACGCCGGGTCGTTTCCCGAGAAGGTGCTCTTCGACGGCCGGCCCGCCGCGGTGGCGCCGCTGGCCTGGACGGCCGCGCTGGTCGTCATCGCCCGGCACGAGCTGGTGCACGCGTGAGGCGATGGGCCGTGCTGGCGGCACTGGCCGTGCTCGCCCTGCTCGCCGGCGCCCCGCTGGCGAGCGCGGCCGTCGACCCGGCATCCCCGCGCCTGGTCGTCGTCGGGGCGCCCGGGCTGGCCTGGTCGGACCTCGACGGCGGTGACCTCCCCGCCCTCGACGCCATGACCGGGACGGGGGCGCTGGGCTCGATGACGGTGCGCGCGGTCCGCAGCACCTCGTGCGCGGTCGACGGGTGGCTGACGCTCAGCGCCGGCCGCCGGGCCGGTGACGTCGCCGGGCCGTGCCGGGTGCCGCCGCCTGTCGTCGACGACCGCGTGCCCCGCTGGGCCGAGTACCTCGCGGCCGCGGCCGCCGGGTCGTACGACGCCCGGCCGGGCACGCTGGGGGAGGAGGTCACGGCATCCGGCGCCTGCGTGGAGACCGTCGGTGCGGGCGCCGCGATCGGGGGTGCCGACCGCGCGGGCGAGGTGGCCGACCACCGGACCGACCTGCCGGCGCAGTTCTCCTGCCCGGTGGTGCTGGTCGACGGCGGCGTGCTGCCGGCGCCCGGCCCGGCGCGGCAGGCGGCCCTGCAGCGGCTCGACGCGCTCGTGGCGCAGGTGCGGGCGGCCGACCCCGCGGCCGACGTGGTCGTCGCCGGGGTGGCCGACGGGGCCTCGCCGGTGCGGCCCCGGGCCATGGTGGCGGCCGGGCCGTCGTTCCCCCGTGGGCTGCTGGAGTCGACGTCGACCCGGCAACCGGGGGTCGTGCAGCTGCAGGACCTCACCGCCACCGCCCTGGCCCGGGTGGGTGCCAGCGTGGCCGAGGTGACCGGGCGCCCGCTGACGGTGGCGGCCTCGTCGCAGTCGGCGGCCGCCCTGGTCGCCGGGCGCGTCGGTTTCGAGGCCCGGGCCGCGACGCTTCGCGCGCTCAGCCCCCAGGTGACCGGCTGGCTCGCGGGCGCCTTCGCGGTGTGGGCGGTCGCGGTCACGGTGCTCTGGTGGCGGCGGGGCAGCGGGCCGGATGCCGTGCCGGCGTGGGTCCGCGCTGGGGGGGTCGCAGTGGCCGCCGTGCCGGTGTCGACCTTCGTGGTGAACCTCGTGCCGTGGTGGCGGGGGAGCTCTCCGGCGGTGCTGTTCGTCGGTGCGCTCGCCGTGGTCGTCGCCCTGGTGACCGTGGTGGCGCTGCGGGTGGAGGCCGCCCGTTCGGTGGGGGCGCTGCGCGTCGTGGCGGTGCTCACCCTCGTGGTGCTGGCCGGTGACGTGCTCACCGGGTCAGGGCTGCAGCTCGGGTCGGTGTTCGGGCAGAACCCGGTCGTCGGGGGCCGGTTCTACGGTCTGGGCAACACCAGCTTCGCGCTCTACGGGCTCGCCGTGCTGGTCGTCGTCGAGTGGGTGGCGGCATCCGGGCGCTCGCGTCGCCTGGCGGCGGGCCTGGCGCTGGTCGTGCTCGCCGCGGCCCTCGCCGTCGAGGCGCTGCCCTCGCTCGGGGCCGACTTCGGCGGGCCGCCCGGGCTGCTGCTCGGTGGGCTCCTCGTCGTCGCAACGGCCGCCGGGGTGCGGCTGACCTGGCGGCGGGTGCTGGCGGCGGTCGTGGGCGCGGGTGCCTTGGTGGCCCTCGTCGCGGTGGCCGACTGGCTGCGGCCGGCCGGGTCACGCACCCACCTCGGCGACTTCGTCGAGTCGGTGGTGTCGGGGGAGGCCGGTGCCGTGGTCGGGCGCAAGCTTGCGCAGAACGTCGCCAACCTCGGCTCGCACCCGCTGCTCGTCATCGCCGTCGCCGTCGTGGTGCTCGTCCTGGTCGCCTGGCGGGTGCGGTGGCGGCCGGTGCCCGACGGCGTCCTGGTGCTGCGCGGTGCGGTGGTGATGGCCGTCGTGGGCTTCCTGGCCAACGACTCGGGGCTCGTCATCCCGGCATTCGTGGCGGTCGTGCTCGCGCCCCTGCTGGTGGCGGCCGGTGGCTCCGAGCAGCCCGACGGTGAGCCTCGCTCGAGCAGCCCGTGACGCCCTTCGAGCACGCCCGAGAACTGTCTGAGCCGCACTATCGACACTGCTGAGGTCCGGCGCAGCAGTGTCGAGTCTTGGGAGGGGCGGGTGCACTGCTGAGCGTCCGGCGCAGCAGTGTCGAGTCATGGGAGGGGCGGGTGCACTGCTGAGCTCCGGCGCAGCACTGTCGAGGCGCCGGCAGAGGGTTTTGCCACCGCGCACTGCCGCCGCACCTCCCGGAGCGGCAGCGGCACCGCGTCCAGTCGGACCGGTCAGTGGGCCGGGTCGGTGGCCGGCTCGACGAGCTCGACGAGGATGCCGCGCGCGTCCTTGGGGTGGATGAAGTTGACCCGTGAGTTGCTCGTGCCGCGCTTGGCCTCGGGGTAGAGCAGGCGCAGTCCGCGCTCGCGCAGGGTGGCGCTCACGGCATCCAGGTCGTCGACCCGGTAGGCGAGCTGCTGGATGCCGGGGCCGCTGCGGTCGAGGAACTTCGCGATCGTCGACTCGGGTGTGAGGGGCGCGAGCAGCTGGATGCACGAGCCGGAGTCGCCGACGGCCATCATCGCCTCGCGCACGCCCTGCTCGGGGTTGGTCTCCTCGTGCAGCAGCGTCATGCCGTAGGTCGAGGAGTAGAACGCGATGGCCTCGTCGAGGTCGGGCACGGCGACGCCGACGTGGTCGATGGCGGTGAACAGGTCGGTCGGCAGGGCACTCATGGCGCCAAGCCTAGGAGCGCGGGCGTCGCCGGGCGACCGCCGGGTGGTGAGGGTCACCGGCGTGCGGGGGTGGCAGGGCGGGCGGACGGAACTAGAGTCGGGGAGATTCCCCGAACCCGATCCTGGAGGGCCTTCTATGTCCACCGACCCCACCGTCATCGTCGCCGGCGCCCGCACCCCGATGGGCCGGATGAGCGGCTCCCTCAAGGGCTTCAGCGGCTCCGACCTCGGCGGCTTCGCCATCAAGGGCGCCCTCGACAAGGCCGGGGTGGCCCCCGAGGACGTCGACTACGTGATCATGGGCCAGGTGCTCACCGCCGGCGAGGGCCAGATCCCCGCCCGCCAGGCCGCGACCAAGGGCGGCATCCCGATGACCGTGCCGGCGCTCACCATCAACAAGGTCTGCCTGAGCGGCATCGACGCCATCGCGCTCGCCGACCAGCTGATCCGCGCCGGGGAGTTCGAGGTCGTCGTCGCCGGCGGCCAGGAGTCGATGACCAACGCGCCGCACCTGCTCGAGAAGAGCCGCGACGGCTTCAAGTACGGTGACGTCACGCTGCACGACCACATGGCGCAGGACGGTCTCTGGGACGCCTTCACCGACCAGGCGATGGGCCTGCTCACCGAGGCCGCGAACACCGGCGACGTCGCGTTCACCCGTGAGGAGCAGGACGCCTTCTCCGCCCGCAGCCACCAGCTCGCCGCCCGCGCCTGGAAGGACGGCCTTTTCGACGACGAGGTCGTCACCGTGTCGATCCCGCAGCGCCGGGGCGACGCCCTGGAGTTCCGCACCGACGAGGGCATCCGCGCGGACACCACCACCGAGTCGCTCGGCCGCCTGCGCCCGGCCTTCAGCAAGGACGGCACCATCACAGCCGGCTCGGCCTCGCAGATCTCCGACGGCGCGGCCGCGGTGGTCGTCATGAAGAAGTCGCGCGCCGAGTCGCTCGGGCTGACCTGGCTGGCCGAGATCGGCGCGCACGGCGTCGTCGCCGGCCCCGACTCCACCCTGCAGAGCCAGCCGGCCCGTGCCATCGCGAGGGCCTGCGAGCGCGAGGGCATCGCCCCCACCGACCTCGACCTGGTCGAGATCAACGAGGCGTTCGCCGCCGTCGGCCTGGCCTCCACCAAGGAGCTCGGCCTCGACGGCGACAAGGTCAACGTCAACGGCGGCGCCATCGCCATCGGACACCCGGTCGGCATGTCCGGCGCCCGCATCGTGCTGCACCTCGCGCTCGAG
Source organism: uncultured Actinomycetota bacterium (assembly GCA_963800505.1). Classification (GTDB taxonomy): domain Bacteria; phylum Actinomycetota; class Actinomycetes; order Actinomycetales; family Dermatophilaceae; genus Fodinibacter. The sequence goes on from CAWDBL010000014.1 coordinate 49,882, forward strand.
CTGCAGCGCCGTGGCGGTGGGGTCGGCGCGGCCGCGCTCTGCGGCGGTGGCGGCCAGGGCGACGCCCTCGTCGTCAAGGTCCCCGCGCAGGGCTGACCGGGCACCCCGATCGGGCCGCGCTCCGTCGACGTCCCCTCCCTCGTCGCCTCGGCGAGGGAGGGGCGTCCGCGTGCGGTGGCCCGGCTCATCTCGCTCGTCGAGGACGGCCACCCTTCGCTGCGTGAGGTGATGGCGCTGCTCGCGCCGGATGCCGGGCGCGCCCACGTCGTCGGTGTCACCGGAGCGCCGGGCGTGGGCAAGTCGACGACGACCGACGCGCTCATCCGGGCCCACCGGGCGGCCGGGCACCGGGTGGGGGTGCTCGCCGTCGACCCGTCCTCGCCCTTCTCCGGTGGTGCGCTGCTCGGCGACCGGATCCGGATGTCCGACCACGCCGCCGACCCCGAGGTCTTCATCCGCTCGATGGCCTCACGCGGCCACCTCGGCGGGCTCTCCTGGGCGGCACCCCAGGCGCTGCGGGTGCTCGACGCCGCGGGCTGCGACCTCGTGCTCCTCGAGACGGTCGGCGTCGGCCAGTCCGAGGTCGAGGTGGCCGGCACCGCCGACACCACGCTGGTGCTGCTCGCGCCCGGCATGGGTGACGGCATCCAGGCGGCGAAGGCCGGCATCCTCGAGGTGGCCGACGTGCTCGTCGTCAACAAGGCCGACCGCGAGGGTGCCGACCGCACGGTGCGCGACCTGCGGCATGCGGTGCAGCTCGGGGCCGGGGTCGATCCTGGCGGCTGGCGGGTCCCGGTGGTGCGCACCGTGGCCACCGACGGCACCGGGGTGGACGATCTGATGGCCGCGGTCGAGGCGCACCGGGCGTGGCTCGGGGTCGACGGGCTGCGGGGGCGCCGGGTGCGCCGGGCGTCTCGCGAGATCGAGGGGCTGGCGCTGGAGGCGCTGCGGGCCCGGGTCGGCGGGTTGAGCGGCGACAGCCGGCTCGAGGCGCTGGCCGACGAGGTGGTGGCCGGCCGCACCGACCCGTATGCCGCCGCCGACCGGCTGGTCGGCTCGCTCTCCTGAGGTGAGTGTCCCCGGATCGACCAATAGGTCAGTCGGGGGACGCCCGGCTTGGGTCACGCTTTCACTGGCCACTGCGCGGTGGGATGCCGTGGGCGGCCCCCCCGTGGGTGACCGCTGCGCGGTGGGATGCCGTGCGCGGCCGTTGACCATCCACACCTCGCGCGCTGCGCGCACTCGGCGCGCCCCCGCAGAGCGTGGGACCCGCCGCCAGATCCGTCCATCGGCTCGCCCCCGGCATCCCGCCGCTTCGCCCGTTCCGTCGTGCTCACTCGTTTCGCGACCCTTCGCTGCTCGGCCGGCGGGGTCGCAGCCGAGCCCCTCGTGCCGGCCCAGGGTCAGCACCCCGTCATGCGCCGCCCCTGGCACGGCGGCACGGCGCAGCTCGCGGGGGGAGGGGCGCTTCGACGCATGCCCGAATCCTGGCGAAGACCCCCAGACGGCCATCGGCGTCATCCACAGGCCCGCGAACGTGGGTGATTCCCGTCGACCGGACGACGATCTTCACCCACGTTCCGCCGGGCTTGCGCGAACGTGGGTGATTCCTGTTGTCTCCCCGACGGTTTTCACCCACATCCGGGGGGCTGCCACCAGGAGCGGAGGGACGCCTACGGCATCCCTCCGCTCCTGGTGCTGTTGCCGGCCCGGGTCGTTGCTCCGGATGTGTGTCGTTGCTCCGGATTCGTGCTGCTGCAGCGGCACGCAACGGGAGTTCGGACCCGAGCCCGGAGCAACGACCCGAGCCGACGGCGTCGGGCGGTCGATCTGCCCCTCGCCGTGGCGTCCCCAGATCGACCAATAGGTCACGCGGGGGACGGCCGGTCGGCTTCCTCAGCTGAGCCGGTTGCCTCGGAGTGCGTTACCGCTCGGGGAGGATGTGGGGGTGGATGCTGTCCCTGACTTCGCGACCAAGCCCACCCTGCAGGGGCGGCTGGTCAGGGTGCGCCCGTTCCGCGACGGCGACGCCGAGGTGATGGTCGAGATCCTGTCCGACCCCGAGGTGCGACGGCTCGGGCTGCGCCGGATCACCCTTGAGGTGCTCGAGTTCAACCCGCGCGCCCAGCGGGCCTACGAGAAGGTCGGCTACGTCGTGACCGGGGTGCGCCCGGACGAGCTGGTCTTCGACGGCGTGGCGGTCGCGGCCGTCGACATGGCGGTGGATGCCGAGCACTGGCGGGGGTTTCCGACCGCGCCGGCCGGCTGAGCCCGACCGGTCAGTCCGGACGAACGGGTCAGTCCGGGCCGACCGCCGCCGGCTCGACCGGGCTGAGGTCGACGGACCCGGACTCCGGGAGCTCCTCGCCCTCGAGCGGGATCGCCGACGGCACCCCGGCGGTGATCCGGCTGCCGTCGGCCCGGGTGCCGCCGGTCTGCGGACGGTTGCCGAGCGTCCCGGGGATGCGGGGGCCGTGGCCGTCGAGCTCGATGACCACCTGCTCCCGCTCGTCGACGGCATGCGTCGTGCCCCGCACGTCGACCGGCACCGGGAGCTCACCGGCCTCGACGTCGAAGGCCAGCGCCGTCGGGGTCAGGGTCACCCGCATCCGCGTGCCGCGCCAGGTGACCCGGAAGGTCAGCGAGTGCCAGCCGTCGGGCAGGCGCGGGTCGAAGGACAGCCGCCCGTCGTGGTCGCGCATGCCGCCGAACCCGTTGACCAGCGCCGACCAGACTCCGCCGGTGGAGGCGACGTGCAGCCCGTCGACGGTGTTGTCGTGGGCGTTCGCGAGGTCGACGAAGAGGGCGTCCAGGAAGTAGCCGTAGGCCACCTCGTGGTAGCCGACCTCTGCCGCGATGACCGACTGCACGACGGCCGACAGGGTGGAGTCGCCCGTGGTGATCGGGTCGTAGTACTCGAAGTCGAGCCGCTTCTCCTGGTCGGTGAAGCGGTTGCCCTGGAGGAACAGGGCGAGCACGACATCGGCCTGCTTGAGCACCTGGAAGCGGTAGATCACCAGCGGGTGGTAGTGGAGCAGGAGCGGGCGCAGCTCCTCGGGGGTGCGGCCGAGGTCCCACACCTCCCGGTCGAGGAAGAAGTCGTCCTGCGGGTGGATCTGCAGGCCCTCGTCGAAGGGGATGTGCATGCCCGCCGCGCAGGCCGCCCACTCGGTGACCTCGCCGTCGGTGAGCGACAGCTTCTGGGCGATGCGGGCGTACTCGTCGGGCTCCTGCTCGCGGGTCCATCGCACCCACTGCACCGCCTGCTCGAGGTTGTAGCGCGCCATCACGTTGGTGAACAGGTTGTTGTTGACGACGGTCGTGTACTCGTCGGGCCCGGTGACGCCGTGGATGTGGAACGACCGCTCGCCGTTGCTGCGCCAGAAGCCGAGGTCGGCGTAGAGCCGGGCGGTCTCGACGAGGATCGCCAGCCCGTCGCGCACCAGGAACCCCACGTCGCCCGTGGCGTTGACGTACTGCACCAGCGCGTGCACGACGTCGGCGTCGATGTGCACCTGGGCGGTGCCGGCCGCGTAGTAGGCCGAGGCCTCCTCGCCGTTGATCGTGCGCCATGGGAACAGGGCGCCCCGCTGGCTCAGCTCGCGGGCCCGGTCGCGCGCGGCGGGCAGCATCCGGCTGCGGAAGTGCATGAGGTTGCGGGCCAGCTCGGGGCGCGTGTAGCTGAGGAAGGGCGCGACGTAGACCTCGCTGTCCCAGAAGTAGTGGCCCTCGTAGCCCGAGCCGGTGACCCCCTTGGCGGCGACGCCGTGCCCGTCGGCCCGCCCGCTGGCCTGGGCGAGCGTGAAGAGGTTGAACCGGATGGCCTGCTGGATGGCGGCGTGGTGCGGGTCGTCCGAGGCGACCTCGACGTCGCTGGCCGCCCAGAACGCGTCGTACCAGCCACGCTGCTCCGCCACCCAGTGGTCGAGGTCGTAGCGGGCCGTGCGGTCGAGGGTGCGCCGGCAGCGGTCGGACAGCTCGCGCACGGGCAGCCCGCGAGAGGTGTGGTAGGCCACCGCCTTCTCGATCCGCAGCGTGCTGCCCTCACGGGCGTCGGTGCGGATGACCATCTTGGTGAGGTCCGGCTCGTCGCCCAGCAGCACCTCGTAGGGGTCGGGCGTGCTCACGACGTGGTCGGCCGCGACGACCACCGTCATCCGCGAGTTGGCGCACTGGTAGCCCAGCATCATCCGCTCGTCCTTGGCCATCTGGATGCGGGGCAGCAGCACCCGCCCCTCGAACGCACCGGCCTTGCGCGGGTCGGCGTGCACCCCGCTGGTGTCGGCCTGCAGGTGGTACTCGTCGATGCCGTCCTGGCGGTTGAGCAGCTGTGAGGAGACGACCAGCGGGGCGTCGCCGGAGAGCATGGTCACCTCGAGGGTGAGCAGCACCAGGTGGCGCTGGGTCATCGAGACCATCCGGGTGGAGTCGACCTGCACCCGCTTCCCCGACGGGGTGCGCCAGATCAGCGAGCGCCGCAGCACACCGTCGCGGAAGTCGAGGGTGCGCTGGTAGTGCTCGAGGTCGGCCATGCCCACGACGAGCGGCTCGTCGTCGACGTAGAGCTTCATCAGCTTCGCGTCGGGGGCGTTGATGATGGTCTGCCCGGTGCGGGCGAACCCGTAGGCCGCCTCGGCGTGGCGGATCGGCCAGGTCTCGTGCAGCCCGTTGACGTAGGTGCCGTGCTCGAACGCGTGGCGGCCCTCCTCGGGGTTGCCACGCAGGCCGATGTAGCCGTTGGCCACGGTGAACAGGGTCTCGGTCACCCCGAGGTCGGCCCGGTCCGGGTCGCACTCGACCAGGCGCCAGGGGTCCACCGGGAACCGGCTGCGGTCGAGCGGGTCGGCCGGGGCGTGGCGGCGCATCACGCGAGGCCCCCGAGGTCGGGGACGACGAGGTCGGCCCCGGCGGCGGCGAGCACGTCGGCACCCGCGCCGCGGTCGACGCCGATGACGAGCGCGAACGCGCCGGCTGCGCCCGCCCGCACACCGGAGACGGCATCCTCGACGACCACCGAGCGGGCCGGCACGGTGCCGCACTCGGTGGCGGCGTGCACGAACGTGTCGGGGGCGGGCTTGCCCGGCAGGCCCAGCCGGGTCGCGACCCGGCCGTCGACCACGGTCACGAACCGGTCGGCGAGGCCGGCCGCCTCGAGCACGGCGGGTGCGTTGGCCGACGACGAGACGACCGCGAGCGGCATCCCCATCTCGCGCAGCGTGTCGAGCAGGGCGACCGAGCCGGGGTAGGCGACCACGCCGTCGCGCTCGAGCACCACGTTGAAGGCGTCGTTCTTGCGGTTGCCCAGGCCGCACACGGTGTCGGCCTCGGGCGGGTCGGACGGGTCGCCCTCGGGCAGGCGGATGCCGCGCGCCGTCAGCAGGTCGCGCACGCCGTCGTAGCGGGGCTTGCCGTCGACGTGGGCGAAGTAGTCGGCGTCGGTGTAGGGGGAGGTGTCGGCGCCGGGGGCGTCCCAGCCGGACAGGAAGGCGTGGAACATCTCCGCCCACGCGCGCATGTGGACCTCGGCGGTGGGCGTGAGGACGCCGTCGAGGTCGAACAGGACCGCGTCGTGCTCCGACCAGGTCACCGGCATCGCTGTGCTCATGACCCGAACGCTAGGGAGTGCGAGAGCGCTTGCGCAATCCGCGGGTGGGTAGTGACCGGTGGACGGTCACGTTAGGGTGCATTCTGCCTCGCACCGGTGCAGAAAACCGGATCAACCTTCAACAAGCACTTGCCCCAGTAACTAAGGTGAGGATATGCCGCCGCTCCGCCTCACCGACGAGGATGCCGCGGCACTGCGTGCGGAGGTCCTCCTCCAGCGCTACTCCCTGGGGCTGGACGAGGTGGCGGACCGGGCGCTCGGCGACCTGGGCTCCGACAACGCCGACATCCAGCTCCTCCTGGTCATCGGGTCGGCCCACGGGGTGAGCCCGTCGGAGCTCGTGGCCACCCTGCGCCGGCCGCGCAGCACGGTGTCGCGGGGGCTGGCGCGGCTGCTGTCGAGCGAGCTCGTCGAGCGCCGCACCGATGTGGTCGACCGGCGCCGGGCCGCACTGCACCTCACCTCCCGCGGGCGGAACTGCATCGCACTGTTCGAGCAGTCGATGAGCGACTTCTTCTCCGAGGCCGAACCCTTGGTCAAGGAGCTCATGCTGCTGCTGGGGCGCGACCCCGAGAGGCTTCGCCCCACGGACCGGCGCCGGGGGGCGCTCGAGCTGGCCGACCGGCTGAGTGCGGCCGGCCGGGCCTGGGGGGACGACCTCCTGCCGCGGCTGCAAAGGTTCGGCGAGATGGAGAAGGTCGACCGCTACGCCGTGACGGTGCTGGCCGCCGGGTGGGCCCGGCCGTCCTGGCTCGCCGACGAGCTCCGGCTCAGCCCGGCCGGCACGACGAGCATGCTCGAGCGCCTCGAGGCTCTCGGCCTCGCCGTGCGGGAGAACGGAGTGCTCGACACCGATCGCCGAGCCGTCGTGGTGCACCTGACCCCCAAGGGGAGGAGGGCGGCTCGCATCCAGCTCGAGACCTTCCAGGCCCACCAGGAGCAGGTGCTCGACGCGCTCGCACCCACGATCGGCTTCGCACACTCGGGCAGGATGCCGGGCCGGCTCGCCGTGGGTCGGGCCGCCGACCGCTGACCGCGGGTCAGCCGCTGCGGCGGCGCAGTGACGGCCGCGAGCGCCGCTTGGCCTTGCCGTAGAGCCGGCCACCCCAGCCGCTCGGGTCGGCGCGGTCCTCGGCGATGCGCTGCTTCCGCAGGGCGTCCGTGGTGGGGGACGGTGCCGGGTCGAGGGGCGCACCGGTGGCCCACCCGAGGAGGAGGTCGGCGAGGTCGGCGTTGCGGGCCAGCAGGGGGCCGTGCACATAGGTGCCGATGACGTGTCCGTGCCGCGCGCCGTCGCGGCTGCCGTCGTTGCCGTGGCCCAGCTCGAGGGTCGTGAACGGCTCGGCACCGGGCCCCACCTCGGTGGTGCCGGAGTGGCTCTCGTAGCCGCTGAGCGCGGCCAGCCCCAGGTCGGGCTGCGCCCGGGTGATGACCGGCCCGAGGATCGGCGAGGGCGCGTGCGAGGACCACACGTCGAGCAGCCCCAGCCCTTCGTGGCGGGTGCCGTCGGGCGTGGCGTAGGAGGCGCCCAGCACCTGGTAGCCGGCGTTGACCGCGAGCACCACGGCGCCGGCCGCGACCCGGTCGGCCAGGCCGCCGTCGCGCAGCCGCTGGGCGAGCAGCGGCATCCGGTCGTCGTCGAGCCCACCGACGAGGTAGAGGTCAGCGGCGGGCACGGCACCGTCGTGCACGGTGCTCACCGTGGTCGCGATGCCGCGCAGGGCCGCCCTGCGGACCAGCACCCTGGCGTTCCCCTCGTCGCCCTGCGCCGCGGTGGCCAGCGGGTGCAGCACGGCGACGTGCAGTGCGCTCACGCGGTCAGCCTCCGGCGCAGGTCCTTGAACGCCGTGTAGTTGGCGATGACGTGCACGGGGCCCGGCGGTACCGCAGCGATGGCGTCGGCCGGGTCGGCGACCACCGTGTGCGCCACCCCGGCGGTCTCGAGCAGTACGGCCGCGTCGAGGCGGCGCTGGCCGGTGGTCACCACGGTGGAGCCGGCGAGCACCGACAGGTCGACGTCCCAGCCGGGCGTCATGTCGCGCATCGAGAAGGTCTCCATGTCCAGGACGATGGAGCCCTCCGCGTCGCCGGCCAGCGAGACCGCCTCCATCCAGCTCGCGGGGTTCTTGACGAGGAAGAGCCGCACCGAGCGGCCGGCCACGTCGATCGCCCGGTAGCGGCCGTCGACGTCGGTCACCTCGGCCACCGCCCGCGCGGCAACCTCCACGGGCACACCCATGGTCGCCGCCGTCGCCACGGCGAACGAGGCGTTCGAGGTGAGCCACCGGCCGGGCAGGGTCATCGTGAGGGGTACCGGTGCTCTGGCCGGCCCGTGCAGCAGGCCGGCCTCGACGAACCAGTCGGGCGCGGGTCGGGCCAGGTCGCACCCGGTGCACGCCCAGGCGGGGTCGTGCTCGCCGGGCCACTCGATGCGCGATCCACACTCGCGGCAGAGCACCGAGTCGCGGCGCCACTCCATCCCGCCGGCGACCCAGACCACGCGCCCGACGGCGCGCAGGGGCATCGCCATGGCGGTGATGACCGGGTCGTCTGCGTTGGCCACGACGGTGAAGGACAGGTCGGGGTCGGCCAGGGTGGTCGCCCAGTGCTCGAGGGTGCGCTCGAGGGACACGCCGCGGGTGTACTCCCGCGAGGCGTTCATCAGCACGACCCACGAGGCCCCGGTCTCACGAGCGACCGGACCGAGCACCATCTCGTCGACCTCGAGCACCGCCCGGGTGGCCGCGCGGGTCTGCGACAGCGCCATGGCCACACCTTCTCGCATATTGGACCCACCGGAGTTGAAGGCGACCGGGCCCGCCGTCGACAGGGCGGCCGACAGCATCGTCGCCGCGGTGCTCTTGCCGTTCGTGGCGCTCACCAACGCCGTCGGAATGCCCTGCGAGAGACGGGAGATGGCGCCGGGGTCGATGGTCATCGCCACCCGCCCACCGATCGCCGTGCCGTCGCCGTAGTCGGCCAGGCGCGACAGCCGCGCCGCGGAGCGAGCCCCCAGCGCGGCCACGGTGCTGCGCGCACGCCGGGCAGCCGCCGGGGCGCGCCTCAGGGGCGAGTCCACGCGTCCGTTATATCGTACGGCCGTGAGGCAGATCGCTCTGGTGGCTCTACCGCCCGAGGAAGACCCGCCACGCTACGTCGCCAGGGGTCCGGCCCAGCTGCACCGGATCGCCCAGCGGCACGGCCTGGCCCCCCAGCTCGAGGAGACGGTGCGCCTCCTCTCCTTGGTGCTGCCGTTCCGGGTCTCCCAGTACGCCTCCAACCGCCTGCACGGTGCCGTAGCCGTGGTGGTGCACGACGTCTTCGCGCGCCACGGCACCCTCGACGTGGCGCCGGACGGCGCCTTCTACGTCTACCCCGACTTCGAGCGGCACCGGGAGCGGCTGGCGGCACACGGCATCCGGGGTGGTGCCGACCTGACCACCTGGCTGCTGGAGGAGCACGGGCTGGCCGTGCTGGCAGGCGGGGAGTGCGGCGACGACCCGCGCTGGCTGCGGTTCCGGGCCGCCACGAGCCTGCTCTACGGCCGGACCTCGCAGCAGCGCACCGAGGCCCTCATCGCACCCGACCCGCTGCAGGTGCCCCACGTGGCGGCCTCCCTCGACCGGCTCGACGCGGTGGTCGCCGCCACCGTCTCGGCGTGACCCGGCGCCCGGTGACGGGCCGGCCGGCTCGACTACCGTGCGGGGTGTGAGCCAGCCGGTGCGCCTGCCGTTCGACCCGATCGCCCGGGCGAGCGAGCTGTGGCGCGACCGCTGGGGCGAGGACTCGCGCTCGGTGTCGATGGCGACCGCCACCTCGGTGATGCGAGTGCAGCAGCTGCTGCTCGGCCAGTTCGACGGCATCGCGGGCCGGCACGGGCTCACCTTCGCCCGGTACGAGGCGCTGGTGCTGCTGGCCTTCAGCCGGGAGGGCCGGCTGTCGATGTCGCGCATCGGTGAGCGGCTGATGGTGCACCCGACCAGCGCCACCAACATCGTGCAGCGGCTGGCCGCCCAAGGCTTCGTCGAGCGGGTGCCCAACCCCACCGACCGGCGCGGTGCCCTCGCGGTGATCACGGATGCCGGGCGCGCGGCGATGGAGGCCGTCACCGCCGACCTCGAGGCCGTCGACTTCGGCCTGGCGATGCTCGACGAGGAGCAGCACGCGGCCCTGTTCGGCCTGCTGCGCGAGGTGCGGGTGGGGGCGCGCGACTTCGACGACTGAGGTGTCAGCGGGGCACGACTTCGCGACGAGTGCCTGGCTGGGCGGTCGATTGTGAGACGCCTCGAGCGGGGCATTGAGCTGTCAACCTGTGGGACATGAAGGACCTCCATCAAGCAGCAGCACACGGTCAGTCTCGGCGAGCCCAGCCACGATCAACACCCACCCCAACAGGGCTACGACAACGCCCGCGACAAGCCAGAACGGCGTGGGACGACCCAGCGAATCAAGGACGCCAAGTCGTGGACCGCGGAACCGACGGCCGAGGACCAGGAGCAACGCGTGCGCGAAGGCTGCCAAGGCCGCCAACCCGGCGACAAGGAGCAGCCACCAGGGGGCAGGTGCATCCGCTGCCCAGCGAAGATGGGCCCCCACGCCAAAGCGCAGACACCGACCAGGCAGTAGACGGCGCGAATCACGGATGCCATCTCCTTTGTGTCGCCTCGCCCACGACGCCGAGGTAGCGGGGCGATGCTAGGCGGGAGTTGCCTTGGACGGCTGAACGTAGGTGCGCTTCGGCGTGCCGAACCTGAGGGCCGCGGCCCGCGCGACTGCCGACCTCGGTCCTCGCCGGGGATGTTCGTCCTCGCGGGGCGCCGGCTTGGACGGCGCGGCGGCCGCCATTCTGATCGTGCCGGACTCCCCGACGTGGGAGGGTCGGCTCGTACCGAGGAGGAGCAGATGTCCCAGTTCGGCTTGGTGGTCCGGTTCGCGCTCAGGCCCGGGCGAGCCGAGGCGTTCGACGCGTTGATGCGCGACACGGTGGCAGGCATCGCCGCCCACGAGCCCGGCACGTTGGCGTACGCGGTGCACGCGCTCGCTGGTGAGCCCGACGTCCGCATCTTCTACGAGCTCTACACCAACGAAGATGCCCTCGCCGAGCACGAGTCGCAGACCACGACCCGATACTTCCTCGACCGCGTCGACGACTACGTCACGAGCGTCGACGTGCAGCGACTGCGCCTGGTGACCGCAACCGGCATCGCGGACCTCCCGGCCGACGCCGAGCGCCCGGCGCCCAGCTGAGCGCGACCGCATCCGACCCTCCACCCGACCGCAGCGACGAGGACGTCCGACCACGCCGCCAACCGTGCCTGCTGCTCGCGGCAACTGGCCGGTTCTTCCTGCCATAGGGGTGTCCGCGTCATACCCGGCGGTGCGGCACCCGCCCGGACCGCGGCGCACAATGGCATCCGTGACGACCACCTCCGCGGACTCCGCGGTCCGCGTCCTGGGCCGGCTCGCCTTGGCGGCACTTCTGGTGGGCGCGGGCGTGGGCCATCTGACCTCGCTACGTGAGGAGTTCCAGGCACAGGTCCCGCCCTGGATTCCGGTAGACCCCGATGTCGTCGTGGTCGCGTCAGGTGTCGTGGAGCTCGTGCTCGGTGCCGCTGTGGCAGTGGCGCCCCGCCGGTTCCGACCACTCGTCGGCTGGGTTGTTGCGACGTTCTTCGTCGCGGTGTTCCCGGGCAACATCTCGCAGTACCTCACGCACACCGACGCCTTCGGGCTCGACAGCGACCCGGCACGCGCTCTGCGCCTGGTCTTCCAGCCCGTCCTGGTCGCCTGGGCGCTCTGGTCCACCGGCGCGTGGCAGGCCTGGCGCCGATCGAGGCCCAACCCACAGGACGGGTGAGCGTCAGAGACGCATCGGCGACCGCTTCCCGGCCGGCATCCATGGAGCCGACGAATCGACGAGGCACTCGCGCCGTGACTCACGGATCGTGATCGAGCCCGGCGGGAAGGTGAACGACTTCGGCGTAGACCACACGCTGCCACGACGGCTCATCAGCGGAAGGCGTTGCCGGATTTGCCGCCCTGCGGTGAAGGAACTGGCGGCGCTCAGACGCGACGTCGGCGTCTTGGCCGCCGCGAGACGACTTCAGGGCGCCTCGCGACGGCGACTCGGGCTGGGTGCGGAATGCATGTCGGGTCGGTTGTTGCTACGTCTCGGCTGATCCAAGACGGTTGGTGATGGACTGCTGGTAGATGTCAGCGTGTGTGCGCTCGTCTAGTAGCCGCGCCCGAGCGGCTTCTGCATCACTCCATTGCCTGGGCTGAGCAAGCAAGTCGCCGAGGTCCGCGTAGTCCTGGTCGTCAGGCACTCGCTGAGCCTGGTTCCCTGCGTCCTCCTGTGCCGCGGAGACGTATCTGCGAGGTGTCACACTGCAAGTCGACGAAGACGACTTCATGGCCGGCCCCTGCGAGCTGGACGACGGTGTGGGAGCCGATGTGAGCGGCACCGCCGGAGACGAGCACGCGCATCCTCCGAACGTGAGTGAGCCGTCGTAGGGTCGGAGGGCATGGAGCTGCGAACGGACGGGGTGTCGGGCGAGGGTGCGGCGGGGCCGGGGTGGGCGGTGGCGCTGGCCCGGGTGCGGATCCCGCTCTGTTTCGCCGGCCTGCTCCTGCTGTTCGTGACGTCTGTCGCGAGCCTGGCGGCGTGGCTGAGCTGGGGAGCGGTGTTCCTGATGCTCGTCGGCTTCGCCGGCTACCTCCGCCTCGGCACGGTGACCGCGCCGCCAACCCTGTTGCGCTACCCGGTGCGGGGGCGCTGGGTAGCGGTCAACAGCCCGGCGACAAAGGTGCCCAGCCATGGGCTGCACGCCTACGGGCAGACCTACGCGGTCGACCTCGTTCATGTCCCGGCCGGCGAGTGGTCGCCCCAGCTCGGGTGGGGCGGGCCGCCCACCCGCCCACCCGAGGCCTACCCGGGGTTCGGCCAGCCGGTGCTGGCGCCGGCCGACGGGGTGGTCGTCGCGGCGTGCTCGACCCGGCCCGACCACGGCGCGCGCACCTCGTGGCCCGGCGTCGGCCTGATGGTGCTCGAGGGGTTCGTGCTCGAGCTGACCGGGCGGATCCTCGGCAACCACGTGGTGCTCGAGGTCGCCCCCAGCCGTTACGTCGCCCTCGCCCACCTGCGCCGCGGGTCGGTCCGGGTCGCGGTGGGCGACCGGGTGAGTGCCGGCGACGTGATCGGCGAGTGCGGCAACTCGGGCAACACCAGCGAGCCGCACGTGCACGTGCAGGCGATGGACCACCGGCGGTTCCAGCTCGCGGCCGGGCTGCCGATGGAGTTCACCGACGTCGTCGACGACGACGGGGCGCCGGTGCGGATGCCGGCCGGCCAGAGGGCGGGGACCTCCCGGGCGTCCTGAGATCGTTCATGCTGTGGTTCGTCACCGCTTTGGCGCTGAGCGCTCTCCTGCTCTCCCTCGTCGCAAGCCTGGTGCTGAAGCTCGCGACCCACGTCATCAACCGGCACCGCGCCGCCGCCGTTCAGCCTCCCGGCGCTTCAGCGACGACCCCGCAGTAGGTCACACCGCCTGCACGCTCATTCCGCCTGCAGGGCGCTTCCGCAGAGCGAGTCAGGCCACCTTGTCGGCGTACCGCTGCCGGGCGGCTTCGCCACTGGTGCCCACGAACGCCCCGATCGCTGACCAGGACATTCCCGAGGTGCGGGCCGCCCGGATCGCGTCGATGACGTGCTGTTCGGCCAGCGGAGCGCTCGCGGACCGCCACACGTAGCAGCGCCACGGCCCGGGCGTCCTGCTCGTCGCCGGGCGCTGGCTCGTAGTCCTCGAAGCGAGCGGCGAGCTCGTCGGCATGCTTGAGGATCTCGTCAACAGTTCTAGGCATCTGGCATCACTGAAGGAGTCTCTTCCGGGCGCGCAAGGCGTGGATGATCACCACTGCTGTATCGCCCTCGACGTAGCCGACTTCGAGGATGATGGCGGCTGCGTTCGGGCCGAGCATCATCGTGAACCCATCACCGAGATCCCACACTCGGATGGGGTTGCGGTAGGCGCGGAGGATGTCCTCCGTGCCCAGACCGTGCTTGAGAGCCGACCGTGCAGGGATCGGATCCTCGAGCACCTCCAAGGTAACTTGCGAGACCCACAAGCGGCACGGACTCCTGCGCCAAGGGCCGTAGAGACGTCGGAACTGGCCGCGGGTAGGGCAAGGGCTGCTGCCGATGAGCGCTTGCCCTCGGCGTGGTGATCCGGTGGGCGCGGGAGCCGGCACGTTGCTACGTTCACCGGGTGCGCACCCCATTGGCCATGGCCGCGACAACCGTGTCGGTCCTGGCGGTGGGGGCGTGCTCGAGCCCGCCCACCCAGGAGGAGCAGCGGGCAGCAGGCATGGCCCTGGCGGCGCAGCGGATGACCGGGCAGTCGCTGGGTCGGTGCCTGGCCGCGGCCGGGTACGAGGTCGATGCCGAAACCGTCGCCGGTGGCGTGGAGCGCGGCACGGACGTGGAGCTGACCAGCGGGCCGCAGAAGGCGTACATCGTGACCGTGGGCGGGCCCAAGGACGTACAGCTGACGGTGCTGTATGACAGGGCGTGGGTCACCCCCAACACAGACAAGGACAAGGCGCTGCTCGAGCAGCTCCACTGCGACCTGCCGTAACGGCCGAAGGTCATTTGCCTGTGCAGGAACCGCCCGCGTAGGCCGCCGACAGGGTCGAACCCTGGCGAGGAGCCAAGGTTCTCCCACGGTCACCCCGGCCGGCCCTGCCGGGCGTGGGTGCGCGCCGGGACAGTGCCACGTCGAATTTCGCCGCGCCGGGCCGGGCGCCGGCCCAGTCATCTCGACGTGAGGGGACTTCCCAGATGGGCCGGGTCGCCGCGCGATACGGTCAACCATGGCCCGACAGGCCCGATTGGTCCTTTCCCTCGCCACCCTCGCGTTCAGCTTCGCCCTCGCCGGGTGCGCTGGGGACGAGCCCGCACGGGCCCCATCCTCCGTCGGCTCGACTGCGTCCACGAGCGCCCCGGGCTCACCGACGGCCGCCCCCTCCCTGTCCCAGGGCGACGCAGTTGCAGAGCTGCAGTCCTACCTTGACGCCTGGAGCACCGACGGGCCGACGTCAGCGAGTCAGGCGTACCTGAGCGCCGACCAGCAAGTCTCGATCGACGCTGATGCGCCGAAGCTCGCCAGTGGCAAGGTCACCCAGGTGACGGGAGCGCAACCCGGCCCGGGCGGCGAACTGACTCTCCAGGTCACCCTCGACCTGACCTTTGACGCAGACCCGATTGCGTGGTCTCAGGGCGTCAACGAACGGTTCGTCACCTTCACCGCACGCGGGGGGCAGGTCCCGTACACGATGAGCTTCGCCACCAGTCCCTGATCTTCCGGGCCATCCTCCCCACTGGCCTGCCAGGCGCCGCGATGGTGGCAACAGGGCCCCTCGCCGGCGCCCCACGGGGCGTTGTCATCACCGGCTTGCTCTTGATCTCAGTCGGAGTCGCCCGCCGCTCAGCCTCGACGCGGAGCCGCTCGAGCAGAGCGCGTGCATCGCCTTGCTGCCGGGCCGCAGGCACGGTTTGACAGGTCGTCGATGTAGAGATGACGACCCCACGCCAGGTTCTCGTGGTCCACGTGGTGAACGAAGTCCTCGCACGAGGTGAGCCCGACGCGCAGCTCGCGCATCGCTTCGAACGCCCGACCTGTGTTCGGTGGTAGCAGCTCCGTGATCACGACGTCGAGTCTTCCAGCGGCCATGAACCCAGGAACCTCAAGGAGCGACGTCCCGGCGAAACGCACGGAACTGCGGCGGTAGCGCACCAGCTCGTCTCGAGATCCACCGAACATTCTCCGCCGCTTCAAGTGGCAGTCCGCCTCACGCAGTCTCGAACTCGTCAGTGAGTCTCAAGGTCACTCCCCGCTGACATGAGGCGACGGTGAGGGATGCCGTGACACGGTACTCGGGGCGCGGCCCACCCCTCGTGGACCCCCCGCCGCGACGTGGTGCGCGTCACGTGATATTGGGCCGGGATTTGTGGGTACGGGGTCTGGTTTGTCATGGTGGATGGCCAGCCCGCCGCCCCGACCCGCCTCCGGGACGCTCCGCAGACAGCAAGGACACCACCTGACATGGCCACCATCGTGAAGCGCGTCGTCGGCGCGCTCCTGGCGCTCGTCGGCCTGGCGCTCACCGCCGTCGGCATCTGGTTCGCCGCCCAGCTGGGCACGTCCGGAACCGCCGAGTTCGAGGTGCACCCCGCCACGGGCGACCCTGTGCTGATCGGTCCCGACGTGCTCAACCGGGTCGACTCCGACGTCGTCGTCACGGCGACCCCCACCACCGGGGGCTCGATGTGGATGGCCCTGGCCAACCCCTCCGACGCCGACGCGGTCGTGGGGGACACCAAGCACCTGGCCGTGACCGGCGTGACGGTGAGCGACTGGTCGCTCGACACCACGAGCACCGGCACGGGCACCGCCCCCGAGCTGGGCGCCGCCGACCTGTGGCGCCAGCAGGACGAGGCCAAGGGCGCGGTGACGCTCACCGTGAAGCAGTCCGGCGCCCCCGAGACGCTCGTGGTCAAGGCCCAGGGCGGCCAGCTGAGCACGCTGACCCTGAAGGTCACCGACAAGTCGTGGTTCGTCGAGGCGGTCGTCGCGGCGCTGATCGGGCTGTTCCTGCTCGTCGCGGGCGTGGTGCTCCTCACCGCCCGCCGGCGGCACCACGGTGCCGCCGCGGTGCCGCCGGTGCCCGCGGTGTCGGACGTCCCGGACGTCCCGGACGCCCCGGACGCCCCGGACGTCCCGGACGCCCCGGAGGAGGCACTCGCCCCGGCCGGAACTTCCGGCGCCGACCGGGCCGTTGGAGCCGGGGATGGGGTCGGAGCCACGGCCCCGCTGCCCGCCACCACCGTGCGCAGCCCCCGCCCGGCCACGGACGAACCCGACACCGACGCCGACGTCACCGACCCGACCGACCCCCACGACCCCCAGGAGGTCACCCGATGACCCCGCCCACCATGACCTCTCCCCGCTCCCTGACCACGCCCCGCACCCTGAGCCGGCTGGCCGTCTCGACGACCCTGCTCGGCGCGCTCGTGCTCGCCGGCTGTGGCACGCAGGACGCCCAGGACGCCCTGGTCGGCCTGCACGCCGCCCCCACCGAGCAGACCGCCGCCGCGCCGCTCGACGCCGAGGGCGCGACCGCCGTGGCCGCCCGGCTGCTCGCGGCCAAGGACGCCGCGGCCGCCGCTGCCCCCAAGGACGCCAAGGACACCAAGGCCGCGAAGGCCGCCGCCGCCGCGCGGGCCGAGGTGCTCACCGGCGACGCGCTGATCCTCGCCAACGCCGAGGCCGCCCGGGCCCTGCCCACCGACCAGACCACCGAGCTCGCCCCCGAGCCGACGCCGACGATCGTGGCCCAGTCGCAGGGCCGCCAGTGGCCGCGCGCCATCCTGGCCTCGACGCTCGACGAGGCCACCAACACCCAGTGGCTGCACGTCATGACCTCGAAGACTCCCGACGAGCCGTTCCACATCGCGGCGAGCACCCCGATGCTTCCCGGCTCCAACCTCCCCGCACTCGGCGAGAAGCTCGCCGGTGCGCCGCTGCTCAAGACCGCCGACAAGAACGGCCTGCCGGTCTCCCCGGCCAACGCGCTCAAGGCCTACGCCGCAGCCATCGCCCAGCCGAAGGGCAAGGCCACCAAGGTCGTGGCGACCGACGACCAGTTCGCGACCGGCCTGAGGACGGCGGCCGCCACCCAGGCCAAGGCGCTCGGCAAGCTCGGCGCCCTCACCCAGACCCACGAGGCCCGGCTCGACAACGCCATCACCTTCCGCCTGGCCGACGGCGGGTCGGTCACCTTCGCGATGATGCAGCGCACCGACACGCTGACCCCGAAGCCCGGGGCCAAGGAGCTCGTGCTGCCCGCCGAGTACGCGAAGCTCGTCGGCGCCCCCAAGGTCACCAAGTCGCTCGTCCTGAACAACCTCGAGCCGATCGTCATGGTGCTGCCGAAGACCGGCCAGGCCAAGGTCATCGGCGCCAGCGACCTGCTCGTCTCGGGACGGGCCCGCTGAGCCCCCACCGACCACCCCTTTGACAGAATCGGGACCATGAGCGAGACCACCCCACCCGCGGGCACCCGCGGCGCCGTCGACCTGTCCTCCGTCGCCGGGATGACGGCACCCACCGCCGCGACCGCCGGGGCGGGGATGCCGGCCGGCACCCTGCGCGCCGACCCCGCCCAGCAGCAGCGCCCCGTGCCCGGCGGCCTGGTCGTCGAGGTCGACGCCACCAACCTCCAGGAGGCGCTCAACCGCACCCTGCAGGTACCCGGCGTTTTGGTGCTCTGGGGCTCGGCCTACCCGCAGACCCGCGAGCTGTTCGACACCGTCGTGCGCGTCGCGACGTCGCTCGAGGGGCGCATGCTCGTGCTCAGCGCCGACCTGTCCACCTCGCCGCAGCTGCTCACGGTGTTCCAGCCGCTGCTCGAGCAGGCGTTCGGCCAGCCCAGCGTGCCGGCCACCTTCGGGCTGCTCCAGGGCCAGCCCGTGCCGCTCTTCCCGGGCATCGTGCCCGAGGACGAGGTCCGGGCGGTGTTCGACCAGCTGCTGCAGGCCGCGGTGCAGAACGGCATCACCGGCCGGGTGCAGCTCGAGGCCGTCGAGGGCTCCGACGACGAGGACACGCCCCTGCCGCCGCTGCACGAGGAGGCGTTCGAGGCCATCGAGCGCGGTGACCTCGATGCCGCGGTCGCGGCCTACCAGCAGGCGCTGGCGCAGGACCCCAAGGACACCGACGCCGAGATCGGCCTGGCCCAGGTGCGGCTCATGCAGCGCACCGCGGGCGTCGACCTCGCCGAGGCCCGCGCGGCGGCCGCGGCCGACCCCACCGACGTCGAGGCCGGCATCCTGGTGGCCGACCTCGACCTGCTCGGTGGCCACGTCGAGGACGCCTTCGCCCGCCTGCTCGACCTCGTGCGCGGCACCTCCGGCGACGAGCGCAACCGGGCCCGCACCCACCTGCTCGAGCTGTTCTCGGTCGTCGGCAGCGCCGACGAGCGGGTGCGCAAGGGCCGCCAGGCCCTGATGAGCGCGCTCTTCTGACCCGGTGGGCCCCAAGCTCCTCGACGACCACGTCCGGTTCCGCCTCGACCTCGCCGATCCCGACGTCACCGGCGTGGCGTTGGAGTGCGACCGCGTCGTGGGCGGGCGGCGCGAGTTCGGGCGCGAGGGCGGCGGGTGGGTGCTCGACGTGCCGCGCCCGGCCCTGCAGCGTCTCGAGTACCGCTTCGCGGTGGCGCGCGGCGACGACGTCGAGGTGGTGCTCGACCCGGCCAACCCCCGAAGCGTGGGCACCGCTTTCGGTGACCGGTCGGTGCTCGAGCTGCCGGGTTACGCCCCGCCGTGGTGGCTGTCCGCGCCGGCCGTCGAGGGGCGGCTGGAGGACCTGTCGCTGACCGGCGAGACGGCCGACGAGGTGCCCGTCACGGTGTGGAGCCCGCTCGACCTCGCCGACGACGACCCTGCGCCGCTGCTGCTGGTGCACGACGGTGCCGAGTACGACCAGCTCGCCGGCATCACGGCCTACTGCGGGGCGCTCATCGCCGCCGGTCGGCTGCCGCCGCACCGGGTGGCGCTCGCGCACCCCGTGATGCGCGACGCGTGGTACTCCGGGTCGCCGCGCTACCTGCGCACGATCGCCGAGGCCGGCCTGGACCGGCTGGGGGAGACCTATGCCGTGCGCGAGCCGGTCGTCATCGTGGGCGCCAGCCTCGGCGGTCTCACCGCCCTGCTGCTCGGCCTGCTGGCGGCGCCGCGGGTCGGCGGCGTCTACGCCCAGTCGGGGTCGTTCTTCCAGGTGCGCCACGACGACTCCGAGAGCGGCTACCGCTACTT
This sequence comes from uncultured Actinomycetota bacterium, assembly GCA_963800505.1. Taxonomy (GTDB): domain Bacteria; phylum Actinomycetota; class Actinomycetes; order Actinomycetales; family Dermatophilaceae; genus Fodinibacter. The sequence continues at coordinate 69,360 of CAWDBL010000014.1, forward strand.
CGGGCGGATCTCGCGCCTGGTGCAGAGCGTGCTCGACATGCGGCACACCGAGCACCCGCTGGTGGTCGGCATGTCCTGCGGGGCCCTCGAGGAGAACGCGGCCAACAACCGCGACATGGCCGCCGCGCTGCGCCGTGCCGGCCACGACGTCACCCTGCGTGAGGTGGCCGACCTGCACAACTACACCGCGTGGCGCGACGCCCTCGACCCCGGCCTCACCGAGGTGCTGAGCCGCGTCTGGGCCTCCCCGACGTCGTAGGGGAGGAGCCGAGCAACACGCCGCGTCGGCCCCGTTCCGCGCGGCTGGCGGCAGGAAAAGTGGGGCAGGGACGGGCGGTGGTTGCGAGCCAGGATGCCGACCGGCAGGGTGGGGTCGCATGGAGACCACGAGCGTGCGACTGCGGGTGCCGGGGCACGATGCCGACCTCGAGGTCGTCCGCCACGGCACGTGGGGGCGGCCGGTGCTGATCTTCCCCTCCGAGGCCGGGTCGGCCCGCGATGCCGAGCACAACGGCACCGTCGACGCCGTGCGGCACCTCATCGACGCCGGCCGGATGAGCCTGTTCTGCGTCGACTCGCTCGACGGCTGGTCGTGGTCCGACAGCGACCTGCCCACCGAGGAGCGGGCCCGGCGCGGCCAGAGCTACACCGCCTGGCTCTCCGACGTGGTGCTGCCCTGGGTCCTCGACCAGGTGGGCTGGGACCAGCGGGTCATCACCGTCGGGGTCTCGCTCGGCGCCTACCACGCCGTGCACCTCACCTTCCAGCGCGCCGACGTCGCCCCGCTCGCCATCGGGCTGTCGGGCAACTACGACCCCGCCTCCTGGAACGGATGGGGGGACCTCGGCGACGCGACCTACTTCGCCAACCCCTCGGCATACGTCGCCAACATGGAGGGCGGCCACCTCGACTGGGTGCGTCAGCGGGTCTCGGTGCTGCTGGTGGTGGGGCAGGGTGCCTTCGAGGTGTCGCCCACCCGCGCGCTACCGTCAACCAAGGCATTTGCACAGCTGTTGCAGGACAAAGGGATTCGTCACGAGCTCGACGTGTGGGGCTTCGACAGCGCCCATGACTGGCCCTGGTGGCACCGCCAGCTCGCGCACCACCTGCCCCGGTTCGTCTGACCCGTCCGACCCGCAACCCCGAGAGAGAAGGAGACCGCATGGCCCCCACGACCGACCACCTGGTCGGGCTGCTGCTCGGCGCCGAGGAGGACTGGCCGACCGCCTTCGAGGCGCTCGCCCGACGGCTCGGCGTGCTGCGCGCGCCGAACGGCGGCCAGCACACCATCACCACGGAGCGGCTGACCATCGAGCCGTTCAACCTGCGCGACACGGCCCGCCACGAGCTGGTCATCGACCGGCTCGCGCACTGGTACTACCACCCGCGCGAGTGGCTGAAGAAGGTCGCGCTGATGGACGACGTCTACCTGCTCAACAGCCCGTTCACCTTCCAGTCGATGGAGAAGCACTCGGCCTACTGCGCGATGATGCGCCTCGGCATGAACGTGCCCGAGACGGTGCTGGTGCCCTACAAGCACCCGGTCGACAACGCCCGCTGGGCCTACACGTCGGCGCGCTACAACCGCGGCTTCGACCTCGACTCGGTGGCCGAGCCGCTGGGCTACCCGCTCTACATGAAGCCCTTCGACGGCGGTGGATGGCGCGGGGTCTCGCAGGTGCGCGACCGAGCCGACCTGCACCGGTCCTACGACGACTCGGGCGAGATGCTGATGCACCTGCAGGCGTCGGTGCCCGACTACGAGCACTTCGCCCGCTCGCTCACCATCGGGCCCGAGACGATGGTGATGAAGTTCCGGCCCGAGGAGCCGATGCACGAGCGGTACTCCGTGTCGCACGGGTTCCTGTCGGAGCAGACCGGCCGCGAGGCGATCACCATCTCGCAGACCGTGAACGCGTTCTTCCGCTGGGAGTTCAACTCCTGCGAGATGCTCGTGAAGGACGGCGTGGTCTACCCGATCGACTACGCCAACGCCTGCCCCGACGTCGCGGTGACCTCGCTGCACTACTACTTCCCCTGGGCCATGAAGGCGCTGCTGCGCTGGACCGCCTACTGCGTCGTGACCGGCCGCGCGCCGCGCACCCAGGTCGACACCGGGCCGTGGTTCGCGGTGGCCGACGACCCGGTGCTCGACTACCGGGGCAAGCTCGCGGCCTACCAGGCCCTGGCCGACGACTACTTCGAGAACGAGCGCTACCGCTCGTTCTGCGAGACCTCCCTGCCGCACGTCGACGAGATGGTGCTCGAGTGGATCGACGGCCCTGACTTCGCGTCGCTGCTGCACTCCACGATCCAGCAGACCTACCCGCCCCACGAGTGGGAGCGGTTCGAGGCGCACTTCGGCGGCCTGCTCGGGTTGTGGGTCAGCGACGAGCGCCATGTCCGAGGCGCCGAGGCGGTCACCGGCTGAGCCCGTGCGCCCGGGTGGGCGCGCCGGGGAGTTCCACCGTTACCGGCGCGGGGTAGCCACCCGGTGCGCAATGATCCGAACGGGCCGGAGGCACTCCGGCCCGTTCGAGGGCGCGCGGGTGTGGCGCCGGGACAGGAGCGCAACGGTGAGCAGCAACGGCGAGGGCGGTCACGACCTGGGGCTCCCGCCCGGCTTCCGCTTCGGCACGAGCACGGCGTCGTACCAGATCGAGGGCGCGGTGCACGAGGACGGCCGGGGTCCGAGCATCTGGGACACCTTCACCGCCCAGCCGGGCCGGGTCGTCGACGGCAGCACCGGCGACGTCGCGTGCGACCACTACCACCGCTGGCCCGAGGACGTCGCGCTGATGACCCGGCTCGGCGTCGACGGCTACCGCTTCTCCATCGCGTGGCCCCGCGTGCAGCCCGACGGCAGCGGCCCGGCCAACGAGCGCGGCCTGGCCTTCTACGACCGGCTGCTCGACGGCCTGCTCGAGGCCGGCATCGCACCGATGGCGACCCTCTACCACTGGGACCTGCCCCAACCCCTCGAGGATGCCGGGGGCTGGCTCGAGCGCGACACCGCCTTGCGCTTCGGCGAGTACGCGGCGATCGTCGCCGAGCGGCTGGGTGACCGGGTGGCCCAGTGGTGCCCGGTGAACGAGCCGAACGTCACCACCCTGCTCGGTTACGCCCAGGAGGAGCTCGCCCCCGCCCGCGGGCTGCTGTTCGGCGCCCTGCCGGTGGCCCACCACCTGCTGCTCGGCCACGGGCTGGCGGTGCAGGCGCTGCGAGCGGGCACAGACGGGCAGGTCGGCACGGCCACCAACCACATCACCGTGTGGCCGACCACCGACAGCGAGGCCGACCAGGCAGCGGCCGGCTTCGTCGACACCCTGTGGAACCGACTGTTCGCCGACCCGGTGCTGCTCGGCACCTACCCCGACCCGTTCGGCGACATGATGCCGGGCCCGGTCGCCGACGACCTGGCCCTCATCTCGGCACCGCTCGACTTCTACGGGGTCAACTACTACAACCCGATCGGCGTCAGTGCGCCCGGGGACGGCGCGGCGCTGCCCTTCGAGTACCACGACATCGAGGGCTACCCGACGACCGACTTCGACTGGCCCGTCATCCCGAGTGGCATGACCGACCTCCTGGTGGGGATGGCGGAGCGCTACCCCGGCATCCCGCCGATCGTCATCACCGAGAACGGCGCGTCCTACGGGATGGGGCCCGATGCCGACGGCGTGGTCGACGACCAGCCGCGCATCGACTACCTGGACGCCCACCTGCGGGCGGTGGCCGAGGCGGCCCGACGGGGTGTCGACGTGCGCGGCTACTACTGCTGGTCGCTGCTCGACAACTTCGAGTGGGCGCACGGCTTCACCCAGCGCTTCGGGTTGGTGCACGTCGACTTCGACACCCAGGTGCGCACCCCGAAGCGGTCCTACGGCTGGTACTCCGACGTCATCGCGGCCCACCGCCGCCGGCGCGCCCCCCATCAAGGCAGCTTGTGACGACCCCCGCCCACCCGCTCGACCGCGCGCTGCAGGAGCCGACCGAGCGGGCGTCTCGGCTGTGGGTCACCTGGCTGGTGCTGGCGAGCATCGGGCTGTGGTCGGGCTTCTTCGGCCCCATCCAGGTGCTGCTCGCCCAGCAGTCCGAGGCGATCTCGCCCGACCACAAGGCCGGCGTGCTGTCGCTCGTGACGGGGGTCGGCGCGCTGGTGTCGACGCTGCTCAACCCGGTGTGGGGTGCCTTCTCCGACCGCACCACGCTGCGCATGGGGCGCCGGCTGCCGTGGGTGCTCGGGGGTGCCTCCGGCGGCGCCGTGGCGATGCTGCTGCTGGCCGGTGCCGACTCGGTCTGGCGGTTGGTGCTCGCCTGGGCGCTCGCGCAGGCGTCGCTGAACGCGATGCTCGCCGCCATCACCGCGACGGTGCCCGACCAGGTGCCGACCAGCGAGCGCGGGGTGGTGGGCGGCGTGCTCGCGATCGCCCAGACCGCCGGGGTCATCGTGGGGTCCGGGATCGCGGCGGCGACGGGCAGCATCGCGGCCGGCTACCTCACCATCGCGGTGGTGCTCGTGGCGACGACGCTGCCGTACGCCCTGAGCTCGCGCGACATCCCGCTGCCGCGCGAACTGCGCCCGGAGTTCCGGTGGGGGCAGTTCCTGCGCAGCTTCTGGGTGTCGCCGCGCCAGCACCCCGACTTCGGCTGGGCCTGGCTGACCCGCTTCCTGATGAACCTGGGCAACTCGATCCTCATCCTCTACCTGCTCTTCTACCTCAAGGACGAGGTGAACCTGAGCGACGACGCCGCCGAGGACGCGGTGTTCACGCTCACCGCGGTCTACGGACTGGTCACGGTGGTCACGGCGCTGGTGGGCGGCTGGTGGTCGGACCGGATCGGCCGGCGCAAGCCGCTCGTCATCTGGTCGGGCCTGATCGCCGCGGCGGCGCTGACGCTGTTCGCCTTCGTGCACACGATGCCGGCGGCCTACCTGGGCGCCGTGGTGCTCGGCATCGGCTTCGGCGCCTACACCGCGGTCGACTTCGCGCTGATCACGCAGGTGCTCCCCGGTGCGGCCGACCGGGCCAAGGACCTCGGCGTCATCAACATCGCCAACGCCCTGCCCCAGGTGCTCGCCCCCGTGCTGGCCGCGGCCGTGCTCGGGCTGGGTCTGGGCTACCCGGGCCTGTACCTGCTCGCCGCCGCCGTCAGCGTGCTCGGCTCGGTGCTCGTGCGCCGCATCCGCTCGGTCGACTGACCCGTTGCGTCGGGCGACCCCGCCGCTCAGGACAGCAGGGCGTCGACCTCCGGGGATGCGGCGCGGTAGCCGGCGAGCAGCCGTCGCGCCGTGCCGACCGAGTCGACGAGGGGGTGCAGGGCGAACGCGCGCAGCGCGGCCTCGGCCGACCCGGTGCCGGCCGCCTCGATGACCGTCGCGCTCCACGGCCTTGACCTGCTGCATCAGGCCGAGCTGGTGCCCCTCGACCGGCGGCAGGTCGGCGGCGTGCGGGCCGTCGCGGTCGACCCGGCACGGGATCTCGACCACCGCGTCGTCGGGCAGCCCGGCGACCGCTCCGCCGCCGCGGATGTTCAGGATCATGGTCGATGCCTCGCCCCGGCTGATCGCCGCCATGATGGCCAGCGCCACGCCCTCGTAACCACCACCCGCGACGTCGGCCTCGTCGCGCTCCTCGCCCTGCGCCCGCGCCTCGCGCATGTAGGTGGCGTCGCGCTGGGCGCGCACCAGGTGCCACTGCGCGGCCGCGCTGCCGGGGTGGCGCGCAACGGCGTCGTAGAAGGCCGACTGCTGGTGCAGGAGGAACTCCCCGCGGGTCTGGCCGGCGTCGAGGATGCCGGCCACCGCCTCGCGGGTGAAGTAGTAGTAGAAGAGGTACTCGTTGGGCAGCGACCCCAGGGTGTGCAGCCACTCCGGGCCGAACAGCCGCCCCTCCTCGAGCCGGAGCAGGGCGTGCGGGTCGGCCAACAGCCGGGGCAGGTGGTCGACGCCGTCGACCCGCAGGGCGCGCAGCCAGCCGAGGTGGTTCAGGCCCACGTAGTCGATCTCGGTGGATGCCGGGTCGAGGCCGAGCGCGCCGATCGCCCTGCGCGCCAACGCGATCGGCGAGTCGCAGATGCCGATGACGCGGTCACCGAGCACCGACTGCATCGCCTCGGTCACGATGCCTGCCGGGTTGGTGAAGTTGATGAACCACGCGTCGGGGGCGAGCCGACGGGTGCGTTCGGCGATGTCGAGGGCGACGGGCACGGTGCGCAACGCATAGGCCAGGCCCCCGGGGCCGGTGGTCTCCTGCCCGAGCACCCCGAGGTCGAGGGCGACGCGCTCGTCACGGGTGCGACCGACCAGCCCGCCGACCCGGATCGCCGAGAAGACGAAGTCGGCACCACGCAGGGCCGTGTCGAGGTCGTCGGTGGTCGCCACCCGCGGGGGGTCGGCGTGCTCGACGCCGAGCTGCTCCAGCACCAGGGCGACGGCGGCGAGGCGACCGGCATCCGTGTCGTGGAGCACGACCTCGGTGACCCGGCCGGGGGAGTGGTCGCGCAGCAGGGCACCGTAGACCAGGGGCACCCGGAAGCCCCCGCCGCCGAGGATCGCCAGCCTCATCCGAGCACCACCTCGATGCCGTGCGCCCGGCACTGCTCGAGGATCGCCGGGTCGGCACCGCCGGTGGTCACCAGCACGTCGACGTCGTCGCCGACGCAGACCCGCATCGTGCCCGATCCGGGGATCTTGTGGCCGTCGGCGACGACGACCACCTCGCGCGCCGCCGCGATGAGGGCCCGCTTGACCGGGACCTCGACGAACGTGGTGTCCATGACGTGCCCGCCCGGTCCGATGCCGCTCGTGCCGAGGAAGGCGCGGTCGACGCCGACCTGGGCCACGGCATCCTCGGTGAGCACCCCGACGAGCGAGTGGTAGGACCGCCGCACCAGGCCGCCGAGGAGGATCAGCTCGACCGCGTCGTCGTGGCGCAGCTCGTCGAGCACGGCGAGGCTGTTGGTGACGACGGTGACGGCACGGCCGCGCAGCTCGCGGGCGAGCAGGGCGGTGGTGGTGCCGATGTCCAGCGCGACCACCTCGCCGTCGCGGACGCGTGCCGCGGCGGCCACCGCCACCGCCGACTTCTCCGGGGTGTGCGCCTTGGCCACGTCGTCGAACGGGCGGCCGCTGTCAGGCCCGTCGACCAGGGCGGCCGCCAGGGCGGCGCCACCGTGCACCCGGGTGAGCACGCCCGCCCGGTCGAGCTGGTGCAGGTCGCGCCGGATGGTGGAGGCACTGACATCGAGAGCGGTGGAGAGGTCGGCGACCGACACCGTGCCGTCGGCGCGGACGCGAGCCACGATCTCGGTGTGGCGCTGCACCTTCACGCCGGTCACGCTACCAACCGCGCGCAGAACCAGCCATGTGGCGCCGGGTCCGTGCGGAGAAAGGGCACCGAGCGAGCATTTCCGCGCACCCTCGCCTTGCACGGCACCCCTACCGGGGCCACCATGGCCTGATGCCGAACACCTTCGACCCGCTGGCCGCCGTACGGCGAGCGGGCGACTGCGAGGTCGACGTGTTCGTGCAGGGCATGGTGTTCCTCGACATCGTGTTCACCGGGCTGCACGAGCTGCCGCGCCCCGGCACGGAGGTCTGGGCCGACGGGATGGGGTCGTGCCCCGGTGGCATCGCCAACCTCGCGGTGGCGTCCTCGCGGCTCGGGTTGCGCACCTCGCTGGGGGCGGCCTTCGGTGACGACGACTACGGCGACTTCTGCTGGCGGGTGCTGCAGGACCAGGAGCGCGTCGACCTCTCGATGTCGCGGCGCTACCCGCACTGGCACACGCCGGTGACCATCTCGGTGTCGCTCGACGGCGACCGCACGATGATCACCCATGGGCACGACGCACCCGAGGACGCGACGACGATGCTCGGCAGCGCGCCCGTCGCCCGCGCGGTGCTCATCGACCTCGACGGGCACAAGCCGCTGGGCGTCGGTCATCCTGAGCGGGCGTGGGCCGAGCAGGCGCAGGCTGCCGGGTCGCTGCTCTTCGCCGACGTGGGCTGGGACCCCACCGGCGCCTGGTCGCCGATCGTGCTCGACCAGCTGTCCTTCTGCCACGCGTTCCTGCCCAACGCCGTCGAGGCGATGGCGTACACCCGCACCGACTCACCGCACGACGCCCTGTACGCCCTCGCGGACCTGGTGCCCCTGGCCGTGGTCACCATCGGCCGGGACGGCGCCCTGGCCATCGACTCCGCGACGGGCGAGGAGGCGTCGGTGCCCGCGTTGCGGGTCGACGCCATCGACGCCACCGGGGCGGGCGACGTGTTCGACGCCGGCGTGATCGTCGGCACGCTGGCCGGCTGGCCACTCCTCGACCGGATGAACTTCGCGACGCTGTGCTCCAGCCTCGCGGTGCAGGAGTTCGGCGGCTCCCTCGCCGCGCCCGGCTGGGGCGACATCGCTGACTGGTGGCACCGGGTGCGCGAGCAACCGACGACCAACGCCGCCGCGCGCTCCGTCCAGCGCCGTTTCGCCTTCCTCGACGACCTCGTCGCCGACGTGCCCAGCGGTGCCGTGCGCCGCGCTGCCGCGACGATCGCCAAGCTCTCCGACGTCTAGAACCGACTCCGCCCGCACTGCGGGCGCCAACCACTGGGGGAACCATCCATGTCACGCACTCGCACCCTCCGGGCCGCTGCGGCCGCCGTCACCGCGCTCGGTGCGGGCCTCGTCCTGGCCGCCTGCGCGCCCGGCGGCTCCGACTCGTCGGCCTCGTCGTCGGCGCCGGCCCCGTCGTCGGTGAAGACCGATGCCGCCTCGCTCGGCGACGTCACCCTCACCGTCTGGGACCAGGAGGTGCGCGGGGGCCAGGAGAAGCAGATGTCGACGCTCAACGCGCAGTTCCACGAGAAGTACCCGAACATCACCATCAAGCGGGTCTCGCGCTCGTTCGACGACCTCGTCAAGACGCTGCGGCTGGCCCTCAGCGGCGCCGACGCCCCGGACGTCGTGCAGGCCAACAACACCCGCTCCCAGATGGGCGAGTTCGTCAAGGCGGGGCAGCTGGTCAACCTCGACCCGTATGCCACGGCCTACGGCTGGGACAAGCGCTACCCCGAGTCGGTGCGGGCCGTGGCCTCGTACTCACCCGACGGGAAGACGTTCGGCTCCGGGTCGCTGTTCGGCATGCCGCAGGTCGGTGAGGTCGTCGGCATCTTCTACAACGCGGCGAAGCTCAAGACGCTCGGCATCAACCCGCCGACCACCTGGGCCGACTTCGACGCCGCCCTCGCCACCGCGAAGTCCAAGGGTGAGGTGCCGCTCGTGCTGGGCAACCTCGAGAAGTGGCCCGCCGGGCACGTCTTCGGCGTCGTGCAGGGCCGCTACGCCAAGCCCGACGACATCCGCACACTCGGCTTCGGCCAGCCCGGCGGCTCCTGGACGACACCGGAGAACACGAAGGCGGCGCAGACCCTCGTCGACTGGGTCGACAAGGGCTACTTCTCCAAGGGGTTCAACGGCCAGGACTACGACCCGGCCTGGCAGGGCTTCAGCAAGGGCACCGGGGTGTTCCTCATCGCCGGCTCGTGGCTGCAGGCCGACCTGTCGTCGGCGATGAAGGGCGACGTCAAGTTCATGGTGCCCCCCGCCCCGGAGGCCGGCGGGAGCCCGGTGACCACCGGGGGCTCCGGGCTGCCCTTCGCGATCACCAACACCTCCAAGAACAAGGACGCCGCGGCGGCCTACGTCAACTTCATCACCAGCCCGGAGGCGATGAAGGTGCTGGCCGAGAACGGCAACCTGCCGGTCGTCGAGACCGAGCAGCAGAGCGCACCCGACGCCCTCGGCAAGGACGTCTTCACCGCCTTCGGCACCGTGTCGACGGCCAACGGGCTGATGCCCTACCTCGACTGGGCGACGCCCACGATGGGCGACACGCTGGGCGCCACGCTGCAGGACCTCCTCGCGAAGAAGGTCACCCCGCAGCAGGCCCTCGAGGCGCTGCAGAAGGACTACGGCGACTTCACCGGCCAGTGATGGCGCGCACCGCCACCGCCGCGCCGCCCACCGAGCCGCCGAGCGCGCCCGCACGAGGGGGGCGCCCGGCCCGGTCGGCCGGCGGCCCGCCCGGCGAGCCGCGCCGGGTCGGCTACCTCTACGTGCTCCCCGGGTTCCTCGTCTACGCCGTGTTCGCGCTGTACCCGCTGCTCAAGGCCGTCTACCTCTCGCTCTACGACTGGGACGGGCTGACCCTGGGCACCTGGGTGGGGCTGGGCAACTACACCGAGGTGCTCACCGACCAGCGGCTGCGGGCCGCCTTCGGCCACGCCCTGGTGCTCATGGTGTTCTTCGCCGTGCTGCCCCTCGGCATCGGCCTGGTGCTGGCCTCGATCCTGCACCGCGCCCGGGTGCGTGGCCTGTCCTTCTTCCGCACCGTGGTGTTCCTGCCCCAGGTCGTCGCCATGGTCGTCATCGCCGTCGCATGGCGCCGGATCTACGCCCCTGACGGCACCATCAACGCGGTGCTCTCCGCGGTCGGCCTCGAGTCGTGGACCCGGGGGTGGCTCGGCGAGTACGCCTTCGCGCTCCCGGCCGTGGGCCTGGTCGGAACCTGGTTCGAGAGCGGTCTGGTCACCGTGCTCCTGCTCGCCGGGATGGGCCGCATCTCGCGAGACCTGTACGAGGCGGCGCGCCTCGACGGGGCCGGGCCGGTGCGCGAGTTCCTCGCCGTGACCCTGCCCTCGGTGCGCGGTGAGATCGCGGTGGCTCTGACCCTCACCGTCATCGCGGCCCTGAAGACCTTCGACCTGATCTACCTGACGACCGCGGGCGGGCCGGGCCACCAGACCACGGTGCCGAGCTACGAGGTCTACCGGCAGGCGTTCGAGCTGGGGCAGGTCGGCCTCGCCTGCGCGATCGGGGTCTGCCTCACCGTCGTCATCTTCGCGATCAGCGTCGGCATCACCCGGGTGGCGGACAGGGCGACCGACTGATGCGGGTCTCGACCACGGAGCGGAACGCCAACTACGTCATCCTGCTGGCGTTCGCCCTCTTCGCGATCTGGCCGATCATCGGCATCGTCGTCGCCGGGCTGCAGCCCGAGGGCGATGCTCCTGGTGGGCTCGCCAACCTGGCCCAGGCGTGGGACATCGGCCGGTTCGGCGGCTACCTGCGCACGAGCGTCATGGTCTCGGCCTTCGTGGTGTCGGTGAGTGCCGTGCTGTCGGTGCTCGCCGGCTTCGCCCTGGGCACCATGCGCTTTCGCGGTGCCGACGCGATCTTCTACCTGATGCTCGTCGGCATCATGATGCCGGCCGAGGCCATCGTCGTCCCGCTCTTCTTCGACCTGCGCGCGGTCGGGCTCACCGACACCTTCTGGGCGATCGCCCTGCCGCAGGTCGCGCAGTCCGTGGCGTTCGGCACCTTCTGGATGCGGGCCGCCTTCCGGGCGCAGTCGCGCTCGCTCGTCGAGGCCGCCAGGCTCGACGGGGCCACGACCGGGCGGGTGCTGTGGCTGATCCTCGTGCCCGTGGCGCGCCCGGCCATCGTCACCCTGGTCGTGCTCACCTTCATGTGGACGTGGAACGAGTTCCTCATCCCGCTGGTCATGGTGCCGACCAACGAGGCGCTGCGCACCGCGCCGCTCGGGCTGGGATTCTTCTCCGGCCAGTACACCCAGGGCACCGCGCTGCTGGCCGCCGGCGCCACGATCGTCGCCCTGCCGGTGGTCGTGGTCTACCTCTTCCTGCAGCGCCACTTCATCGCCGGGATGCTCGAGGGGGCCGTCAAGGACTGACCACGCCGGTCCGCGACGGCGCCCGCGCGGACCTGGGGACTCGTGGTCGAACGGGCGCACGTCCAGCAGCAAGGGGAGTTGTCATGGCACGTATCTCCATCCGCACGACTGTGGCCGGCGCAGGGGCGCTGGCCCTCGCCCTGACCCTGGCCCCGATCGGGGCCAGTGCGGCGCCGCCGGGAGGCAAGGGGCCGCGACCACCGGACGCGACGACGTCGGCGGGTCGCCCGGCCGACCTCGACGCCATCTTCATCGGGGCCCACCCGGACGACGAGGCGGGGACCTTGTCGACGTTCGGGCAGTGGGGAGCCGACCACGGCGTCCGCACGGGGGTCATCACCATCACCCGGGGGGAGGGCGGCGGCAACGCCGTCGGTCCGCAAGAGGGGCCGGCGCTGGGGCTGATCCGTGAGCGGGAGGAGCGCGCCGCGGTCGCGAAGGCGGGGATCACCGACGTCTACAACCTCGACGAGGTCGACTTCTACTACACCGTGTCCGAACCACTGACCGCGCAGGTCTGGGACCATGAGGAGGCGCTGGGCAAGGCGGTGCGCATCCTGCGGCAGACCCGGCCCGAGGTCGTGGTCACGATGAACCCGGCCCCCTCGCCCGGCCAGCACGGCAACCACCAGGAGGCCGCGCGCATCGCCATCGAGGCCTACGACGCGGCCGGTGACCCACGCCGGTTCCCGGAGCAGATCACCCGGGAGGGGCTGCGGCCGTTCGCGCCCGACCGGGTGCTGATGCGCACCGCGAACGGCACGCCGGCCAACGGCCCACAGTGCGCGCAGCGCTTCGCGGCTGCCGACCCGAGCCAGACGGTGTACGGCGTCTGGTCCGGCGCCACGGCACCCGGCGGTCGCAGCTGGGCCGCGGTCGAGCGCGACGCCCAGCGTGAGTACGCCTCGCAGGGGTGGGCCGGCTTCCCGGATGTCTCCACCGACCCCAACGCCCTGGGCTGTGACTACCTCACCCTCGTCGAGTCGCGAACACCATTGCCGCAGTGGGGCACCCCCGCGGCGTACACCGAGCACGCCGCCCTGGACGGGTCCCTCGTGCGGGTGGTGGGCGGCCTGCCGCTGGGCAGCGGGATGACGGTCGAGGCCGACCGCTACCGCGCTCTCCCCGGCACGCCGTTCACCGTGACGGTGGCAGCCACCGCGCCGCACCGGACTGCCCTCGGGAAGTCCCGGGCTCGGCTGGAGGTGCCGAGCGGCTGGAGCGTCAGGGGCAGCGGACGGCTCGGCGGCCTGCGGGCCGGTGAGCACGCCCGGGCCAGGTTCACCGTCACCCCACCCGTCGATGCAGCGGTCGGCTCGCCGGTGCGGCTGAAGGCCTTCGTGACGACGCGCGCCGGCACGGGCTACCAGGACGAGCCGGTGCTCGTCAGCCCCGCGGTCACCGCCACCCAGCAGCTGCTGCCGCAGGTGGCCCAGTTCCGCTCGTGGGCCCGCGACGTCGGGGCCGACGCCCTGGCCGACATCGTCCGGCCGGTGCTCACGCTCCCGTCGGGCGGCACGCGCACGGTCGACGTCGTGGTGACCAACCACGGCGCCGCGACCCAGTCGGGCACGGTGACTCCCAGCCCGCCGGCCGGCTTCACGATGACGCCTGCGTCGGCGCCCTACGGACCGCTTGCGCCCGGGGCCACCGCGACGGTGCGGTTCGCGGTCGTCAACACCGACCCCACGCTGAAGACCTCGGTCGACGGCGGGGTGGCGGGTGACTACCTCTACTCCATCGCCACCACGAGCTCCGCGGGCACCGGCCGCACCGAGCAGGCGTTCGAGCTCGTGCCGACGACCGTGGTGGGGCAGGCGTCTGCCGCGCCCGACGTCGACGGTGTCGTTGCCGACGGCGAGTACCCCGGTGCCGTCATCGACGTCTCGCGCCGGTGGGAGGGCACGGCCTGTGACTCGGCCGCCGACTGCTCCGCGACCGCGCGCCTCGCCTGGCGCGACGACACCCTCTACGTCGCGGTCACGGTCACCGACGACGTCAAGGGCACGGCGCTGGCGGCATCCGACTGCAAGCGGCACTGGCGCACCGACTCGGTGGAGATCGCGATCGACCCGCGGGGCACGTCGGAGAACACCTCGACCACCTTCAAGGCGGCGATCCTGCCGTGGACGGCCGAGGGTGGGCCCTGCTACCTGCGCGACGCCGACGCCCACCAGGGTGACGGCCCGACGACGGCGCCCGGCATGACGGTGGCCGCGAAGGTCACCGAGCCGTACACGGGCTACACCGTGGAGACGGCGATCCCGATGGCGCTGCTGCCGAGCGCGGTCGACCCGCAGCGGATGGGGCTGAACATCCTCCCGTACGACTCCGACACCCAGGACAAGACCGGCCAGACCCGCATCGGCTGGTCGGTGTGGGGCGGCGTGCAGGGCGACCCGTACCGCTGGGGCCGGGCCGTGCTCGACGGCTACCAGCCGCCGGCCGGCCGGCCGACGACACCCGCGGCGCCGGTCATCCCGACCGAGGCGCTCTCCTCGCTCGACTCGCCGCAGTCGATCGAGCAGGCGGTGCGCACCAACGTCGCACTGGCGGGTATGCCGGCCTCGCGACCCGGGGAGCGCGGCTGGGCCGAGCGGGCGACGCTGCGCCGCGGTGCCGCCCAGGTGCGGTTGCGGGTGCAGGATGCCGGCACCGCCCACGTGGTCGTCGTCGACGCCGACGGGGTGGCCGGTGAGGTCGTCACCCGCGTGGCGCGCACCCGGTCCGGCCCGGCCACCGTGCGCGTGCCGCTCGATCGGGTGATCGTGGGCCGGGCCGCCGTGCTGGTCGGCTGGGACGACGGGGCCGGTGGCACCTTCTCCTCGAGGGTGCGGGCGCGCTGAGCCGGTCGACCGCGTGGAACGCGTCGCCGGGCCGAAGGGCCCGGCGGCGTGTTCTTCGCCCTGGATGGTCCACAGGGGCGGTCGCCCGTCGGCGGGTGTCCACAGGCGAGGCGGTGGAGTGGTGCCGGTGGCTCGCTGCCGGTCTGCTGACGGTATGGACCTCACGCCGTACCACGACCCCGAGGATGCCGTCGGAGTCGCCTTCCGTCTGACGCGTCGGAGACTGCGCCTGAGCCAGCGCGAACTGGCGCAGGCACTGGGCTGGGATCGGGCGACCGTCGGCCGGTGGGAGAGCGGGCACGTCTCGCCGGCTCTGGGCCGGGTTGACGGCGTGCTGCGCGGCATGGGCTTCCGGCTCGTCGTGGTGGTGACCCATCCCGAGGAGTGGGCGGACGTGGACGAACCACCCGAGCACATCGCAGACCGGGCCTTTCGTCACCTGCCCGCTCACCTGGACCAGGAGGTCCTCGACCACCTGCCCCTGCACTGGTGGCTTCGGTACCGCGACAAACCCAACCCGATGGCACCGAACTGGAGCTACACCATGCGGAGCTGGTGGTCGGCGTTCTGGGAAGAACTGGAGCGGGAGGCGGTGTCGGCGCCGGTGGAGCCCGATCCGGACGCGGTAGGAGAAGGGTGATTCCGCCCTCGACCGTGCTGCGCCAGCGCTCAGCAGGGCTGTTCGGCGCTGCTGCTCCAGTCCTCAGCAGGGCTGTTCGACGCTGCTGCTCAAGTCCTCAGCAGGGTTGTTCGGCGCTGCTGCTCCAGTCCTCAGCAGGGCTGTTCGACGCTGCTGCTCCAGTCCTCAGCAGGGCTGTTCGGCGCTGCTGAGCAGGGGATCAGCAGCGTCGAGGCGTGAGCAGCACGTCCTCTCGGCTCCGGGATCGGCGTCCGGACCCCCCGCCGCTCAGGTCCCGAGGGCGGCCGCGACGACCTCCTTGGCCTCGGCCTGCACCTGGGCGAGGTGGTCGGGCCCGCGGAAGGACTCGGCGTAGATCTTGTAGACGTCCTCGGTACCGCTGGGCCGGGCGGCGAACCAGGCCGACTCGGTGACCACCTTGAGGCCACCGATGGCGGCGCCGTTGCCGGGTGCCTCGGTGAGCTTGGCGGTGATCGGCTCGCCGGCCAGCGACTGCGCCGAGACGTCGTCGGGGGACAGGGCGCCCAGCTTGGCCTTCTCCTCGCGCGTGGCAGCCGCGTCGATGCGGGCGTAGGCGGGCTCGCCGTGCCGCTCGACGAGGGATCGGTAGTGCTCGCTCGGGCTCTTGCCGGTGCGCGCCTGGATCTCCGAACCGAGCAGGGCCAGCAGGATGCCGTCCTTGTCGGTGGTCCACACCGACCCGTCGTGCCGCAGGAACGACGCGCCCGCCGACTCCTCGCCACCGAACGGGCCGGACCCGTCGAGCAGCCCCGGCACGAACCACTTGAAGCCGACCGGCACCTCGACCAGCCGGCGGCCCAGGTCGTCGGCGACCCGGTCGATCATCGAGCTCGACACCAGCGTCTTGCCGATGAAGCCGTCGTCGCGCCACTGGGGTCGCGCACCGCCGTAGAGGTACTGGATCGCGACGGCGAGGTAGTGGTTGGGGTTGAGCAGTCCGGCATCCGGGGTCACGATGCCGTGCCGGTCGGCATCCGCGTCGTTGCCGGTGGCGATGTCGTAGACGTCGCGCTGGGCGATCAGGCTGGCCATCGCCGACGGTGAGGAGCAGTCCATCCGGATCTTGCCGTCCCAGTCGAGCGTCATGAACCGCCAGGTGGCGTCGACGAGGGGGTTGACCACGGTGAGGTCGAGGCCGTGCCGCTCGCCGATGGCGCCCCAGTAGTCGACCGACGCCCCGCCGAGCGGATCGGCGCCGATGCGCAGGCCGGACCCGCGGATCGCGTCGATGTCGAGCACGTGGGGCAGGTCGTCGACGTAGGTGCCCAGGAAGTCGTAGCCGGATGCCGCGGCACGCGCCCGCGCGAACGGCACCCGCTTGACGCCCTCGAGCCCGGCGCGGATCAGCTCGTTGGCCCGCGCGGCGATCACCTTGGTGGCATCGGAGTCGGCGGGCCCGCCGTGCGGCGGGTTGTACTTGAAGCCGCCGTCGCTCGGCGGGTTGTGCGAGGGCGTGACGACGATGCCGTCTGCGAGGCCGGCGTGCGCCGGCATCCCGTCGACCCCGGTGACCTTGCCCCGGTTGGCGGTGAGGATGGCGTGCGACACCGCGGGGGTGGGGGTGTAGCGGTCGCGCGAGTCGACGAGCACCGTGACGTCGTTGGCGACCAGCACCTCGAGTGCGGTGGCCCAGGCCGGCTCGGACAGGCCGTGGGTGTCGCGCCCGATGAACAGCGGCCCGTCGAAGCCCTGCTCGCGCCGGTACTCGCAGATCGCCTGCGTCGTGGCCAGGATGTGCGCTTCGTTGAACGACGTCCTCAGGCTGGAGCCGCGGTGCCCCGAGGTGCCGAAGGCGACCTGCTCGTCGACGTTCTCAGGGTCGGGTTGCCGCGTGTAGTAGGCCGTCACGAGGGCCGCGACGTCGACGAGGTCGGAGGGTTGGGCGAGCTGTCCGGCACGGGGCGCGTTCATGCACCGATCCTTGCAGAGCGGGGGTCTGCACGACAGTTCGGCGTGTTGGGGAGATCACAAACGAAGCGTCTCCTACGCTCTGTAGTTGTGGATACCCGCAGGGGTATCGTCGAGGCATGACCACCACAACGAAGAACCTCGTGGTGCTCGGCGCGGGCACGGCCGGCACCATGGTCGTCAACAAGCTCCGCCGTGCCCTGCCCACCACCGAGTGGAGCATCACCGTCGTCGACCGCGACGACATCCACGACTACCAGCCGGGTTACCTGTTCATGGCCTTCGGCACCAACAGCCCCGAGCAGGTCCGTCGCGAGAAGCACCCCTTCATCAACTCGGGGATCGAGCTCGTGCTCGCCGAGGTCGACCGGGTCGACGCCGACGCCCGGGTCGTGCACCTGGCCGGCGGCCGCGACCTGCCCTACGACCAGCTCGTCATCGCCACCGGCACCACGCCGCGTCCCGACCAGGTGCCCGGCACGCTCGGCCCGCAGTGGCACCAGGAGATCGGCGAGTTCTACACCTACGAGGGCGCGCTGGCGCTGCATGACCAGCTCGCCGGGTTCAGTGGCGGACGCCTCGTCGTGCACATCACCGAGATGCCGATCAAGTGTCCGGTCGCGCCCCTGGAGTTCACCTTCCTGGCCGACGACTTCCTCACCCGGCGCGGCCTGCGTGACCGCACCGAGATCGTCTACGTCACCCCGCTCGACGGCGCGTTCACCAAGCCGGTCGCGAGCCAGGCACTCGGGTCGATGCTGGAGGAGAAGGGCGTGACGGTCGAGCCCGACTTCATGATCGAGCGGATCGACCAGGACCGGAAGGTGATCGTCTCCTACGACGAGCGCGAGGTCGCCTACGACCTGCTCGTGACCATCCCGCTCAACATGGGCGCCGACTTCGTCGCCCGCTCGGGCCTGGGCGACGAGCTCAACTACGTGCCGGTCGACAAGCACACGATGCGCTCGACCGCCCACCCGGAGATCTGGGCGCTCGGCGACGCCGGCAACCTGCCCACCTCGAAGGCCGGCTCGGTCGCGCACTTCTCGGTCGAGGTCTTCGTCGAGAACTTCCTTGAGCTGGCCGCCGGCAAGCCGATGACCCACTCTTTCGACGGGCACGCCAACTGCTTCGTCGAGTCGGGGCACCAGAAGGCACTCCTCCTGGACTTCAACTACGACACCCAGCCACTGACCGGCCACTTCCCCTTCCCGAAGGTCGGACCGATGAAGCTGCTCGGGGAGTCGCACGCCAACCACCTCGGCAAGCTCGCCTTCCGGTACGTCTACTGGAACGCCCTGCTCCCCGGTCGACCGATCGGCCTGCCGGCCGACATGTCGATGACCGGCAAGAACCCCGCCTGAGCCCCGACCACCGCCACCACCGGAACGAGGAGATTCGAACCATCATGACCACCACCACCATCGCCGGCCACCAGGTCGACGTGAACGAGGAGGGCTTCCTCACCCAGCCCGACCAGTGGGACGACTCGCTCGCCCCCGAGCTGGCCAGGGCCATCGGGCTCGAGCTCACCGACGCGCACTGGACCCTCATCCGCTTCCTGCGCGACGACTACGCCGTGCAGGGCGAGACCGCGACGCTGCGTCGCGTGTCGACCCAGACCGGCACGCCGGTCAAGGCGCTGTTCGCGCTCTTCCCGGTCAAGCCGGCCAAGAAGATGGCCTACGTCTCCGGGCTGCCGAAGCCGAAGGGATGTGTCTGAGCCATGACCACCACCCAGACCGCGCCGGATGCCGTGCCCGCCACGCCCGTTGAGGCGCCGATGATCGTCCCGTCGTTCGACAACCCGAGCAGTTCGGGCCGCAAGCTGGCCATCATCTGCTCCAAGGGCAGCCTCGACATGGCCTACCCCGGCCTGATCCTCGCCAACGCCGCCCTGGGAGAGGGCGTCGAGACCCACCTGTTCTTCACCTTCTGGGGCTTCGACATGATCAACAAGGCGACGATGGGCGACCTGAAGTTCTCGTTCGTCGGCAACACCGCGATGCACCCGCCGGGCCACAGCGGCATGGGCATCCACCACATGCTCGGCGCCCTGCCCGGCGCGACGGCCGCGGCGACCGCGATGCTCAAGAAGCAGATCGCCGAGCAGGACGTGCCCGAGGTGCCCGAGTTCCTCGAGCTGCTCTCGGAGTCCGGAGCCCACCTGTGGGCCTGCCGGATGTCGGCGGACATGAACCACCTGACCGAGGACGACCTCTACGAAGGGGTCGAGGCGATCATCTCGGCGAGCGACTTCATCGAGCTCACCGAGGGCGCCCAGCTGCTCTTCATCTGACCCCTCCCCGTACCAAGATCGACCAATAGGTCACGGCAGGGACGCCCGGGCAGACCCGGTGCCGTCCCTCCTGTGACCTTTTGGTCGATTCCGGGACGGCAGGGTCTGGATGCCGGGTGCGCACCCCGCGCACCCGGCATCCGGGCCGTCGTCAGATCGCCGCGGGCGCCAGGTAGAGCGTGGCGAGCGCGGCGACCCGCACCGTCACGGAGTACGGCTGGTCGTGCCAGGGTGACGCCTCGGCATCCAGCACCGCTCCGGCCTGGCTCGGGCTGCTGCCCTCGTCGAACCCACTGGTGTCGAGCACGACCTCCCAGCGACCGCCCCGGGGGACCCCGACGCGCACCCACGCCTTGTCGTCGCCGCTGTAGTTGACCACCGTGGCGAGCACGTCGCCCTGCTGGTCGGGCTGGGCGAAGCGCAGGTAGGACAGCACGTTGCCGGTGTTGTCGTCGGCGTCGAGCCAGCGGAAGCCGGCCGGCTGCGAGTCGAGCTCCCACATCGCGGGGTGCTCGCGGTACAGCCCGTTGAGCTCCTTGACCAGGGCGTGCACCCGGTAGTGCGCGGCGTGGTCGAGCAGCCACCAGTCGAGCGAGCGGCCGTCGGCCCACTCGCCGGGCTGGGCGAACTCGCAGCCCATGAAGAGCAGCTGCTTGCCGGGGTGGCTCCACATGTAGGCGAGGAACGCGCGCAGCGTCGCCAGCTGGTCCTCGCGCGACCCGGGGATCTTGGTGAGCAGCGAGCCCTTGCCGTGCACGACCTCGTCGTGGCTGATCGGCAGCAGGTAGTTCTCGCTGAAGGCGTACATCAGCGAGAAGGTGAGCAGGTTGTGGTGGTACTGCCGGTGGATCGGCTCCTCCTTGAGGTAACGGAGGGTGTCGTTCATCCAGCCCATGTTCCACTTCAGCCCGAAGCCGAGCCCGCCGCTCGAGGTCTCCTTGGTGACCCCCGGCCACGAGGTCGACTCCTCGGCGATGGTGACGATGCCGGGCACGCGCTTGTACGACGTCGCGTTCGCCTCCTGGAGCAGGCCGATGGCCTCGAGGTGCTCGCGGCCGCCGTGCACGTTGGGGATCCACTCGCCGTCCTTGCGCGAGTAGTCGAGGTAGAGCATCGAGGCGACGGCGTCGACGCGCAGCCCGTCGACGTGGAACTCCTCGAGCCAGTACAGCGCGTTGGCGACCAGGAAGTTGCGCACCTCGAGCCGCCCGAAGTCGAACACGTGGGTGCCCCAGTCGGGCTGGTCGCCACGGCGCGGGTCGGGGTGCTCGTAGAGCGGCAGGCCGTCGAAGCGGGCCAGCGCGAACGCGTCGCGCGGGAAGTGCCCGGGCACCCAGTCGAGGATGACGCCGATGCCGGCCTGGTGCAGCCGGTCGACGAGGTACTTGAAGTCGTCGGGGGTGCCGAAGCGCGCGGTCGGCGCGTAGTAGCCGGTGACCTGGTAACCCCACGAGGGGCCGTACGGGTGCTCCATCACCGGCAGCAGCTCGACGTGCGTGAAGCCGAGGTCGGCGACGTAGTTGACGAGGTGCTCGGCCAGGTCGCGGTACGACATGCCCTGCCGCCAGGAGCCGAGGTGCACCTCGTAGACGCTCATCGGGCCGTCGTGCGGGTCACGGCCGGTGCGCTCGTCCATCCACGTCGTGTCGGCCCACTCGTGGTGGGAGTGGTCGACGACCGAGCCGGTGTTGGGCGGGGTCTCGGTGCGTCGCGCCATCGGGTCGGCCTTGGTGCGCACCACGTCGTCGGCGCCGCGGATCTCGTACTTGTAGATGTTGCCGACCCCCACCTCGGGCACGAACAGCTCCCACACCCCGGAGGAGCCGATCAGCCGCATCGGGTGGATGCGGCCGTCCCAGTCGTTGAAGTCGCCGATGACCCGCACGGCCTTGGCCCGCGGCGCCCACACCGCGAACGCCACGCCGCGAACGTTCCCCATCGGGCCGGGGTACTCGTGCAGCCGCGCCCCGAGCACGGTCCACAGCTGCTCGTGGCGGCCCTCGTTGACCAGGTGCAGGTCGACCTCGCCGAGGGTCGGCGCGAACCGGTAGGGGTCGTCCTGCAGGTGCTCGATGCCGTCGGCCCACGCCACGAGCAGGCGGTAGTCCATGGTGCGGGTCGCGTCGGCGCGCACCGCGGTCCACACGCCCTCGGCCTCGTGCGCCAGCTCCAGCTCGGTGCCGTCCTCGAAGCGCACCCGCACCGACTGGGCCAGCGGCTTCAGCACCCGGATCCGCAGCCCACCGGGCTCGAGGTGCTGGCCGAGGAGGTCGTGCGGCTGCTGGTGTCGTCCCTGGACGAGGGCGGTGATCGCACCGCCGACCTCGGGGCTGGGCGTGGGGGTCACGACGGGTCTCCTTGCGTGGTGGGGTGCTGCGAGAAGTGGGCAGTGAGGCGGCGCACGGCGCCGAGCGGGATGGCGACCCACCCCGGGCGGTTGCGCGCCTCGTAGACGACCTCGTACATCGCCTTGTCGAGCTCGAACGCGGCGAGCAGGGCCCCGAGCGAGCGGGGGTCCTGGCCGGCGCGGGCGGCGTAGCCGTCGAGGAAGGCCTGCTGGGCCGCCGTGACCCAGTCGCGGGCGGAGGCGCCGCCGGCCTGCTCGCGGGTGCCGCCGACGTAGTCGAAGCTGCGCAGCATCCCCGCGACGTCGCGCACCCACTGGTCGGGCAGCGACCGCTCCGACAGCGGCCGCAGCGGCTCGCCCTCGAAGTCGAGCAGCACCCAGCCCCGCTCGGGGGAGTGCAGCACCTGGCCGAGGTGGTAGTCGCCGTGGATGCGTTGCAGCGCAGGCCATTTCGCATCGGCGGCAGCGTCGAGCACCGCGTCGACGAGGCCTCGGACGTCCTCGAGCCCGGGCTCCTCGGCGACGGCGGCCTCGAAGCGGGCGCGCATCTCGGCGATGATCGTCGCACCCTGCTCCGGCGTCGTGGGCGCCGTGCCGAGCGCGTCGGCGAGGGTGCGGTGCACCTCGGCCGTGGCCTCGCCCAGCGCCCGGGCCGGCTGGGTGAAGTCGGTGCCCGCCTCCACGGCGTGCAGCGCGACGCGCCAGGCGTCCTCGACGCCGGGCAGGAACTCCTGCGCGAAGGCCAGGTGCCCGGATGCCGGCTGGTCGCCCTCGGTGCCCGGGTGCGGCCACTGCCCGGTGACCGACCCGACGACCGCGGGGACCCGGCGCGAGCCGGCGTCGACGAGCGCGCCCTGCAGCACGACGTCGGGGTTCTCGCCGGGGGAGAGCATCCGGAAGACCTTGACGATGAGGGGGGTGTGGTGGCCGTCGGGCAGGTCGCAGTCGAGGATGACCGAGGTGTTGGACTGCTCACCGGACAGCACCCGCGACGTGCGCACGTGCACCTCGGGGCGCCAGCTCGGTTGCGGCACACCGGCCACGGACTCCTCGACCCCCCCGGACACCTTCGACGACGCGGCCTGCACGCGGCCCTGCAGGAGCTCGAGCAGCTGCGCGGCGTAGACCGGGTCGTGCGGGCCGTCGTAGACCCACCGGCGCCCGAGCACCGAGTGCTCGATGGTGCCGACCAGGGCGTGGTCGGCACTGCCGAGCGGCTCGCCCCGGTAGGTGAGGGGCACCTGGTAGACCACCGGCTCGGGCCCGGCCTCGTCGGCGAGGATCAGCGTCTCGACCCCCACCTCGCCGGTGGGGTCGTCGAGGCGCCAGGTGGCCAGCAGTCGCAGCGCGGGCTGCTGGCCCTTGGCGGCGTACCAGCGCTGCTGACCCATCCAGCCCGAGACCAGCTCGACCTTGGACGGGCTCAGGGATGCGCCGGTGTGGATCTCAGCCACGCACCTCACCTCGTCGGGGTGCGAGGGCGAGCCAGAAGAAGTCTCGTGACCCGAGGGTGATGGTGATGCTGCCGTCGGGGGCGATGTCGGGAAAACCGCTGCCGCCGAAGAGGTCTCGCGTCTCCCAGTCCCACAGCTCCTCGGGCAGGGTGATGGTGGCCGACTGCGGACGTGACGACAGGTTGTTGACGCACAGCACGGCCAGGGCCGAGCGGTCCTCGGTGTCACGCTCGCGCCGGTCGACCCGCACGAACGAGAGCACCCGGTCGTTGGTCGACCCGCAGACCTCGAAGTCGCCGAGCCCGAACACCGGGTGCTCGCGGCGCACCGACAGCATGCCGCGCACCCAGTGCAGCCGCGAGGAGCCGCTGGCCATCTGCGCCTCGACGTTGACGTGGTTGTGGTGGTAGATGAGCGACTGGATGACCGGCAGGTAGAGCTTGCCGGGGTCGGCGGTGGAGAAGCCGGCGTTGCGGTCGGGAGTCCACTGCATCGGCGTGCGCACGGCATCGCGGTCGCTCAGCCAGATGTTGTCGCCCATCCCGATCTCGTCGCCGTAGTAGAGGCACGGGGAGCCGGGCAGCGACAGCAGCAGGGAGTGGATCAGCTCGAACTCGGGGCGGGAGTTGTCGAGCAGCGACGCGAGCCGCCGGCGGATGCCGACGTTGGCCCGCATCCGCGGGTCGGGGGCGTACCAGCCGTACATCGCGGCGCGCTGCTCGGGCGTCACCATCTCGAGCGTCAGCTCGTCGTGGTTGCGCAGGAAGGTGCCCCACTGGGCGCCCTTCGGGATGGCCGGCGTGTCGGCGAGCACGTCGATGATCGGCGCCGCCTTCTCCTCGCGCAGCGAGTAGTAGAGCATCGGCATCACCGGGAAGTGGAAGCACATCTGGCACTCCGGCGCCTCCTCGGTGCCGAAGTAGTCGACGACGTCGCGCGGGGGCTGGTTGGCCTCGGCGAGCAGGATGCGCCCGGGGTACTCGGTGTCGACCATCGCCCGCAGCTCGGCGAGGAACTGGTGGGTCTTCGGGTGGTTCTCGCCGTTGTGGCCCTCCTCCTCGAAGAGGTACGGCACGGCATCCAGCCGGAAGCCGTCGATGCCCATGTCCATCCAGAAGCGCACGACGTCGTACATCGCCTGGTGCACCTTGGGGTTCTCGAAGTTCAGGTCGGGCTGGTGGCTGAAGAACCGGTGCCAGAAGAACTGCCGGCGGATCGGGTCGAAGGTCCAGTTCGAGGTCTCGGTGTCGACGAAGATGATGCGGGCGTCGTTGTACTTGTCGTCGGTGTCGCTCCACACGTAGAAGTCGCCGAAGGGACCGTCGGGGTCGCTGCGCGACGCCTGGAACCACGGGTGCTGGTCGCTGGTGTGGTTCATGACGAAGTCGGTGATGATCCGGATGCCGCGCGCGTGCGCCTGGGTGATCAGCTCGCGGAACTCGGGCAGGGTGCCGAACTCGGGCAGGACCTGCGTGTAGTCGGAGATGTCGTAGCCGCCGTCGCGCAGCGGGCTCGCGTAGAACGGCGGCAGCCACAGGCAGTCGACGCCGAGCCACTGCAGGTAGTCGAGCCGGTTGACGATGCCCGCGAAGTCGCCCTCACCGGAGCCGGTGCTGTCGCCGAAGGCACGCACGAGCACCTCGTAGAAGACCGCGGTCCGGAACCACTCGGGGTCGTGGCGCAGACCGGGCTGGTTGGCGCCGAGCCCGGGAGTGGAGTGACCCATGCCGAGGATCGCCGTCACCAGGGCCTCCTCACGGCGACGACGTGGACGGGTTCGACCTCCGGCCCGAGGCGCACGTAGTTGTCGCGCTGCCAGGTCCAGCGCTCGTCGGTGACGAGGTCGTGGGCCTCGAAGCTGTCACCCGACTCGAGGCCGAGCGCGGCCATGTCGATCCGCAGCGTGGTGGCGCGGGTCGAGTGGGGGTCGAGGTTGGCGACCACCACGACGACGTCGTCGGTGCCGTCGGGCAGCAGGCGGCGCTTGGAGAAGGCCAGGAAGTTCTCGTCGTCGACGTGGTGGAACGTGATGTCGCGCAACCGGTGCAGCGCGGGGTGCGCCCGCCGGACGTCGTTGATCATGGTGAGCCAGCCGGCCAGGGAGCGCCCCGCCTTGCTGCCGCCGGGCTCGTAGTCCTCCCAGTGCCGGTTCTTGAACTCGTACTTCTCGTTGTCGATCTGCTCCTCCGCACCGGGCCGCGCGACGTGCTCCATCAGCTCGTAGCCGGCGTAGATGCCGTAGGTCGGCACGAGGGTGGCCGCGAGCACCGCACGCAGCTTCCAGGCGGCCGGGCCGCCGAACTGCATGTAGGGCGTGAGGATGTCGTGCGTGGTGGGCCAGAACGACGGGCGCATGTAGGCCGCGGGTTCACCGGCCAGCTCGGTGAGGTACTCGCGCAGGTCGGCGGCGCTGTTGCGCCAGGTGAAGTAGGTGTAGCTCTGCTGGAAGCCGACCTTGCCCAGGGTGTGCATCATCGCCGGCTTGGTGAACGCCTCGGCCAGCCAGATCACCTCGGGGTGGTCCTTCGCGACGTCGGCGATGAGCCACTGCCAGAACTCCACGGGCTTGGTGTGCGGGTTGTCGACGCGGAACAGGGTGACCCCGTGGTCGATCCACACCTGCACGACGGCGCGCACCGCGGCGTAGATGCCCGCCGGGTCGTTGTCGAAGTTGAGGGGGTAGATGTCCTGGTACTTCTTGGGCGGGTTCTCGGCGTACGCGATGGTGCCGTCGGCGCGGGTGGTGAACCACTCGGGATGGGTCTTCACCCACGGGTGGTCGGGGGAGCACTGCAGCGCGAGGTCCATGGCGACCTCCATCCCGAGGCGGCGCGACTCGGCCACGAAGGCGTCGAAGTCGTCGAAGGTGCCGAGGTCGGGGTGGATGGCGTCGTGGCCGCCGTCGGGCGAGCCGATGGCGTAGGGGCTGCCGGGGTCCTCCGGGCGGGCGTCGAGGGTGTTGTTGGGTCCCTTCTTGGCCGCCTGCCCGATCGGGTGGATGGGCGTGAGGTAGACGACGTCGAAGCCCATCGCCGCGATGGCGGGCAGCCGCTGCGCGGCGGTGCGGAGCGTGCCGGTGGTCCAGCGGTGCTCCTTCTCGTCGTAGGTCGCGCCCTCGCTGCGCGGGAAGAGCTCGTACCAGGCGCCCGACAGGGCGAGCTCGCGCTCGACGAGCAGGGCGAGCTCGGCGGACGGGGTGACGTGGTCGCGCAGCGGCCGGGCGGCCAGCTCGCGCTCCACGGAGGCGTCGGTGCCGGCCTTGAGGCGCACGGCGGCTGGGCGGCTGGTGTCGCGCAGGCCGAGCACGGCATCCGAGAGCACCGCCTGCTGGGCGGCCGTGCGTGGCACCTCGTCGCGGGCACGCTCGAGCAGCAGGGCGCCCTCGGCGAGCATCAGCTCGGTGTCGACGTCGGCCTGCACCTTGATCGTGGCGTCGTGCTCCCAGGTGCCGTAGGGGTCGGACCAGCCCTCGACCCGGTAGGACCACCAGCCGGTGGAGGTGGCGGACACCGTGGCCACCCAGGTGTCCAGGCCGGGGTTGGTACAGGCCATCGGCACCAGGTGCTCGGCGCCAGTGGGGTCGGTGAGCACCACCGAGGCGTTGACGGCGTCGTGGCCCTCGCGGAAGACGGTGGCCATGACCTCGAACTGCTCGTCGACCACCGCCTTGGCAGGACGGGCACCGCCGTCGACGCAGGGTCTGACGTCGAGGACGGGGATGCGGCCGATCGGGTGCTGGGGGGCAGAGGTGAGAGGGGCTGCAGACACAACGACGAACCTACCGGCCGAGAAGGGGGCGGAACACGCCGCACGGCATCCCGGATCTCGCACGGCAAGATCACGACAACCGCGTGTTTGATGCGGGTCGCGTGGCGCACCGTGGGGTCGATCATCGCCCGGGTCTGGCTGATGTCGACGCCCGCCACGACCGCCTGGCCGGGCTGACGCGGATCGGGATCGACGAGATCAGCTACAAGCGCGGGTTCAAGTTCTTGATGGTCGTGGTCGACCACGACCGGCGCCGCTTGGTGTGGGCTGCGCCGGGACGCACCAGCGCGACCGTGGGTGAGTTCTACGACCTGCTCGGCCCCGACCGGTGCGCCCAGATCACCCACGTTTCCGCTGATGGGGCCGACTACATCGACACCATCGTGGCCGACCGGTGTCCGGGCGCGGTGCGGGTAGCTGACCGCTTTCATGTCGTGCGTTGGGCCACCGACGCCCTGGACGAGGTGCGTCGCGCGTCATGGAACGAGGCCCGAGCCCAAGCCCGCACCGAGCCCAAACGCGCCAGTGGGCGCCCCCGCAACGATGCGCCACCACGACCGGGAAACGAGCGCGCCAAGGGAAAGTTCCGGATGAAAGCGTTTACCCACGTGCCCTACGATGACCCCTCGTGAAGGCCATCCGTCGGTTCAGCGTGCGTCCTGTCCTGCCCACTCGCATCGCCGCCCTCGGCGACCTCGCGATGAACCTGAGGTGGAGCTGGCACCCCCCGCTGCGCGACCTCTTCGAGTCCATCGACCCGGCCCGGTGGGCCGCGGTGCGCGAGGACCCCGTCGCCATGCTCTCGGCCGTCAGGCCGGCCGAGCTGGAGCGGCTCGCGGCCGACCCGGCCTTCGTCGAGCGGGTCGACACCGCCAAGGAGGCTCTCGACCGCTATCTCGGCGAGGACCGCTGGTACCAGCGGTGGGGCCGCGAGCAGGCCGAGGGTGTGCCCTCGGCGATCGCCTACTTCAGCGCGGAGTTCGGCATCACCGCCGCCCTGCCGCAGTACTCCGGCGGGCTCGGCATCCTCGCGGGCGACCACCTCAAGGCGGCCTCCGACATCGGCGTCCCGATCGTGGGCGTCGGCCTGTTCTACAAGACCGGCTACTTCCGCCAGAGCCTGAACCGCGACGGCTGGCAGCAGGAGGACTACCCGGTCCTCGACCCCGACGGGCTGCCCCTGTCGCTGCTGCGCGACGCCGACGGCACCCCGGCGGGCGTCACCATCGAGCTGCCCGGCGGTCGCGAGCTGCACGCCCACATCTGGCGCGCCCAGGTCGGCCGGGTGCCGCTTCTCCTGCTCGACTCCGACGTGCACGAGAACGACGAGGCGGCGCGCAGCATCACCGAGCGCCTGTACGGCGGTGGCGGCGAGCTGCGCCTGCAGCAGGAGATGCTGCTCGGCATGGGCGGCGTGCGCGCGCTGCGGCTGTGGTCGCAGATCACCGGCGCGCCGACCCCCGACGTCTACCACGCCAACGAGGGCCATGCCGGCTTCCTCGGGGTCGAGCGGATCAGCGAGCTGGTGCGCTCCGAGGCGATGAGCTTCGATGAGGCGCTCGAGGCCGTGCGCGGCGCCACCGTGTTCACCACCCACACCCCGGTGCCCGCCGGCATCGACCGCTTCGACTCCTCCCTGATCGAGCTCTACTTCGGCGGGGCACAGGCCCTCGAGGGCGTTCCCGTCGAGCGGCTGCTGCACCTCGGCGCCGAGACCTACGAGGGCGGCTCGGCCGGCATGTTCAACATGGCCGTCATGGGCCTGCGCCTCGCCCAGCGCGCCAACGGCGTCTCGCAGCTGCACGGCGTCGTCAGCCGCGAGATGTTCGACGGACTGTGGCCTGGCTTCGACGACACCGAGGTGCCGATCACCTCGATCACCAACGGCGTGCACGGTCCCACCTGGGTCGACCGCAAGGTGTTCGAGGTGGCCAGCACCCACGCCGATGTCACCGACCTCGACACCCAGGCGTCCTGGGAGGCGTTCTCCACCGTGCCGCGCGATGCCGTGTGGGCGACCAAGCGCGAGCTGCGCCTGCAGCTCGTCGAGGAGGCCCGGCGCCGCACCCGGCAGTCGTGGCTCGAGCGCGGGGCCTCGCCGGCCGAGCTGGCCTGGACCGACGAGATCCTCGACCCCGACGTGCTCACCATCGGCTTCGCCCGTCGGGTGCCCACCTACAAGCGGCTCACCCTGATGCTGCGCGACCCCGTGCGCCTCAAGAAGCTGCTGCTGCACCCGACCCGGCCGGTGCAGCTGGTGATCGCGGGCAAGTCGCACCCCGCCGACGAGACCGGCAAGCAGCTGATCCAGCAGCTGGTGAAGTTCGCCGACGACCCCGAGGTGCGCCACCGCATCGTCTTCCTGCCCAACTACGACATCGCCATGGCGCTGCACCTCTACCCGGGCTGCGACGTCTGGCTCAACAACCCGCTGCGCCCGTTCGAGGCCTGCGGCACGTCGGGGATGAAGGCCGCACTCAACGGCGCGCTCAACCTGTCCATCCTCGACGGCTGGTGGGACGAGTGGTTCGACGGCAAGAACGGCTGGGCCATCCCCACCGCCGACGGCGTCGAGGACCCCGAGCGGCGTGACGACATCGAGGCCCGCGCGCTCTACCAGCTCGTCGAGCGCCAGGTCGCACCCCGGTTCTACGACACCGACGAGAACGGCCTGCCGCAGAACTGGCTGGCGATGATGCTGCACACGGTCACCACCCTGGGGCCGAAGGTGCGCGCGAGCCGGATGGTGCGCGACTACACCGAGAAGCTCTACGTCCCCGCGGCCCGCTCCGGCTGGGCGCTGCGCGAGGGCGACTACGCCGGGGCGCGCGACCTCGCCACCTACAAGGCCAAGGCCCGTGGCGCCTGGCGCGACGTGCACGTCGACCACGTCGAGTCCTCCGGCGTCGGTGACAGCCCCGAGCTCGGCGAGACGCTGCACGTCACGAGCTACGTCTCGCTCGGCCACCTCACCCCCGACGACGTCGAGGTGCAGGTCGTGCACGGGCGCACCAACCACCACGGCGACGAGCTGCACGACGTGGCGTCGGTGCCGCTGGCGCACGTGGAGTCCTACGAGCACGGTCGCCACCAGTTCGCCGGTGACCTGGTGCTGAGCTCCTCCGGGGCGTTCGGCTACACGGTGCGCGTGCTGCCCAAGCACGACGGGCTGGCCCGGCCCAGCGAGCTGGGCCTGGTCGCCAACGCCTGACCTGCGACCCATTGCGGATCTCCCACCCTCCCGCGGGGTGGGAGATCCGCAATGAGTCGAGTCAGTGGGGGTGGGGGGCCTCGACGAGGCGGTCCCTCGTGATGTCGGCCAGGGTGCGGCAGCCGGTCAGGGCCATCGTGAGGTCGAGCTCGGCCCGGATGTTCCGGAGCACCTCGCTCACCCCCGCCTCCCCGGCGATGGCCAGCCCGTAGACGTGCGGGCGCCCGATGGCGACGGCATCGGCCCCGAGCGCGAGCGCGACGAACACGTCGGCCCCCGAGCGGATGCCGCTGTCGAAGAGCACCGGCACGTCGGATCCCGAGAAGCGCACGGCATCCACGACGCCGGGCAGAGCGTCGAGCGCCGCGACCGAGCGGTCGACCTGTCGGCCGCCGTGGTTCGACACGAGGATGCCGTCGACCCCCTCGTCGACCGCGCGCCGCGCGTCGTCGGGGTGCAGCACCCCCTTGAGCACCACCGGCAGCCGGGTCAGCTCGCGCAGGCGCGGCAGGTCGGCCCAGCTCAGCGAGGGCCGGGAGAACACGTCGAGGAAGGTCTCGACGGCGGCCCGGGGCTCGGGTGCCGACAGGTTGTGGCGGGTGTCGCCGGGGTGGTTGCGGCTCAGCGACACCAGGGTGCGCACCGCAGCCGGGGTCGGGCGGGGCTGCGGCTCGGGGTCGGCCGATGCCCGGGCGGCCACCCGGTCGGCGACGAGCCGCTGGAACACCGGGTCGGAGGTGTACTGGGCGATGCCCTCACCGCGGGCGAAGGGCAGGTGCCCCAGGTCGAGGTCGCGCGGTCGCCAGCCGAGGTATGCCGTGTCGAGGGTGACGACGATGGCCTCGCTGCCGCACGCCTCGGCCCGGTGGACCAGGCTCGCCACCAGGTCGTCGTCGCTGCTCCAGTAGAGCTGGTACCAGTGGCCGGCGCCGCCGAGGGCCGCCGCCACCTCCTCCATCGGCACCGATGCCTGGGTGCTGAGGATGGGCGTGACCTCCTGCTCGCGGGCCGCCCGGGCGACCGCGAGGTCGGCATCGGCGTGTGCTGCGGACAGCACGCCGATGGGGGCGACGAGCAGGGGTGACGCGTGCCGGCGCCCGAGCAGCTCGACCCCGAGGTCGCGCTCGCTGGTGTCGACGAGCAGGCGAGGCACCACCCGCCACCGGGCGAACGCCTCGCGGTTGGCCCGCGCCGTCGCCTCGCTGCCCGCGGACCCGGCGACGTAGGCGAAGCCGCGGCGCGACATGGCCCTCCGGGCCGCCTCCTCCAGTGCTGCACCGTCGGTGGGCACCTCGGGGCGCCGGCCGAACGTGCCGGCCCGGTAGATCGCGGACTGGGCGGCCTTCCCGACGTCGGGGAACGGCATGCGGCCTCCTGGTGGTGGGCGTGGCGGTGGGCGCACCGCGGCTGCCGCCTGTCTACCCGATCGCACCGGCGGGCGGAAGGTCGACCCGCCGCGCTCGCCACGCGCCTAGGGTGTGCGCCATGCCGCGTTTCAGCTGGGCCGCCTGGGGCCTCCTCGTCGTCGTGCTCGACCTCCCGCTCCTCGGCTGGGACGTGCTGCCCGACGTGGTGGGCTACATCTGGCTGTTCATCGGCCTGGCCGGCGGTCCTGAGCTGCACACCGGCTTCGCCCGGGCGCGCGCCGCCGCGCTGGTCGGCGTCCCGGTCTCGATCATCACCGGCACGCCGTTCACCAACAGCGTCGTCAGCATGGAGTACGGCGCTGCGTTCGCCGGCATCCTGGTCAACGTCGTGGTGCTGCACCAGCTGGCCACCGCCATCCGCGACCTCGACCCCGCCGAGGGCGACAGCGACCAGCGGCGGTGGGCGAGCGGCATCCGGGTCGCGGCGCCCATCGCGGGTGGCGTGCAGCTCGTGGGGCTCGTGCTGCTGGCCACGGTGCTGGTGATCCTGTACGTCGTCGGCCTGCTCGCCCTCGTGGTCGTCGGCATCATCACCGTCGTGCTGCTGCACCGGGTCAACCGGGCCGGCTGGCTGGCCGCCGCCGACCCGGCCGGCCCGACCGTGGCCGCGCAGGAATGATCCGCCCGCTCGAGACCGGGTGGACCGTGCGCGCCGCCGGCGGCCCGGTGCCCGAGGCGCTGCGGGATGCCGTCGTGCCGGCGCAGGTGCCCGGGGTCGTGCACCTCGACCTGCTGCGCGCCGGGCTCATCCCCGACCCCTACCTCGACGACAACGAGGCGCTGCTCGCGTGGATCGGGCTGGTCGACTGGACCTACGAGTGCCCGCTGCTGGTCACCGAGGGCGACCTCGCCGGGGCCCAGCGCCACGAGCTGGTCTTCGACGGGCTCGACACGGTGGCGACGGTGCTGCTCGACGGGGAGGTCGTCGCCGAGGTCGCCAACCAGCACCGCGGGTACCGCGTCGACGTCACCGACCGGCTGGGCGTCGGCGAGCACCACCTCACCGTCGCCTTCCGCAGCCCGGTGCGCCACGCCAACGCGCAGAGCACCGCGCTGGGGGCCCGGCCGCGGCCCTACCCGCTGCCCTACGAGGCGATCCGCAAGTCGGCCTGCAGCTTCGGGTGGGACTGGGGCATCGCGACCTTCACCAGCGGCATCTGGCGCCCGGCACGCCTGGAGTCGTGGAGCACGGCCCGCCTCGACGAGGTGCGCGTGCACGCCGAGCCCCACGGCGAGGGCGGCCGCGTGCGGGCGACGGTGCGGGTGGCCCGTGCCGACACCACCGACCTCGTGGTCACCCTCGACGTCGCCGGCACCACGGCATCCACGGTCGCGACCGCGGGCTCCACCGAGGTGACCCTCTCGGTCGAGCTAGACGCCGTCGACCGCTGGTGGCCGGCGGGCCACGGCGCCCAGCCGCTCTACGACGTCCAGGTCGGGCTCAGCGCCGGCGACGAGGTGCTCGACACGACGACCCGGAGGGTCGGGTTCCGCACCCTGCGCTGGGACACCGAGCCGGATGCCGCGGGCGCTCCCTTCCAGCTCGTCGTCAACGAGCGCCCCGTCCTGGTCAAGGGCGTCAACTGGATCCCCGACGACGCGTTCCCGACCCGCGTCGACCGGGCGAGGTACGCCACCGCGCTGACCCAGGCCAAGGACGCCAACGTCAACCTGGTGCGGGTCTGGGGCGGCGGCATCTACGAGGCCGACGACTTCTACGACCTGTGCGACGAGCTCGGCCTGCTCACCTGGCAGGACTTCCTGTTCGCCTGCGCGGCCTACCCGGAGGAGGAGCCGCTGCGCAGCGAGGTCGAGGCCGAAGCGCGGCAGCAGGTCGCCCGGCTCGCCCACCACGCCTCGCTCGCCCTGCTCTGCGGCAACAACGAGAACCTCTGGGGCCACGAGGACTGGGGGTGGAAGGAGCGGCTCGACGGCCGCACCTGGGGGGCCCTCTACTACCACCAGCTGCTGCCCGGCATCATCGACGAGCTGGCACCGCACGTGCCCTACGTGCCCGGCAGCCCGTTCAGCCCGCAGGGGCAGCACCCGAACGACGAGTCGCACGGTGCCATGCACCTGTGGGAGCAGTGGAACGCGCGTGACTGGACGACCTACCGCGAGGTGCGCCCGCGGTTCGTCGCCGAGTTCGGGTGGCAGGGGCCGCCGGCCTGGTCGACCCTGACCCGCGCTGTCAGCGACGACCCGCTGACCCCCGAGTCGCCGGGGATGCTCGTGCACCAGAAGGCGCTCGACGGGAACGTCAAGCTCACCTCCGGCCTGCTGCCGCACTACCGCGTGCCCGACGACATGGAGACCTGGCACTGGGCGATGCAGCTCAACCAGGCGAACGCCGTCTCGTGCGCCCTCGACTGGTTCCGCTCGCTGGTCCCACACACGTCAGGCGCGGTCGTGTGGCAGCTCAACGACTGCTGGCCGGTCACCTCGTGGGCCGCCGTCGACGGCGACGGGCGGGAGAAGCCGCTCTGGTTCGCCCTCCGTGACGCCTTCGCGCCCCGGGTCGTGACGCTGCAGCCGGGCGACGAGGGCGACGAGGGAGGCGGCAGGCTGCGGGTGGCGCTCGGCAACGACACCGACGATGCGTGGGAGGGCGAGGTGGTGCTGACCCGCCGCGGGTTCGACGGCACGGTGCTCGCCACGGCTGGGATGCCGGTCACGGTCGCCGCCCGCTCCTCGCTGTCGCTCGAGGTGCCGCCCGACGTCGCCGGGTTCGTGAACCCGGCGGGCGAGCTGGTCGTGGCCGAGGGCCTCGGCACCCGGGGGCTGTGGTTCCCGGCCGAGCCCCGGCGCAGCGAGCTGCCGCCACCCGACGCCCGGGTCGAGGTGAGGGTGGGCGACCGCACGGCGGGGGAGGACGTGACCGAGGTGACCGTGACCGCGCAGGTGCTCCTGCGCGACGTGACGCTCCTCGTCGACAAGGTGCACCCCGACGCCACCGTCGACCGCGGGCTGGTCACCCTGCTGCCCGGCGAGTCGGCCACCTTCCGCGTGCGGGGTGCGCACGGCATCCCCGCCGAGCGGTTCTCGCAGCCCGCGGTGCTGCGCAGCGCGAACCAGCTGGTGACACCGCCCGGGTCGCCGGCGCCGGCCTGACCGGCATCCGGCCGGACGACAGGAGAGAACACGCCGCCCCGGTGAACCTGGGGCGGCGTGTCCTCTACTGTCGACTGCGGCTCAGCGCAGGAAGGGGACCTCGCGGTCGAGCAGGCCGCGCTCCTTGAGCTCGGCGCGCAGCGGGATCTCGTCGTCGATCCAGCCGCTCTGCTTGATGCCCCAGAACGACGCGTGGTCGGGGCCGTAGCCGAGCAGCTGCTGCTGCAGGGGGGTCAGGCCCTTGAACCAGTCGGAGGACTGGTCGGCGACGGCCTCGTCGAGCGGGCGGATCCAGCGGTAGGTGTAGCCGATGAACATCAGCTTGCGGATGCGCTCGCTGGTGTTCATCGAGCGCGAGTGCCACAGGCGGCGGTCGAAGATGAAGGCGTCACCGGGGCTGAGCAGCACCTCGACGGCGCCCTCGGGCTCGATGATCGGGTCGCCCGGCTTCTCGGGGCGGCCGCTCAGGGTGTTGTTCTTGTGGCTGCCCGGGATGACCTTGGTGTTGCCGTAGCCCGGCTCGGACAGGTCGGTGAGCGCGTAGCTGATCTTCGTCATGAACATCGGACGCACGTCCATGTCGATGTCGGAGTTCTGCCGGTAGCCGTCCTGGTGCCAGTTCCAGAAGGGCGGCTCGTCCTTCGGGGGGTTGACGTCGATGTGGTTGTGGTGGGTGTAGATGTTCCAGCCCATCGTCCCCCAGATGTACGGGAACGTCCGCGGCCAGGTCAGCAGCTCGACGAAGCGCGGGTCACGGTGCATCCAGCCCATCACGTGGATGGAGCGGTCGGGCCGCAGCTCGCCGGCGGCCTCCTCCTCCTCGTAGATGCGGTCGACGGCGTCCTCGAAGTAGGCGCGGTCCTCCTCCGGCAGGGCGTTCGGGATGACGACGAAGCCGTCGCGGTCGTACTGCTCGCGGATGGCCGGGTCGAGCGGCTCGAAGCCGGTGGGCGCGGGCACGGTGGCGGTCATGCGGTGGAGCTCCCAACTGGTGCCGACGGACGCGGGGGCACCATCCCGCTGCGGGCCGCCGGTGTGGCGGCTGCCGCCTCCATCGCGGCCAGTCTAGGTCTGCGACCTCGTCGTTCGTCGCACCTCACGCACCGCGCCAACATCCGCACAAAGTCGGATGTTGGGACCGCTCAGCCGGCCTCGGCGGCGGCGTAGACGCGCAGGCTGGTGCCGGGCACCCGCACCGGCGCGGGCGGCTGCGGTGGCCCGGCCGGCTGGGGGCGCTCGTCGTCGCTGTCCCAGAGCAGCCGGTATGCCGTGACGCCTGGCGCCGGGGCGAGCGTCACCTCGTGCTCGCGCCCGCTGCCGTTGATGACGACCAGCGCCGAGTCGGCGCCCATCCACGGGCCGGTGACGTACATCTGCACGACCCGGGTGCCGTCGTCCCAGCCGCGACCCATCGGCGTGCCGTCGGCGGCGTACCACTCCATGTCGCGGCTGCCGTCGTCGTCGACCTGGCGACCCAGGGACCACACCCGCTGGCGCAGGGCCGGCAGCTCGCGGCGCACCCGCGTCAGGTGTCGGGTGGTCGCCAGCAGGTCGCGCTGCCATGGGGCGAGGTCCCAGTCGAGCCAGCTGGTTGCGTTGTCCTGGCAGTAGGCGTTGTTGTTGCCCCCCTGGGTGCGCCCCATCTCGTCGCCGGCGTTGAGCATCGGCACGCCGGTCGAGAGCAGCAGCGTGCCCAGCAGGTTGCGCAGGGTGCGGGCCCGGGCCGCCACGACGTCGTCGTCGTCGGTGGGGCCCTCGACGCCGTGGTTCCACGAGGTGTTGCCGTCGCTGCCGTCGCGGTTGTCCTCGCCGTTGGCCTCGTTGTGCTTGGAGTCGTAGGCGGTGAGGTCGGCCAGGGTGAAGCCGTCGTGGGCGGCCACGAAGTTGACCGACGCGGTGGGCCCGCGGTCGCGGTGCCCGAACAGGTCGCGTGAGCCGGCGAGGCGGGTGGCGAGGTCCTGCAGGCCGTGCGAGTGCTGGCCGTGCACCTGGGCCCGGACGTCGATGAGCCAGAAGCGCCGCACCGCGTCGCGGTAGCGGTCGTTCCACTCCATGAACGGCGGGGGGAACTGGCCGGTGCGCCAGCCATGCATCCCGAGGTCCCACGGCTCGGCGATCAGGGTGACGCGGGAGAGCACCGGGTCGGTGCGCAGCGCGACCAGGAACGGGTGGTCGGGGTCGAACTCGTCGCCCCGCCCGCGACCCAGCGCCACCGCGAGGTCGAACCGGAAGCCGTCGACGTGGAACTCCTGCACCCAGTAGCGCAGCGAGTCGAGCACCATCCGGCAGACCACGGGGTGGCGCAGGTCGAGGGTGTTGCCGCAGCCGGTGACGTCGATGTCGCGGCCGCGCTCGTCGAGGCGGTAGTAGGCGCGCTGGTCCAGGCCTCGCCAGGACAGGGTGGCGCCGGTGCGGTCCTGCTCGGCGGTGTGGTTGTAGACCACGTCGAGGATGACCTCGATGCCCTCGCGGTGCAGCAGCTTGACCATGCCCTTGACCTCGTCGACCACGCCCTGCGGGTCGGTGGCGGCGGCGTAGGCGGGGTGCGGCGCGAAGAAGCCGAGGGTGTTGTAGCCCCAGTGGTTGGCCAGGCCACGCCGCACCAGGTGCGGCTCGCAGGTGAACGCCTGCATCGGCAGCAGCTCGACGGCGGTGACGCCGAGGTCGCGCAGGTGGGCGACCGACGCGGGGTGGGCCAGCCCGGCATACGTGCCGCGCAGCTCGGCGGGCACGTCGGGGTGCAGCGCGGTCTGGTTGCGCACGTGCGCCTCGTAGATGACCGTCTCGCTGCGGGTGCGGCCCGGCGGGCGGTCGCCGTCCCAGTCGAAGGCGTCGTCGACGACCACGCACCGCGGCACGAAGCCACGGCTGTCGAGGTCGGAGCGCAGCTCGCCGTCACCGTGCCACCCGGCGTCGACGACGTGGCCGTAGACCTCCGGGCCCCAGGTGACCTCGCCCTCGAGCGCCCGCGCGTAGGGGTCGATCAGCAGCTTGGCGGCGTTGTGCCGCAGCCCGGTGTCGGGTCCCCACTCGCCGGCCACCCGCACGTTGTAGCGCTGGCCCGGGCCCATGCCCGCAACGAAGCCGAACCACCAGCCGTGGGCCCGCTCCAGCAGGGGCACCCGGCGCTCGGACGTGCCCTCGGTGTCGCCCGGCTCGAACAGGCAGACGTACACCCCGTCGGCGTGCCCGGCGTAGACCGCGACGTCGGCGCCGCCCTCGACCAGGGTCACTCCGGGGGGCGAGGCAAGGTCGCGGCCGATCCCTCCCGGGAGGGTCCTGTGGATGGGCGTGCGCGACATGGAGGCGAGCCTAGTGAGTGGTTAGGTTGGACCCATGACCGATCCAACGTCGCTGCCCAACTTCCCCCCGCCCCCGGACGAGCACCCGCTGCGCGGCCGGGTCCTCGACGTGCTCGTCGACCTCGGCCTCCAGCCGAACCTCGACACCGACGGCGACGTCGCGTTCACCGTCAACGAGCAGCAGCTCTTCGTGCGGTGCACCGAGGGCGAGGTCGAGATCATGCGGCTCTTCGGCCAGTGGCAGATCCAGGACGACCTGGTCGCCGACCGGCTGCACCTCCACGAGACGTGCAACGAGCTCAACCTGAACATGAACATGGTCAAGACCGGGGTGGCCGGCTCGACCCTCGTCGTCATCAGCGAGCACCTCGTCACCCCGGGAGCCGACGTCAGCACCCTGGTGCAGGTGTCGATCCAGGTGATCCTGTCCGGCGTGCACATCTGGCACCAGCGGGTGCTCGGGCTCGACCCGAACGTCGAGGGCGACGCACCGGCGGGTGACCCGTCATGACCGACCTCGTCCGCCTCGAGGTCGACGGCGGCATCGGCACCATCCGCCTCGACCGGCCCCCGATGAACGCCCTCAACGCCGAGATCCAGCACGGCCTGATCGCCGCCTGCCGCGAGGCCGCCGAGCGCCGCGACGTCTCGGCGGTCATCGTCTGGGGCGGCGAGAAGGTCTTCGCCGCCGGCGCCGACATCAAGGAGATGGAGACGATGTCGTACACCGACATGGTCGACCACTCCGCCCTGCTCCAGGACTTCACCCGATCCCTGGCCCGCCTGCCCAAGCCCACCGTGGCCGCGATCACCGGCTACGCCCTCGGTGGCGGGTGCGAGGTCGCGCTGGCCTGCGACTTCCGCATCGCGGCCGACGACGCGCGGCTCGGCCAGCCGGAGATCAGCCTCGGCATCATCCCGGGCGCCGGCGGCACCCAGCGGCTGGCCCGGCTCGTCGGGCCCGCGAAGGCCAAGGACCTGGTGTTCTCCGGCCGGTTCGTCGCGGCCGCCGAGGCCCTCGAGATCGGCCTGGTGGATGCCGTGGTGCCCGCCGCCGACGTCTACGCCACCGCCCGCTCGATGATGGCCCGCTACGTCGGCGGCCCGGCCTACGCCGTGCGAGCGGCCAAGGAAGCCATCGACCGCGGCCTCGAGCTCGACCTCGAGTCGGGCCTGGAGGTCGAGCGGATGCTGTTCGCCGGCCTGTTCGCCACGAAGGACCAGGCCACCGGCATGCGGCACTTCGTCGAGAAGGGGAAGGGCCCGGCACCCTTCGAGGGCGCCTGATCCACACCGACCGCCGCCTCCCTTCCGGGCGGCGGCGGTCGGTGTGGTGGTGGTCAGTGCACCGCAGGTAGGTCGTTCGCCACGAGCGTGCCGATCCGGTAGCCGTGGGCCAGCCCGGTGCGCGAGGCGTGCGGGAAGTGGAAGCCGACCCACACCCGGGAGTTCGCGTTCTCCTGTGCGGCCTGCGAGAAGCTGCGGTAGCCACGCAGCACCGGCGAGGCGTCGTCGCACTGCTGGCCCTCCGGCAGGGTCAGGCTGCAGGTGGTGAACGACACGCGGTCGGTTCCGAACGCGCGGGCGAGCACGGCGGCGGCCGCACCGCCCTGCACGGCATGGGCCGAGTCGTGGTCGGGGATGGGGGGCGTGGTGTCGAGCGGGGTCCAGGCCGGGTCGGCGGTCGTCGCGCGGTTGCCGTCGGTGTCGGCCTCCCGGATGGCGGTGACGGGCCGCCAGAACGGGTTCTCGTACTTCACGTCGAAGGAGACGACGTAGCCGTCGGCGAGCGCCATGTCGAGCAGCGAGAACAGCCGGGCCGACTGCCACGAGTCGAGGTGGCGGTTGATGGCGACCGAGCGGGCGATCCGGTTCCACTGCAGCGGGCTGCTCTCGATCCAGAACCTGGCGGCCTGCGTCTGGTCCGGCGTGCGGGCCGACGGCGTGGTGATGCCGTCGCCGCCCAGCCGCTTCACCGTCGCGAGGTCGCGCGCATAGGCGCGGCTGCGCAGGGGGTAGGGCGGGTCGACGTGCCTGGCCTGGTTCCCGCGCAGGGCGAACGTGCGCACCGCGCCCCACCCGGGGGCGAAGGCGAAGGGGCGGTCGGGGGTGAACCGCCACTGGCCGGGCTCCGTGCCCTGCTGGTAGCCGCTCGCGTCGACGATGATCGGCGTGTCGGAGCCGTCGCCCACGCGCGTGGCGAGGACGCCGGCCGCGGCGGCGGTCCCCACCGCCACGCCGGCGTCCTCGGCCGCACCGTCTGGCACGGCCGCCAGCTCGGTGACGTACGCCTCGTCCACGAGCGCCTCCGCCGCGGCACGGCATCCGGCGAACTCGGGGGGCAGCTCGGCGAGCGCCGCGGACAGTGCCGTGCGTGAGGCCGCCGCGACCGCGGCATTCGCGTCGGCGCCCCGCCCGCCGGTGGGCCGGGAGGCGTACGAGGCGTACCGGCGGTGCACGGCGTTGAGGGCGTCGTGGGCGGCCAGCGCGGCGAGCGCGTACATCCGTGACTCGTGGAGCGGGTCGTTGCCCGGGCTGAGGCAGGAGGCGAGGGCGGCGCGACCCGCGACGTCGTTCCACCGCTGGACGGCGTTCGGTGCGACGTTCTGGGCGCTCACGGACTGGGCCGGGACGAGGGTCGCGGCCAGCGCGAGGGCCGGGATGGAGAGCAGGGCCGCCCGACGGCGGCCGGCACGTGGGGTCATTTCGGGCTCCTGTGGTGGTGGCTGTGCGGATGCCGTCGACGCTAGGGAGCGGGGCCGGCGGGCACATGACCAGAACTGGTCGGTCGTCACGACCGGACCGCATGGTCAGTTCTGACCAGGCCGGCCGCGCCGCTGGCCATGGTGCGGGGACCCCGAGCGGGGATACCGTCCCGGGATGGGGTGGATGGTGCCTGACCTCCCGTCGCACTGGGCCTCGGGCTCGGGACCGGCCTTCGTGGGCCGGCGGCGCGAGCTCGACGCACTCGACGAGGCCTGGGCCGCCGTGCTGCACGGGTCCCGGCAGGTGGTCTTCGTCGGCGGGGAGCCGGGGGCCGGCAAGTCGCGACTCGTCGGCGAGGTCTGTCGCATCGTGCACCGCAGCGGGGCCGCCGTGCTCGTCGGTGCCTGCCGGGAGGAGCTCGGCCCGGTCTACCAGCCGTTCGCGGCGATCGCGGGGGCCCTGCTGCCAGGGGTGATGGACGGCTCCCTCGAGGCGGCCGCCGAGGAGCCCTGGGACCGGGCCGACGACATCGAGCGGCGGGTGCGGCTGCTGGCGGGCGCCGAGGTGCTGGGCCCGGCGCTGGTGCTGCACGACCGGCGCGAGCTGTTCGACGCGTTCGAGACGGTGCTGGCTGCCGCCGCGACCGACCGGCCGACCGTGCTGGTCCTGGAGGACCTGCACTGGGCCGGCCTGGCGTCCATCCAGCTCCTGGGCCACCTCGTCGAGCACACCGGCGGGGCCCGCCTCCTCGTGCTGGCCGCCCACCGCACCACCCGGCCCGACGGGTCCGAACCGCTGCTGCAGGAGATCGCCGCGCTGCATCGGCTGCCCGGCGTGCGCCGCCTCGACCT
This sequence comes from uncultured Actinomycetota bacterium, assembly GCA_963800505.1. GTDB lineage: Bacteria > Actinomycetota > Actinomycetes > Actinomycetales > Dermatophilaceae > Fodinibacter. The sequence continues at coordinate 111,002 of CAWDBL010000014.1, forward strand.
TCCACCGCTCGACACCGAGGACGTCGCGGAGTTCCTGCGTCGCGAGGGCGGGGTTCCCCGGCACCGTGCGGCACCTGCCGCGGTCATCCTGCGCGACCGCACCGGCGGCAACCCCTTCTTCCTCCGTGAGCTCTGGCGAGACCTCGAGGCGCGCGGCGGGCTGGCGGCCGTCGGCGCCGACACCAGCTCGGCGCCCAACGTCGTGCGAGACACCATCCGGCGCCGCCTCGCCGGGATGACGGACGCCCACCGCGACGTCGTGTCGCTCGCCGCCGTCTCGGGGGAGGTCGTCGACGTGGCGCTCGTGCGCGACGCCGGCGGGGCTGATGACGTGCATCCCGCCCTCGACGAGCTCGTGGCGATGGGCCTGATCGAGCAGCTGCCGCACGCCGCGACGCGGGTGCGGTTCGTCCACGCCCTGGCCAGGCAGTCGGTGCTCGACCTCCTCGCGCCGAGTGTGCGGGCGCGTCTGCACGAGCGGCTCGCCCTGACCCTGCGCGCCCGCGGCGGGACCGACGCCGGACACGTCGAGCGGCTCGCCCACCACTTCGCGGAGGCGGCCGGCCTGGGCCACGGCGCCACCGCGGTCTCGTACCTCGTGGAGGCCGGTGAGCTCGCGGCCCGACGGCTCGCCCACGAGGAGGCGGCGGCTCGGTTCGAGTGGGCGGCACAGCTCAGCGACGACACCTCGACCCGCGAGGAGCTGCTGGTGCTTGCCGCGCGCAGCCACATGCTGGCCTGCAACTTCCCGCGCGCCCAGGCGCTCGGCGCGGAGGTGGCCGGGTCGGCCGACCCGCGACGCCGGCTGGCCGGCGCCGCGGCGTTCGAGGACGCGAGCTGGTACACGGGGATGTCGGGCATCGAGTCCTTGGAGGTGCTTCGTGACGCCCTGTCGGGCGTGGACATCGACCGGGACGACCCGGTGCACGTGCGGGCGCTCGGGGCGGTGTCACGGGCGCTCGCGTACTCCGGGAACCCGCAGGAGGCGGAGAGTGTCGCCGCCGAGGTTCTCGAGCTCGCGCGGAGGGCCGGGGACGACGCGCTGCTGGCGGACGTGCTGTCCTGCACGCTGCACATCGGGAACGGGCCCTCCTGGTCGGACCTGCGGCTGCGACGGTCCCTGGAGCTGACCGAGCTCGCCGTCCGCACCCGGGCCTGGCGGCACCTCGGCCCCGCGGCGTACACCCGCTCGGTCCTCGCCTACGAGACCGGGGACCCCGACGAGCTGGCTCGCGCCCGCGCCGACCTCGACCGCACCGCCAGGGTCTCGGGGCAGCGCTACTGGGCCTGGACGGCACGATGCGCCGAGTACGGCCAACTGCTCGCCGCCGGAGACCTCGCTGCCGCCGCCGACGCCTGCTACGAGCTGTTGGAGCTCGGCTCGACGTTCGGGGCTGACCAGGTCGAGGGCGCCCATGGGGTGCAGACCTTCATGGTGCGGCGGGAGGCCGGCCACCTCGGTGTCGCACGCGCCCTGCTCGACGGGCACGAGCCGCTCGAGGAGTACTGGGCGCCGGCCCTGCTGGCCCTCTACGTCGAGCTGGGGATGGCGGCGCCGGCTCGCCGCGTCATCGACGCCATCCTCTCGAGCGACCTCGAGCCGCTGCGGGCGAGCGCCCGGTGGCCGGGGACGCTGGCGTTCCTGTCGGAGGCCGTCGCCGCCCACGGCGACCGGACGTCGCGGGGCGTGGTGCGCGACCTGATGGCCGAGCACAGCGGCCGCAACCTGCTCATGGGTCCGTTCATCGGGGTATTCGGTGCGGCCGACCGCCACATCGCCGTGCTCGACTCGCTGCTGCGGCAGGGGGACCCGGACGCCTCGTTCGCCGCGGCGCTCGACCTCGACCGCCGGATGGGCGCCGGCCTGCACGAGGCCCACACCCTGGCCGGCTGGGCACGCCACGTTCGCCGGGCTCGGCCACGGGACCCACGGGCCGGGTCGCTGGCGGCCGCTGCGCGCGCCATCGCCGAGCCCGCCGGGCTGGTGCGGGTGCTCACCGATCTCGGCCGGGACACGCCCGCGGCGTCGGTCCCGGCCGGCCTCACCCCCCGAGAGCTGCAGGTGCTCGGGCTCCTCGTCGAGGGCTGCAGCAACCGGCTGCTCGCACGGCGGCTGGCCATCAGCGAGAACACCGCGGCCAACCACGTGCGCAGCATCCTGGCGAAGACGGGCAGCGAGAACCGCACCCAGGCCGCCCTGTTCGCGGCCGACCACGGCCTGACCGACTGACCGGGCCGGCCGCGCCGGTCGGCTCAGCCGGTCGGCTCAGCCGTCGACCGGCGCAAGCCGGCCGTCGGCCGTCACCCTGCTGCCCAGCTCCACCACGACATCGGCGGGCAGGCCGGCCCGGCGCGCCGCGGCGATGATCGCCGCGGGGGAGTCTGCCTCGTAGAGGCAGTACGTCTTGCGCTTGTCCGCCGAGAGGAAGGAGTACAGCCACCGCACGTCCTCGTCGGCGTTGACCCGGTTCACCTCCGCCGCAGCGTCGAGCGTGGGCTCGAGCTGCTCGGCGAAGCGACGTTCGACCATGTAGACGGGCATGGCGCCCTCCTGTTCCCTACTGGTTTCCCGAGGCTACCCTCGCAGTTGTTCCCCGTCACGAGGTGGCGGGCATCACGCTGCACCGATGGTGAACAAGCGCTTACCTGCTGAGAGAATCGACGGCACCCCCTGCGCCGGACGGCCGGGGCCACCAATCCACCACCACTGAAGAGGACGAGGCACGCATGAACATCGTCGTCTGCGTCAAGTACGTTCCGGACGCCCAGTCCGAGCGCACGTTCCGCGACTCCGACAAGACCGTCGACCGAGAGGGCGTCGACGGGCTGCTGTCCGAGCTCGACGAGTACGCCGTCGAGGAGGCCCTGAAGATCGTCGAGGCCGCGGGCGAGGGTGAGGTCACCGTGCTGACCGTCGGCCCCGACGCCGCCGCCGACGCCATCAAGAAGGCCCTGCAGATGGGTGCCCACGCGGGCGTGCACGTCAACGACGCCGCGATCCACGGCTCGGATGCCGCCGCCACCTCGCTCGTGCTCGCCGAGGCCGTGAAGAAGGCCACTGGGGGAGCCCCCGAGCTCGTCGTCACCGGCATGTCGTCCACCGACGGCGTCATGGGCGTGGTGCCCGCGATGCTCGCGGAGCGGCTCGGGCTGCCCCAGGTCACCTACGCCGCCGAGCTCACCCTCGGCGAGGGCACGGTGACGATCCGCCGCGACGGCGACACGGCATCCGAGACCATCGAGGCGAAGCTGCCCGCGCTGGTGTCGGTGACCGACCAGATCAACGAGCCGCGCTACCCCTCGTTCAAGGGGATCATGGCGGCCAAGAAGAAGCCGGTCGAGCAGTGGGGGCTGGCCGACCTCGGCATCGACCCCTCGCTCGTGGGCCTGGATGCCGCGTGGACCTCGGTCGTGTCGTTCGCCAAGCGCCCGCCGCGCGAGCAGGGCCAGATCGTCACCGACGAGGGTGACGGCGGCACGAAGCTGGCTGAGTTCCTCGCCGGCCGCAAGTTCCTCTGAGCCCACGACGACTGACAGGTAGGACGGAAAACCCATGGCTGAAGTACTCGTTCTCGTCGACCACACCGACGGTCGGCTGCGCAAGGCGACCGCCGAGCTGCTGACCATCGCCCGCCGTCTCGGCGAGCCCTCCGCGGTGCACATCGGTGCCGGCGCCGAGAAGGCCCAGGTCACCCTGGCCAAGTACGGCGCGCACAAGGTCTACGTCGTCGACGACGCGGATGCCGCGGCATACCTCGTCGCGCCGCAGGCCGAGATCCTCGCCGCGCTGGTCGAGAAGGTCTCACCGGCAGCAGTGCTCATCTCGAGCAGCGCCGCCGGCAAGGAGATCGCGGCCCGCGTCGCCATCAAGACCGGCTCCGGCATCATCACCGACGCCATCGACGTGCAGGCCGGCGCCAACGGCGTCGAGACCACGCAGTCGGTCTTCGCCGGCTCGTACACGGTGGTCTCGACGGTCACCACCGGCACCCCGATCATCGCGGTCAAGCCCAACTCGGTGGCGCTGGCGGCGTCCCCGGCCGCGGGTGCGGTCGAGGCGTTCGCGGTCACGCTCAGCGACGCGGCCAAGGCCGCCCGCATCACCGACTCGCAGCCGAAGAAGTCCACCGGCCGGCCCGAGCTCACCGAGGCCGCGCTGGTCGTGGCCGGTGGCCGCGGCACGAGCGGCGACTTCAGCCCGGTCGAGGAGTTCGCCGACTCGCTCGGCGCCGCCGTCGGTGCGAGCCGCGCCGCCGTCGACGCCGGCTGGTACCCGCACAGCAGCCAGATCGGCCAGACCGGCAAGCAGGTCTCCCCGCAGCTCTACGTCGCGGCGGGCATCTCGGGTGCCATCCAGCACCGGGCCGGCATGCAGACCTCCAAGACCATCGTCGCGGTCAACAAGGACGAGGAGGCGCCGATCTTCGAGCTCGTCGACTTCGGCATCGTCGGCGACCTGTTCACCGTGCTGCCGCAGGCCAGCGCCGAGGTCAAGAAGCGCAAGGGCTGAGCCGGAGCCACGCCCATGGGGCCCAGGGGTAGCAGCAGGTCCGCCTCGCCCTGGGCATTCCCCTTCTGGGGCGTCGTGGGCGCGCTCGTGGCGTTCGGGGTCGCGGGCCTGGCCACCATCGGGCTCTTCCTGCTGGCCCTCGCGTCGGTGCTCCTGGCGGTGGCGTTCGCGGTGCCCGCGCTGCGCCGGCCGAGCCTTCCCGGCGTGCTGGTCGGGCTCTCGACCGCGCCGCTCTACATCGGCTGGCTCAACCGCGGGGGCCCCGGCACGGTCTGCACCACCACGGCCGACTCGACGACCTGCACCGACCAGTGGAGCCCGTGGCCGTTCGTGGCGGTGGGGGTGCTCCTCGCGGGTGCCGGAGCGATCCTGCTGGTGTCAGCCCGGCGGGGTGGCTCCGGGCCGCCGTCCACGGCGTCTCCCCGGGCAGCCGGGTCGGCACCCCGCACGTAGACTCGACCACCGTGACGGCCTACCTCGACCACGCGGCGACCACCCCCATGCTGCCGGCCGCGGTGGAGGCCCTCGCCGAGCAGTCCCAGCAGGTCGGCAACGCCTCGTCGCTGCACACCTCCGGCCGCGCGGCCCGGGCCGTGGTCGAGGAGTCGCGCGAGCGCATCGCGTCGGTGCTGGGAGCGCGCCCGTCGGAGGTCGTGTTCACCTCGGGCGGCACCGAGGCCGACAACCTCGCGGTCAAGGGCACGCATGCCGCCCGGCTCGCCGCCGACCCGGCCCGCACCCGGCTGGTGGTCAGCGGCATCGAGCACCACGCGGTGCTCGACCCGGTCGAGTTCCTCGTGGCCTCGGGCGCCTCGGTCAGCTGGCTCGAGCCCGACCGCTGCGGCCACATCGCCGCCGACGACCTGCGCCGGGTGCTCGACGAGCGGGCCGACGACGTCGCCCTGGTCAGCGTCATGTGGGCCAACAACGAGGTCGGCACGGTGCAGCCGGTGGCCGAGCTCGCCGCGGTGGCGCACGAGCACGGCATCCCGTTCCACACCGACGCCGTGCAGGCGGTCGCGCACCTGCCGGTGCGGTTCGACGAGTCCGGTGCCGACCTGATGACGGTCACGGGGCACAAGGTGGGCGGCCCGCTCGGCGTCGGCGCCCTGCTCGCCCGGCGCGACGCGAAGCTGGTGCCCCTGGCCCACGGCGGCGGGCAGGAGCGCCAGTTGCGCAGCGGCACCCTCGACGTGCCCGGCATCCGGTCGCTCGCCGTGGCGCTCGAGGAGACGGTGGCGATCCGCGACGTCGAGGCGAAGCGGGTCATGGTGCTGCGCGACCGGCTGCTCGAGGGGGCGCTCGGGCTGGGCCTGGGCGTCAAGGTCAGCGGCTGCTGGACCGCCGGCGACGGCACCCGGCGGCTGCCCGGCAACGCCCACCTCGTGGTGCCCGGCTGCGAGGGCGACTCGCTGCTCTACCTGCTCGACGCCGCCGGGGTCGAGTGCAGCACCGGGTCGGCGTGCCAGGCCGGGGTGCCGCAGCCGAGCCACGTGCTGCTGGCGATGGGGCTCTCGGAGGCCGAGGCGCGTGGCGCCCTGCGGCTCACGCTGGGCCACACCTCCACCGAGGCCGACGTCGACGCGTTCCTGGCCGCCCTGCCGGCCGTCGTCGAGCGAGCCCGGCGGGCGGGAGGCCTGCTCTGATGCGCGTCGTCGCCGCGATGTCGGGCGGGGTCGACTCGGCGGTCGCCGCGTCCCGCATGCTCGAGGCCGGCCACGAGGTGGTCGGGGTGCACCTGGCGCTGTCGCGCTCGGCCGCCACGCTGCGCGAGGGCGCCCGCGGCTGCTGCACCCTCGAGGATGCCGGTGACGCCCGCCGCGTCGCCGACCGGCTCGGTATCCCGTTCTACGTCTGGGACCTCGCCAGCCGCTTCGAGCGCGACGTCGTCCAGGACTTCGTCGCCGAGTACGCGGCCGGGCGCACCCCCAACCCGTGCCTGCGGTGCAACGAGCGGATCAAGTTCGCCGGGCTGCTCGACAAGGCGGTGGCGCTGGGCTTCGACGCCGTGGCCACCGGCCACTACGCGCGCGTCGTCGAGCAGGGCGGTGGGCGGCGCGAGCTGCACCGGGCCGTCGACCCCGCCAAGGACCAGTCGTACGTGCTGGGGGTGCTCGACGCCGACCAGCTGGCCCGCTCGTTCTTCCCCCTCGGGGACTCGACCAAGCCGCAGGTGCGCGAGGAGGCCGCGGCGCGCGGGTTCTCGGTGGCGAAGAAGCCCGACAGCCACGACATCTGCTTCATCCCCGACGGCGACACCCGCGGCTGGCTCACCGGCCGGCTGGGGGAGCGGCCCGGCGACCTCGTCGACGCCGTGTCGGGCGCGGTCGTGGGGTCGCACGGTGGCGCGCACGGGTTCACCGTCGGCCAGCGCCGCGGGCTCGGGATCGACCGGTCGGCGCTCGACGGCGAGCCCCGCTACGTCGTGTCGGTCGACGCGCCGAGCAACCGGGTGCTCATCGGCACCGCCGACCTGCTCGGCGTCGACCTCGTCGAGGGCTCGCACCTGCGCTGGTGCGGTGCGGCCCCGGTGGGGGAGGTGCGGCTGGGGGCGCAGGTGCGCGCCCACGGTGCGGAGGTGCCGGCCACGGTGACGGTCGACCCCGGTGCGGATGCCGTGCGCGTCGTGCTCGACGAGCGGGTGCGGGGCGTCGCCCCCGGCCAGTCGGTGGTGCTCTACGAGGGCACCCGCGTCGTCGGCTCGGCGACCATCAGCGGCACCGGCCGCGCCTGAGCGCCCGACGCGCCCCCGGCATCCGGTCGTTTGTGGCCGCTGCTCACGCAGAACTTCACATCGCACGCAGCTATTGCTGCGCGCTGCCCGAAGTTCTGCGTGCGCGCTCGGTCAGTCGTCGAGGAGGGTCGTGTCGTGCGTGGCCGTCAGGTCGCCGCCGGCGTCGCCGGTGTTGACCACCCCGGTCGGCTCGATCAGCACGAGCGAGGCCTCTTCGGCCGCCACGGGGCAGTGCTCGACGCCGCGGGGCACGACGAACAGCTGGCCCGGCCCCAGGGTGACGTCGCCGTCGTCGGGCAGCCGGATCGTGAGCGAGCCGTCGACCACGAGGAAGAGCTCGTCGGTGTCGGCGTGCGAGTGCCACACGAACTCGCCCTTGACCTTGACGACCTTGACCTCGTAGTCGTTCAACGTCGCCACGACCTTCGGCGACCAGTGCTCGGAGAAGAGCGACAGCTTGTCTCGTAGGTCCACGACGCGCGCCATCCCCGAAGGCTACGGCTCGCGGAGGGGGGCGGGAATGATTGAAGGGTCAACTACTGTTGGACGAGGCGCCTCCCACATCGGAGGATGGACCACCCTGAAGGAGCTGATCCCATGCCGGCCGTGACCGTCGACAACATCCTGACCCTGCCGCGCGTCACCGAGCCCGTCGCCGAGGCCGTGTCACGCCCGGTGCGCTCGGTGACGACCGCCCCCGCGGGCTTCGAGGGCGAGGGCTTCCCCGTGCGCCGCGCGTTCGCCGGCGTCGACCTCGCCGCGCTCGACCCGTTCATCCACATGGACCAGATGGGCGAGGTCGAGTACGCCCCGGGCGAGCCCAAGGGCACCGCGTGGCACCCGCACCGCGGCTTCGAGACCGTCACCTACATCATCGACGGCACCTTCGTGCACCAGGACTCCAACGGTGGCGGCGGCACGATCACCGACGGTGACACCCAGTGGATGACGGCCGGCTCGGGCCTGCTGCACATCGAGGTGCCGCCGGAGTCGCTCGTGGTCTCCGGAGGGCTGTTCCACGGCCTGCAGCTGTGGGTCAACCTGCCCCGCACGATGAAGATGTCGAACCCGCGCTACCAGGACATCCGCGGCGGCGACGTCGCCCTGCTCTCCAGCCCCGACGGTGGTGCGCTGGTGCGTGTCATCGCCGGTGAGCTCGACGGGCACCAGGGGCCCGGCATCACCCACACGCCGATCACCGTGCTGCACGCGACGGTGGCCCCCGGCGCCCGGGTGCGGCTGCCCTGGACCCAGGACTACAACGCCCTGGTCTACGTGCTGGGCGGCAAGGGCACGGTCGGCCCCGACCGCCGCCCGATCCGGATGGGGCAGCTCGCCGTGCTCGGCGCCGGTGACCTCATCGAGGTGGGCGCCGACGAGAGCCAGGAGAGCCGTAGCCCGAGCATGGACCTCTACGTGCTCGGCGGTCGCCCGATCCGCGAGCCCGTCGCGGCCTACGGCCCGTTCGTGATGAACACCCGCGAGGAGCTCATCCAGGCCTTCGAGGACTTCCAGGCCGGCCGGCTCGGCACCATCCCGACCGAGGCCCACCCCGGTCACGACGTGCTCTGACACTGCAGCGACTCATTGCGGATCTTCCACGCGCTGGGCAGCGGGCTGCCCAGCAGCCGGCGTGGAAGATCCGCAATGAGTCGGGCTAGGCCGGGGTCGCGCTGGCCCCTGTTCCGCTGCGCGGCCCGGTCCGTGCTGCCAGGGCGAGCTGCCGCACCCGGGCGAAGTCCTTGTCGGTGTAGACGCCGTTGACCCCGGACACCGCGGCCAGCCGCATGCCGTGCCGCAGGCCCAGCTGGTAGATCTCCTTGACCTTCTCCCACTCGATCGCCCGGCCGACCGTGAAGGTCTCGTAGCGGCCCTCGAGGGCCAGGGCGACCGTCTCGGCCAGGCACGCGTAGGCGACGCCGTCGGGCAGGCCGATGTCGCGCATCCGCACGTCGTCGCCGGGCAGCTCGATCTCGCCGGACTCGACGACCAGCACGTCCGGGCGCTTGGCGACGTCCTCCGCCGACAGGTCGAGGGGGCGGGCGACGTCGGTGATGACGCAGCCGGGCTTGACGTCCATGATGTCGAGCACCCGCTTGCCGGCGCCCGAGGTGGCGGTGACGATGACGTCCATGTCGGCCAGGTGCTCGCCGGGCGTCGCGGCGGCGTGCACCACGGCGCGGGGGTGCTCACGCTCGATGTCCTGCTTGAGGGCCAGCAGCTTGGCGGTCTCGGGGGAGACCAGCCACAGCTCGTCGCTGGCCAGTGCCAGCAGCCGCGCGCAGACCGAGCCGATGGCGCCGGTCGCACCGACGACCATGGTGCGGCCGCGGATGATGCCGTGGTCGTCGCGCTCGAGCAGCCCGAGCCGGTCGACCGCCTCGTGGGCGGCCCACAGGGCGCCCGAGGCGCTGTAGCTGTTGCCGGTGGTGATGGGCAGCGACGACTTGCGCGCCACGGTCACCCCGGCGTCGCCGACGACCTTGGTGAACGCGCCGAGACCCATGATCTGGGCCCCGAGGCCCCGGGCGACCTCGGCGGCGGCGAGCAGCTTGTCGTAGGTGAACTCCGGGTCGTGCGCGAGGATCTCCTTCGGGGTGCCGCCCACCGTGATGAGCCACCCCTCGGCCTCGGCGCCGGTCGGCGAGGTGACCCCCGTGACGTGGCTGTAGACCGTCGGGGGCAGGTAGGCCATCGCCTTCTCGACCACGTCGGTGACGACGGGGGGAGAGACCCTGACGATCGTGCCCAGCGGCTCGATCTTGGTGAAGAACTTCTTCGACAGCGGGTGGATGACGAAGGCGAAGCGGCTCTTGCGGCGCGGCCCGTTGGGCTCCAGCAGGCGCGGCTGCAGCCCCTCGGTGAGGATCATCTCGAGCAGGTCGTCGTCGCGCAGCCGCTCCGGAGCGCCGCCGGGGGCGCGCACGGTGGCCCGCATCATCGCCTCGAGGGTGGCGACGTCGATGGTGACGTCGTAGGGCTGCGGCGTGGTGTCGACGACCAGGTCGACGTCGCGCGCGGCGAGCTCGGCGAGCTGGTCGTCGGTCACGGCGGCGGTGATGACCGCCTTGCCGTGCAGCTTCGTGAAGCCGGAGGTCACGAGCTCGTGGTAGCTGGCGACGATGACGTCGCTGTTCTCCGGCCGCTGCGCCAGCCAGGACCGGTTGGTCAGCTCGGCCGGCAGGAGGGTGTCCTCGCGGACAGCGGCGGTGACCTGGCGCAGCGGCCAGGTGGCGGCGCCGGCCGCGGCGCCCAGGAGCGGGGCGGGGTTGAGCCGGCCGGCCCAGCCGCCCGGTACGTCGGGGTGGCTCACCGCGATGTTGTCGGTGAACTCGCGCAGCACCCGCACGGTGCGGGCGTGGTCGGCCCCGAGAACGATGGTGCGGGCGTTCGAGAAGTAGCCGGGCATCTCGTTCTGCACCCAGCGCACGGACCACTCCTGCAGCACCTCGTGCAGGCGTCGCCCGTCGGTGGCGGTGCCGTCGGTGGCGGCCGCCTTCAGCCGGCGGATGGCCTCGGCCGGCTCGATGGTGAGCGCGCCGGTGGCCAGCGCCTCCGCCGCCCCGTTGACGGCGACGGCATCCGCGAGTGGGTCCCAGCGGCGCACCAGGGTCTCGGCGGTGCGCAGGTCGCCGTCGGTGCCGATGCGCACGAGGCGCACCCGCCGACCGAGGAAGTCCACGGTCACGTCGTGGTCGCGCTCGGACGCGCCCAGGCTGATCTCGACGACCACCAGGGGTGGGTCGACGCGTTGGGTCTTCTTGCGGGCCATGGTGTCCTTCCAGGGGGTGGTGCTCAGGTCATCGCGTTGGCGTCGTACTCCGGGTGGGCCTGCATGAAGTCGAGCAGGAGTCCGGCATAGCTCTGGAACGGCGGGCACGTGAGGCCTGATGCCGTGAGGTCGCGCGTCGTGTTCGCCGTCGCATACGTGGTGGGGGAGGCGAAGTAGTCGAGGGCCTCGGCGGGCAGGCCGAGCAGCCGCTCCATGCCGGGCACGTGCCCGACGATCGCGTGCACCGGAGCCAGCGGCAACGGCATCCAGACGACCTTGGTGTTGCGGTGCCGGGCGAAGGTCGCGACGACCTCGCGCACGGTCGGCGGGTCGGGGTCGACGAGGGCGTAAGTGCGCCCGGCGGAGGCGTCGAGCACCGACAGCTCGTCCATCGCGCCCACGACGAAGTCGCGGGGCACGAGGCAGACCCGCACGCGGTCGGCATCCCCGACGGCCGGAACGACTGCGAGCGAGGCCTGGCGCGCCAAGAAGGTGGCGAGGAAGTAGGGGCCGTCGTACTTCTGGGTGGCGCCGGTCTGCGAGTCGCCGACGACGATACCCGGGCGGTAGATCGTGGCGGGGATGCCGTCGGCGATCGCCTTGCGCACGAGCAGCTCGGCCTCGTACTTGGTCTCCTCGTAGTGGTTGCGGAACGCCTGGCCCACCTCGAGCGCGTCCTCGGCGAACTCACCCTCGTAGCGGCCGCTCACGTAGCAGGTGCTGACGTACTGCAGGCGGCGCAGGTGCGGCTGCTCGCGGCAGAAGTTGAGCACGTTGGTGGTGCCGTCGACGTTCACCCGTCGGGCGATCTGTGGGGCCACGGCGAGGTCGTAGACGGCCGCGAGGTGCCAGACCTCGCGCACGTCGTCGAGGCGCTCGCGCTCGGCGGCGCTGAGACCCAGCCCGGGCACGGTGATGTCGCCCTCGGTGAGCCGGATGCGGCCCGCCGTGTGCGGGTCGGTGATCTCGAGCTCCTTGACCCGCGAGCGCGCCAGCACGGCGTGCTGGGGCTGCACCAGGCACACCGCGTCGGTGTCGGGGCGCCGGGCGAGCAGCCTGGGCAGCAGGGCGGATCCGAGGAACCCGGGGAAGCCGGTCATGAGCAGCTGTGCCACGCGAACGTCCTTCTGAGCACGGTCTCACGGACTGGCGCCGGTGGGGGTCCCGGCGCCGACACCGGATGGACCTGCTACAGACTGTAGTTGTAGGGCGCGGATGCTTCCGACCGAGGTCGGCCAGAACACTCCGTCGAGCGCGTGATTCTCGTCGCACCGGGTGGCGGATGGCGCCCCGCGGAGCCTGCTGGGCACCGGTGGCGCAACCGATGACGCCCCTGTCGGGGTGGCGCGAGAGGATGACGCGGTGAGCGGACTCGAGATGCGACCAGGGTGCGAGTGCTGCGACGTCGACCTGCCGGCCGACGACGTCGGGGCGGTGGTGTGTTCCTTCGAGTGCACGTTCTGTGCGGGGTGCTCCGAGCACCTCGAGCGCACCTGCCCCGGCTGCGGTGGCGCGCTGATGCCGCGCCCCACCCGGGTGGGCGACGCGCTGGCCCGGCACCCGGCATCCACGACGCGGGTGGTGTCGGATGCCGTGTGCCCCGGGCCGGGCTACGCCGGCCGGGTCGGCGGTGAGGCGCCGGTCGAGCGGCTGGGCCGGCACGCCGAGCGCGGGCGGTCCGAGCGCGAGGCCCTCGACGCCCTGCTCGACGAGGTGCTTGCCGGCACCCTGTCGACCGTGGTCGACGGCCGCCCCTGGGTGGTGCCGATGCTCTTCGCGCGCGACGGCGACCGGGTGCTGCTCCACGGCTCGACCGGGGCCGGGGCGCTGCGCCAGGTGGCCGCGGGGGCACCGGCCGTGCTCAGCGTGACCGCCGTCGACGGGCTCGTCGTGGCGCACACCACGTTCGAGTCGTCGGCCAACTACCGCTCGGCCGTCATCCACGGCGAGCTCACCCCGCTCGGTGACGCCGAGCGCACCACCGCGCTCGAGCTGCTCTCGGAGCGGCTGATCCCGGGCCGCCCCGCCGAGGTCCGTGCGATGAACCGTCGCGAGGAGGTCGCCACCCTCGCCATGGAGCTGCCGATCACGCCGGGCCGGTGGCTGCTCAAGGAGCGCTCGGGTGGGCCCTCGGTGCCCGAGGAGGAGACCGACGCATGGTCGGGTGTCGTGCCGTTCCGCGTCGTGGCCGGTGCACCCGAGCCGGCGCCGTGGACGGTGGAGGCCGGCACGCCGGTCCCTGCGTCGGTGACGGCCTTGGTGCAGCGGTGGACCCCGTGACCGAGGTGGGCGTGCCCGGTGCCGTCGTCGCGCCGGTTCGGGCGACCGGCATCGGGTCGTGGCCGGGCACGTCGGCGCGTGAGGCGGTGCGCACGGTGCGTGACCTGCTCGTCGACGGTGAAGGGGTGGGGCTGCCGCACTGCCCCGAGACCCCGGCGCGCGGCCCGGGAGCCGACATCATCGGGCGGGCCGCCGGGCTGCTCGTCGACCTGCCGGTCGACCTCCAGCCGAGCGGGTGGCGCTTCGTCGACCGGCCGGGGCTGGATGCCGGGCGCACCGCGTCGTTCCACCGTGAGGACCTCGACGAGCTCGCGGAGGCCTACGACGGCTATGTCGGCGCGCTCAAGGTGCAGGTGGCCGGGCCGTGGACGCTCGCGGCGTCGCTGCGGCTCAACCGCGGCGAGCGGGTCGTGGCCGACCCGGGCGCGGTGGCCGACCTCGTCGCGTCGCTCGCCGACGGCATCCAGGCGTACGTCTCCCACGTGCGGCGGCTGGTGCCGGGGGCGCAGGTCGTGCTGCAGGTCGACGAGCCGTCGCTGCCGGCCGTGCTCGAGGGGTCGCTGCCCACGTCGTCGGGGTTCGGGCGGGTGCGCGCGGTCGACCCGCAGGTCGTGATGCGCGGCCTGGAGTCCGTGCTGGCCGCGCACGCCGGGCCGACCGCCGTGCACTGCTGCTCCGCGTCAGCGCCGTTGCCGCTGCTGCGGGCCACGGGTGCCGGGGCGCTCGCCGTCGACCTCACCGCTGCCACGCCGGCGCGGTGGGAGTCGGTGGCGGCGACCCTCGACGCCGGCACCGGCATCTGGGTCGGCTGCCTGCCCACCGACGGATCGCGAGCTCTCGGGGAGGGCGCCGATGTCGCGGCCCGGGCCCTGGTGCTCAACGGCTTCGAACGCTCCGGCCTCACGAGCGACGCGCTGCGCGGGCTGGTCGTGTCGCCCACCTGCGGGCTCGCCGGGCTCACACCGCAGGGGGCCCGCGACGTTCTACGGGCGGCGCTCGACACCGCGCGCCGACTCGGTGAGGAGGTGCCGCCGTGACGCAGACCCGCGTGCCGTGGCAGGTGAAGTACGTCGCCCTGGTGCTGATCTGGGGCTCGAGCTTCCTGCTGATGAAGGTCGGGCTGGAGTCGTTGTCGGCGGTGCAGATCTCCGGGCTGCGCATCCTGTCGGGGGCGGCCGTCATCAGTGCGCTGCTGCTGGCCCGCGGCGGTCACCTGCCGACGGGGCGCCGGGTGTGGGGCCACCTGTTCGTGTGCGGGTTCTTCCTCGGAGCGCTGCCGTTCACCCTCTTCGCGCTGTCCGAGACCCGGATCAGCTCGGCCCTGGCCGGCATCGGCAACGCCGCCACGCCCATCGCCACGGTGCTGGCCACCATGGCGATCCTGCCGGGGGAGCGTGTCACCGGGCGGCGGCTCGTGGCGGTGGGCGTCGGCTTCCTCGGCGTGGTCACGATCATGCAGCCGTGGACCTCGGTCGACCGGCCCGACCTCGTCGGCTTCTCGATGGCGCTGGCGGGCGGCGCGAGCTACGGCATCGGGTGGACCTACAACCGGCGCTTCCTGAGCGGGGTCGACCTCGGGGGGCTCTCGCAGCCGGCTGCGACCCTGCTCACCGCCCTGGTGCTGATGGTGCCGGTGGTGCTGGGGTGGGCGCTGCTGCAGCCGGAGGGGCTGGCGGCGATCTGGTCCTACGACGCCCCGGATGCCGGCACCTGGTTCTGGCTGCCGCTCGCCTGTGTGCTCGTGCTCGGCCTGGTGGGAACCGGTTTCGCGTACACGTTGCAGTTCGACGTGGTGCGCGGCGCCGGGCCGGTCATCGGCTCGACGATCACCTACCTGATCCCCGTGGTGTCCGTCGTGCTCGGCGTGTTCGTGCTGGGGGAGCGGCTCGGGCCCTGGCAGATCGTGGGCTTCGTCATCGTGCTGGGCGCTGCCTGGGTGATCAACCGCAAGCCGCGCACTGCGGACCGGGGTGTCAGCCGGACGCCGGAGCAGGTGGTCAGGCCCGTTCGCTGACCCGAGGGTCTCCGCTGCGCGTGCGGAAAGGGTTCTCGGAGAAGTCGGTTCCGCACTCGACACCGTCGCCGGCGCGCTCAGGTCAGATCTGGTCGGTGTCCGTGTGAGTGTCGGTGTCGGTGTCGGTGGTCCCGGCGGCGGCGGCGGTGGCCCACGCCCGGCGTGCCAGCACGGCGACGGTCACCGACACCAGGCCCAGCACGATGGCCACCAGCAGGCCACCGGCGACCTCACGCGGCGGCCCCGACCCCGCACTGCCGCCCGCGCCGCCGGTGCGCGACGCGGCGAGCAGCGCCTGGCCCGTCAGCACGGCCTGCATCACCGACACCCCACCGAGCACGAGCAGGAGGGTCCACCCCTCCCGGCGGCCCTGGCGCAGCGCGCGGGCCGACCGCCAGGCCCACCAGAGCAGGCCCAGGGCCACCAGCACGAACGGGGCGCCGACGACCTGCACCAGGCCACGATCGGTGCTCGTGGACCCGGAGAGGAAGGCGGCGTACAGCCACAGGGCGAGCCCAACCGCGAGCAGGGCCGACCAGACGCCCAACAGCACCACTCCAGCTGTGCCCCAGCGTGACGCGGGGCGCTCGACGGGAGCGTCGGGCGTGACGGAGGCGGACGGCATCCGGGACTGGGGGCGGGCGCTCACCCTTCAGCCGGTGCGTGCACCTCGCGGCGCAGGATCTTGCCCGTCGGACCCTTCGGCAGCTCGGACACCACCCACACCTTGCGCGGGTACTTGTAGGCGGCGATCCGCTCCTTGGTGAACTCGATGATGTCCTCCGGGGTGACGGTGGCGCCCTCGCGCAGGGCCACCGCGGCGCCCACCTGCTCGCCCATCAGCTCGTCCGGCATCCCGACGACCGCGACCTCGACGACGTCGGGGTGGGTGTAGATGACCTCCTCGACCTCACGCGGGTACACGTTCATGCCGCCGCGCAGGATCATGTCCTTCTTTCGGTCGACGATCGTGAAGTAGCCCTCGTCGTCCATCGTCGCGAGGTCACCCGTGCGGAACCAGCCGTCGGGGATGGCCTCGGCGGTGGCCTCCGGATTGTTCCAGTAGCCCTTCATCACGTTGTCGCCGCGGATCGCGATCTCACCGACCTCGCCGACCGGCACCTCGTTGCCCTCGAGGTCGACGCACTTCATCTCGCAGCCGGGGATGGCCACGCCGATGGTGCCGGGCTTGCGCTCGCGGTCGGGCATGTTGAAGCTCGCGACCGGGCTGGTCTCGGACAGGCCGTAGCCCTCGAGGATCATGCAGCCGAACTTGTCCTCGAACGACCTCATCACCTCGAGGGGCATCGCGGACCCGCCGGAGGCGCAGACGCGCAGGGAGGACGCGTCCATGCCGTCGGACTGGGGGTGGTTGAGGATCGCGGCATACATGGTCGGCACGCCCTGCATGATCGTGACCCGCTCCTTCTCGATGACCTCGATGGCGGCGGCGGGGTCGAAGCGGGGGATGAGGGCCAGGCTGGAGCCCGCGATCGTCGACGCGTTGAGGCCGACCACCAGGCCGAAGACGTGGAAGAGCGGCAAGCAGCCCATGACGATGTCGTCGGGCTGGATCTCCTGGATCGTGGTGCACGAGCGCAGCGCGTTGAGGTGGATGTTGCGGTGGGTCAGCTCGGCGCCCTTGGGGCGGCCGGTGGTGCCCGAGGTGTAGAGGATGATCGCGGTGTCGTCGTCGGCGCGCTCGTGCGGCTCGGCGATCGGCTCGCCACCCTCGAGGCCGCCCTCGACCGGGCCGATCGGGCCGCACTCGATGATCCGGGTGCCGCTGTTGGCGGCGCCCTTGGTCGCCTCGGCGACGAAGTCGGGCCAGACGAAGGCGATCTTCGCGCCGGAGTCGGAGAAGAAGTAGTCGATCTCGCCGGCCTTGAGCAGCGGGTTCATCGGCACGACGGTGCCGCCGGCCAGGAGGATGCCCCAGTAGACGACGGGGAAGGCCGGCACGTTCGGGAGGATGATCGCCACGCGGTCGCCGGGCTGGATGCCGTTGGCGCGCAGGGCTCCTGCCACCTTGGCTGCCATACCCTGCAGCTGGGCGTAGGTGATTCCTTGGCCGTTGACCCGCAGTGCGGCTTGCTCGGGGTACTTCGCGGCGGTGGTCGTGAGGTTCGTCGCGAGGTTGGTCATGGTGGGGCTCCCTGTCGTCCGGCGGCGGTGGCGGCTGCCCCATCCTGACGTGGGAGACGGCTGCAATGCCAGAGATTCACCGAGCGAGTTGGGTCGACCGGCTCGGGCGTTGAACGTTTCTGCTGGTCGGCTCCTCGGATGGGGTCCTACCGCGCACGATCTTGGCCTGTGGATTGCTTGTGTAACGAACACCTGTTCGATTATGGTTGGGGTATGGCCATCGGGGGGTTGGGACTTGCGGAGCGTCGCTTCGCGATGGTGGCTGCGGCTGATGCGTTGGTGGGGTTCGGTGGGGCGGTGCGTGAGGCGTCGGATGAGCAGCTGGCGGCGGTGATGGGTGAGGCGGATGTGTTGGCGGCTCGGGCTGTGGCTGTTCGAGCCCAGGTGGTGGTGGAGGCGGTCCGGCGGGGTGTGGTTTCGCGAGTCGGGGTTGAACGTGCAGGCGTGGGTGCGCGAGTGTGCGCCGTCGTTGCGGCAGGGTGGTGCGGGGCAGGTCGCGAAGCTGGCCACCGAGGTTGCCGGGGCTGGTCGTGCGGGTGGGTCGCTGGCGCCGGATGCTGCGGCGGAGCCGGACCCGTGCTCGCCGTTGGGGATGGTGTGGGCTGGGGTGGCGGACGCGAGGTGTCGCCGGGGTTGGCGTTGGCGGCGTTGGGTGAGGTGGCCCGGTTGGGGCCGCGCCTGGAGCCGGCCGCGGTGCCGACGGTGACGGCGGCGTTGCTGGGCTTGGGGACGGTGTGGGGTGCGGGTCAGATGCGTAAGCTGCGTCCGGCGATGATCGCCAGGTATGGCGTGGCGGGTGAGCTTGACCGGGTGCAGGAGCGGTTGGCGTCGGTGGCGCGGTTGTCGCAGCCGTGGGTGGCGTCGGGGGATGTCAGCGAGTACCAGCTGGTGGTCACTCCGGAGCAGGCGGCGGTGCTGGAGGCGGCGATCGGGCCGCTGAGTGCGCCGGCTCCGAATGAGGAGACCGGGCAGCGGGACCTGCGTCCGGCGGGGCAGCGGCGGGTGGAGGCGCTGGCCGAGGTGTGCCGCCGCTCCAGCGCCCTTGATGCGGACGGTCAGGGTGGTGACGGGCCGGCGGGGTCGGCGTCGGCGTTGCACGTGACCATCGCGTTGTCGGACCTGCAGGAGCTGACCGGCGCGGGCACGGTGACCGGGACCGGGGCCGGCGATGGTGGCCGGGGCCGCGATGGTGGCCGGGGCCGCGATGGGGACCGGGGCGGGGGAGGTGCTGGGGTCGACCGCGACCGGGGTGCTGCTCTCGCCGCAGGTGCTGCGCCGGGTGGCGTGTGATGCGGCGTTGATCCCGCACGTGCTCGGTACGGCTGGGGAGGACCTGGACCTGGGGCGGGTGGTGCGGTTGTTCACTCGGGCGCAGCGGCGCCGGTTGTGGCGGCGGGACCGGTGCTGCACGTTCCCGGGGTGCTCCAAACCCGCTTCGTGGACCAAGGCGCACCATGTGTTGCATTGGGCCGACGGTGGGCTGTCGGAGGTGGACAATGCGGCGTTGTTGTGTCAGGACCACCACACCTTCGTGCACCGGCGACGGTTGTGGGCGCAGGTGCGTAAGACCCCCGATGAGCTGGGCCGGTACGTGGTCTGGGATCTGCACCCGGGCTCGTATGACCGGCAGCTGGAGTGGTTGGCTCGGCAACGCGCCGAGCACGACCCGCCACCACTGACCCGGCAGCGGCTGCTGCAGCTGGTCGCTGCGGTCACCCACAGCGACGAAGCCGACCGGCGCATCGCCCTGCACGACCTGCACGAGCTCAGCCGCGCCTGGCACGACCTGGACGACCACGACGCGCACGGCCACGGCGGTTGGCGAGACGACGACCCCACCTACCGCGCCTGGCACGAGACCTACCTGACCACCGTCGGCGCCGGTCACCACACCGAGACCCGCGGTGCAGTCGCCTGACCCTGATCGAGAGGTCGGCGGCGCCGCAAAGGGTGGCGCGGCGAACCCTCCTGGACGACGCGAGCAGCGGCGAGACGCTTCAGGCGTTTGCGGTGCTGCCGCGCAGGATCGAGGTCATCTTCTTGCCCCTCGCCACCTCGTCGACCAGCAGGTCCATGTAGCGGATCTTCTGCATCAGCGGGTCCTCGATCTCCTGCACCCGGTGGCCGCAGATCGTTCCGGTGATCAGCGAGGCATTCGGGTTGAGCTCGGGGGCCTGCGCGAAGAGGGTCTCGAAGTCGACCTCGTCGGCGATGACCCGGTCGAGCCCGGCGGAGTCGTAGCCGGTGAGCCAGCAGATGACCCGGTCGACCTCGCCCTTGGTGTGGCCCTTGCGCTCGGCCTTGGCCACGTAGTGCGGGTAGACGCTGGCGAAGCTCATGTCGAAGATCCGGTGCCTCGGCATCGCTGCGCCTCCGTCGTCACAGGTGAACATTCCGGCCGCCGAACTGGCCCCGGGCGCGCGCCCTAAGGGCTGCGAATGGCGCGCGCGGGACCAGCCTGCCACTGGTGGCACGGAGGCGCACTGCCTCGGTGGGGATAACCGCGCTCGGCACCGGAGCGCACCGCCTTCCTGGGGAGAACCGCGCTCGGCACCGGAGCGCACCGCCTCCCTCGGGAGAACCGCGCCCACTCCGAACAGCACCGCGAGCTCGTCGCTAGCTGCCGCCGCCTGCGCAGTGAACTCGGTTGCTGCTTGCCACGTCGGCCGAGGGCTCTGCTCCCTATCCTCGCTCGATGGCCTGGCTGCACACGGTGATCGACGTGCCCGCGGGGCTGCAGGCCTCCACCGCGAAGTTCTGGGAGCGGGCCCTGGGCTGGTCACTCGGCGACCCGTGGCCCGACCACCCGGAGCTGCGCAGCTTCGAGCCGCCACGCGGCGAGCCCTACGTGCACCTCCAGGCCATCGACGGTGCACCGCGGGTGCACATCGACGTGGAGTGCGAGGCCCCCCGCGCCAGCATCGACCGTGCCGTGGCCGGAGGAGCCGAGGTCGTGGGGCGCTTCGAGCGGTGGGTGGCTCTCCGATCGCCCGGCGGACTCCCCTTCTGCGTGCTCGAGGCCGCAGCGCGGGTCGCGCCCGAGCCCGTCGCGTGGCCGCCCCAGCACCGGTCCCGCCTCGTGCAGGTGTCCATCGACTCGCCGGGCGCCCGCCACGACGACGAGGTCACCTTCTGGCAGCGGCTGCTCGAAGGCCGCTGGGTGGGCTACTCGTCCCCGGAGTTCGCCGAGTTCGCCGAGTTCGCCGGGAAGTGGCACGACGACGCCGGTTCGCCCCTGCAGCTTCTCTTCCAGCGGCTCGACGAACCCGACGGCGAGGTGCGGGCGCACCTCGACCTCGGCACCGACGGGCAACCAGCGGAGGTCCGCCGCCTCCTCGACCTCGGCGCGGCGGACGTCGGCCCTGGCCACGGCGGCTGGCACGTGCTGCGCGACCCCGCCGGCCTGGCGTTCTGCGCCACCATGAACTCGCCGGAGCAGACGACCCACCGCGACCTCGACTAGTGCTCTTCGCCCCGGGCCGGACAACCCGGCGTGCCCAGCCGAGCGGGCGGCCGGACCATCGGCCGATGCCGGGGGCCGGGCCGGCGACGCGTCCGTGCTACCAGCCGCCGGTGGACAGGACGCGCCGAGCCGACGAGCATCGAGCCGAGACGTACACCGACACCGACGTTCACCCGGGGGAATCTCATGCGATCGGTCCGCATCACCACCAACCTCACGGTGCCTGACATCGAGGCCGCCAAGGGTTTCTACACCGGTTTCCTCGGGCTGGGCACCGAGGAGTTCAACCTGGGCTGGGTGGCGCGCTACACCGACACCGAGACCGGCGCCCACGTGCAGCTGGTCACCGGTGACCTCACCTCGCCCGAGGACGCCTCGATCTCGGTGCACACCGATGACGTCGACGCCGCCTATCGCGAGGCGCAGGATCTTGGCTACGAGATCGTCCACGCCCTCACCACCGAGGAGTGGGGAGTGCGCCGCTTCCACGTGCGCGCGCCCGACGGCACCGTCGTCAATGTCGTCGCCCACCGGGAGTGAGCGACCCGGCTGACGTGCGACGACCCGGTGGTGCCGCGACTACCGCTGACGCCGGCGCCGGGCCGCGTCGACCACGCGGGTCCGGGCGTTGAACGCGCCCTTGAGCAGCCGGTCGGTCGTCGACCGGTCGGCCGGCAGCAGCCTCACCTGACGGGCGAACGAGAGCTGGTCGAACACCACGGTGTTCGTGACGACCACGGCCCCGCGGATGACGAAGTGGTCGATGCCGTCCAGCTCGATCGACCGCCCGGTGCCTGCGATGCCCAGGACGGGTCCGACGTGGCGGCCGGTCATCCGCCAGTGCACCAGTGCGTCGTCGCCGTCGACCACGATCGCCACGGGCCGGAGGCGGAACCCCTCGATGTTCGCGAACTTGTCCTCGAAGTACCGCGCGACCTCGTCGACGCCTCGGCAGGTCGCATCCGGGAAGTACTCGACGGTCTCCGGGGTCCAGAACCGTCGCAGCGACGCCACGTCATGGTCGTTGATCCGGTCGAACACCCACCGGAGCAGCTCGGCGGTCGTGACGTTGTCGGGCAGCGGCATCACCATGAACCGAGGCTGGCACCGCACGTCGCTGCTGCCAAGGGGGGCGCCCGGGCTGGTTGACGGCGGGCCCGCCTCGCAGGGCCGAGACCGTCGGATGCCGTCGCTACCGTGGCGCGATGATCTCCCCCGACGAGTACCTCGCCTGCTGCGACCGCGCCCTCGACGGCTACGCCGACATCGTGACCACGCTGGGTGACGACCTCGTCAACGCCCGGCTCGACGGCATCCCCGGGTCGAACTCGGCGTTCGCGCTCGTCGCGCACATCACCGGGATGACGGCCCGCTGGGTGCGAACGGTCAACCTCGGCATCGCCGTGCCGCGCGACCGCGACGCCGAGTTCGTCGCCACCGGGACGGTCGCCGAGGCGCTCGCCCTGCTGGACGGCACGCGAGCGCGCCTGCACGAGGACGCGCCGGCGGCATCCCCACGTGACCAACCGGTCGATCCCGCCCACGACAACGACGGCTCGATCTCGTACGCGACCCAGGGCGAGGTGCTGCTGCACGTCTACGAGGAGCTCGCCCAGCACCTCGGCCAGCTCGAGGTGACCCGCGACGTGCTGCTCGCGCGACGCGGCTAGCCCCGCCGCCGTGCGCCGCCGAGGTGTCGGTGCCCTGCGGCAGGATGGGCGGGTGAGCGAGACCCCGATCGACCCCGCCGCCGAACAGCCGAGCGACGTCGTGCCCGACGACGTGCGGCACGAGTGGGAGACCTTGGCCGAGGAGGCGCGGGGGCACCAGTTCGCCTACCACGTGCGTGACGCGCCGACGATCAGCGATGGCAAGTACGACACGATGATGCGCCGGCTCAACGCGCTCGAAGACGAGCACCCCAGCCTGCGCACCCCGGACAGCCCCACCCAGCAGGTCGGCGGCGCGATCTTCTCCACCGACTTCACCGCGGTCGACCACCTCGAGCGCATGCTCAGCCTCGACAACGCCTTCTCCACCGAGGAGATGCTCGAGTGGAACGCCCGAGTCACCCGCGACGCCGGCGGTGCCGAGCTGCACTACCTGTGCGAGCTGAAGATCGACGGGCTGGCCGTCAACCTCCTCTACGAGAAGGGCCGCCTCACCCGTGCGCTGACCCGCGGCGACGGCCGTACCGGCGAGGACGTCACGCTCAACGTACGCACGGTGCGCGGCATCCCGACCGAGCTCGCGCCGAGCCCGACGTACCCGCTGCCCGATCTCGTCGAGGTGCGCGGCGAGGTCTACTTCCCGATCGAGGCGTTCGGTGAGCTCAACGCGCAGCTCGTCGAGGCGGGCAAGCCGCCCTACGCCAACCCCCGCAACACGGCGGCTGGGTCGTTGCGCCAGAAGGACCCTCGCGTCACCGCGAGCCGTGAGCTCCGCATGCTGGTCCACGGCCTCGGCAAGCGCGAGGGGTTCACCCTGACGCGGCAGAGCGAGGCCTACGCCGCGCTCGAGGCGTGGGGCCTGCCGGTCTCCACCCACTTCCGGGTCGTCGACTCGATCGACGAGGTCAACGCCTTCATCGCGCACACGGGGGAGCACCGCCACGACGTCGAGCACGAGATCGACGGCGTCGTCGTCAAGATCGACGAGATCTCGGTGCAGCGCCGGCTCGGCTCCACCTCGCGCGCTCCGCGGTGGGCCATCGCCTTCAAGTACCCGCCCGAGGAGGTCAACACCACACTCCTCGACATCCAGGTCAACGTCGGTCGCACCGGCCGGGTCACGCCGTTCGGGGTCATGGCGCCGGTCGTCGTCGCCGGGTCCACGGTCGAGCGCGCCACGCTGCACAACGCCACCGAGGTCGTGCGAAAGGGCGTGCTCATCGGCGACACCGTGGTGCTGCGCAAGGCCGGCGACGTCATCCCCGAGATCCTCGGTCCGGTCGTCGACCTGCGCGACGGCACCGAGCGCGAGTTCGTCATGCCCACGCACTGCCCGGCCTGCGGCACGCTGCTCGCTCCCGAGAAGGAGGGCGACAAGGACATCCGCTGCCCCAACAGCCGGTCGTGCCCGGCGCAGCTGCGCGAGCGGCTGTCGAGCCTGGCCGGGCGCGGGGCCTTCGACATCGAGGCCCTCGGCTACGAAGGCGCGGTCGCCCTGCTCGACTCGGGCGTCCTCGCCGACGAGTCGACCCTGTTCGGCCTGACCGCCGCCGACATCGCGCGGGTGCCGCTCTACACCCGGGCCGCGAAGAAGACCGACCCCGACGACGCCGTCGTCGACGGGCGGGTGCTCTCGGCGAACGGCCAGAAGCTCGTCGACAACCTCGGCCAGGCGAAGCAGAAGCCGCTCTGGCGCGTCCTCGTGGCGCTGTCGATCCGCCACGTCGGCCCCACGGCGGCCCGCGCCCTCGCCCAGCACCTCGGGTCGATGCAGCGCATCCGTGAGGCGAGCGTCGACGAGCTCGCCGGCGTCGAGGGCGTCGGCTCGGTCATCGCCGAGTCGGTGCGCGACTGGTTCGACAAGCCGGGCAACGAGTGGCACGTCGACATCGTCGAGCGCTGGGCCGCCGACGGTGTGCGCATGGTCGACAAGCGCGACGAGACCGTCGAGCAGACCCTCGCCGGCCTCACCGTCGTGGTCACGGGCTCGCTCGACGGGTTCTCCCGCGACGAGACCAAGGAGGCGATCCTGGCGCGCGGCGGCAAGGCCAGCGGATCGGTGTCGAAGAAGACCGACTACGTCGTCGTCGGCGAGAACGCCGGCACCAAGGAGGACAAGGCCCGCGAGCTCGGGCTGACCATCCTCGACGAGGCCGGGTTCCGCCTGCTGCTCGAGACCGGCAGCGCCGGTGACACGGAGGCAGCGGACGGAACAGACGGAGCCGAGGGGACAGACGACGGAACAGACGCGGTGGCCAGCGCAGCCGGCACCGACTCAGCCGACGACGCCGGCTGACCCGGCTCAGTCCTCGGCCGAGTCCGGCTCGGTCGTGGCCGTGCGGCTGGTGCGCAGTGCCGTGGGCGCGTTGAGGTCGAGCGCCACGGCCACGACCCGGATCGTGAACACCAGGGCCACCGAGCCCCAGATGGTCCACCGCGACGTGACGCCCCAGTAGTCGGCGAGCACGACGAGCGCCGCCCCCAGCAGAGCCGGCAGGGCGTAGAGCTCGCGCTGCAGCACCTCGGGCACCCGCCCGGCGAGCACGTCGCGCATCACCCCGCCGCCGACGGCGGTGATCCCGCCGATGAGCGTCGAGGCAAGGGCCCCGGCGCCGGCGCTCAGAGCGACCAGCGCACCGTTCACGGCGAAGATCGCGAGGCCGCCGGCGTCGAGGAGGCGCACGGCATACGGCAGGCGACGCCAGCGCACGTCGGGCGTGCGGGCCGCGACCTCCTCCCACCGGCCGTGCAGCGAGAAGACGAGCACGGCGGCCGCCACCGCGGCGGCGAGCAGCTGCCAGTCGGTGACGGCGACCGGCGGCGTGATGCCGAGGAACAGGTCGCGGATGATGCCGCCGCCCAGCCCGGCGACCCAGGCCAACACGAGGATGCCGAACACGTCGAGGCCCCGGCGCACCGCGACGACGGCCCCCGAGAGCGCGAAGACGAAGACGCCGATGACGTCGAGCACGGCCTGGGTGGTCGCGGTGTCGGTGAGCACCGGTTCATCCTCCCAGCCGCTGGACGGCGGCTCGCGGGCCTCCCCATAGACTGGCGCGCATGGCCGACCTCACCCGTGACGACGTGGCCCATCTCGCCGGTCTCGCCCGCATCGACCTCTCCGACGCCGAGCTCGACCGCATGGTCGGCGAGCTGGGCGTCATCCTCGAGGCGGTCGCGACCGTGCAGCAGGCGCCGATCGCCGACGTCGAGCCGATGAGCCACCCGATGCCGATCGTCAACGTCACGCGTCCCGACGTCGTGCGCCCCTCGCTGACGCCGGAGGCCGCGCTGTCCGGCGCGCCCGAGAGCGAGCAGCAGCGCTTCGCGGTGCCCCGGATCCTGGACGAAGACTGACCCCGAGCGCTTCCGCAGCGCACGACCGGATGCCGGCTCCCCGGCATCCCACCGAACCTCACCCGGCCCCGCACCCACAGGAAGCCACGACGTGACCACCGACCTCACCCGGTCCACCGCCGCCGAGCTCGCCGACCTCCTCACGCAGGGGAGCGTGTCGGCGCGCGAGGTGGCCCAGGCCCACCTCGACCGCACCGCCGCCGTCGACGGCGACGTGCACTCCTACCTGCACGTCGACGCCGAGGGCGCGCTCGCCCAGGCCGACGCCGTCGACCGGCGCCGCGCCGCCGGCGAGCCGCTGCACGCGATGGCCGGGGTGCCGATCGCGGTCAAGGACGTCATGGCCACCTCGGGCCTGCCGACGACGTGCGGCTCGCGGATCCTGCAGGGCTGGGTGCCGCCCTACGACGCGACGCTCGTGACCCGGCTGCGTGAGGCCGGGATGCCGATCCTCGGCAAGACCAACATGGACGAGTTCGCGATGGGCTCGTCCACCGAGCACAGCGCCTACGGCCCGAGCCACAACCCGTGGGACCTCGAGCGGATCCCCGGCGGGTCCGGCGGCGGGTCGTCATCGGTGGTTGCGTCGTTCCAGGCGCCGCTCGCGATCGGCACCGACACCGGCGGCTCGATCCGCCAGCCCGCGGCCGTCACCGGCACGGTCGGCACCAAGCCCACCTACGGCGGTGTCTCGCGCTACGGTCTCGTGGCCCTCGCCTCCTCGCTCGACCAGGCCGGCCCGTGCACCCGCACCGTCCTCGACGCCGCGCTGCTGCACGAGGTCATCGCCGGACACGACCCGATGGACTCCACCTCGGTCGACGCCCCGGTGCCGCCGGTCGTCGAGGCCGCCCGCCGTGCCGACGTCACGGGCATGCGGATCGGCATCGTGCGCGAGCTGACCGGCGAGGGCTTCCAGGCCGGTGTGCAGACCCGCTTCGACGAGGCCGTGCAGCACCTGGTCGACGCCGGCGCCGAGGTCGTCGAGGTCTCCTGCCCGAGCTTCACCTACGCGCTCGCCGCGTACTACCTCATCCTGCCGAGCGAGGCCTCCAGCAACCTCGCCAAGTTCGACGCCATGCGCTACGGCCTGCGCGTCGCCCCCGAGGGCATCGACGCCCCCAGCGCCGAGCAGGTGATGGCGGCCACCCGCGATGCGGGCTTCGGTGACGAGGTCAAGCGCCGCATCATCCTGGGCACCTACGCCCTGTCCAGCGGCTACTACGACGCCTACTACGGCTCGGCGCAGAAGGTGCGCCGGCTCATCGCGGACGACTTCACCGCGGCGTTCGAGCAGGCCGACGTGCTGGTCAGCCCCACGGCGCCGACCACGGCCTTCAAGCTGGGCGACAAGCTCGACGACCCGATGGCGATGTACCTCAACGACATCGCGACGATCCCGGCCAACCTGGCCGGCATCCCCGGCATGTCGGTGCCGAGCGGCCTGGCCCCGGAGGACGGCCTGCCGGCCGGCTTCCAGATCCTGGCTCCCGCCATGCGTGACGACCGGCTGTATGCCGTCGGGGCGGCGCTCGAGGCGCGGCTCACCGCCGCGTGGGGCGGCGCGATCCTCGACCGGGCCCCGGCGCTCGGTGCGGCCGCCGGCACGACCACCACGAAGGAGGCCTGAGCGATGACCACCCAGGCGCACGCCGAGGCGACCCTGCCGTTCGAGGAGGCCATCGAGGCCTTCGACCCGGTGATGGGGCTCGAGGTGCACGTCGAGCTCAACACCGCCACGAAGATGTTCTGCGGCTGCCCCACCGAGTTCGGAGCCGACCCCAACACCCAGACCTGCCCGGTGTGCCTCGGCCTGCCCGGCGCCCTGCCGGTGGTCAACGTCAAGGCCGTGGAGTCGGCGATCCGCATCGGGCTGGTGCTCAACTGCGAGATCGCGCAGTGGTGCCGGTTCGCGCGGAAGAACTACTTCTACCCGGACATGCCCAAGAACTTCCAGACCTCGCAGTACGACGAGCCGATCGCGTTCAACGGGTACCTCGACGTCGAGCTCGACGACGGCACGGTCTACCGGGTCGAGATCGAGCGCGCCCACATGGAGGAGGACACCGGCAAGTCGCTGCACGTCGGCGGCTCCACCGGTCGCATCCACGGCGCGACGCACAGCCTGGTCGACTACAACCGCGCCGGCATCCCGCTCATCGAGATCGTCACCAAGCCGATGATGGGGGCGGGGGAGCGGGCGCCGGAGATCGCCCGCGCCTACGTGGCGACGCTGCGCGACCTGCTCAAGGCGCTCGGCGTCTCGGACGTGCGGATGGAGCAGGGCTCGATGCGCTGCGACGTGAACCTGTCGCTGATGCGCAAGGACGCCACCAAGCTCGGCACCCGCTCGGAGACCAAGAACGTCAACTCGCTGCGCTCGGTCGAGCGGGCGGTGCGCTACGAGATCGGTCGCCACGCGGCGGTGCTCACCTCGGGCGGCTCCATCGTGCAGGAGACCCGGCACTGGCACGAGGACACCGGCGTCACGACGTCGGGGCGGGTGAAGTCCGACGCCGACGACTACCGCTACTTCCCCGAGCCCGACCTGGTGCCGGTGGCGCCGTCGCGCGACGACGTCGACGCGCTGCGGGGAACGCTGCCCGAGCCGCCGGCCGCGCGGCGCAAGCGGCTGCAGGCCGACTGGGGCTTCGCCGACCTCGAGATGCGCGACGTCGTCAACGCCGGGCTCGTCGAGCTGGTCGAGGAGACGGTGGCCGCGGGCGCCTCGCCGTCGGCCGCGCGCAAGTGGTGGTCGGGCGAGGTGGCGCGCCGCGCCAACGCGGAGGGGCTCGACGTGCCGACCTACGCCGCGGGGCTGGGCGTGGGCCCGGCATCCGTGGTCGAGCTCGAGGCTCTGGTGACCTCGGGGCGGCTCAACGACGGCATGGCCCGGCAGGTGTGGGAGGGCGTGCTGTCGGGTGAGGGTGCGCCGACCGCCGTCGCCGATGCCCGCGGCCTCGCGCTCTCGCAGGACACCGGGGCGCTCGAGGCGGCCGTGGATGCCGTGATCGCCGCCAACCCCGACGTCGCCACCAAGATCCGCGACGGCAAGGTGCAGGCCGTGGGTGCGCTCATCGGCCAGGTCATGCGCGAGATGAAAGGCTCGGGCGACGCCGCCGCGGCCCGCGCGCTCATCCTGGAGAAGCTCGGCCAGTCGTGAACCGTCCCTGAAGCGACCAATAGGTCACAGGAGGGACAGGCCGACCGTCCCTGAGGTGACCTATTGGTCGATCTGGGGACGGGCCGAAGCAGACCGGCTGAGACGTAGGTCACAACGCGGATTTGCCTGTGCCGCAGGCGTTCCGCGGTGCGGAACCCGGTGTCGGCGACCGCCAGGCGTACCGATACTCTTGAACTGATCCAGATATCGGGCTGCCATCGTCGACGCTCGGCTGGAGCGACCCCAGCACTCCAGCCAAGGAGCAGTGAACAGCGCATGTCCCTCGTCAACACGACCGTGAAGCCCTTCGAGGCCACGGCCTTCGTCAACGGCTCGTTCGTCCCGGTGTCCTCCGCGGACATCGAGGGGAAGTGGGCGATCTTCTTCTTCTACCCGGCCGACTTCACCTTCGTCTGCCCCACCGAGCTCGGCGACCTCGCCGACCACTACGACGAGCTCAGGGCCCTCGGCGTCGAGGTCTACTCCGTCTCCACCGACACCCACTTCACGCACAAGGCGTGGCACGAGACCTCGGACACCATCCGCAAGGTGACCTACCCGATGGTCGGCGACCCGACCCACCGCATCTCGAAGAACTTCAGGATCCTCCGCAAGGGCGAGGGCCTGTCCGACCGTGGCACCTTCCTCGTCGACCCCGACGGCGTCATCCAGTTCCACGAGGTCACCGCCGAGGGCATCGGCCGCAACGCCGCCGAGCTGGTCCGCAAGGTCAAGGCCGCCATCTACGTGCGCAACCACCCGGGCGAGGTCTGCCCCGCCAAGTGGGAAGAGGGCGAGGACACCCTCGCCCCGTCGCTCGACCTCGTCGGGAAGATCTGATCCACATGCTCGATCCCGCTCTTGCACAGCAGCTCTCGGCCTACCTCACCAAGGTCGTCGAGCCGGTCGAGCTGGTCTCCAGCCTCGACGGCTCGGCCGCGTCGCAGAAGGTCGCCGACCTGCTCGACGAGGTCGCGTCGCTGTCCGGCGGGCGGGTCACGCACGTGCGGACGGGGGACGCAACCCGGCGCCCCTCGTTCCGCGTGGTGCGCACCGGAACCGACGTCGAGGTCGAGTTCGCCGGCCTCCCGCTCGGCCACGAGTTCACCTCGCTCGTGCTCGCGCTGCTCCAGGTCGGTGGCCACCCCTCGACCGCCGCAGCCGACCTGCTGGATGCCGTGCGCAACCTTCGCGGGGAGCACCGGTTCGAGACCTACTTCAGCCAGAGCTGCCAGAACTGCCCCGACGTGGTGCAGGCGCTCAACCTGATGAGTGTGCTCAACCCCGGCATCTCGCACGTCGCCATCGACGGTGCCGTCTTCCCCGACGAGGTGGAGCAGCGCGGTGTGCTCGCCGTGCCGATGGTCTTCCGCAACGGCGAGCTCTTCGGCCAGGGTCGGATGACGCTCGACGAGATCGTCGCGAGGCTCGACGAGGGCGCGGCCGAGCGCGACACCGAGCGCCTCGCCGCACTCGAGCCCTTCGAGGTGCTCGTCGTCGGCGGTGGCCCCGCCGGCGCCACCGCCGCCATCTACACCGCGCGCAAGGGCATCCGCACCGGCCTGCTCGCCGAGCGCTTCGGCGGCCAGCTGCTCGACACCATGTCGATCGAGAACTACCCCTCCGTCGAGCACACCGAGGGCCCGCAGATGGCCGGCGACCTCGAGCGCCAGGTGCGCGGGCTCGGCGTCGAGGTGGTCACCGGCCAGACCGCCGAGCGGCTCGTCCCGGCATCCG
The DNA here is from genome assembly GCA_963800505.1 of uncultured Actinomycetota bacterium. Classification (GTDB taxonomy): domain Bacteria; phylum Actinomycetota; class Actinomycetes; order Actinomycetales; family Dermatophilaceae; genus Fodinibacter. Next base: position 141,847 of record CAWDBL010000014.1, read on the forward strand.
AGGTGGGCGGCCTGCACGAGGTGCACCTGGGCTCCGGCGCGGTGCTGCGCTCGCGCACCGTCGTCATCGCGAGCGGCGCCCGCTGGCGCACCCTCGACGTGCCCGGCGAGGACGACTACCGCAACCGCGGCGTCACCTTCTGCCCGCACTGCGACGGGCCGCTGTTCAGGGGCAAGCGGGTCGCGGTCGTCGGCGGCGGCAACTCCGGCGTCGAGGCCGCCATCGACCTCGCCGGCGTGGTGGCCCACGTGACGCTGGTGGAGTTCGCCGACGAGCTCAAGGCCGACGAGGTGCTGCAGCGCAAGGCGCGCAGCCTGCCCAACGTCGACGTGCTGCTCGGCACGGCCAGCACCGAGGTCGTGGGCGACGCGTCGAAGGTCGTCGGTCTCCGGCACGCCCCGCGGGCCGGAGGGGACACCGCGCTGCTGCCGGTCGACGGTGTCTTCGTGCAGATCGGCCTGCTGCCCAACACCGAGTGGCTCGACGGCGTGGTGCCCATGACCCCGCACGGCGAGGTGGTCGTCGACGCGCGCGGTGCGACCGGCATCCCCGGTGTGTTCGCGGCCGGCGACTGCACCACCGCGCCCTGGAAGCAGATCGTCGCCGCCGCCGGTGGTGGCGCCACGGCGGCGCTCTCGGCGTTCGACCACCTCATCCGCACCTCCGCGCCGGAGGCGTCCGGGGCCGAGGAGGTTCCGGCGCGCGCCTGACGCGCAGCCGGGTCAGCGGCGGCCGCCGCCGAGGATGCCGCCGAGCACGTCGCCGATGATGCTGCCGGGGTCGAACCCGGCCGACGCCTCGGCGCCCGCGGACGAGCCCGCCGAGCCACCGCTGACCGCGCCGCCGAGCGCGTCCTTGAGCATGTCCTCGAGCGAGCCCGGGGTGCTGCCCCCACCGCCGCCGGGAAGCGAGGGCGTGGTGTCGGCGGGCTGCGCGGATGCCGTGCCACCGCCGAGGCCACCGCCCCCCTTGAGCACTGTGCTGGCAAGCCAGGAGAGCACCATGGGCGCGAGGATGGGGAGCAGCTTGGCGACCAGGTCGCCACCGGCGCCGGGTTCACCCACCGCCGACAGGCCGCCGAGGCGGTGGGCGACCTCGCCCTGCTGGTCGCCGAAGATGTGGCTCGTGATGGCCATGCCGTCCTGCTGGTCGATCGCCGACAGGTCGGCGCCACCGGTCAGCAGGTCGTCGTCGTGCTGGCCCAGGGCCTGCAGGAGGGAGCCCGCTCCCGAGGGGTCGCCGGCGTTGGCCTGCAACCCACCGAGCAGGGCCGGGAGCACCGCTGCGGCGGCGGTGCGCACCTCGTCGGGCGACGCGCCCACCTGCTGCGAGATCTGCTGCGCGGGTAGCGCGCCGAGGATGTCGTCGACTGCTGACACCGGGTCCCCCCTCCGTGCGGCCGCGGACCGGCTCCGGGCTCCGGGCCAACCTAGCCCGGGTGACCCACGAAGCACAGGGGGGCGGGGGACAGCGGGGAAGCGGTGGGTGCATGATCGGGGTATGACCCGCGCAGCCCAGGACCGCACCCTCGTCCTCCTCCGACACGCGAAGGCAGAGCAACAGGGCTGGGACAACGACCACGAGCGCCAGCTCACCAAGCGCGGCCGGCGCGACGCCACCGCGGCGGGGCACTGGCTGGTCGAGCACGGCATCGGCATCGACGAGGTGCTCTGCTCCACCTCCGAGCGCACCCAGCAGACCACCGAGGGCGTCTGGGACAGTGGGTGCCCCGAGACCGAGGTGCACCTCGACCGGCGCATCTACCTCGCCACGCCGGAGCGGCTGCTCGAGGTCATCCATGAGGCCGACGAGGACGCCGACGTGCTCATGGTCGTCGGCCACGCCCCCGGCATCCCCTCGCTGGCCGAGCTGCTCTGCGACGGCGACGGCAGCGTCGAGGGCCACCGCAAGATGGCGGAGGGGTTCCCCACCTGCGCGGCCGCGGTGCTGCACTACTCCGGCCGATGGTCCGACCTCGCGTTCGGCGACGCCCGCCTCGAGCGCTTCCACGTGTGCCGCGACGGCGCCTGAGACAAGGAGATCCGCGATGCACCCGGCCCGACAGAAGTGGGATGACCTCACGCCCGCACGCAAGCGCCTACTGATCGCCGTGGGGGTGGTCGACGCGGGGATGCGTGCGTGGGCCCTGGTCGACCTCAAGGACCGCTCGGCCGACGAGGTCAAGGGCCCCAAGGCGGCCTGGGCCCTGGCCCTCACCGTGGGCAACACGGCGGGCCTGCTGCCCGCCGCCTACCTGCTGTTCGGCCGCCGGCGCTAGGCCGGTGCTCCCGGCGGCGCCACGGCGTCGGCGGCCGCGGCACCCCACCGGCGCAGCACCTCGACCACGACCAGCGCGACCGCCGCGAGCACCCCGATGATGAGCACCGTGCCGGCACTCGGGCGGTCGCCGACGAGCAGCGCCAGCACGGCGAGGCCGCCGATGACGGCGCGCAGCACGACGGTGTTGTGCGCGACGAAGCGGCTCACCGAGCCGAGGGTTCCGGTGGGAGTGCTCGTCATGCCGGACAGCCGGGCGGGCACCGACCGCACGGCCCGCGCCGCGCTCGACGGGCCGGCGGCCCAGGCTGCCAGAGCGATGAGCAGGAAGAGCATCGCCGACGACCGCACCCACACCCGCAGCGGCGTCGTCACGTCGTCGAAGAGCACGGTGGCCACCTGTGGCACGAGCAGGGCCTTCTCGAGGTCGCCGAGGTAGAGCGCACGACCGACCTGCACTCCGAGCAGCAGCAGCACCAGCGTGGCCACGGTCATCGAGGCGCCGATCACGAGCGCGCGGCGGCGGCCAGGGGCCAGGGCCACCCCGGCGGCGAGGCAGAGCAGGGCCAGCACGGGCAGCACGACGCGCAGCAGGTCGAGCAGCCGGATGGCGCTCTGGGCCCGGGCGAGCGCCTCGCTCTGGAGCACGACGAACTGGGCGTCGACCACCGGGATCCGGTCGGCGAACGGGACGCCACGCTCGACCAGGATGGGCTTGATCTGCTGGATGAACGGGCCCAGGTTGACCGACACCTGGCCGTTCGAGACGACGACCCCGTTGGTGCCCGTCTGGCCCGTCAGCGCGGCGACCAGGCCGGCATGGGCCTCGCGGTTCGCGGCGACCCAGGCGTCCTGGAAGGCGCTGGAGGCCACGAGCTTGCTCACCTGGTCCTCGGTGAAGCCGTAGATCGCGTTCGAGATGGGCTCGGCGAAGGTCGACAGCTCGACCGGGAGGTTCTCGGTCACACCAGCAACCCGAGGTCGGGCGGCGATGGCATCGAGGGTCTGCGTCGTCAGCTGCTTGACCTTGAGCTGCTCGAAGACGGCGTTCGTGATGCGGAGGGAGACCTCCTTCTGCACGGCGGGGTCCTTCGCCAGCGGCGCCACCATGGCGAGGTACCTGTCCTGGTCGAGCAGGGTGGAGCGTGACCAGGTCGCCAGCGCCGACAGTGGTGCGAGCAGCGCCGCGATCAGGAGGAGCACCATCGCCCCGGCCCACCGGCCGCGGTGCCGGCTGGGCGGCTCGGGGGTCGTCACGACCACCGACTGCGGGAGGGCCTGCGTCGCGGCAACCTGGGCCCGCAGGCGCACCAGCTCGGCCCGCTCGTCGTTCGTGAGCTCGCCCGTGGGGGCCGTGTCGGGCTCGGTGGGCCCCTGTGCCGCCGGCTCGGCCGCCTCATCTCCCGAGGGGAGCCCGGGCGCGGCGCCGGTCTCCGGCGTCGGCTCGGCGTCGGCGCCGGTGGCCTTGCGGCGGTTGGGCTTGGGAGTGGGCCCGGTGGGGGTGCTGCTCATGGTCGTGGTCCTCGTCCGATGGTCCGCGCGGCCCCCGGATGCCGTCGGTCGTCCCGGCCCACGGCAGGCACCGCGTCACGCCCGACAGTAGGGACGTTCGCGCGGCGGCTCGTCACCCAGCGCGGGTGACCGGGCACCCCGCGAGGATGCCCGGCCACCGCCCTGCCGCGGGGTCGTGCTCGGGACGGTGCGCACGCCGCCGGCGGCAGGGGTCAGGGGTTGGTCTTGAGGCTGATGTCCGGGGTGCGCAGGGCGGTGCCCGCGAGCCGCACCGCCTCGATGTAGACGGTGTTCGGCAGCAGGCCCGCGTCGGTGGCCGTGGTGCCCGTGACCCGCTGGATGGGGATGCCGGAGCGCAGCAGCTCGTACGTCGCGGTGGGGTCACCGTCCCACTTCAGGCTGATGTGGTCGCGCTCGAGGGAGGTCACCGTGAGGTTGCTCGGCCCGGTACCCGTCGGCGGGGTGGTCGGTGGCGGGGTCGTCGGTGGCGGGGTGGTCGGCACCGGTGGGCAGACCACGGTCGGGGTCACCGACGGTGTGGGCGTCGGGGTCGGCGTGGGCGTCGTCGACGACGTGGGGGTCACCGTCGGTGTCGGTGTCGGTGTCACCGACGGCGTGTTCGACGTGGTGGGCGTAGGAGTGGATGTCGGCGGCGGAGTGGTGGCGCCGCTCATCGTGACGTCCACGTACCTGACCCGCATCGGGTGCCCGGGCTCGGTGGCAGCCGTGGCGTCACCGCCCTTCTTCTGCGGGTAGGCACCCGAGATCGCGACGTTGATGATGATGTTCTGCCCGTACGCGGCGATGTTGTTCCAGACGGCGCCGGCCAGGCGTGGGTCGTCGGACCGCAGCGACAGGGTCGCCGCGCCGTCGATGAGCCACGTCATCACCTCGGGGGTGCGGGTGCGGTCCCACTGGAAGGCGTAGGTGTGGAAGTTGCCCCAGCACGACGTGGCGGCGCACGGCAGGCCGCCGGTGTTGATGCCCTCAGGCTCCTGGCAGGCGCCACCCCACGTGCCGCAGTGCAGGACGGAGTTGGACCAGGGGTGGCCGTTGACGGACTCGGCGATGTCGAACTCGCCGTTCGCGGGCCACGACCACCGATCGGTGCGCAGGTGCGAGCTGAGCATCCAGAAGGCGGGCCAGTAGCCCTGTGCCGCAGCGCCGGTGACGTCGGGCAGGGCGAGCTCGGCGCTCACGGTCATGTTCTGGCCGGGGTCGGGCTTGAAGTCGGCCTGCGACTCGATGCGCGAGGAGTACCACTGCGTGCCCTCGCGGGTCGGGGTGATGACCAGCTCGCCGTTCGCGACCGTCGTGTTCTCGGGCCGGTTGATCTCCTCCTCACCGGTTCCGAAGCGATCGGGGCCGCCGGGGTAGGCCGTGCCGTTGGTGTAGAGCCACTTGCCGAGGTCGAGGCTCGACCCGGTGAAGTCGTCGTGGAAGACCGTCGTCGTTGCCGTGGTGCTGGTGGCGGCGTGGACCGCGAGGGGGGCGAGCAGCAGGCCGGCCACAACGGCGATGGGAAGGAGCGCTGCGCTGGTGTGCCGGAACAGTTTTCGTCGTGCGGGCATGAGGATTCCTTGGTCGGTGGAGCGTGGTTGGTCGGCAGCGTGTCTGCCTTCTGGGTCGGGCCGTCCACGACCGCCGGTGACCCCCGTGCGACCCTCCTCGCTTCCCCTCGCTGCCCCCCTGCGCTGCCGATGGCTGCCCCGGTGCCTCGGGAGGACCTCATCCCCGCACTTGCACAGTATTGGAGTGCAACGGGCCTGACCAGCGGGTCGATAAGAGCGCTCTCAGACCGGGTGACTGGTCACGGCATCCGGTGGCGGGGGAGACTCACGACACCGAGGCGAGACCGGCACCCCTCGCAACCACAGTGTCCCGAGCCGTTCCCGCCGCGCCCGCCGCGCGGCGCGGGGTGCACGTCGCCGACGGCTCCATGCCCCGGGCGTCCTACGCCCTCGCCGAGGCGGCCGCGTCAGCCGGGTATCCCCGTCGCACGGACCACCCACTGCCAGAACAGCTCTCGCTCCTCGGCAGTCACCCGGGTGCGCCCCAGCACGCCCGTCGGGCGCGCCCGACGGTCGTGCCACAACAGCCCGGATGCCGGTGCCGGCTCGGTGGCCACCAGCCATGTCGTCGTGTCGGTGCCGGCCGTGTCGGGTCGCAGCAACGGTCGCATGGTGGCGGCGAACCGCGGGAGCGAGGTGACCACGCCGGGGGTGCCGGCCCAGCCCGGGTGCGTCGCGTGCACCGACATGCCGGATGCCGTGCTCCAGCGCCTGGCCAGCACCGGCAGCAGCTCGACCTGGCCGCGCTTGCTGCGCGCGTAGGCGACGGCTCCGGACCAGGTGCCCTGCTCGAAGTCGGGGTCGAGCACGGGCAGGGCCTGGGTGTACATGCCTCCCGAGGTCACGAACACCACCCGGCCGGCGTCATCCACCAGCGCGGGCAGCAGCAGCTCGGTCATCAGCACCGGCCCGAGCACGTGCAGCGCCATGGTGCTCTCGTGGCCCTGCGCCGAGGTCGTGCGGTCCTGCGGCAGGGCGCCGGCGTTGTGCACCAGGGCGCGCAGCGGCACCCCGTAGCGCAGGAAGGCCGCGCAGAAGGCAAGCACCGAGTCGAGGTCGGACACGTCGCACACCCACACCCGGGCGGCGCCTTCCCTCCCGACCGCCGCCTCCACCTCGGCGGCGACCCGGTCCCCACGGCCGGCGTCGCGCACCACGAGGTGCACCGTGGCGCCCAGGCCCGCGAGGTCGAGGGCGGTGCGCCGCCCCAGCCCGGACGACGCCCCGGTCACCGCGACGTGCTTCCCGGCCAGGGCGCCCGATGCCGGGTCGTCGGGCCAGGTCGGCAGGCGTCGCCGCACGGCGTGGCCGACCCGGCTGAAGCCGGGCACCACGGTGCGGTCGAGGGCCGTGTCGAGCGCGTTCGCTGCGGCGTGGGAGAGGCCGCTCACCGTCAGCCGCTCACATCACGGCGCGCATCGCGGCGGTGGCGCCACGCAGGTAGCGCTCGACCAGGGTGCGCTCCTGCTCGGACAGCGAGGCGTCGAGCTCGGCGAGCGCGGCGAACATCGGGGCCAGGCGCACGAACACCTCGAGCCGGCCCGACTCGGTGATGACCACCTCGGTTCGCCGGCCGTCGCCGGCGTGCGGCCGGCGCTGCGCGTGACCACGCGCCACGAGGCGGTCGACGACCCCGGAGGCCGCCGCCGACGTGACGCCCAGGGCGCGCGCGAGATCGACCGGGCCCATCGGGGTGTCCATCAGGTGGCGCAGCGAGTGCAGCTCGGAGGTCGACAGCCCGGCCTGGCGGGCCACCTCGTGCGGCACCAGCGCGGCGACGTCGACCAGCTCCTGCAGGGCGTCGAGCGCGTCGGACTCGCGGTACTCGGGCACCACGGATCGCAGGTCGGTGGGAACCTTCGACAAAGTTGCGTCCGCTGCCGGCGTCTCCCTAATATCGCTCACCTACTGAGTAACTTGGTGAATCACTTGCTGAATCACCACCGGAGCGACACCGTACCAAGGAGAGCAGGACATGGGCACCCTCGCGCACCTCATCACCCGGAAGTGGGTGGCCGGGCTGCTCGCCCTGTTCGCCATCCTCGGCTCCGGCGCGGTCATCGGCCTGGTCGGCCAGGCCGAGTCACCGGCCACCGGCACGGCGGCCCTGCCCAACGGCACCGACAGCCGCCAGGCCGCCGAGCTGCGCGACCAGCTCCCGGAGGACGAGGGCTCGGCCGCGGTCGTGCTCTACAGCAGCGACCAGGCGCTGACCCCCGACGAGCTCGCGCTGGTGCAGCAGCGGGCCCAGTCGCTGCCCGGCGCCACCGGCGCACCCGCGGTCGTGGCTGACGACGGCACCGCCGCAACGATCTTCATCCCGGTCACCACCTCGGATGCCGTCGAGACCGCCGACGTCGTCACCGAGCTGCGTTCGGCGGCCACGGCCGACCTCCCCGACGGGCTCACCGCCCAGGTCACCGGCCCCGCGGCCATCCAGGCCGACCTCGCCGCCGTCTTCGACGGGGCGAACTTCCGGCTGCTGGCGGCCACGGCATCCGTCGTCGCGATCCTGCTCGTCATCACCTACCGCAGCCCGTTCCTCTGGCTGGTGCCGCTCACTGTCGTCGCCGTGGCCGACCAGCTGGCCGCCGTGCTGGCCACGCACACCCTCGCGGCCTTCAACGTGCTCTGGGACGAGTCGACGGTCGGCATCCTGTCGGTGCTGGTCTTCGGTGCCGGCACCGACTACGCGCTGCTCCTGATCAGCCGCTACCGCGACCAGCTGCGGGTCACGGAGGACCGCCGCGAGGCGATGGCCGTGGCGCTCACCCGCACCGCCGAGGCCGTGCTGTCCAGCGCCACCACCGTCGTGCTGGGCCTGCTCACCCTGCTGCTCTCGCTCTTCCCCGCCACCCGCGGCCTGGGCCTGGCCTGTGCGGTCGGTGTCGTCGTGGCCGCCTTCTTCGCGCTCGTCGTGCTGCCCGCCGCCCTGGTCGTCTTCGGGCGCTGGATCTTCTGGCCGAAGGTGCCGCACGTCGGCGAGACCGGCCTGGCCGACGGCCGGTCGTTCTGGCGCAAGGTGGGCGACGCCGTGGCCAAGCGCCCCGCCGGCTTCGTCACCGTCACCGTGATCGTGCTGGGCGTCATGGCCGGTGGCATCACCCAGATCCAGACCGGCCTGGACCAGGCCGACCAGTTCCTGCAGAAGCCCGAGGCGATCGCCGCTGGGGAGCGGCTCGCCGAGTCCTTCCCGGCCGGCGCCGCCGACCCGGCCTACGTCGTGACCCGCGGCGACGCTGCAGCCGTCACGGCGGCGGTCGAGGGAGTGGAGGGCGTCGGCACGGTGCGCCCCGGGGCCAGTGGCAACGGGATCAGCGAGGTCGACGTCGTGATCGACGCCGACCCGGGGTCCGACGCCGCGGCCGACACCGTGGTCGCGCTGCGCGACGCCGTGGCGGACCTCCCCGACACGCACGTCGGCGGCACCGAGGCGGTGGCCCTCGACGCGTCGGAGGCGTCGGCCCGTGACCGCCAGGTGATCCTGCCGATCATCCTGCTGCTGGTGCTGGTGGCCCTCGCAGCGCTGCTGCGCTCGGTCGTCGCCCCCGTGGTGCTCGTCGCGACGGTCGTCACGACCTACCTCGCGAGCCTGGGCCTGTCGTGGGTGATCTTCACCCAGGTGCTCGGCTTCGAGCGGCTCGACGACGGCGTGCCGCTGCTGGCCTTCGTCTTCCTCGTCGCCCTCGGCGTCGACTACAACATCTTCCTGGTCACCCGGGCGGCCGAGGAGGCCAAGGGGCACGGCGCGAACCAGGGCATGCTGCGCGCGCTCGCCGCGACCGGCGGGGTCATCACGAGCGCCGGCATCCTGCTGGCGGCCGTGTTCGCGGTGCTCGGTGTGCTGCCGCTCGTCGTGCTCGCCCAGCTCGGCGTGGTCATCTGCGTCGGCGTGCTGCTCGACACCCTCGTGGTGCGCACCGTGCTCGTGCCCGCCATCGCGCTCCTGCTCGGCGACCGCTTCTGGTGGCCGCGGCGGGTGGGCGGCGGTGAGGTCCCCGAGGCCGCCGCGGTCGACGACGACGCGGTGCCGGTCGGCACGCGGTGACCGCCGCTCGTGTCGCCGGTGTGGTGGCGGTGCTCGTCGTGGTCGGTGCCTACGCAGCGCTGTCGGTGCGGTGGACGGCGGACTCCGGCGACTGGTACGTGTCGCTCCCGCGGCCGCGGTGGCAGCCACCGGACCTCGTGTTCGGCGTGATCTGGCCGCTCAACTTCATCGCCCTGGTGGTGGCCGGGACAGCCGTGGTGCTCACGACGCCCTCGGGGGATGCACTGGCCTGGCTGGCCCTGCTGGCCGCGTCGGTGGCCCTGTCCCTGGGCTGGGCGCACGAGTTCTACGGGCCCCACCGGCTGGGTCTGGCCGCGGTGCTGCTGGCCGGGGCCGCCGCGCTCACCTGGCTCCTCGTCGTCGTGACCGGCGGCCTGGTCACCTGGGCCGGCTGGGTGCTGGTGCCGTATGCCGTCTGGCTCACCGTCGCCACGAGCCTCGCCGTGGGCTACTGGCGCCTGGTGCCGGTCGCGGCCGGCAGCACCGGCTGAAGTTTCTCGGTCGGAGTGCATCCGCACGAGCACGGGTGGCGGAAGTACGGGTGAGGTCGCAGCGCCGCGACCACACCCCACCAGAGAGGACCCTGTGATGAATCTCCGTCGCCTCGGCGTCACCGCCGCCGTACTCGGCCTGGCCGCCGCCACCGTCGCCCCCGCCGCCTCCGCATCGGCGTCGACGTCGAAGCCGGCCCCCCTCGGCAACCGCAGCCTGGCCGAGGTCCTGACCTCCGACGGCAACAAGTTCGACCGCAACTGGTACGACTACGACATCGTCACCGAGGCCGTCCTCGCCGTGGTCGGCGCGAAGCCGAACAGCCCGGTCAAGGTCCTCACCGACGGCAGCGTCCCGCTCACCGCGTTCATCCCCAACGACCGCGCGTTCCAGGTGCTCGTCCGCGACCTCACCGGCAGCTGGCCCCGCTCCGAGCAGGCGACGTTCGACGCCGTCGCGGGCCTGGGCATCGACACCGTCGAGACGGTGCTGCTCTACCACGTCGTGCCCGGCGCGACGATCACCAAGAAGGCCGCGGTCAAGGCCAACGGCGCGGTGCTCACCACGGCACAGGGCGGCACCTTCAAGATCAAGGTCTACAACCGCCACGTGCCGATCATCGAGCTGCGCGACCAGGACCCCAACGACGTCAACCCGTTCCTCAACCCGCGGGCCCTGGACATCAACAAGGGCAACAAGCAGATCGCGCACGGCATCGTGTTCGTCCTGCGGCCCGTCGACCTCTGAGCAGGAGTCGGACGCGTCGTGATCGGGTCCACGACCGGGCTCGGGGTGGTCGCCCTCGCGGCGGCCGCCCCGCTCGGTCGTGCCCGGGCGCGCTCACCCCGCACGGCGACGAGCGCCGGGGGAGGGTGGACACCTATCGTGGAGCCCGTGAGCACCGGTGAGCAGGTCGACATCGACGACCTCGCCGCGCGACTGCGCGACGGTTCGCGCGAGGCGCTCGCCGAGGCCTACCGGGAGTGGTCGGCGCTCGTGCACACGCTGGCGCTGCGCTCGCTCGGCAACCACCACGACGCCGAGGACGTCACCCAGCAGGTGTTCGTCGCCGCCTGGCGCAGCCGGCACACCCTGCGTCCCGAGCGCGGGACGGTCGCCGGCTGGCTGGTGGGCATCACCCGCCACACCGTCGCCGACCACCACGCCAAGCGGGCGCGACAGGCCCGGGATGCCGCGGCCGTCGCCGCCAACGCCGGCCCCGAGTCGCTCGCGGCGCCACCCGACGACCAGCTCGCCGCCCGGCTCGTGCTGCACGACGAGCTGGGGCGCCTCGGGGAGCCCCGGGGCACCGTGGTACGGATGGCCTTCATCGAGGACCTGACCCACGAGCAGATCGCCGAGCGGCTCGACCTGCCGCTCGGCACCGTCAAGAGCCACGTCCGACGAGGACTGACCCGCCTCCGGACCCGCCTGGAGGAGGTGAACCGTGACCCATTCTGACGACGACACACTCGCCGCCATCGCCCTCGGCGACCCGGCGCCCTCCGGTGCCGCCGAACACGCGCACAGCTGCCCGCAGTGCTCGCACGCCCTGGCAGCGCTGCGCGACACCATCAGCACCGTGCGCGCCCCTGTGCCAGAGCTCGTCGGGCCCCCACCGTCGGTGTGGGACGCCGTGGAGGCCGAGCTCGACCGCGAGCCGGAGGTCACGTCCGCCGCCCCGCCACCCGCCCCGGAACCTGTGTCGGCACCCGCCCCGGAACCTGCACCGGCACCCGTGCCGGATGCCGGTGACGAGCTCACCCGGCGACGTTCCTCGCGCGCCTCCCGTCGCCCGTTCCCGCTGGCCTGGGTCGCCGGCGCCGCCGCGGCCGGCGTCGTCCTCGGCGTCGTCGGCGCGCGGGCTCTCGACGCCGAGCAGTCACCCCCCGTCACCACCGTCGCGTCGACCGTCCTGAACACGGTCGACCGCAGCCAGCAGGTGCGGGGCAGCGCCGACGTCGTGAAGCACGACGGGCGGCTCGACCTCACCGTGAGCACCGATCCGATGGACGCCGCCGGCGGCTACCTCGAGGTGTGGCTGATCAACAAGGACCTCAAGCGGATGGTGTCGGTCGGGGTGCTCGAGCCCGGCACGAAGGACCAGTCGTTCGTCATCCCCCAAGACCTGCTCGACCAGGGCTACGTCATCGTCGACATCTCCCGCGAGGGCTTCGACGACGCGCCGCAGCACTCGGGCCAGAGCCTGGTGCGCGGCACCCTGGCCACCTGAGGGAGCCGGGGCCGGCGCGACCGGCTCCGGGCAACTCCCGGGACGCCCCGGCGGGGCGGCAGGCTGGTACCTAGGATGGGCGGCATGACGACGTCCCCCGACATCAAGCCCCGCAGCCGCGACGTCACCGACGGCCTGGAGAAGGCTGCCGCCAGGGGGATGCTGCGCGCCGTCGGCCTCGGCGACGACGACTTCGCCAAGCCACAGATCGGCGTGGCGAGCTCGTGGAACGAGATCACCCCGTGCAACCTGTCGCTCGACCGGCTCGCCAAGGCGGTCAAGGACGGCGTGCACGCCGGCGGCGGCTACCCGCTCGAGTTCGGCACCATCTCGGTCAGCGACGGCATCTCGATGGGCCACGAGGGCATGCACTTCTCCCTCGTCAGCCGCGAGATCATCGCCGACTCGGTCGAGACCGTCATGCAGGCCGAGCGGCTCGACGGCTCGGTGCTGCTGGCCGGGTGCGACAAGTCGCTACCCGGCATGCTGATGGCCGCCGCTCGCCTCGACCTCGCGTCGGTGTTCCTCTATGCCGGCTCGATCCTGCCCGGCATCGCCAAGATGTCCGACGGCTCCGAGCGCACCGTCACGATCATCGACGCCTTCGAGGCCGTCGGCGCCTGCGCCCGCGGGCTGATGAGCCGCGAGGACGTCGACGCCATCGAGCGCGCCATCTGCCCGGGCGAGGGCGCCTGCGGCGGCATGTACACCGCCAACACGATGGCCTCGGTCGCCGAGGCGATCGGCATGTCGCTGCCCGGCTCGGCGGCCCCGCCGGCCACCGACCGCCGCCGCGACGGGTTCGCCCGCAAGAGCGGCGAGGCCGTCGTCGAGCTGCTCCGGCGCGGCATCACCGCCCGCGACATCATGACCAAGGAGGCGTTCGAGAACGCCATAGCGGTCGTCATGGCCTTCGGCGGCTCCACCAACGCGGTGCTGCACCTGCTCGCCATCGCCCACGAGGCCGACGTCGACCTCACCCTGGCCGACTTCTCGCGAGTCGGCGCGAAGGTGCCGCACCTCGCCGACGTCAAGCCGTTCGGCTCCTACGTGATGACCGACGTCGACCGGGTCGGTGGCGTGCCGGTCGTCATGCGCGCGCTGCTCGATGCCGGTCTGCTGCACGGCGACTGCCTCACCGTCACCGGGAAGACCATGGCAGAGAACCTCGCCCACATCGCGCCGCCCGACGTCGACGGCAAGGTGGTGCGCGCGATGAGCGAGCCGATCCACCGCACCGGCGGCATCACCATCCTCAAGGGGTCGCTGGCCCCCGACGGCGCGGTGGTGAAGTCGGCCGGCTTCGACTCCGACGTCTTCGAGGGCACCGCGCGCGTCTTCGACGGCGAGCGGGCCGCCATGGATGCCGTCGAGGACGGCACGCTGGCCGCCGGCGACGTCGTCGTCATCCGCTATGAGGGCCCCAAGGGCGGGCCCGGCATGCGCGAGATGCTCGCCGTCACCGGCGCGATCAAGGGCGCCGGCCTCGGCAAGGACGTGCTGCTGCTCACCGACGGCCGGTTCTCCGGCGGCACCACCGGCCTGTGCGTCGGTCACGTCGCGCCCGAAGCGGTCGACGAGGGGCCGATCGCGTTCGTGCGCGACGGCGACGGCATCCGGCTCGACGTCGCCAACGGGCTGCTCGACCTGCTCGTCGACGAGGCCGAGCTCGAGCGCCGGCGCACCGAGGGCGTCACCCACCCCCAGCCCAAGTACACCCGTGGGGTGCTCGCGAAGTACCGCCGCCTCGTCGGCAGCGCGAGCACCGGCGCGGTGTGTGACTGACCCGGCCGGCGAGGGGCCGGCGCTCGAGCTGGTCGGCCTCGTCAAGCAGTTCCGGGGCCGGCGGGTCGTCCACGGCCTGTCGCTCGTGGTGCCCCGTGGCTCGCTCTACGGGCTGGTCGGGCCCAACGGCGCCGGCAAGACCACCACGCTGTCGATGGCCACCGGGCTGCTGCGGCCCGACGGCGGCACCGCCCGTGTGCTCGGCCACGACGTGTGGGCCGACCCGGCAGCGGCCAAGGCCGTCATGGGCATCTCGCCCGACGGGATGCGACTGTTCGAGCAGCTCTCCGGACGCGAGCTGCTCACCTACGTGGGTGCGCTGCGCCGGATGCCGCGTGAGGTCACCGCCGCGCGCGCCGACGAGCTGCTCGCCGTGCTCGACCTCGCCGACGACGCGAGCACGGTCGTCGCCGACTACTCCGCGGGCATGGTCAAGAAGATCAGCCTGGCCGCCGCCCTCATCCACGCGCCGCGGCTGCTGGTGCTCGACGAGCCGTTCGAGGCGGTCGACCCGGTGTCGGGCCAGGCGATCCGCACCATCCTGCGCCGGTACGTCGCCGGCGGGGGCACGGTGGTGATGTCGAGCCACGTCATGGAGCTCGTCGAGGGGCTCTGCGACCGGGTGGCGGTGGTCGCCGCCGGGCGGGTGCTCGCCGAGGACACCGTCGCCGGGCTGACCCGGGGCGGCTCGCTGCACCAGCGCTTCCTCGAGCTGGTCGGGGCGTCCGACACGGGGGGCGAGGGCCTGACGTGGTTGGGCTGATCGTCCGCCTCCGGCTCGCCATGTGGCGCACCGCGATGACGCGCAGCACCCTGCACCTCCTGTCCTCCGTCACCGGTGGGATCGCCGCGCTCGCGGTGCTGGCGCTGCTCGGGCCCGGACTCGTGCTGCTCTCGCAGCGACCGCTGCCGCTCACCGCGATCACCGTCCCGCTCTTCGCGCTCATCACGCTGATGTGGACCGTGCTCAGCCTGATCGCCTCCGGGGTCGACTCGCTCCTCGACCCGGCGCGCTTCTCGGTGCTGCCGCTGCGGGCCGAAGAGCTCGCCCGCGGCCTGCTGGCCGCCGCCTGCACCGGCATCCCGGCGGTGCTGCTGAGCGGTCTGGCCCTGGCCCAGGTGGGCGCCTGGGCCGGCCGGCCCGCTGCCGTGCCCGCCGCGGCGCTCGCCGCCGTGCTCGGGGTGCTCACCGCAGTGCTGCTCGCCCGCGCGATCACGAGCGCGCTGGCCCGGGTGATGACCACGCGGGTCGGTCGGCTGCTGGGGGCCGTGGTCGTCTCGGTGGTCACGCTGCTGCCGCTCGCGATGAACGCGGTGCTCACCACCGGCTCGCTCGGCGCCGACCTCCGCTCGTTCGACGCGACCCGTTCGGCCGTCGTCGCGTCGTGGACCCCCTTCGGCTGGGCGTGGGCGCTGCCGTTCGACGTCGCCACCGGCCGCTGGCTGGCAGGCGCCGTGCACCTGGTGCTCGCCCTCGCCCTCGTCGGTGGGCTGTACGTCTGGTGGGTGCGGCTGCTGGGCCGCACGCTCACCTCGCCGCTCACCACCTCCGGCGGCCAGCGCATCGGGCGGGGGCGGCTGCTGCCGGTGCTGCTCGGCACGTCGCCCACTGCATCCATCGCGGCCCGGCGGGTGCGGTCCTGGTACCGCGACAGCCGGCTGGTCGGCATCGCGCTGCGCACCGCCGTGCTGCCGGTCTTCTTCGTCGTGCAGGCGGTGTTCACCGACACCCCCGGGCTGGCCGGCGTCGGCGTCGTCACCCTGGCGGTGTTCGCGGGCCTCACCCTGATGAACGACCTGGCGTTCGACGGGCCGGCGTGGTGGCTGCACGTGGCCGTGGGCGTGCGCGGCTGGGAGGACCGGCTGGGGCGGGCGGTCGCGTCGACCGTCGTGTTCGGCCCCGTCGTGGTGCTCACCTTCGCCGTCAGCGTGGCGCTGGGCGTGCTCTCGCACCCGGTGTCGTGGGCCATGGTCGTCGTGGTGTCGTTCCTCGCGAGCCTCGGCCTGGCCGTGGGGGTCGGGGCGGTGCTGCCGGGCACGGCACCGCGCACCGGCGGCAACCCGTTCGCGGCCACCTCGGGCGGCGCTGCGCAGGGGTGCCTGACCGCCGTCGTGTCGTTCGTGGGCCCCCTGCTGCTCACCCTCCCGGCGATCGTCGTCGCGGTGCTCACCTCGGGCTCGCCCGTCGGTCGCTGGGTGGCGCTGCTGCTGGGCACCTCCTACGGGCTGGGCCTGCTCACGCTCGGGGTGCTGCTGGGTGGGATGCGCCTCGACCGGCGCGCGCCCGAGCTGCTCGGCCAGCTCGCCACCGCCCAGATCTGAGCCCTGCACCTGGTCGAGATCCCGCGACACGCTGAACGATCGTGTCGGGCGTCAGCGCGTCGTGGGACCTCGACTCGTCAGGCCGCCACCGGCTCGGGGTCGGTCGCGTCGTGCTCGGCGCGCACCGCCGCCACCGGGGCGAACCGGTCGTGGTAGGTCACGAGCAGCGAGATGAGCAGCACGAAGAACACCGTCGCCGACAGGTCGAGCGCGCCGCCGCCGAGCAGCAGCCGGGCCAGCAGCACCAGCCCGACGTTGACGACGACGCGGGCGCCGAACGCAGCGGCGAGCCCCTCGCGGCTGCCGGCCCGGCGGGCCACCGCCACGGAGATCGCGGCGTTGACGACGACGAACATCGAGATGCCCACGAACATCCGCAGGTCCGACACCTCGAGCCCGGGCAGGATGCGCGCGTAGATCGTCGAAAGCAGGCCGATGAGCACGACCTTCTCGAGCGTCGACCACGACCACACCTTCACGTGGGATGCCGTCCACGCGTCGCGCTCGGCGGCCGTGTCCATCTCCTCCGGCAGCGGGTCGGCCGCCAGTCGCCAGGTCCAGTCGGCCGGGAGCAGGCGCGGCCGCACGACGAACCAGAGGATCGCCAGCCCGATGAGCACCGCCCCGATGATGAGCGGCGGGAACCACGCGACGTCCTGCCAGGTGTCGGTGAAGTCGAGCTGGGCCACGTGGATCCAGTACTCCTGCGGCAGCTTGACCAAGATCCAGATCGCCGCGGCGGTGACCAGCCAGAACCGCATGCTGAACCTGCGCGGGTCCCAGCGCAGCCGCACGGCCTCGTAGGCGATGAAGAAGTACTCGAACGTGTTGGGGAAGATCAGCAGCAGGGTGCGCACCCCGGTGATCTCGAAGGCCATCACCCCGACCATCCGGTAGAAGAACAGGAACCGCGAGATCTTCACGGCGCCGGAGTGCGTCCAGTTCTGCAGCGACGACAGGAACGCGACGGACAGGTAGAACAGGTCCATCGCCTTGTCGTAGTTCTGGTAGCCCGGCGGGTCGAAGCCGAACGCCTGGAACACGCTCTGGTCGATGCCGTCGAGCACCAGGCAGGCGAGCACGGCGGGCAGCGGCCACGTCGGGATGAAGAGCGGGAGCAGGAAGCGCAGCCCGACCACGACGACGAAGACGATGGTGGCTTCGGTGGTCATCCGGTGCTCCTCGTGCGCGGCCCGTCGACGAGGGCGTCCGGCGGGAACGCTAGCGGAGCCCGCCGCGGCGGCGCGCCGGCATCCGGGCCCGCGAGGGGTGAGGGACCTCACGGTTCCGGATCGTGGGATCGGCCGTCTCGTTGGTTGACACGGCAAACGGCCGGGGGGAGAGTTCACCTGTGGCCCGAGTCCTCGTACTTTCCCGGCGCGTCTGATCCTTTCGATCTGACGCGCTCCCTCCGTCGTCCCGCCACCGGGACTGGAGGGTTTTTTTGTGCACGGACGACGGCCGCCGACAGCGGTTGACTTCAACGAAGACGGTGACAGCAGTGAGCGAGACCAGGCCGGCGACCCCGGTTGTCCCAGTGGCCCCGAGCGCCCCCAGCCCCGCCCAGGTGGCGCAGCAGGCGCGGGCGCGCACGCCCGTCGAGGTGACCGGCGCGCAGAGCCTGGTGCTCTCGCTCGAGGCGATGGACGTCGACACCGTCTTCGGCATCCCGGGTGGCGCGATCCTGCCGGCCTACGACCCGCTGCTCGACTCGGTCAAGGTGCGGCACATCCTGGTGCGCCACGAGCAGGGCGCCGGTCACGCCGCCGAGGGCTACGCGGCAGCCACCGGGCGCGTCGGCGTCTGCATGGCCACGTCCGGGCCGGGCGCGACCAACCTCGTCACCCCGCTCGCCGACGCGCACATGGACTCCGTGCCCATCGTGGCCATCACCGGCCAGGTCAACTCCGCGGCGATCGGAACCGACGCCTTCCAGGAGGCCGACATCCGCGGCATCACGATGCCGATCACCAAGCACAACTACCTGGTCACCAACGCCGACGACATCCCCCGCACCATCGCCGAGGCCTTCCACATCGCGGCCACCGGCCGCCCGGGCCCGGTGCTCGTCGACATCTCCAAGGACGCCCTGCAGGCGCGCACCATGTTCTCCTGGCCGCCGCGCATCGACCTGCCCGGCTACCACCCGGTCACCCGCCCGCACAGCAAGCAGATCCGCGAGGCCGCCCGGCTGATCGCCCAGGCCGAGCGCCCCATCCTCTACGTCGGCGGCGGCGTCATCCGGGCCCGCGCCAGCGAGGAGCTGCGGCGCTTCGTGGAGCTGAGCCAGATCCCCGTGGTCACCACGCTGATGGCGCGCGGTGCGCTGCCCGACAGCCACCCGCTGCACCTCGGGATGCCGGGCATGCACGGCTCGGTCTCGGCCGTCACCGGCCTGCAGAAGTCGGACCTGATCATCGCGCTCGGGGCCCGCTTCGACGACCGGGTCACCGGGCAGCTGAAGACGTTCGCGCCCGACGCCAAGGTGATCCACGCCGACATCGACCCCGCCGAGATCAGCAAGAACCGCAAGGCCGACGTGCCGATCGTGGGCGACTGCCGCGCCGTGCTCGTCGACCTCATCGAGGTCGTCGACAGCGACATCGACGCCGGCCGCGGGGGCGACTACGCCGAGTGGCGCGAGCGGGTCGCCGGCTGGAAGGAGCTCTTCCCGGTCGGTTACACCGAGCCCGAGGAGTCAACTCTGGCACCTCAGTACGTGATCCAGCGGCTCAGTGAGATCGTGGGGCCGGAGGCGGTCTACGTCGCGGGCGTCGGCCAGCACCAGATGTGGGCAGCCCAGTTCGTCGACTACGAGCGCCCCAACGCCTGGCTCAACTCCGGTGGCCTGGGGACGATGGGGTATGCCGTGCCCGCCGCCATGGGTGCCCAGGTCGGCGAGCCCGACCGCATCGTGTGGGCGATCGACGGCGACGGCTGCTTCCAGATGACCAACCAGGAGCTCGCCACCTGCGTCATCAACAACATCCCGATCAAGGTCGCGATCATCAACAACAGCAGCCTGGGCATGGTGCGCCAGTGGCAGACCCTGTTCTACAACGAGCGCTACTCCAACACCGACCTGCACACCTCGGTCGGCTCGCGGGTGCCCGACTTCGTCAAGCTCGCCGACGCCTACGGCTGCGCCGGGTTCCGCTGCGAGCGACCGGAGGACGTCGACGACACCATCCGGGCGGCGATGGCCGTCAACGACCGGCCGGTGGTGGTCGACTTCGTCGTGCACCGCGACGCCATGGTCTGGCCGATGGTGCCCGCCGGCGTCAGCAACGACCTCATCCAGGTTGCCCGCGACACCGCGCCCCAGTGGGACCGCGAGGAGTCCGAGGCCATCGAGCAGGGGCTCGACCCCGACCACGACGGGGTCCCCACGGGCTCCCACAGGAACTGAAGGCGACATGACCATGAACAACAAGCACACCCTGTCCGTCCTCGTCGAGAACAAGCCCGGCGTCCTGGCACGCATCGCCGCGCTGTTCTCCCGGCGCGGCTTCAACATCGACTCCCTCGCCGTGGGGGAGACCGAGTACCCCGACGTCTCGCGGATGACCGTCGTCGTCGACGTCGAGGACCTGCCCCTGGAGCAGGTGACCAAGCAGCTCAACAAGCTCGTCGAGGTGCTCAAGGTCGTCGAGCTCGAGCCGCAGTCGGCGGTGCAGCGCCAGGTCATGCTGATCAAGGTGCGGGCCGATGCCGGCACCCGCAGCCAGGTGCTCGAGATGGTGCAGATGTTCCGCGCCAAGGTCGTCGACGTCGCCACCGACTCGCTCACCATCGAGGCCACCGGCACCACCGACAAGCTCACCGCCCTGCTCGAGGTGCTCGAGCCGTACGGCGTCAAGGAGCTCGTCCAGTCCGGGATCGTCGCCATCGGGCGCGGCCCGCGCTCGATCACCGACCGGGCACTCCGCAGCGCGTGACCCACAGCAGCAGCGCGTGAGCCGCTGCGGCGGCCCGTGACCGGCATCCACCGCGCCTGAGACCGCGCCGCGCGACGCGAGCCGCACGGCATATCGTCCACACCGACACCACCACACCACCACCACACGAGGAGAGGCCGACACGATGGCCGAGATGTTCTACGACGACGACGCCGACCTGGCCGTCATCCAGGGCCGCAAGGTCGCGGTCATCGGCTACGGCAGCCAGGGCCACGCCCACGCGCTCAACCTGCGCGACTCCGGGGTCGACGTGCGCGTCGGCCTCGCCGAGGGCTCGAGGTCCCGCCCCAAGGCCGAGGCCGAGGGCCTGCGGGTGCTCACCGTGGCCGACGCCGTCAAGGAGGCCGACCTCGTCGTCATCCTGACGCCCGACCAGGTGCAGCGCACCGTCTACGCCAACGAGATCAAGCCCAACCTCGCCGAGGGTGCGGCCCTGCTGTTCGGGCACGGCTTCAACATCCGCTTCGGCTACATCCGGCCCGAGGCCGGCTCCGACGTCATCATGGTCGCCCCCAAGGGCCCCGGCCACATCGTGCGGCGCGAGTTCGTCGACGGTCGCGGTGTGCCGGTGCTCCTCGCGGTCGAGCAGGACGCCTCGGGCAGCGCCTGGGCGCTCGCGAAGTCCTACGGCAAGGCGATCGGCGGCCTGCGCGCCGGCGGCATCGGCACCACCTTCACGGAGGAGACCGAGACCGACCTGTTCGGCGAGCAGGCGGTGCTCTGTGGCGGCGCCTCGCAGCTCGTCATGTACGGCTTCGAGACCCTCACCGAGGCGGGCTACCAGCCCGAGGTCGCCTACTTCGAGTGCCTGCACGAGCTCAAGCTCATCGTCGACCTGATGATCGAGGGCGGCATCGCCAAGCAGCGCTGGTCGGTGTCCGACACCGCGGAGTACGGCGACTACGTCTCGGGCCCGCGGGTCATCGACGCGCACGTCAAGGAGAACATGAAGGCGGTGCTCGCCGACATCCAGAGCGGCGCGTTCGCCCAGCGGTTCATCGACGACCAGGATGCCGGCGCGCCGGAGTTCAAGGAGCTGCGCGCGAAGGGCGCCGCCCACCCGATCGAGGCCACCGGCCGCGACCTGCGCAAGCTGATGGCGTGGGTCGACTCCGACCGCGACCAGGACTACGTCGAGGGCTCCGCCGCGCGCTGACCCCTCCCGTCGACAGTAGAGAACACGCCGCTTCCGGTTCGCCGGGGCGGCGTGTTCTCTCCTGTCGACCGGCTCCGAGGTCTGAGTCCGCACCTCGGGCTTCGACACGCCTCGCGGAATGCGACACGCAACGGGCCTACCATCCACAGATGGAGGACCTCGTCGAGGGCTGGCCCGTCTGGGTGGTCTTCCTCCTGCTCTGGGCCGGGGCCTTCGCCCGCGGCACCGGCACCTACTGGGTCGGTCGCGGGGTGCGCGCGGGCGGCAGCCGGTCGCGCTGGGCCGCCGCCCACCTCGACAGCCGGGTGGTCAAGCGTGCCGAGGGCTGGGTCCAGCGGTTCGGCGCCCCTGCGGTGACCCTGGGCTTCCTCACCGTCGGCGTGCAGACCGCGATCAACGCCTCGGCGGGGATGCTCCGGATGCCGCAACGCCGCTTCCTGCCCGCCGTCACGCTGGGCGCCGCGCTGTGGTCCCTGATCTACACCACCGTCGGCTTCACCGTGGTCGACGCCTGGCTGGGCGCCGCGTCGTGGTGGTGGGCCGTGCTGGCCGTCGTCGCCGTCGTGGCGATGTTCGTGCTGTCCGGGCGGCTCGAGGCGTCGGTCAAGGCGCAGGACCCGGTCGCTCCGGGCGCCGAGGGCCCCGCCGCGCCGGCCTGAGCCCGGCATCCGCCGCCACCGCACCCCAAGTGCGGCCATGGTCACATCGTGGGCACCACTGTCCACATGCTGGCACGGTCCTAGGATGGAGGCCCGGCCCAGCGGCGCGCCGGGAAGCCCGACCACCGCCTCGGTGAGGGCCCCGCCCACCCGGGCACCGGCATCCGGCCGACCGGTCGATGACCGACCGCAGCACCGAAAGAGGGACCTTTCGTGACCAAGCCCGTCGTCCTCATCGCCGAGGAGCTCTCACCCGCGACGCTCGACGCCCTCGGCCCGGACTTCGAGGTCCGTCACGTCGACGGTGCCGACCGAGGCGCCCTGCTCCCGGCCCTCGCCGGCGTCGACGCGGTGCTCATCCGCTCGGCGACGAAGATGGACGCCGAGGCCATCGCCGCCGCCAAGAGCCTCAAGGTCATCGCCCGCGCCGGCGTCGGCCTGGACAACGTCGACGTCGACACCGCCACCAAGGCCGGTGTCATGGTCGTGAACGCCCCGACCTCCAACATCACCAGCGCCGCCGAGCTCGCCGTCGGCCTGCTGCTCGCCTGCGCCCGCAACATCGCGCCGGCCAACGAGGCCCTGAAGAACGGTGCCTGGAAGCGCAGCAAGTACGGCGGCGTCGAGCTGCTCGAGAAGAAGGTCGGCATCATCGGCTTCGGCCGGATCGGCCAGCTCGTCGCGGAGCGGCTCAAGGGCTTCGGCGTCGAGATCCTCGCCTACGACCCCTACGTCTCGGTGCAGCGCGCCGGCCTGCTCGGCGCCCGGCTCGTGACGCTGGACGAGCTGCTCGCCGAGAGCGACTTCATCACCATCCACCTTCCCAAGACCCCCGAGACGATCGGCCTGATCGGCAAGGAGGCGCTCGCCAAGGTCAAGCCGACCGTGCGCGTCATCAACGCCGCCCGCGGTGGGGTGCTCGACGAGGAGGCCCTCGCCGACGCCATCGCCGAGGGGCGCGTCGCGGGCGCCGGCATCGACGTCTTCGCGACCGAGCCGTGCACCGACAGCCCGCTGTTCGCCCACGAGTCGGTGGTCGTCACGCCACACCTCGGCGCCTCCACCGAGGAGGCCCAGGAGAAGGCGGGCGTGGCCGTCGCGAAGTCGGTGCGCCTCGCGCTCGGCGGCGACCTCGTGCCGGATGCCGTGAACGTCTCGGGCGGCGCCGTCGCCGAGGAGGTGCGCCCCGGCATCGACCTCGTCGAGAAGCTCGGCCGGGTGTTCACCGCGTTCGCCGCCTCGGTGCCCGTGCAGCTCGACGTCGAGGTGCGCGGCGAGATCACCTCGCACGACGTGTCGGTGTGGGAGCTCGCGGCGCTCAAGGGCCTGTTCACCGACGTCACCGAGGACCCCGTCACCTACGTCAACGCCCCCCTGCTCGCCAAGGAGCGCGGCTGCGAGTCGCGCCTGGTGACCGACGAGGTGTCGGAGGACTTCCGCAACGTCACCACCCTGCGCGGCACCCTCGCTGACGGCACCGTCGTCTCGGTGTCGGGCACGCTCACCGGGCCGAAGATGGTGCAGAAGCTGATCGGCATCAACGGCTGGGACCTCGAGATCCCGCTCAGCGTGCACATGGCCTTCTTCGCCTACGACGACCGCCCCGGCGTCATCGGCGCGGTCGGCAAGCTGCTCGGCGAGGCCGCCGTCAACATCGCCGGCATGCAGGTCGCGCGCGACGACGAGGCCACCAACTCCCTCATCGCCCTGACCGTCGACCAGGCCATCCCGGTCGACGTCGTCACCGCGATCGAGCGCGAGATCGGCGCCGAGACGGTGCGGGTCGTCGACCTCGTCTGAGCTGAAGGCCACCCCGCGACGTCCGGCCCCGCCGCGGCCGGTCTCCGACTGACCGCGCCAGATGGCGACAACTGACGTAGCGTGCGGACGTGTCGCGTCGCGCATCACCGCCCGAGCCCCTGGCTCAGCGGCTGCTCGACGCGCAGGTGGCCTACCACCTCGAGCGGCTGACCGGTGAGGGGCTCGAGGCCCTCGTCGCCGCCCTCGCCGACGACCTCCTGACGGCGGCGGGGCGCCACCAGATCGAGGACCTCGTCGACCGGGAGGTGATCACCTCGATCGTGGTCCGGGCGTTGGAGACCGTGCCGTCCAGTGCCGCGGTCAGCGGCATCATCGAGTTTGCGACCGCGGTGGCGCTCGAGGGCCCGGCCGAGCCGTTCCCGGTCGGTGAGCTCGCCGACCGCGAGCAGGTCGAGGCGCTCGTGGACAGCCTGCTGGCCCTCCACCCGGTGGTGGAGCGGGTGGGGGAGACACTGGCCGACGTCTCGATGATGGGAACCGTGGCATCGCGCTTCATGGGTCGCATCGTGGGCGAGGTCGTGAACGCCAACCAGGCCGTGGCTGACAAGGTGCCCGGGCTGGGGTCGCTGATGTCGATGGGGACCAGCGCCGCCTCGAAGATGATGGGCGCGGCGGACAAGCAGTTCGAGCGGATGATCGGGGACACCGTCGGAAAGGGCGGTGCCTTCGCGGTCCGTCGCCTCAACAGCATCGTCGTCGAGACCATGCTCGACCCCACGACCCGGCTGGCGGCGATGGAGTCCTGGGACCTGCTGGCCGGCATGCAGGTGGTCGGACTGAGCCACCTCGTGACGCAGGAGCAGGCGAGCGACCTGGCCGGCGCCCTGCACGACGTGGCCATCACGGGCCTCGCCACCGAGCACGCGGCGGACCTGGTGGAGGTGGTCGTCGACGCCTTCTTCGACCGGTTCGGCGGCTACACCCCCACCGAGATGCTCGAGCAGCTCGACCTGGACCGCGACGAGCTGGTCGCCGACCTGGTGCGGCTGGCTCCCTCGGCCGTCGGCGCGCTGCGGGAGTCCGGGGACCTGGAGCGCCTGGTGCGAGCTCAGCTCGAGCCGTTCTACACCTCTCCCGAGGTCACCCGCCTGCTCGGTTGACCGGGGCGTCCACAGCGACCCGGGCGGGCCGTCGCCGGGTGCGCCACAGCCCGATGCCGAGGGTGACGCCCCAGGCGAAGAACAGCGGGTCCCACAGCCACGCGTGGCCCTGCATCGCCACGAGGTCGTCGACCGGGCCGAGCACCCCGGTGAGCGCGATGTTGGCGACCACGGTGTTCGCCAGGCCGTAGGCAGTGAGCAGCGCGGCGCCGGCCCAGCACAGCAGGCGCAGCGCTCCGCGCGGGCCCCCG
Source organism: uncultured Actinomycetota bacterium (assembly GCA_963800505.1). Lineage (GTDB taxonomy): Bacteria > Actinomycetota > Actinomycetes > Actinomycetales > Dermatophilaceae > Fodinibacter. The sequence goes on from CAWDBL010000014.1 coordinate 167,033, forward strand.
CGCCGCGCCGCGACCCACGGCACCCAGGCGCCGGCGAGCTTGGCCGCGGCGATCGCCCCAACGGCGAGCCCGACGGTCACCGGCGACTCGCGCCGCCAGTCCAGCGCCCACGCCCCGACCGTGCCCACGAGCGCGTCCCCGCCCAGCGCCCAGTACAGGCTGGCCACGCCGTGCACCGTGCCGACCACGGCGGCCGCGGTGAACCAGCGCAGGGCCGGTGGCTCGGTCAACGCCCCACCGACAGCCCCCGCCGGTCGGCCAGCTCAGCGAACAGCGACTCCCACCGGGCCGCCGTGGCGTCGACGTCGAAGTCGCGGACCCGCTGCGAGGCTGCGTCGGCGAGCCGCCGCTGCTCGGCCGGGTCGTTGACCACCCGCACGATGCCGTCGGCGAGCGCAGCGCTGTCACCCACCGGCACCAGGACGCCACTGCGCCCGCCGTCCAGCTGCTGGGCCGGCCCGGTCGGGCAGTCGAAGGCCACCACGGGAAGACCTGCGGCCATGGCCTCGAGGACCACCATCGGCATCCCCTCACGGCGCGAGGGCAGCACGAACAGTGACGCCTCGTCGAAGCGCGCCGCCATGTCGCGGTCGAACCCCTCCAGGCTCACCACCCCGGTCAGCCCGGCGCGCTCGATCCTGCTCTGCAGGGATGCCCGTTCCTCGCCCGTGCCGTAGATGCGCAGCCGCCACTGCGGGCAGGCCGCGGCGACGGTGCGCCACGCGTCGATGAGCAGGTCGAACCCCTTGCGGCGGATGAGTGCGCCCGCCGCCACCGCGACCGGCGCGTCCAGGGGCGAGCGACGCAGGATGGTGCCGTGGGGCAGTGCGTTCGGCACGACCACCACGGGGCACCCGTCGCCGAGCAGCGTCCGGTACGCCGCGGCGTCGACATCGGTGAGAACCGCCAGCGCGTCGAGGGCCGGGTAGCCGGCGGCATAGTCCGCCCGCAGGTCGAGGTGCGGGGTGAGCGTGTTGTGCTCCTGCCCGATCGCCACCTGGCGGTCGGTCCGCAGGGTGCTCAGGGCGAGGTTGAGGGTCAGCCGGGTGGTGATGACGACGCAGTCGTCCTGCGCACGCAGGTAGCGCTGCAGCGCACGGTCGTGACCCAGGGTGAGGTTGGCCCAGCGGGTGTCCCGCGGGTGGGCCAGCTCGCTGTGCGTGCGGCGCAGAGCCACCCTCCGAGCCCAGCGCACCGCGTTGCGAGGCGTGCCCGGATGGGCGAGGCGAGGGCGGAAGCCGGTGAGTGACACCAGCCTGACTGCAGGGGACACCGGGAAGGACGGTTGCCGCTTCCGCTGCAGCACGGAGGCGACCTCCACGTCGTGGCCGCGCTCGGCGAGGGCGGCAGCCATCGAGAGGGTCGTCCGCACCGTTCCACCGCCCGCGTAGGCGTTGTGGATCACGTACCTGATGCGCACCAAGTGCCTCTCGCCGTGGGGTCGTCAGAAGGGGGTCACAGCCTGCCCGAAGGGACCTTACCGGTGCGAGTGGGCCGGCAGTCGGGCCCTTGCCGTCGGTGTCGGCCGGGTGCGCCCCGCTCGGCCCGGCCGTGGAATCGAGCGCCGGGGCAGCCGTCCGCCCCGGAATCCGCGATACAACAACCGATGTGGCGCACGTCTCGTCGGTCGAGCGTCCGGATGGTGAGAGGGCGGTGACGGGTACTAGGACGTCCACGTACCGTCGACAGCATGCAGCGGCTCGAGGTACTCGTCCTCATTCCGAGCCGCGGCGAGGTCCGGTAGTCAGCATCCTCGCCGCGGAGACCCCGCGACGTCGCTGACCGGTTCGCCGAGGCACCACTCGGCTCGAGCCCCCGAACCCCCCAGACGACTGGCCCGCACGGGCCGTGGAAGGCAGAACGACCATGAACGAGAACAGCACGCTCGACGAGGCCACCCTCGCCCGGCAGGCCCTGCAGGAGTCGATGGACCTGCGCGACCAGGGCCACACCGACGACTGACCCCGACCGGACGGCCGTCCCACCCCATCCACGGGCTGGGACGGCCGTCCGCATCCCGATACCTCGTCCCTAGGCTGGAGCGCATGACCGAGAGCGCACCGCCGTCACTGGACATCGCCGTCATCGGGGGAGACGGCATCGGGCCGGAGGTCGTCGCCGAGGGCCTGAAGGTGCTCCGGGCCGTGGTCGGCGACGCCGGCCCGAAGGTCACCACCACCGAGTACGACCTCGGCGCCACCCGCTGGCACGCCACCGGCGAGACGCTGCCCGAGTCGGTGCTCGACGAGCTGAAGCAGCACGACGCCATCCTGCTCGGCGCGATCGGCGACCCCAGCGTGCCGAGCGGCGTCCTCGAGCGCGGGGTGCTGCTGCCGCTGCGCTTCGCGATGGAGCACTACGTCAACCTGCGCCCGGCCAAGCTCTACCCGGGGGTGCAGAGCCCGCTGGCGGTGGAGCGGGTGGCCCCGAACGGCATCGACTTCGTGGTGGTCCGCGAGGGCACCGAGGGTCCCTACGTCGGCAACGGCGGCTCGCTGCGCACCGGCACCCCTCACGAGATCGCCACCGAGGTCAGCGTGAACACCCGCTTCGGGGTCGAGCGCGTCGTGCGCGATGCCTTCGCCCGCGCCCAGGCCCGTCCCCGCCGGCACCTCACCCTGGTGCACAAGCACAACGTGCTCACCCACGCCGGCCACCTGTGGCGGCGCACGGTCGAGGAGGTCGCGGCCGAGTTCCCCGACGTCGAGACCGCCTACCAGCACGTGGATGCCGCGACGATCTTCCTCACCACCGACCCGGGCCGCTTCGACGTGGTCGTCACCGACAACCTGTTCGGCGACATCATCACCGACATCGCCGCAGCGGTGGCCGGCGGCATCGGCCTCGCGGCGAGCGGCAACATCAACCCCGAGGGCCGCTACCCGAGCATGTTCGAGCCGGTGCACGGCTCGGCGCCCGACATCGCCGGCCAGGCCAAGGCCGACCCCACCGCCACGATCCTGTCGGTCGGGATGCTGCTCGCGCACCTCGGGCGCGCGGCCGAGGCGCAGCGGGTGGAGGCGGCCGTGGCGGCCGACCTCGCCGAGCGGGGCAGCAGGCAGCGCTCGACGAGCGCCGTCGGTGACGCCGTCGCCGCCCGCCTCTGACGCACCCTCCTCCACGGGTAGCCTTCGCGGGTAGCACCGTCGCTCCCCGAGGAAAGGACCACGAGTCCCATGAGCCTGACCTTCGACCTGCATCGCAACCCCACGCCGGCGAGCGACGAGCGGCGGGCCACCATCCACGCCAACCCCGGGTTCGGCGTCTTCTTCACCGACCACATGCTGCGCGCGGTGTGGACCAAGGACGGCGGCTGGGGTGACGGCCGGGTCGAGCCCTACGGCCCGATCCAGCTGATGCCGAGCGCCGCGGTGCTGCACTACGCGCAGGAGGTCTTCGAGGGCCTGAAGGCCTACCGGCACCAGGACGGCTCGGTGTGGTCGTTCCGGCCGGAGTCCAACGCCGAGCGGATGCAGCGCAGCGCCCGGCGCCTCGCGCTGCCCGCGCTGCCGACCGACGACTTCGTCGCCTCGCTGCGGGCCCTGGTCGAGGTCGACGAGCAGTGGGTCCCGCCGGCCGGCACGGGTGAGACCAGCCTGTACCTGCGGCCGTTCCTGTTCGCCAGCGAGGCGTTCCTCGGGGTCCGACCGGCCAACGAGGTCACCTACTGCCTCATCGCGTCGCCGGCCGGGGCCTACTTCGCCGGCGGCCTGAAGCCGGTCAACCTGTGGATCTCGCAGCACTACGCCCGCGCCGGCGCCGGGGGCACCGGCGCGGCCAAGACCGGCGGCAACTACGCGTCATCCCTGGCCGGCCAGCTCGAGGGCATCGAGAACGGCTGTGACCAGGCCGTGTTCCTCGACTCCTCGACGCAGACCTACATCGAGGAGCTGGGCGGCATGAACCTGTTCTTCGTCACCCGCGACAACCGGCTGGTGACCCCAGAGCTCACCGGCTCCATCCTCGAGGGCGTCACCCGCGACTCGATCCTCGAGCTGGCCAAGGAGCTCGGCCTGCAGCCCGAGGAGCGACGGGTCGCCATCGAGGAGTGGAAGGAGGGTGTGGCCAGCGGCGAGATCCGTGAGGTCTTCGCCTGCGGCACGGCGGCCGTCGTCACCCCGGTGGGCGAGCTGCGCTGGGAGGGCGGGTCGGCACCCTCCACCGCAGGGGCCGGTGGTGGTGAGGTGACCACCACGATCCGTGGTGCCTTGCTCGACATCCAGTACGGCCGGGCCGACGACACCCACGGCTGGCTGACCCGGCTCGCGTGAGCAAAGGTTCACACAAGGACCATTTGCACGGCATACTCGCTCGCATGACTCCGAAGCAGTCGCCCCCGCAGCCCTCGCGGCTGTCGGATGCCGTGCTGCGTCCCGCGGTCGGCAACATCTTCGAGACGACCGTCGGTCAGCTCGCGACCGCCATCCGTCTGGGTGTCTTCGTGGCTGGCGAGCAGCTGCCGGCCGAGCGCGACCTCGCCGACCGGCTCGGGGTGTCGCGCAACACGCTGCGCGAGGCGATCGCCGCCCTGCGCGACTCCGGCCTGGTCACCACCCGACGTGGCCGCGGTGGCGGCACGGTGGTGACGTATGCCGGTCGCGCCCGGTGCGGCGACCCGGCCGTGCTGGACGGCACCCCGGTGCGCTCGGGTGCGGCCCTCGAGGACGCCCTGGACTTCCGTCGGGTCGTGGAGCCCGGAGCCGCCCGGCTGGCGGCCACGCGCCCGCTCTCCCGCGACCAGCGTGAGTGGCTCACGGAGTCCTGCCGCGCCGTGCGCGAGGCCGACGCCGACAGCCACCGGATCGCCGACTCCCGGCTGCACCTGGCCATCGCGACCCTCACCGGTTCGCCGATGGTGGTCGAGGCGGTGACCCGGGCGCAGGCCGCACTGAGCGAGATGCTCGGCCAGATCCCGGTGCTGCGCATCAACATCGAGCACTCCCACGAGCAGCACGATGCCGTCGTCGCGGCCATCCTCGCCGGTGACCCCGACTCGGCCCGCACGACCATGGAGGAGCACTGCGACGCCACGTCGGCGCTCCTGCGTGGACTTCTCGGATAACGACGCGAGACGAAGGGAAGCACACATGCCGAGCTCGATCCACCCGGGGGGACCCCCGCCGCTCACCGTCGACCAGCTGCGCGCCGCCGTGCTGGCGGGGGAGGTCGATACCGTCATCGTCGCCTTCACCGACATGCAGGGGCGCCTGCAGGGCAAGCGGCTGCACGGCCACTACTTCATCGAGCACGTGCTCGAGCAGGGCACCGAGGGCTGCAACTACCTGCTGGCCGTCGACGTCGACATGAACACCGTCGACGGCTACGCGATGTCGTCGTGGGAGCGCGGCTACGGCGACATGTTCTTCGAGATGGACCTCACGACGCTGCGGCACACCCCGGGACACCCGGCCTCAGTGACCATCCAGAGCGACCTCACCTGGCTCGACGGGAGCGGTGACGTGATCCAGTCGCCGCGCACCATCCTCAAGCAGCAGGTGGCGGCGGCCGAGGCGGAGGGCTACGCGGCGTTCGCGGGCACCGAGCTGGAGTTCATCCTGTTCGAGGAGTCCTACGACCGCGCCTGGGACTCGCGCTACCACGGGCTGACCGGGGCCAACCGCTACAACGTCGACTACTCGATCCTGGGCGGCAGCAAGGTCGAGCCGGTGCTGCGCGAGATCCGCAACGAGATGTACGCGGCCGGCATGAACGTGGAGTCGGCCAAGGGCGAGTGCAACTTCGGGCAGCACGAGATCGGCTTCCTCTTCGACGGCGTGGTGCGCACCTGCGACAACCACTCGGTCTACAAGACCGGCGCCAAGGAGATCGCCGCCCGGCACGGCCAGTCGCTCACCTTCATGGCCAAGTTCGACGAGCGCGAGGGCAACTCGTGCCACATCCACCTGTCGCTGCGCGGCACCGACGGCGAAGTCGTCTTCGCCGACCACGACCGCGATGGCGGCCGCAGCGAGCTGTTCGACCAGTTCATGGCCGGACTGTTGGCCACGATGCGCGAGCTCACCTACTTCTATGCGCCGAACATCAACTCCTACAAGCGTTTCGCCGCAGGGTCGTTCGCCCCCACTGCCGTCGCCTGGGGCAGCGACAACCGCACCTGCGCGCTGCGGGTCGTCGGCCACGGGTCGGGGATGCGGGTCGAGAACCGTCTGCCCGGCGGTGACGTCAACCCCTACCTCGCCGTGGCGGCGATGATGGCGGGCGGGTTGCACGGCATCCGTGAAGGCTTGGAGCTGCCCCCGGCCTGCGAGGGCAACGCCTACACCGGCGACTACGAACACGTGCCCGGCACCCTGGCCGAGGCGCGAGACCTCCTCGCGGGCAGCGCCATCGCCCGTGCGGCCTTCGGCGACGACGTCGTCGACCACTACGTCAACGCTGCGGACGTCGAGATCAGGGCGTTCAACGCCGTGGTCACCGACTGGGAACGCGTCCGCGGGTTCGAGAGGCTGTGACCACCCGCAGATGAGCACCACCTACGCCCACGACGTCATCAACCCGGCCACCGAGCAGGTCGTCACGACCATCGACCTGGTCGGCCTCGAGGAGACCGACGCGGCCATCGCCCGCGCGGTCGAGGTCGGGCCCGCCTGGCGGGCGGTGAGCCCGGCCGACCGGGGGATGCTGCTGCGCCGCTTCGCCGACGCGGTCGAGGCCTCCACCGACGAGCTCGCCGCATTGGAGGTGGCGAACTCCGGCCACACGGTCGGCAACGCCCGTTGGGAGGTGGGCAACGTCGTCAACGTGCTGCGCTACTACTCGGCCGCGCCCGAACGCCTCTTCGGCAAGCAGATCCCCGTGGCCGGCGGGCTGGACGTCACCTTCAAGGAGCCGCTCGGCGTCGTCTCGGTCATCGTGCCGTGGAACTTCCCGATGCCGATCGCCGGCTGGGGCCTGGCCCCGGCGCTCGCGGCCGGCAACACGGTGGTGCTCAAGCCCGCCGAGCTCACGCCGCTCACCGCGATGCTGATCGGGCAGCTTGCCCTCGACGCCGGCATCCCCGAGGGCGTGCTCACCGTGCTTCCCGGCAAGGGGTCGGTGGTGGGGGAGCGGTTCGTCACGCACCCCGACGTGCGCAAGGTCTGCTTCACCGGGTCGACCGCGGTCGGCCAGGGCATCATGCGCAAGGCCGCCGACCAGCTCAAGCGGGTGACCCTCGAGCTCGGCGGAAAGTCGGCCAACATCGTCTTCGCCGACGGCGACCTCGACACCGCGGCATCGTCCGCGCCGATGAGCTTCCTCGACAACGCCGGCCAGGACTGCTGTGCCCGCACCCGGATCCTGGTGCAGCGCAGCGTGTTCGACCCCTTCATGGAGCGGTTCGAGCAGGCCCTTAAGGCGGTCGTCGTCGGGGACCCGCGCGACGAGGCGACCCAGATGGGCCCGCTGGTGTCCTCCGGCCAGCGCGATGCCGTCCGCGGCTACGTCGAGCAGGCCGAGGATGCCGGCCACGCCCCGGTCGACATCGCGTTCCGCGGCACGGCCCCCGAGGGCGCCGGCTGGTGGTACCCGCCGACGGTGGTGCTGCCCAGCGGCACCGACGACCGGGTGTGGCGCGAGGAGGTCTTCGGGCCGGTCGTGGCCGTGATGCCGTTCGACGACGAGGCCGACGCGGTCGCGAAGGCCAACGACACGGCATACGGGCTGTCCGGGTCGATCTGGACGCGTGACGTGGGTCGTGCCATCCGGGTCGCCCGTGGCGTCGAGGCCGGGAACCTCTCGGTCAACAGCCACAGCTCGGTGCGCTACTCGACGCCCTTCGGCGGCTTCAAGGCGAGCGGCATCGGGCGCGAGCTGGGACCCGACGCGCTCGACGCGTTCACCGAGGTCAAGAACGTCTTCATCAGCACCGAGGCATAGGAGGTCCAGATGGCAGGCAGGCTCGAGGGCAAGGTTGCGGTCGTCACCGGCGGCTGCTCCGGCATCGGGTTGGCGACGGTGCGGCGGTTCGCGCAGGAGGGGGCGACCGTCGTGGTGGCCGACCTCAACGACGAGGCCGGGGAGGCGCTGGCCGCGGAGGTCGGTGGGGCTTACGTGCACACCGACGTCGCGAGCAAGGACGACGTAGACCGGCTCTTCGCGACCGCGGTCGAGAAGTACGGCAAGCTCGACATCGCCTTCAACAACGCCGGCATCAGCCCCCCCGACGACGACTCGATCCTCGACACCGACCTCGACGCCTGGCTGCGGGTGCAGCAGGTCAACCTGACCTCGGTCTACCTGTGCTGCAAGGCGGCCCTGCCCTACATGCTCGAGCAGAAGTCGGGCTCGATCATCAACACCGCCAGCTTCGTCGCGGTGATGGGCGCGGCGACCTCGCAGATCTCGTACTCGGCATCCAAGGGTGGGGTGCTCTCGATGACCCGCGAGCTCGGCGTCCAGTTCGCCCGCGACGGCATCCGGGTCAACGCCCTGTGCCCGGGGCCGGTGAACACCCCGCTGCTCAAGGAGCTGTTCGCCACGGACGCCGAGCGCGCGGCCCGCCGCCTGGTGCACGTGCCGATGGGGCGCTTCGCCGAGCCCGAGGAGATGGCCAATGCCGTGCTGTTCCTCGCGTCCGACGAGTCCAGCTTCATGACCGCCTCGACCTTCCTCGTCGACGGTGGCATCTCGGGCGCCTACGTGACCCCGCTCTGAGCAGGATGGGGGACATGAGCGAGAGCCGGCCGGTCATCGGGGTCACCTGCTACGTCGAGGACGTCGACCGGCATCCGTGGACCGCGCAGCGCAGCGTCGTGCTGCCGCACCGCTACGTCGACCAGCTCGAGCGCGCCGGTGCGCTCGCCGTGGTGCTCCCGCCGCGTCCGGATGCCGACGACGCCCTCGCGATGACCGTGCTCAAGCGGCTCGACGGCCTGGTGATCGCCGGCGGCGCCGACGTGGAGGCCACCCGCTACGGCGCCCCGCGGCACCCGACCTCGCAGGCGCCCCGCCCGGACCGGGACGCGTGGGAGCTGGCCCTGGCGCGGGTCTCGGCGGCGATGGACCTGCCGGTGCTCGGCGTGTGCCGCGGCATGCAGGTGATGGCCGTGGAGGCGGGCGGGGAGCTCGACCAGCACCTGCCCGACGTCGTCGGCCACGACGTCCACTCGCCACGGCCGGGGGAGTACACCTCGCACCACGCGACCCCGGTGCCCGGCACCCGGCTCGCCGACCTGCTGGGCAGCGAGCCCCTCGACGTGCCGACCTACCACCACCAGGCGGTGCGCCCGGCGTCGCTCGAGGGCACCCCCTACCGCCTGTCGGCCTGGCACGCCGACGGCACGCTGGAGGGGATGGAGGACCCCTCGTCGGTCTTCCGCCTCGCGGTGCAGTGGCACCCCGAGGCCGGGAGCGACGGGCGGCTGTTCGAGGCGCTCGTGGCGGCCGCCACCACCCGCCGGTCGTCCGATGTGCGGCACGCTGTCGCCGGTGACGGCGACGCCGGGTGACAATCGACCGGTGACCAAGCTCAACCGACTCGCGATCGCCGCTGGCGCGGCCAGTGCCCTCGGGGCGCTCGCCGCGGCCGGCAAGGGCGTCAACACCGCCATGGGTGGGCGTCCCACAGGGGCCCGCCTCGAGCGGGCGCAGCGTTCGCCCGCCTACCGGGCCGGCGCCTTCCACAACACCTCCCGCGGCACCTCGTCGATGCCGTCGGGCCAGCGCGACGTGCTGCGCCGCTTCCGCGAGAACGCCGCGACCCGGCATCCCGCCCTGCCGATCCCCGTGGTCACCGCGACCCACGAACCGCGCACCGAGGGCGTGCACGTCACCTGGTTCGGCCACGCGTCGTGCCTCGTCGAGCTCGACGGCGTGCGCCTGCTGATGGACCCGGTGTGGAGCGAGCGCTGCTCGCCCAGCCAGCACGTCGGGCCGCGCCGGCTGCACGCCGTGCCGGTGCCGCTCACCGGGCTGGGCCGCATCGACGCCGTGGTCATCTCGCACGACCACTACGACCACCTCGACGTGGACACCATCCGCCAGCTGGTCGACCTCACCGACGCCGTGTTCCTCGTGCCGCTCGGCGTCGGCGCGCACCTCGACGTCTGGGGGGTGCCCGACTCGCGCGTCGTCGAGTGCGACTGGGAGGAGGGGCTGGACGTCCAGGGAGTGCAGGTCACCGCCGTCGAGGCCCAGCACTTCTCGGGGCGCGGGCTGCGCCGCGACGGCACCCTGTGGTCCTCCTGGGTGCTCGCCGGCCGGGCCGGCAAGGTCTTCTTCAGCGGGGACACGGGCTTCTTCGAGGGCTACGCGCGGCTGGGTGCCGAGCACGGGCCGTTCGACGTCTCCCTGATGGCCGTGGGCGCGTACGACCCGGCCTGGCACGACATCCACCTCGACCCGGAGGAGGCCGTCGAGGCGACCAGGCTCCTGCGTGGTGGGCTGCTGGTGCCCATCCACTGGTGCACGTTCGTGCTGGCCCCGCACCCCTGGGCAGAGCCGGTCGAGCGCCTGCTCGTGGCCGCCGAGAGCGCGGGGGTGCCGGTGGCGGTCCCACGCGTCGGCGACCGGGTCGACGTGGCCGACCCGCCCGCGCCGGACGGCTGGTGGGAGCTGCAGCGGGCGCACGACCTGCCCAGCAGCGCCTGAGCGCCGGCTGAGCGCCGGCTGAGCGCCACGCGGCGCGTCGCGGCGCGCAGGTTTCGCGAGACGGGTCGCGGCAGCGCACCATAGGTGATGGCGCCGCTTTCGTGCGCCCGCGCACTGTAGAGGAAGTTCCGCCAGATGAGGACTCGCACCAAGGTGCTGACCACTGCCGCCGTGGCAGTGCCACTGGTGCTGCTCGGCGCCGGCACCGCGTACGCGACCCACTACCAGGACCGGGCCCTGCCGGGCAGCTCGGTCGCAGGCGTGCCGGTGGCGGGGATGACCCGCGCCGAGGTGGCGGCAGCCGTGCAGCAGCGAGCCGATCAGGTCACCATCACGCTCGACACCGGTGAGGTCACCCGCACCGCCCACCTGGCCGACCTCGGCTACGCGGTCGACGTGCAGCCCACCGTCGACGCGGTGTTCCGGGCCAACGAGTCGTGGTCGTCCTACGCCAGCTCGCTGGTCTCCTCCCGCGACGTCGAGGCCGTGCTGCACCTCGACCCGGCCAGGACCCAGAAGGTGGTCGCCGACCTGGTCAGCAGCGCCGGACGCGCCGGGTCCGACGCCAGCGTGAAGCTCGCTGCGACCAAGAAGAAGTTCGTCGTCGTGCCGGCCGTGACGGGTAAGTCGTTCACCGCCACCAGCTTCCAGGACGTCGTCGTCGCCGCCGGCCACGGCCTGAAGTCGGCCACGACCACGGTGCAGTTCGTCGACTCGGTGCCGGCCGTGACCACCGCCGCGGCGCAGCGCGTCGCCGACCAGGCCAACGCCCTCGTCGGGCGCACCGTCAAGGTCTCCGACGGCGACGCCGAGCACACCGCGACCAAGCGGACCAAGGCCTCCTGGGTCACCATCCCCCTCACCGACGGCAGGCTCGGCACCCCCGACGTGAACGCCGCAAAGGTGCAGTCCTGGGTGCGCGACGTCGTCAAGGACGTCGAGAAGGCCCCCACGGCTGGAGTGCGCAACGTCAACGCCTCCGGGTCGGTGGTGCAGGTCGTCAGCGCAGCGACGGACGGTGTCAGCGTCACCAACGCCGACGCGGTGGCCGCGGCCGCCGTCGCGGCGCTGCGGTCGGGACGCAAGTACACCGGCACCCTCGAGCAGAGCCCCCTGCCCGCGACGTGGACCGAGCACCCGGTCGCGCGCGGCGCCGAACGGCTCGCCTACCACGCGACCAACGGCCAGAAGTGGGTCGACGTCAACCTGCGCACCCACACGATGACCGCCTACGTGGGCGCCAAGCCCGTGCGCGGCCCGGTGAAGATGGTCAACGGGTCCGACCAGAAGCCCACGGTGGTCGGCACCTTCAAGGTCTACCTCCAGCGCGAGAAGCAGACGATGCGCGGCAGCAACGCCGACGGCACCAAGTACGAGACCCCCGACGTGCCCTACATCTCCTACTTCCACCGCGGGTACGCGCTGCACGGTGCACCCTGGCGCTCGACGTTCGGCTACGCCGGCACTCGCGGCTCGCACGGGTGCGTCAACCTGCCGGTGCCGGCGGCCAAGTGGGTCTACGACTTCGCGACGATCGGCACGCCGGTCGTCACCCACACCTGAGCCGTCACGCTTCCTGAGCGGGGGTGCGGCGCACCGGCCCACGGCGCACCGACGCGAGCATCTCGGCATCCGCACCGGGGTGCACGAACTCCAGCCACCACGTCGCCCCACCCCGTGCCGCGTCATCGACGGCGGCGCGCTCGGCCGCCTCTGACGGCAGCCGCCGGCGCCCCCCGACCGCGACGTCGGCGGATGCCGGGTGGCCGGCCCCGGTGCGGTGCGCGGCCACCGCTTCGGCCAGGCGGGTCACCTCCTCGGCGGTGAAGTCGCTCCACCGGTGGGTGTCGGTCAGCTTGTAGGGCACGACACCGTCGGCCCGGGCGGCCCGCCGGGCGACAGCGCCCGCCTGCGAGCTGCCGCCGACCCACACCGGCACCCGCCCGGCCAGCAGGCGCAGCAGGAGGTCGAGCCGCTCGTCCATCTGGGCGCCCCGGCTGCGGCCGGCGTCCCACAGCGGGTTCAGCGCCGCCCCGCGGTCGTTGGGGTCACCCAGCCCGACCCCGAGCACCGCCCGCCCGCCGGACAGCTCGTGGAGGGTGAGCGCCTCGCGGGCGAGGTTCACCGGGTCGCGCGCCAGCAGCCCGGTGACGGTGGTGCCCAGCGTGATGCGGGAGGTGCCGGACGCGATGACGGCCATGACCGACCAGGGGTCGTAGGTCGCCGGGTCCTCGCCGCGGTAGTAGACGAGGTAGTCCTCGAAGAAGACGCCGTCCCAGCCCGCGCGCTCCGCCTCGACGCCGAGCCGTACGAGCAGGCCGGCCGTCACCCCGTCGCCGCCGCACGGCAGCTCCAGCCCGTATCGCACCGGCCAACCCTAGGGTGCGGCGAGGTCGGTGCAGTGCGCGATGGTCGCGTCGTCCTGCGCCACCGCCTGCCGGCGCTCGACCTCGCGCACCCGCCGCGGCACCTGACCTCACCTACCGCCTGGTAGGTGCACCGATCACCGCACCTACCAGGTGGTGGAGCAGGCGAGGTCCGGATGCCGGTCAGCGGCGAGTCACCCGCCGCGGCACCTGACCTCACCTACCGCCTGGTAGGTGCACCGATCACCGCACCTACCAGGTGGTAGAGCAGGCGAGGTCCGGATGCCGGTCAGGGGGAGTCACCCCGCCGCGGCACCTGACCTCACCTACCGCCTGGTAGGTGCACCGATCACCGCACCTACCAGGTGGTAGGTCGAGTCAGATCCGGGGAGAGGGCGGCCCGATCCGGTCCGGGAGCCGACCACCGTGGCCAGCATGTGGACGAACCGTAGGCCGGGGGGCCTGTCCCGTGGGAGGCTCACCTCGTGACGTTCCGTGACGTGGCCACCACCACGATCATTATCGGCTAGCGCGACGAGACCTCCTCGTCGCGCAGACCTCCCGCACCCGGGGGGTCTTTTGCTTGTCGGGAACGTCGCGGGAGCGGCGCCACCGGGAAGCGAGTGTCGCATCCCCCACACCCCCGGGGGCGCGGCAGCAGCGCCGGCCCGAGAATGAGGCGGAGCAGCACACGTCCCGCCCCGGCCCTCACGGGCCGGGGCACAGACGCCGGGCGACCGGCATACCGATCTTGGGTGAGCAGTGATGACCGACATCCACGTCTACGACACGACGCTGCGCGACGGCGCCCAGCAGGAGGGCCTCAACCTCTCCGTGGCGGACAAGCTCGCCATCGCCGCGAACCTCGACGAGCTGGGGGTCGGCTTCATCGAGGGCGGCTGGCCCGGCGCCAACCCCAAGGACACCGAGTTCTTCGCCCGGGCAGCGGCCGACCTGCGGCTGCGCAACGCGACCCTCGCGGCGTTCGGGGCGACCCGTCGGGTCGGAGGCCGCGCCGACAGCGACCCCCAGGTGCGGGCGCTGCTCGACAGCCGGGCCCAGGTCATCACCCTGGTCGCCAAGTCGCACACCGGTCACGTGGAGCGCGCGCTGCGCACCACCCTCGCCGAGAACCTCGAGATGATCCGCGACACCGTGGCGTTCCTGCGCGGCGAGGGGCGGCGGGTCTTCCTCGACGCCGAGCACTTCTTCGACGGCTACGCCACCGACCGCGACTACGCCATCGAGGCCGTGCGGGCCGCCACCGAGGCCGGAGCCGAAGTCGTGGCGCTGTGCGACACCAACGGCGGGATGCTGCCCAGCCAGGTCGCCGACGTCGTCGCCGACGTGGTGAGCTCCACCGGCGCGCGCATCGGCATCCACTGCCACAACGACACCGGGTGCGCGGTGGCCAACTCGATGGCTGCCGTCGACGCGGGCGCGACCCACGTGCAGGGCACCATCAACGGCTACGGCGAGCGCACCGGCAACGCCGACCTGCTCACCGTGGTGGCCAACCTCCAGCTCAAGAAGGGGTTGCCGCTGCTCGAGCCGCACCGGCTGCAGGAGTCGACCCGCATCGCCCACGCGATCGCCGAGGTCACCAACGTGCCGGCCTACTCGCGCCAGCCCTACGTCGGGTCGAGCGCGTTCGCGCACAAGGCCGGCCTGCACGCCAGCGCGATCAAGGTCGACCCGGACCTCTACCAGCACATGGACCCCAAGGCCGTGGGCAACGACATGCGGATGCTGGTGTCCGACATGGCCGGTCGCGCCTCCATCGAGCTGAAGTCGCGCGAGCTCGGGTTCGACCTCGACTCCAGCGACGAGCGCGACAACGCGACCCTCGCCCGGGTGCTGCGGGCGGTCAAGGAGCGCGAGCTGCGCGGCTACACCTTCGACGCCGCCGACGCCTCGTTCGAGCTGCTGCTGCGCCGCGAGCTCGACGGCTCGCTGCCCGAGTTCTTCGAGGTCGAGTCGTGGCGCGTCATCACCGACGCCCGCGGCGACGACGAGGCGCTGTCGGAGGCCACCGTGAAGCTGGTCGCCGCCGGCGAGCGCGGCGTGCGCACCGGCGAGGGCAACGGCCCGGTCAACGCGCTCGACCAGGCGCTGCGCTCGGTGCTGGCCAAGTTCTACCCCGAGATCCGCAACCTCGAGCTGATCGACTACAAGGTGCGCATCCTGGATGCCGCCCACGGCACCGATGCCGTCACCCGGGTGCTCATCGAGACCTCCGACGGCACCACCTCGTGGACGACCATCGGCGTCGCCGCCAACATCCTCGAGGCGTCCTGGGACGCGCTCGTCGAGTCGGTCACCTACGGCCTGGTCCGCGCCGGCGTCGCCCCCCGCTGACCCCAGCTGACTCCCGGTGCGTCCCCACATCGACCAATAGGTCACACGGGGGACGGCATCTGGTGGGTCGGGTGTCCCCACATCGACCAATAGGTCACACGGGGGTCGCTCGGCTGGGTCGCGCTCTCTGTGACCGCTCCGCTCCTTCCCGCGTGCTCACCCACGCTGTCCCGACCCCTTCGATCGTCGGCTCGCCCGCGGCATCCCGCCGCTCCTGTCGCGGTTGCCGGCTCGGGTCGTTGCTCCCGATGTGTGTCGTTGCTCCGGATGCGTGCTGCTGCAGCGGCACGCAACGGGAGTACGGACCCGAGCCGGGAGCAACGACCCGAGCCGACAGCATCCGGCTGCCGACCTGCCCTCGCCACAGCGTCCCCGGATCGACCAACAGGTCACAGGGGGGACGCTCGCCGGTAGCGTCGGTGGGCGTGTCGTCGCCGTGGAGTCAGGAGTCGTGCGACGTGCGCCTGGAGTGGGGGTTGCGCGGCGCCCGCGAGCTCGTCGGTGGTGGCGTGCGCACCGTGGTGGTGGTCGACGTGCTGTCGTTCACGACGTCGGTGACGGTGGCCGTCGAGCGTGGCACCGCCGTGCGCCCACACCGTTGGGGCGCCGGCTCGGCGGTGGCGCTGGCAGCCGAGCTGGATGCCGTGTGCGCGGTCGGGCGCACGGCCGCCGGTCCGGGCGAGATCAGCCTGTCACCCGCGAGCATCGTCGCCGCCGAGCCGGTGGAGCGCTTGGTGCTGCCGTCACCGAACGGCTCTGCCATCTGCGCCGAGCTCGCCGGCGCCGGCGCGGAGGTCGTTGCGGCCTGCCTGCGCAACGCCGGCGCCGTCGGGCGCTGGCTGAAAGACCGGCCCGGCCCGGTCGGCGTGGTCGCGGCGGGGGAGCGGTGGGGCGACGACGACTCGCTGCGCCCCGCCGTCGAGGACCTCTGGGGTGCTGGCGCCGTCGTCGCCGCCCTGGTCATCGCCCGGCCCGAGCTGCCGGCGAGCCCGGAGGCGCTGACGGCCCGAGCTGCGTTCGGTGCGGTGCGGGCCGACCCGCTGACTCAGCTCAGGTGCAGCGCGAGCGGGATCGAGCTGGAGCGCAAGGGTTTCGGTGTCGACGTCGCGGTCGCGGCCGAGCTCGACGGGTCGTCGGTCGTGCCGGTGCTCACCGACGGCTGGTTCACCGCGGCACCGTGATGCTCGGGACAGTGGCGTCGTCGAGCACGGTCAGTAGCCGGTGGCGCAGGGCGTTGGAGCGCTCGGCGAACGCCCGCTGTCGCTCGAGGTAGGCCGCCTTCCCCTCCGCGGTCTCGATCGGTACCGGGGCATACCCGAGGTCGCGCAGGTCGTAGGGCGAGGCCTGCATGTCGAGCACCCGGATCTCCCGAGCCAGGTCGAACGCATCGGCCACCAGGTCGCTCGGCACGAGCGGGGTCAGCTTGAACGCCCACTTGTAGACGTCCATCCCCGCGTGCAGGCACCCCGGCTGCTCCAGCGCCACCTGGCTTTCGCGTGTGGGGCGCAGGGCGTTCCGCGGCTGCGCGGAGTCGGTGAAGAACCGGTACGCATCGAAGTGCGAGCAGCGGATGCCGTGCCGCTCCACCACCGCGTCGGTGCCCGCGCTGCCCAGCCGCAGCGGCCAGCCCGCGTGGCGCACGTCGTCGGCGGCGACGCCGTGCACCATCGCCCACTCGTGCAGCCCGAAGCAACCCAGCTGCGCGGGCCGGGAGACCGTCGCGGACAACAGGTTCCGCACGAAGTCGACGGTGTGCGCCCGCGTCGCGAGGAAGCCCTCCACGTCGAGCACCACCGCGTCGCCGGCCACCCGGTAGTGGTTCCACGCCGCTCGGGGGAGACGGGCGGCATCCTCGAGCGCGACGCCCGCCCCGGGGTGCCACCGGCGCAGCCGGGCCGGCGAGTTGTTGTAGTAGCGGAACAGGAAGTCCTCGACCGGGTGGGTGCGGCCGTCGGCGCGACGTCCCCGGTGGGCCGCCGTGGCGGCGTCGACGCGGGCCTCGTGGGTGGCCGCGAGGGCCTCCCACTCCGGCCGGGGGAGCGCGCGCAGGGTCACCGCACCACGGTACCGACGCGAGGGAGCCCCGGGACGCGCGCCCCGAGGCTCCGGACGACCGCTCAGCCCTTGGGGTAGGGGCCGTACTGGTTGTCGTTCTCGCTGTCGCCGATGAAGAAGATCAGCAGGACGATCCACCCGACGAGGGGGATCAGCCCGATGAGCAGCCACCAGCCGGTGCGGCCGGTGTCGTGCAGGCGGCGCACCGCCACGGCGAGCGTGGGGATGAGGAACACGATGCTGGTGATGGTGGCGATCCAGCCGCCGCCGGCGGTCAGGTCGCTGTAGGTGAGCCCGGCGGCCCGGTCGATGATGCTGGCCACGATGCTGACGAGGGTGATGAACAGGTACCACCACCAGTACTCGCTGCGGCGGGCCCTGCCCGAGAAGGTGGCGTACTTGTTGAGCAAGACGCTGCTGACGGCCTGGCTGAAGGACATGACGCGCTCCTGGTCCGAGGTGCTTCCTCACTACGAACGGTAGTAACGACCACGGGAGAAGTGCGGGAGATCCGGGCCACCCGGCATCCGGCGTGGCGCGGCGGGAACCCGCGGACCGGTCCCGTTCGTCGTGAGGGACGATGGGGTTGTCGACGTCCGGTCGCACCCTGACGCCACTCAACCCCGAAGGCCACCGCCATGCGCAGGACCGTCCCGCTCGCCGCCGCAGTCGCGGTGGCCCTCGCCCTCACAGCGTGCGGCGGCGACCCCGAGCCCGCCGCTTCGAGCGCGACCCGGCCGTCGGCCCCCGCGAGTGCCACCGCCTCACCGTCGCCGAGTGCGTCGGGCGGGGGTGGCCTCTACGTGGCGCTGGGCGACTCGCTCGCCGCCGGTTACCAGCCCGGGGGAGCCGAGCTGCGTGACACCGCGTACCCCGCGCTCACCGCGGCGCGGCTCGGCGCGAAGGGCGGCGAGCTGACCCTGGAGAACCTCGGCTGCAGCGGCGAGACGACGACCTCGCTCGTCAAGGGCGGCAAGTGCGACTTCGCCGCCGGCAGCCAGCTCGAGCAGGCCGAGAAGCTGCTCGAGGGCGGCAAGGACGTCGCCCTGGTCACCATCGACATCGGCGGCAACGACCTGCTGCGGTGCGTGCGGGGCGGGGCGCAGATCGACACCGCGTGCGTGAAGTCCGGTGTCGGGACGGTGAAGAAGAACCTCCCGACGATCCTGAAGCGGCTGCGGACGGCGGCCGGGCCCGAGGTGCCCGTGCTGGTGCTCGGCTACTACAACCCCTGGCTGGCCGCGAAGGCGCTCGACCAGCCGATCAAGGGGGTCGACGCCGCCGCCAAGGCCTACACCGGGCTGAGCGACGCGATCGAGTCGGCGGCGAAGTCGACCGGCACCACCTTCGTCGGGCTCGACGAGGCGTTCTCGACGAACGACACCACCCCGACGACGATCAACGGTCGGAGCGTGCCCGAGAACGCCGCGAAGATCTGCACCCTCACCAACATCTGCACCGCCGCCGACATCCACCTCACCGACGAGGGCGCGGCCACCGTGGCCCGGGTGCTCGCCAAGGCGGCCCAGCAGGCCGGCGTCTCCTGACGCCGCCGGGGCGAGCCACCACCGCCCCTCGGCGCACGATGGCTGGGTCGACGGCTCTTCCCCCTGTCGGCGCCACCACCTAGAGTCGGCCGGGCGCGGCAACGGGGCCGCCCGACAAGGGAGCAACAACATGCGTCGTCGCAGGTGGGTCGTCATCGTCGCCGTCCTCGCACTCGGGGGCCTGTCGGCACCTGCGGCATCAGCGACGGCCCCTGCCGCCGCCGGCTCAGCGGCGTCGCACGGGGAGTCCTCCCAGGGGAACTCCTCGCACGGGAAGTACTCCCAGGGGAAGTCCTCCCACGGGAAGTCCTCCCGCGCCATGGGCTGGTACCTCGCGCTGGGTGACTCGCTGGCGGCCGGCTACCAGCCGGGCCAGGGCGACGACAAGACCGGCGGCTACGTCGGGGGCGTGCTCGACGCCGTGCGCACCGCCACCCCGAAGACCAAGCTGGTCAACGTCGCCTGCAGCGGCGAGACGGTCGTGACGATGGTCTTCGGCGGGCGCTGCGCCTACGACGAGGGCACCCAGCTCAAGCAGGCCGTCGAGTTCCTCCACGCCCACCGGCGCACCACCCGCCTGGTCACCATCGACATCGGCGCCAACGACGTGCAGCGCTGCGTGAGCCGCGACCCCGTCGGCATCGACCTGGTCTGCGTCCAGCAGGGGCTGGGCGACGTGCAGCGGCTGCTGCCGAAGGTGCTGGCCCAGCTGCACCGGGCCGCGCCGGGCGCGCGGATCGTCGTCCTGAACTACTACAACCCGTTCCTCGCCGCCTACCTCACCGGAGCAGCCGGGCAGGCGCTGGCGCAGCAGTCGATGCAGCTCCAGGCCACGCTCAACGCCATCATCGGCGGGTCGGCCGCCTCGGTGGGCGCCGACGTCGCCGACGTCTCCACCGCCTTCCGCAGCACCGTCACCGCCCCGGTCCTCGTGCCCGAGCTCGGTGGCCCGGTCCCGACCAACGTGGCCACCATCTGCGCCTGGACCTGGATGTGCCGGCTCGGCGACATCCACGCCAACGACACCGGGTATGCCGTGATGAGCGGGGCCGTGGCCGCTCGCCTGTGAGCCCGGCCCTAGGCTGGAACCCATGCGCATCGCGAGGTTCACGACGGGTGACGACCCGGCCTACGGGCTGGTCGACGGTACGGGCGAGAAGATCGCCGAGATCACGGGAGACCCGCTCTACCAGCGGATCGAGCTCACCGGCACCGTGCACGAGGTCGACGACGTGCGGCTGCTGGCGCCCGTCATCCCGCGCAGCAAGGTGATCGGCATCGGTCGCAACTACGCCGACCACGCCAAGGAGATGGGCACCGACACCCCGGCCGAGCCGATGATGTTCCTCGTCCCCAACACCGCGGTCGTCGGCCCCGGCGACCCGGTCGTGATGCCGCCGCAGACCTCCGAGGTCGGCTACGAGGGCGAGCTCGCCGTCGTGATCGGCCGGCTGTCCAAGGACCTCGAGCCGCACGACGCGCTCGCGGCCGTCTTCGGCTACACCGTCGCCAACGACGTGACGGCCCGCGACCTGCAGCGCGGCGACGGCCAGTGGGCCCGCGCGAAGGGCTTCGACACCTTCTGCCCGCTGGGGCCGTGGATCGAGACCGACCTCGACCCGGCGGCCCAGCACATCACCACCACGCTCGACGGCAAGGTCGTGCAGGACGGCCCCACCTCCGACATGGTGCACGACGTCGCCACCCTCATCTCGCACGCGTCCAAGGCCTTCACCCTGCTGCCCGGCGACGTCATCCTCACCGGCACCCCGGCCGGCGTCGGCCTGGTCGAGGCCGGCCAGCGGGTCGAGGTCGAGGTGGACGGCATCGGGGTGCTCAGCAACCCCTTCGTGCGTCACTAGGCTGTCGCCCACCATGAGCGAGCACCCCGAGCACCCCGTGACCGACGCCCCGAGCACCACCCCCAGCACTCCCGACCCGGCCGCCCTCCCCGGCGCCGTCCGGCTGCGTGTGGCGCCCTCGCCGACCGGCGACCCCCACGTGGGCACGGCCTACATGTCGCTGTTCAACCTGGCGTTCGTGCGCCAGCAGGGCGGGCGCTTCATCCTGCGCATCGAGGACACCGACCGGGCCCGCTTCCGCGAGGACTCCGAGCAGCAGGTGTTCGACACGCTGCGCTGGCTGGGGCTCACCTGGGACGAGGGCCCCGACGTCGGCGGCCCCTGCGCCCCCTACCGGCAGAGCGAGCGGCTCGACACCTACCGCCCTTACGTCGAGCGGCTGCTCGCGGAGGGCAGGGCCTACCACTGCTGGTGCTCCACCGAGCGCCTGGCGCAGATGCGTGAGGCGCAGCAGAAGGCCAAGCTGCCCACCGGCTACGACCGGCTGTGCGTGGGCACAACGGAGGAGGAGCGCCGGGCGCTGCCCGGCTTCTCGCCGACGCCGGTCGTGCGCATGCTCATCCCCGATGACGCACCGCTCGAGTTCGACGACCTCATCCGGGGGCGGGTCTCGGCGCCGCGGCCCGACGACCAGGTCATCCTCAAGGCCGACGGCTTCCCGACCTACCACCTGGCCGTCGTCGTCGACGACGCCGAGATGGGCGTCACCCACGTCGTGCGCGGCGAGGAGTGGATCTCCTCCACCCCCAAGCACGTGCTGCTCTACCAGTGGCTGGGCCTGACGCCGCCGGCCTTCGCCCACATGCCGCTGCTGCGCAACACCGACAAGTCCAAGATCTCCAAGCGCAAGAACCCCGCCGCCCGGCTCACCTGGTTCCAGGAGCAGGGCTACCTGCCCGAGGCGCTGGTCAACTTCCTCGCGCTGCTGGCCTACCCGCCGGCCGAGGGCGCGCAGGGTGAGGACGTCGAGGTGTTCGACTTCGCGGAGTTCTCGCAGCGCTTCGACTGGCACGACGTCAACCCGGTCGGCCCGATCTTCGACCTCAAGAAGCTCGACTGGCTCAACGGCGTGCACATCCGCCGGCTGTCGGTCGACGACCTCGCCTCGAGGTTGCTGCCCTTCCTGCAGGCCGACGCCGTGCTCGGCGACAACCCGACGCTGGGCGAGCTGGCCCGGCTGCAGGCGGTCACCGCGCTCATCCAGACCCGGATGGCGCACCTCACGGAAGCGAGCGACCTGGTCGGCCCGTTCTACGTCGCCGACGACGCCGTCGAGGTGGCCGACGACGCCCGCGCGCAGCTCACCGACGACGCGGGTGCGGTGCTCGACGCGGCCGTCGCCGCGCTCGAGGCGGTGCCCGACGAGCGCTCCGGCGTGCTCGGCAGCCAGGGGTCCTTCACCGCCGCCGCCATCGAGGCGGCGCTGCGTGAGGCGCTCGTCGAGGGGCTGGGCATCAAGCCCAGGTTCGCCTTCGGGCCGCTCCGCACGGCGGTCTCGGGCCGGCGGGTGTCACCGCCGCTGTTCGAGTCGATGGAGATCCTGGGCAAGGTCGCCACCCTCACCCGGCTGCGGGCCCTGCGCGCCACGCTCTGACCGGGCCCGCGCCGTCCGGCCGCTGCGCTGACCAGTGGCTCCCCGGCATCCGCGATTTGGGTGCGGGCGAGGCGGCCCGGTAGGATCGGTCCTCGGTTCGCCCGACGACCAGCCGCCTCGCGGCAGGTCCGACGGCATACCCCATGGGGTATGGTGTAATTGGCAACACTGGTGATTCTGGTTCATCCGTTCTAGGTTCGAGTCCTGGTACCCCAGCTCTCGCCCTCGGCCCGACCGGCCGGGGGCGATTCGGAGAAAGTCCCACCGTTCGGTAAGGTTCTTCTCCGTTGCCCGCCGCTTCGCAGCGGCAGGAAACAGGTCGCGGCCCCGTTGTGTAGTGGCCTAGCACGCCGCCCTCTCAAGGCGGTAGCGCGGGTTCGAATCCCGTCGGGGCTACAACGCCAAACCCCCTGGTCAGCCAGGGGGTTTGGCATTTCTCCGGCACCCCGGCCGCGGGAGAATGTCCGGTACGCAACGGGCACCTGACAGCGCAGACGGCGGCGTCGATGCGGTCGGCTACCTCGTCGAGATGGCCTCAGGGGAGCCGGGCCCCTGCTCCTCGACGTGTTCTCGGACGGCGCCACCGACGTCTCGACGACTGCCGGTATCCCGAAGAGCCAGTCGCGGGGGGTGCGGTCCGCTCGGCGAACGCGATGACGCCCCCGACGAAGCGGCGACGGGACTCGTCGATGGGGAGGTCCTGCGGCGGGCCAGCGTGCTCTGCCCAGTGCCGAAGTCGTCGAGGGCGAGTCGCATCCCGCGAGAGCGGACCTCGGTGCAGACCTCGGCGCTGTTGTCGCGTCGGTGATTCGTGCCGTCTCGGTGATCTCGAGGCACAGCTGGTGCCCGCGCAGGCCGTGGCGTGCGAGCACGCCGGGGACCACGTGGGGCAGCCTGTGCGAGTTGAGCTGGCCGGGGGTGACGTTCACCGAGACCGTCAGGTCGGCGCCGCTGGGCAGCTGCGTCTACCGCGCCAGCTGGGTGCATTCCTGGTCCGGGACGAACTGGAACAGCGGGGCGCACGCGTCGCGCGCGCCATGGCGTCCACCAGCCAGGTCCGGGTGCTACCGGCCGTTCCGGTCAGGTGCCGGCGGGCGCCGTGCCCGTCACCCGCTGGGCACTGACCGCCTCCTGGGCCACCCGACGCAGGGCGACGAGCACCGGGTCGATCATCACCGTGCCGACGACCACGGCGTGCATCGCGGCCTCGGGGGAGTCGGCCGCGATCGCGTGCTCCACGTCGATCACCGCCACCTCGTGCATCGCCTCGGCGTAGCGCTGCAGCCGGGGCATGTCGACCGGGACGCCGGCCTCGCGCGCGGCGGTGACGGCCACGCCCAGGGCGCGCGCCGCCGGAGCCTCCGGCCCGACCTGCCAGCGCAGGTCATCGATCAGCGCGGTGACCTCCGGCGACGGTGGTGCGTCGTCGCCGCTGGTGGGCAGGGCGCAGTGCGCCACCCCGAGGAAGTCGTGGCGCGAGGGCGGGGGAGCGGCCAGCGCCTCGAGCACCGAGCGCACCCCGGCGATGCCGACCCCGCCGTGCTCGACGAGCGCCCGCACGAGGCGCAGCCGCTCGAGGTGTTCGGGGCCGTACTCGGCCCGGGTGCGGCTGGTCGCCTCGCCCGGCATCAGCAAGCCCTCGCGCAGGTAGTACTTCAGCGTGGGCACGGGGACACCGCTGGCGGCGGAGAGCTCGGAGATGCGCATGCGACGGTTCCTCTTGACATCGGATAGTGCTGCTGTCCAGTATGGTACCCCAATAGATACCGAGACTATCCAAAGGAGCCGGCCATGGTCGAGCGACTCACCCACGCCTACGACGGGCCGCTGGCCGTCTTCCTCATCGGCCTGCGCATCCACCAGCCCTGGCGGGTGGGTGTCGTGGGGCAGGCGCTGCGGGCGATGCCGAAGATGATCATCGAGCTCGAGCAGAACAAGGCGGCGGTGGAGCGGGGCGAGGCCGAGTCGCTGGGCTATCTCGGCAGCCGGTCGACGGTGCACCTCACCGGCACCACGATGATCCAGTGGTGGCGCAGCACCGACGACCTCTACGCCTACGCCTCGGCGCCCGACCACCAGCACCGGCCGGCCTGGAGCGAGTTCTACAAGGTGGCGCGGTCCGCGCCCAACGCCGTCACCATCTGGCACGAGACCTACGCCGTGGAGCCAGGGGGCGCCGAGAGCGTCTACGCCGGGGCCGCGCCGTTCGGTTTGGGCGCGATCGCCGGCACCATCCCGGTCTCGCGCCGTGGCGAGCACGCGCGCGACCGCCTCGGCAGGCGCGCGGCATCCTGAACGGCCGTGTCCTGAAGGGCCCGTGCCGGAGTGGGTCAGGCGGTGGCGCGCAGCTGCGAGGCCCAGGCGCAGACCCGCGAGTCGATCTCGTGGTCGCCGGTGGCCGCGTGCACGAGCCAGGCGTCGGCGAGGTCCTCCGCGACGGGCCAGCGGTTCTCCCAGGTCACGAGGTGCTCGGCCAGCAGGTCGAACACGTCGTCGCACAGCGCGGGAGCGAAGACCGTGACCGGCGTCGCAGCCCGGGTCAGCGCGGCCGCCCGCCGCGCGGCCATCGGGCCGCCACCCACGACGATCGCCCGCCGCCCCGGCCGGGGGAACCCGAGCAGGCGGGTGCGGTCACGGGCGATGCGCTGGGCGGGGCTGAGGGACATGGAGCGACCTCCTGCGCGCGGGTTGACCGGTCTGGGTGGCCAACCTGCCGGTGCGGTGTTGCATCCGGGCGCACGCCATGTGACATCCGTGTTGCGTCACGCCCGACAGATTGCGGATCTCCCACCCCGCGCGCGGGGTGGGAGATCCGCAAGAAGTCGAGGATGCCGGGTCGGATGCCGGGTTCAGAGGTTGTTCTGGACGTCCTGCTGCGCCGCGTGGCGGGCGAGCACCTCGGTCAGCTTGTTCGCGCCGGCGATCACCGTGGCCGCGTGCAGCCGGCCGGGCTGGCGCGAGAGCCGCTCGATCGGCCCCGAGATGGAGACGGCGGCGATCACCCGGCCGGAGGGGGAGCGCACCGGCGCCGAGACCGAGGCGACGCCCGGCTCGCGCTCGCCGACGCTCTGCGCCCAGCCGCGGCGGCGAACCCCTGACAGCGCTGTCGCAGTGAAGGCGGCGCCCTGCAGGCCGCGGTGCAGGCGGTCGGGCTCCTCCCAGGCCAGCAGCACCTGCGCGGCGGACCCGGCGCGCATGGACAACGTGGCGCCGACCGGGATGGAGTCGCGCAGCCCGACGGGGCGCTCGGCCGCCGAGACGCAGACCCGGTGCTCGCCCTGGCGGCGGAAGAGCTGGGCGCTCTCGTTGGTGTGGTCGCGCAGCGCGCCGAGCACCGGCCCGGCGGCGGCGAGGAGGCGGTCCTCACCGGCGGCGGCGGCGAGCTCGCCCAGCCGCGGGCCGAGGACGAAGCGGCCCTGCAGGTCGCGCGTCACGAGCCGGTGGTGCTCGAGCGCGACCGCGAGGCGATGCGCCGTGGGGCGGGCCAGGCCGGTCGCCGTCACGAGCTGCGCGAGCGTCGACGGGCCGGCTTCCAGCGCGCTGAGGACGATCGCCGCCTTGTCGAGAACGCCGACGCCACTAGTGTTGTCCATGTCTTGATATTAACGTCTCAGTGCCTGAGACGCACGTCCATCGACAACTCCCCCGTGCGAATCTCGGGAGACGGCCGAGGGCGCCCATCCGCGCCCGGCTGTCTGCAGGTGTCGAACGACCGCTCGTCCGGCGGTCAAGACGTGGAGGTGGAGCAATGGCCGCAACCCTGGCCGAGAAGGTGTGGGAGTCCCACGTGGTGCGCCGCGGGGAGGGCGAGCCCGACCTGCTCTACATCGACCTCCACCTGCTGCACGAGGTCACCAGCCCGCAGGCCTTCGACGGGCTGCGGTTGTCGGGACGCCCGGTGCGCCGCACCGACCTCACGCTGGCCACGGAAGACCACAACGTGCCCACCACCCCCGGGCCGATCACCGACCTCACCAGCCGCACCCAGGTCGAGACGCTGCGCCGCAACTGCGAGGAGTTCGGCGTCACCCTGTATCCGATGGGCGACAAGGAGCAGGGCATCGTGCACGTCGTCGGCCCGCAGCTGGGGCTCACCCAGCCCGGCATGACGATCGTCTGCGGAGACAGCCACACCTCGACGCACGGGGCCTTCGGGGCGCTCGCGTTCGGCATCGGCACCTCCGAGGTCGAGCACGTGCTCGCCACCCAGACCCTGCCGCTCAAGCCGTTCAGGACGATGGCCATCACCGTCGAGGGCGAGCTGGCCGACGGAGTCACCGCCAAGGACATCGTGCTCGCGGTCATCGCGAAGATCGGCACCGGTGGGGGACAGGGCTATGTGCTCGAGTACCGCGGCAGCGCCATCCGCGCCCTGTCGATGGAAGCGCGGATGACGGTGTGCAACATGTCGATCGAGGCCGGTGCGCGGGCCGGCATGATCGCCCCCGACGAGACCACCTACGACTACCTGCGCGGTCGTGACCACGCGCCGACCGGTGCCGAGTGGGATGCCGCGGTCGAGGCCTGGAGCCACCTGCGCAGCGACGACGACGCCGAGTTCGACCAGGAGGTCGTGCTCGACGCCGACGCCCTCACGCCGTTCGTCACCTGGGGCACCAACCCCGGGCAGGGCGCCCCGCTCGGCACGGCCGTGCCCGACCCCGAGCTGATGCCCGACGAGAACGACAAGGCCAACGCCCGCCGCGCCCTGGAGTACATGGGCCTGCAGGCCGGCACCCCGCTGCGCGACGTGCACGTCGACACGGTGTTCCTCGGCTCGTGCACCAATGGGCGGATCGAGGACCTGCGCGCCGCCGCCGAGGTGATCCAGGGCCGCCAGGTCGCCGACGGCGTGCGGATGCTGGTGGTGCCCGGCTCGGCGCGGGTGCGCCTGCAGGCCGAGAGCGAGGGGCTCGACGAGGTGTTCACCGCGGCCGGTGCCGAGTGGCGCCTGGCCGGCTGCTCGATGTGCCTGGGCATGAACCCCGACCAGCTCGCGCCGGGGGAGCGCAGCGCCTCGACGTCGAACCGAAACTTCGAGGGTCGCCAGGGCAAGGGCGGCCGCACCCACCTGGTCAGCCCGCTGGTGGCCGCCGCGACGGCGGTGCGCGGCACCCTGTCCAGCCCCGCCGATCTCGAGCCCGTGAGCGAGGGGAGCCACTGATGGACGCCTTCACGACCCACACCGGCATCGGGGTGCCGTTGCGCCGCAGCAACGTCGACACCGACCAGATCATCCCGGCGGTCTACCTCAAGCGGGTCACCCGCACCGGGTTCGAGGACGGCCTGTTCGCCGCCTGGCGGGGCGACGAGACGTTCGTGCTCAACGACCCCAACTTCTCCGCGGGGTCGGTGCTCGTGGCCGGGCCCGACTTCGGCACCGGCTCCTCCCGCGAGCACGCGGTGTGGGCACTGATGAACTACGGCTTCCGGGTGGTCATCTCGTCGCGCTTCGCCGACATCTTCCGCGGCAACAGCGGCAAGCAGGGACTGCTCACCGCACAGTGCAACCAG
This sequence comes from uncultured Actinomycetota bacterium, assembly GCA_963800505.1. GTDB lineage: Bacteria > Actinomycetota > Actinomycetes > Actinomycetales > Dermatophilaceae > Fodinibacter. Next base: position 194,919 of record CAWDBL010000014.1, read on the forward strand.
GACGACGTCGAGCTGCTCTGGAAGCTGCTCGAGAACCACCCGGGCACCTCGGTGACCGTCGACCTGGTGTCGCGCACCGTCACCGCGGGTGACATCGTCGCGAGCTTCGAGGTCGACGACTACACCCGCTGGCGACTGCTCGAGGGCCTCGACGACATCAGCCTCACTCTGCGGCACGAGGCCGACATCACGGCCTTCGAGGCCGGGCGCCCGAGCTGGAAGCCTACCGTCACCGCCTGAGCAGTTCCCTTGCGGCACAATGCAGTTGGATGCCGTGAGGCGGCGTGGCCATACGGCTTCCGTGTTGCTGCTGTGACTGGTGTGACGCGGAAGGGTCCTCCGAGCCCTTGCGAACCCGTTGTGGCACAACGGATAACACGCCGCTTCAATGGTGGACTCTCCGCCTGAGCAGGCATAACGTCGACTCAGGCCGGGCATCCGCCGGCCGAGACATCGCCGTCGGGCGTATCCCGGCGCCGTCCCGACTTGGAGTGGTCCACGTGAACAAGGCAGATCTCGTCAGGGAGCTGGAGAAGCGACTGGGCAGCCGAAGGGCCGCCAACGACGCCCTGGAAGCGGTGCTCGACACCATCGTCCGCGAGGTCGTGCGGGGAGGAAAGGTGTCCATCACCGGTTTCGGCACGTTCGACCGCGTGGAGCGCGCGGCACGCACCGGGCGCAACCCGCACACCGGCACCTCGGTGCGCATCCCGAAGTCGAAGGCGCCGCGCTTCCGCGCCGGCACCTCGTTCAAGGCCTACGTCAAGAAGCCGAGCACCCTGTCCAAGAACGCGCCCGCCACAGGTCGGGCCGCTGCTGGGGCTGCTGGTGCCGCAGCCGGTGCCGCCGTTGCGGCCGCCGCGGCTCCGGTGAAGGCCGCGGCCCGCACGGCTTCCGCCGCCACCGGCACGGCCAAGACCGCCGCCAAGAAGGTGGCGTCCACCACCACGGCAACGGCCCGCAAGGCCACCGGCACGGCGAAGACCACCGCGAAGAAGGCTCCGGCCAAGGCAGCTCCGGCCAAGGCGGCGGCGACAAAGTCGGCGACCAAGACGGCACCCGCGAAGGCCGCCGCGAAGAAGGCTCCGGCCAAGGCAGCACCCGCGAAGACCGCCGCCAAGAAGGCTCCGGCCAAGGCAGCACCCGCGAAGTCCGCGGCGAAGAAGGCTCCGGCCAAGGCAGCACCCGCGAAGGCCGCCGCGAAGAAGGCTCCGGCCAAGGCAGCACCCGCGAAGACCGCCGCCAAGAAGGCTCCCGCCAAGGCGGCGGCGACAAAGGCGGCGACCAAGACCGCAGCCAAGGCGCCGGCCAAGAAGGCTCCGGCGAAGAAGGCCCCGGCCAAGAAGTCAGCGGCGAAGAAGTAGCCCGCCGATCACCCGACGACGCCGCGCGGCGGTGACGGTCCAGCCGTCGCCGCGGCGCGGCGTCTGTGTTTGGCTGGACCCATGACCTCCACCCTCGTCGTCGATGGCGGCTCCCCGCTCATCGGCGACATCGAGGTCAGGGGAGCCAAGAACCTGGTCTCCAAGGCGATGGTGGCCGTCGTGCTCGCCGAGGAGCCGTGCCGGCTGCGCGGGGTGCCCGAGATCAGCGACGTGCAGGTGGTCAGCGGGCTGCTCGAGCTGCACGGCGTGGTCATCGACTCCACCGACCGCGACGGCGAGCTGGTGATGGACCCCACCAACGTCGAGCAGGCGCACATCGCCGACATCGACGCCCACGCCGGCTCCTCGCGGGTGCCGGTGCTGCTCTGCGGGCCGCTGCTGCACCGGCTCGGCGAGGCCTTCATCCCCGACCTCGGGGGGTGCCGCATCGGGGAGCGGCCGATCAACTACCACCTCGACGTGCTGCGCGAGTTCGGCGCGACCATCAAGAAGCGCAAGGACGGCCTGCGGCTCACGGCTCCGCACGGCCTGCACGGTGCCGACGTCCACCTGCCCTACCCGAGCGTCGGTGCCACCGAGCAGGTGCTGCTCACCGCGGTGCGCGCCCGCGGGATCACGACCCTGCGCAACGCGGCCATCGAGCCCGAGATCATGGACCTCATCGCGATCCTGCAGAAGATGGGGGCGATCATCTCGGTGCAGACCGACCGGGTCATCACCATCGAGGGCGTCGCCCGGCTCGGCGGCTTCAACCACCTGGCGATCCCCGACCGGATCGAGGCCGGCTCGTGGGCCTGTGCCGCGCTGGCCACGAACGGCGACATCTACGTGCGCGGGGCCCAGCAGCTGCCGATGATGCCGTTCCTCAACGTGTTCCGCCGCATCGGCGGCGCCTTCGACGTCGACGACGAGGGCATCCGGTTCTGGCACCCGGGGAGCACGCTGCGCGCCATCGCCCTCGAGACCGACGTGCACCCTGGCTTCATGACCGACTGGCAGCAGCCCCTGGTCGTCGCGCTGACCCAGACCACCGGGCTGTCGATCGTGCACGAGACGGTCTACGAGAACCGGCTCGGCTTCACCGACGCACTGCTCGACTCCGGGGCTCACATCCAGACCTACCGCGAGTGCCTCGGCGGGTCACCCTGCCGCTTCGGCCGGGCCAACTTCCAGCACTCGGCGGTCATCTCGGGACCGACCGAGCTGAAAGCCGCCGAGATCACCGTCCCCGACCTGCGCGGTGGCTTCAGCTACCTCATCGCCGCGCTCGCCGCGCAGGGGCGCTCGACCGTGCACGGCATCGACATCATCTACCGCGGCTACGAGCGGTTCTCGGAGAAGCTCGACGCCCTCGGCGCCTCCTACAAGCTCGACTGACTACTCGCCACTTCGTGCGACTTGGGTGCGGTTCCGGCTGGCTCCAGGCGCGAGAACCGCGCCCAAGTCGCACGAAGTGCGAATCAAGAGCCAGGTCAGCGGATGTCCTCGCCGGGGCCGATGCCGACCACCCACACCCGGGTGGCCACCCGGCCGTCGGGGTCGAGCTCGACGCTGACCCGCTGACCGACGCGCAGGTGCAGCAGCCCGCTGGCGACCGCCGCGCCGGCCGGCACGCTCACCTCGACGCCGTCGTCGAGCAGCGCCGAGCCGGAGCCGTCGTCGTCGATGCGGTGGATGGAAGCCTGCACGCCCGGAAGGCTAGCGCGTGCGAGCGCCGCGCGGCTGTGCGACCCGAGACCGAGCCCGGCCGCGGCGGCCAACGAGGCGGCGTCGTCGACGTCGACGCGCAGCCCCGGGAGGTCGAGGTCGAGGCACACGAACCCGAGCCGTACGTGCGCGGCGGCGCTCCCCGCACCGAACGCCGTGCGCACCGCACCGGTCGCCGGGAGCGTCAGCAGCGCGGTCCCTCCGGAGTCGGCATCGGGCACCACGGATGCCGGGTGCGCACCGGCCGCGGCCAGCGCGGCCCGCACCTCGCGCGGGCGCAGCGCCGGGTGGTCACCGAGCACGACGGCCACCGCGCCGGCGCCCAGGTCGCGGGCGGCATCCACCCCGGCGGCGACGGCCGCATCCAGCCCGGCCCCGGGGTCGGCGACCACCAGGTGCCCGGCGGCGACGACCCACCGGGCCACGTCGGGGTCGGAGGTGACGACGAGCACCGGCGCACCCGGCATCCCGGCAGCAAGCGCCGCCACGGTGTCGCGGGCGAACGCGTCGGCCAGCGCGGCGCGAGCCTCGTGGGGCAGGTCGAGCCGGCTCTTGGCCAGCGGCCCGCCCTTGACCGGGACGACGGCCGCCCAGTCCGGCCCGGGTGCGTGCATCCCCCGATCCTGCCAACACGACCCCGCCATGCTCGACATCGCCCGGTGGGCGGACCACAATGCGCATGACCCGTCCCCACGGAAGGCAGCGCGTGACGACCCCCTCGGACCACTCCCGGCCCTTCGCCTACCGTCTCGCGATCCTCATCGCCCGGCCCCTGTACATGCTGTTCACGAAGCGGGAGTGGTCGGGCGCGCAGAACCTCCCGACGCAGGGCGGCTACGTCGTCTGCCCCAACCACTACTCCTACGTCGAGCCGCTGGCCTTCGGGCACTTCCTCGTCGACAACGGGCACTCACCGCGCTACCTCGGCAAGGCCGAGGTGTTCCGGGCGCCGGTCGTCGGGGCCATCGTGCGGCACGCCGACCAGATCCCGGTCTACCGCGAGACGGGCCGCGCGGCCGACGCCTACCGGGCTGCCGTCGAGGCGGTGCGGGCCGGCAAGGCCGTCGCGATCTACCCCGAGGGCACGCTGACCCGCGACCCCGACCTGTGGCCGATGCGGGGCAAGACCGGTGCTGCCCGGGTCGCGCTCGAGACGCAGTGCCCCGTCATCCCGGTGGCGACCTGGGGCGCGCAGCAGATGCTGGCGCCGTACTCGAAACGGCTGCACCTGTTCCCCCGCACGACCATTCAGGTGCGTGCCGGACGTCCGGTGCCGCTCGACGACCTCTACGGCCGTGAGCTCACCACCGAGGTGCTGCACGAGGCCACCGCGAGGATCATGGCCGCCATCACCGCCGAGCTGGAGGTGCTGCGCGGCGAGAAGGCCCCGGTGGTGCGCTTCGACCCCCGCATCCACAACATCACGCCCATCGGCAAACCCCGCCCCCTGGAGGAGGCCTCATGACGAGCGCAGCGGTCTACGGCACCGGCAGCTGGGGCACGGCGTTCGCGTCGGTGCTCGCGGATGCCGGCACGGACGTCACGATGTGGGGCCGGCGCCAGGAGGTGGTCGACCAGATCAACGGCGGGGTCAACCGCGACTACCTGCCCGAGCTGCGCCTGCCTCCCACGATCCGGGCGACGAGTGACCCGGCCGAGGCCGCCCACGGTGCCGACATCGTGGTGCTCGCCGTGCCCTCTCAGACGCTGCGCGCCAACCTCACCGCGTGGGGCTCGGCGCTGCCGGCGTCGGCCGCGGTGGTGTCGCTGATGAAGGGCGTCGAGCTCGGCACGACGAAGCGGATGAGCGAGGTCATCGCCGAGGTCGCCGGCGTCGAGACCGAGCGCATCGTCATCGTGTCGGGGCCCAACCTCGCGCGCGAGATCGCGGTCAAGCAGCCGGCCGCGTCGGTGGTGGCGTGCGCGAACGAGGCGATGGCCGAGCTCGTGGCGGGCGCGTGCGCCGCGCCGTACTTCCGCCCGTACACGGCATCCGACGTCGTGGGCACCGAGATCTGCGGCGCCGTGAAGAACGTCATCGCCCTGGCCGTCGGCATGGCCGAGGGGCTGGGGATGGGTGACAACTCCAAGGCCTCGATCATCACCCGTGGGCTCGCCGAGACGATGCGGCTCGGCACCGCGCTGGGTGGTGACGCAGTCACGTTCGCGGGGCTTGCCGGCGTCGGTGACCTGATCGCCACCTGCATGTCGCCGCTGTCGCGCAACCACTCGTTCGGGGTGCGCCTGGGCCAGGGGATGGCCGTCTCGGAGGTCATCGCGGTGACCAAGCAGACCGCCGAGGGCGTGAAGTCGTGCACCTCGATCCTCGACCTCGCGCGCAACAACGGCGTCGACGTGCCGATCATCGAGCAGGTCGACGCGATGATCCAGCACGACCGCACCGCCCCCGAGGTCGTCGCGGCCCTGCTGTCGCGCCCCCGCAAGGCCGAGACCGGCTGACCTTTTCCCGACTTCTTGCGGATTTCCACCCTCTCGCGGGTGTGGCTGCCGCAGTCCTACGGGTGGAAGATCCGCAAGAAGTCGGGGATTGGACGGGATTAGGCCTGGTCGAGGGCCTGGCTGAGGTCGCGCCAGAGGTCGTCGACGTCCTCGATGCCGACCGAGAGCCGCACCAGGTTCTCCGGCACCCGCTGCGGCTCGCTCGGGATGCGGCGGCGCCGCTCGAGCTGGCTCTCGACCCCACCGAGGCTGGTGGCGTGCACCCAGACCCGCGTGGCCGCACACACCCGCTCCGCCGCCGCGGCCCCGCCGGCGACCTCGATCGAGACGATGCCGCCGAAGCCCGGATGCCGCACGCGCTCGACCGCCGGATGCGTGCGCAGGCGCTCGGCGAGGTCGAGGGCGTTGGCCCCGGCGCGCTCGACCCGGAGGTGCAGCGTGCGCAGCCCGCGCAGCGCGAGCCACACCTCCATCGGGCCCGCGATCGCGCCGTGCAGGGTGCGGTGCCGCAGCATCCGCTCGCGGCGGGCGCGACCGGCATCCGTCGGTGGGGTGACGACGGCGCCGAGGACGACGTCGCTGTGGCCGGACAGGTACTTGGTCACCGAGTGCACGACGACGTCGGCGCCGAGCTCGAGCGGCCGCTGCAGCAGCGGCGTCGCGAAGGTGTTGTCGACGACCGAGAGCACGCCCCGATCGCGGGCGGCGGCCAGCAGGGTGGCCAGGTCGGCGACCTCGAGCAGGGGGTTGGTGGGCGACTCGAGCCAGAGCAGGTCCGCACCGTCGAGGGCCGTCAGCACGGCCTCGGTGTCGGCGACGTCGACCCGGCGCACCCGCACGGACCCCTCGGCTTCGCGCAGGCCGAGGGTGGCCACGACGCCGTTGTACGCGGCATCCGGCGCGACCACCCGGCCGCCGTGGGGGAGCAGCGACAGGGCCGCGGCGACGGCGCCCATGCCGGAGGACAGCACCAGGGCGTCGCCGCCCTCGAGGTCGCCGAGCGCGGTCTCGAACGCCGACCAGGTCGGGTTGCCCGAGCGGGCGTACACCACGTCGCCGTCGGCGTGGTAAGTCGAGGTGAGCACCAGCGGGGCGCCCACCTGGCCGCCGGCGACCGCCTCCTCGCGGCCGAGCGCGACGACGCGGGTGGCGGGGGAGAGGCGGTCGGCATCCGGGTCGTGGGGTGTGGGCGTCACGCGCCTCAGGGTATGCCGCGAGCCGCGGCGGAGGCCGTCGTGTCCGGCCGTGCGCCGGTCCCCGAGGGTCGCCCGGCCAGCGGCTAGGCTCGCGGGCGATGACCACCGACGAGCCCCGCCCCACCCCGACCGCCGACGGGTCCGACACCGGCCGCACCAGGGTCGCCCTGGTGTTCGGGGGCCGCTCGTCCGAGCACGCGGTCTCCTGCGCCACCGCCGCCAGCGTGCTCGAGGCGCTCGACCGCGACCGCTACGACGTCGTGCCGGTGGGCATCGCCAAGGACGGCCACTGGGTGCTCGTGCCCGACGACCCCGAAGCGCTGCGCCTCGCGCCCGGCCACGTGCCCGAGGTCGACACCGACGCGGCCAGCGTCATCGTGCCGACCAGCGCCACCGACCGCACCATGGTGGTGCACGAGGCGGGCTCGCCGCCGCGCACGCTCGGTGAGGTCGACGTCGTCTTCCCGCTGCTGCACGGCCCGTTCGGAGAGGACGGCACGATCCAGGGCCTGCTCGACCTCGCCGACGTGAGGTACGTCGGATCGGGGGTCACGGCATCCGCGGTGATGATGGACAAGCACGTGATGAAGGTGCTGCTCGCCTCGGCGGGCCTGCCGGTCGGGCCGTACACCGTGATCACCGACAAGGAGTGGCGGCGCGACAGGGCCGCCGCGATGGATGCCGTGCACGCCCTGTCCTGGCCGGTGTTCGTCAAGCCGGCGCGGGCGGGGTCGAGCATGGGCATCACCAAGGTGTCGGAGCCGGCGGAGCTGGAGGCCGCCATCGAGGCGGCCCGCCAGCACGACCCGAAGGTCGTCGTCGAGGCCGCGGTGTTCGGGCGCGAGATCGAGTGCGGGGTGCTCGAGGGGCACGGCACCGACCCCACCCGCACCAGCGAGCTCGGCGAGTGCATCGTCGTGCAGAACCACGAGTTCTACGACTACGAGGCCAAGTACCTCGCGGCGGGTGACGTGCGGCTCGAGACCCCGGCCGACGTGCCGGCAGCAGTGGCGGAGCGGATCCGGTCGATGGCGGCGCTGGCGTTCGACGCGGCCGGCTGCGAGGGGCTGGCCCGGGTCGACTTCTTCCTCACCGACACCGGCGACGTGCTCGTCAACGAGGTCAACACGATGCCGGGGTTCACGCCGCACTCGATGTACCCGCGGATGTGGGCGGCGACCGGGATGAGCTACCCCGACCTCATCGACGAGCTGATCGCGCTCGCGCTGGAGCGGCGCACCGGCCTGCGCTGACGCGTCGGCGAATGTGGGTGAACACCTTCGCCTGGCCGACGATCTTCACCCACGTTCCGAGGCAGTGCTGGGTCAGCGGCAGGCCAGGCCGTTGCCGGGCAGGGCCTTGGCGACCGGCGCGAACACCGGAAGCAGCAGCGGCTCGGGGGCGTAGGTCTTCGGCACCAGCACCTCGACCGCGGGGTCGGTGCCGAACGACGTGAACCGGGTGCCGTCGCTGAGGGCCTGCGGGATCCAGCCGACCCCGTTGACCTCGAGGCACTCGGTGTCGGTGGGCCCGAGCGCCGCGACCCCGCAGCGGGCGATGATGGCCGGGTCTCCCCAGGCCGCGACGCCGGTGGAGTCGGGCTCGGTGTCGCGGCGCGGCATCCCCGACACGGAGGAGGGCCACAACAGGGTCGCCGACAGGCAGGCCGGCTCCGTGCCGGCCGAGGGCACGGTGACCTCGACGGCGTCGGAGGAGCAGGCGGACAGCACGACGGCGGCCGCGCCGAGCGCAGCCGCCGTCGAGAGAGTGCGTCGCCGGCTCAGACGTGCACCACCGTGCAGGTGAGGGTGCGCGTGATGCCCTCGACGTCCTGGATCTTGGCGATGACGAGCTTGCCGAGCTCGTCGACGGTCTGGGCCTCGACGCGGGCGATGACGTCGTAGGGGCCGGTGACGTCCTCGGCCATGGCGACCCCTTCGAGCCCCGCGATGGCCGAGGCCACCGACGCGGCGCGGCCGACGTCGGTCTGGATCAGGATGTAGGCCTGTACCACTGCAGTGCCACCTCTTCGTGAGTCGTCGGGGCACGGGTGCCCCTGCGGTCGGGATCGCGCCCGTCGAGACCGGCGCGCGGGTCAGACGCTACCGTGCCGGGAGTCCCCACGTCTTCGGAGGGTTGGTCAAGTGCGGCTACGCGACGTCAGCGAGAGCGAGCTGCTCGCCCGGGTCTTCCCGGTGTATGCCGGTGCGCGCCCGCCCGCCTGGGGGTCGGTGCCGGTGGGCCCGGGTGACGACGCCGCGGTCGTGGGCGCACCCGGGGGGACGGTGGTCGCCACGACCGACTCGATGGTGCGTGGCCGCGACTGGCGCGACGAGTGGTCGAGCGGGCACGACGTCGGCGTGAAGGTGGCCGCCCAGAACCTCGCCGACATCGCCGCGATGGGTGCGGTGCCGACCGCCCTGCTCGTGTCGCTCGTCGCCGACCCGGACCTCGAGGTGCAGTGGGCGGTCGACCTCGCGCGGGGCATCGCTGCGCTCGCCGAGCAGGCGGGGGCGCCGGTGGTGGGCGGCGACCTGTCGTCAGCACCGCCCGGGGTGGTCGTCATCTCGGTCACCGCCCTGGGCGACCTGCGCGGCCTGGCGCCGGTGCTGCGCTCGCGCGCCCGGGCCGGCGACGTCGTCGCGGTGTGCGGCACCCTCGGCTGGTCCGGGGGAGGGCTGGCGCTGTTCGAGCGCGGCGAGACCGATCCCGACCACTCACCCCAGCCGGATGCCGGGGGGCCGGGACTCGCGGAACCGCTCGGCGAGCGCTCCCGCGCCGTGCGCGCCCTGATGCGGCACCACCGGGCGCCGGTGCCACCGTGGCGGGCCGGGCCTGCGGCGGCGGCGGCCGGGGCGCACGCCCTGATCGACGTCTCCGACGGGCTGGTCACCGACCTGGGCCGGGTGGCGGCCGCGAGCGGGGTGCGGGTCGACCTCGACGGGTCGGTGCTGCGCTCTCGCTTCGCCGCTGGGCCGCTCGCCCTGGCCCTCGGCGAGGTCGAGGCGCTGCACCAGGTGCTCGCCGGGGGAGAGGAGCACTCGCTCGTGGGGGTCTTCGCCGACGAGGCGTCGTTGCCCGAGGCCGGCGACGCCGAGGCGGGCGACGGCATCCACGAGCCGTGGCACGTGATCGGGCGGGTGCTGCCGGAGGCGGGCGACGGCATCCGGGTCACCGTCGACGGCACCGTGCCCGACGCGCGCGGCTGGGACCACTTCGCCGGTTGACCGGGACAGCGCAGCGGGCGGCTCCCCACTGGGGAGCCGCCCGCTGCTGGGTGCGTCAGGGGGTCAGCGCTTGACCTTGCCCGCCTTGAGGCAGGAGGTGCAGACGTTGAGCCGCTTCGGGGTGACACCGGCGTCGCCGACGAGCGCCTTCACGCGCTGGATGTTGGGGTTCCAGCGACGCTTGGTGCGGCGGTGCGAGTGCGAGATGCTGTGCCCGAAGCCGGGTCCCTTGCCGCAGACGTCGCAGTTGGCAGCCACGGTGAATCTCCTGAAGTGAGTGAAGAGTGGGTCTCGGCGGCCCGCAGATGGCAGGCGCGCAACCGGACAAGCGTAGCCGAGGCGCGCCCGGGCTACCAAAACGGTCCCGGGCCGCGACGGTGCGGGTCGTTAGGGTGAGGCCGTGCCCGCCGTCTTCACCGCCGCCGACGCCCGCCACTGGGCGCTGCTCACGCGTGCGGCCCTCGCGGCCCGCCGCACCGAGATCGACGCGTTGAACGTCTTCCCCGTCCCCGACGGCGACACCGGCACCAACCTCTACCTCACCTTCGACGCCGCGATCGACGAGGTCGTGGCGTCGCACGAGAACGCCGGCATCCTCGGCGAGGCCACCCTGGTGCAGGAGTGCCGCACCCTCAAGCGCGCCATCCTGCTCTCGGCCCGGGGCAACTCGGGGGTCATCGTGAGCCAGCTCGTCGGGGGACTGTGCGATGCCGTCATCGAGCGCAAGGCCGACGTGGTCGACGCCCTGCTGCTCGCCGACGCGTTCGCGGCCGGGGCGGCCGCGGCCCGGGCCTGCGTCTCCCACCCGCAGGAGGGCACCATCCTCACCGTCGCGGATGCCGGGGCCGCCGCCGCCGTCGACGCCGCCGAGGCCGGTGGCTCGCTCGCCGACGTCTGCGAGGCCGCCGTCGACGCCGCCCAGGAGGCCCTGGCCCGCACCCCCGACCAGCTCGAGGCCCTCGCCCGCGCCGGAGTGGTCGACGCCGGAGGTGCCGGCTGCGTGCTCATGCTCGAGTCGTTCCACCGGGTGGTGACCGGCCGGTGGTCGGCCACCGACGACGGGCTGCTGTCGGCCGGGCCCCCCCTGCACCGCCGCGACGAGTGGCGCCCGGCGGATGCCGTGGCCGCCCGTCCGCGGCCCACCGCAGCCGCGCTGCCGGGGCACGACCCGCTCGACCTGGCGAACTCGGCCCACGGCGAGGGACCGGCCTACGAGGTCATGTACCTGCTCACGGCCACCACGCCCGAGGCGGTCGAGTCGCTGAAGTCGACCCTCGATGCGCTCGGCGACTCGCTGCTCGTCGTCGGCGGCCCCGACCTGTGGAACGTGCACGTGCACGTCGACGACCCGGGGGCGGCCGTCGAGGCGGGGGTGGCCGCCGGGCGGCCGGAGCGCATCCGGATCACCCACTTCGCCAGCCAGGTCGACACCCGCGACCACCCGGCGCCGCTGGCCGTCGTCGCGTGCGCCGCCGGGCCCGGCATCGGTGCCCTGCTGCGCGAGGCGGGTGCTGTGGTGGTGGCATCCGGTCCCGGCCGGCGGGCCTCGGCCGGGCAGCTGCTCCGGGCGGTGGAGTCGACCGGGTCGAGCGCGGTGGTGCTGCTCCCCGGTGACCGCGACACCTTCATGGCCGCCGAGATCGCCGCCCAGGCGGCCGCCGGCTCGGGCATCGACGTGCACGTCGTGCCCGCCCGCACCACCGTGCAGGCCCTGGCGGCGCTCGCCGTGCTCGACCCGGGCCGGTCGGTGCACAGCAACGTCGTCTCGATGACCGGTGCGGCGGTGGCCACCCGGCACGGCGCGGTGACGGTGGCGACCAAAGAGGCCCTGACCTGGGCCGGGGTGTGCCACCCGGGTGACGTGCTCGGCATCGTCGACGGCGACGTCGCCTTCCTGGGCACCGACGTCGCCGTGGCGGCGCGTGACGTGCTCGACCGGCTGCTGTCGGCCGGCGGCGAGCTGGTCACCCTGGTGCTGGGCGCCGAGGCCGACCCGGGTCTGGGCGAGCGGATCGCGGCCGCCCTCGAGCGCGACCGCCCCGAGCTCGAGGTGGTCGTCATCGACGGCGGCCAGCCGGTCTACCCCCTGCTGGTCGGGGTGGAGTGAGTGGGGGTGACCTGACGTGGCCACCGAGTCGAGCAAGCTCGACCGCATCATCGCCACCGCGGCCAAGCAGTTCGAGGCGGCCCGCGGCATCACCACCGTCGGTGAGCTGCTCGCGTTCTGGCCGCGGCGCTACCGCACCCGTGACGCCGACCTGGGCACGGCTGAGGTCGGCAAGTTCCTCGTGGGCGTCGCCGAGGTCAAGAGCGCCACGACCCGGCCGATGGTGAAGCGCAAGGGCACCATGCTCAACGTCGTCATCACCGACGGGCGGCACGACATCGACCTCACCTTCTTCAAGGCGTACGGACACCAGAAGGCGCTGGTGCCCAAGGCGCGCGGCATCTTCGCGGGCACCGTCGGCATGTACAACCATCGCCTGCAGCTGACCCACCCCGGCTACACGATGCTCGACGACTTCGACGCCGGTGACCGCAAGTCCCTGATCCCGATCTACCGCTCGGTCGGCAAGCTGCACACCTGGACCGTCACAGAGAGCGTGCGCCGGGTGCTCGACGTGCTCGACGACGTGCCCGACGCGTTGCCGGCCGACGTGCGAGCCCGGCGAAAACTGGTGTCGCGCACCGAAGCGCTGCGCGGCATCCACACCCCCGAGACGATGGCCGAGGTGGAGACGGCCAAGCGGCGGCTGCGCTTCGAGGAGGCGTTCGTCCTCCAGGTGACGCTCGCGCAGCGGCGGCGCACGGCATCCGGGCAGTCGACCACGCCGCGCCCGGCCCGGGCGGGTGGGCTGCTCGAGGCGTTCGACGCCCGGCTGCCGTTCACCCTCACCGCGGGGCAGACCGAGATCGGCGCCACCATCGCGGCCGAGATGGCCCGCGACGTGCCGATGCACCGGCTGCTGCAGGGCGAGGTCGGGTCGGGCAAGACCGTGGTCGCCCTGCGCGCCATGCTCGCCGCGGTGGATGCCGGGGGACAGGCGGCGCTGCTGGCGCCCACCGAGGTGCTCGCGTCGCAGCACCACCGCACCATCACCGCGATGCTCGGCGACCTCGCCGAGGGCGGCATGCTCGGGGGCGCCGAGCACGGCACCCGGGTCGCCCTGCTCACCGGCAGCCAGTCCACCGCCGAGCGCCGCCGCACCCTGCTCGACATCGTCAGCGGTGACGCCGGCATCGTCGTGGGCACGCACGCGCTGCTCCAGGAGAACGTCGACTTCCTCGACCTCGCCCTGGTCGTCGTCGACGAGCAGCACCGCTTCGGCGTCGAGCAGCGTGACGCCCTGCGCGGCAAGGGTGCCGTGCCTCCCCACGTGCTGGTGATGACGGCCACGCCCATCCCGCGCACTGTTGCGATGACCGTGTTCGGCGACCTCGAGACCTCGACGCTGCGCGAGCTGCCCGCCGGGCGCGCGCCCATCACCACCCACGTCGTGCCCGAGGACCGGCCGGGCTGGATGGCGCGCACCTGGGCCCGCGTGGCCGAGGAGGTGCACGCCGGCCGGCAGGTCTACGTCGTCTGCCCTCGCATCGGCGACGACGACGTGGCCGACGAGGGCACCGACCTGCGGGCCGAGGCGGCACCCGACGACGAGGACGGCGACGCGGCCGCCGCGCCGCTGCGCCCGCTCAAGAGCGTCTATGCCGTGCACGCCGACCTCACGCAGGAGCCGGCGCTGGCCGGGCTGTCGCTCGAGGTCCTGCACGGCCGGCTGCCGAGCGACGAGAAGGATGCCGTGATGGCCCGCTTCCAGCGCGGCGAGCTCGACGTGCTGGTGTCGACCACCGTGGTCGAGGTGGGCGTCGACGTGCCCAACGCCAGCGTCATGGTGGTCATGGACGCCGACCGCTTCGGTGTCTCCCAGCTGCACCAGCTGCGCGGGCGGATCGGCCGTGGCGGCCACCCCGGGCTGTGCCTGCTCGTCACCGGCACCGAGGCCGAGGTCGCGATGACCCGGCTGAACGCCGTCGCCGCCACGACCGACGGGTTCGCCCTGGCCCGGCTCGACCTGTCGCAGCGCCGCGAGGGCGACATCCTGGGCGCCGCCCAGCACGGCCGGCGCACCCAGCTCGAGTTCCTGCACATCCTCGACGACGAGGAGGTCATCGAGCAGGCCCGCGACGACGCCTTCGCGCTCGTGGCCACCGACCCCGAGCTCGCCGCGCACCCCGACCTGGCGGCCGCGGTGCGCGCTCGCGTCGACGCCGAGCAGGCCGCCTACCTGGAGCGCGGCTGATGACCCGGGTCATCGCCGGCACCGCGGGCGGCCGCACGCTGCGCACCCCGCCCGGCTCGGGCACCCGGCCCACGAGCGACCGGGTGCGCGAGGCGGTGTTCTCCGCCCTCGACGCCCGTGATGCCGTGCGCGGTGCCCGGGTGCTCGACCTCTACGCCGGCTCCGGTGCCCTGGGCCTGGAGGCCGCGTCGCGCGGTGCGGCTCGCGTGGTGCTGGTGGAGTCCGACCGTCGCGCGGCCGACGTCATCGCCGCCAATGCGCGCGAGCTGAAGCTGCCCGGCACCCGCGTGGTGCGCAGCACGGTTGCCGCACACCTGTTTCCCGACCCTGGGCCCGACGAGCCGAGCGACCTGGTCTTCGTCGACCCGCCCTACGACCTCGACGAGGCCGCACTCGCCGCCGTGCTCGACCGCCTGCGGGCCGGCTGGCTCGCCCCCCGCGGGCTGCTGGTCGTCGAGCGCTCGACCCGCAGCCCCGAGCCCACCTGGCCCGACGGCATCGCCCTGGCCACCAAGCCGAAGAAGTACGGCGAGACCACGATCTGGTACGCCACCCGCGACTGACGCGGCGGCACACGTCGCCCCCAGGCCGACCTGTTCGCCGTCGCCCTCCACCACAGCTGGGGGTGCCGGGCGCGCAGTCAGCCCCGGTGTCGACACCCCTCTGCCGAAGCGCTGCAGACGCCAGGGGTGCCGGGCGCGCGGTTCGAGGTGATCCGCTGACACCTGGGAGCAGAACATCACCTCGACCCAGCAGGAACTCCTCGACCCGGCGTTGACAGATTGGTAACCGATGAGTTACCAATTGGGGATGGACCCGTTCGCCGCTCTCGCCGACCCGGTGCGACGCGAGCTCCTGCGCACCTTGGCAGCCGGGCCCGCCCGGGTCGTCGACCTCGCGGCGGCGCACCCGATCAGCCGGCCGGCCGTCAGCAGGCACCTGCGGGTGCTCATCGACGGTGGGCTGGTCAGCGCCGAGCAGCGTGGACGCGAACGGCACTACGCACTGGTGTGGGCGGGGCTGGCGCCCGTGCGAGGACTGCTCGACGAGCTGCGCCCCGGGCCCCGGTTCGACGAGGCGGTGCTCGACGGCCTCGACCTCGAGGTGCGCCGCACCACCCGGGACCACCGCACCAGCACGACCGCACAACCCACGAGCCCGAGAACCACGGAGGAGACCGCATGACCACCCTGACACCCGTTCCCACCGGCCGCCGCGCCACCCGCGACGGCCACGACAGCGTCGTCTTCGACCGCACCTTCCGGGCGCCGATCGAGTCCGTGTGGGCCGCGGTCACCGAGTCCGACCGGCTGGAACGCTGGGTCGGCACCTGGACCGGCGACCCGGCATCCGGCGCGGTGCTGTTCCGGATGAACGCCGAGGGTGACGACGTCAAGCCCGAGACCTTCACGATCGAGGCCTGCGACCCGCCCCACCGGCTGGCCGTCACGTCGCGGGTCGAGGGGGAGGAGCACGACTGGCACTTCGTGCTCGAGCTCGCCGAGGCCGGCGGCACCACCACGCTCACCTTCAGCCAGTCGGTGCCCGACGCGGAGATGGCGGCCGGCGTCGGCCCCGGCTGGGAGTTCTACCTCGACCGGCTGGTCGCCGCCGAGACCGGCGCCGACGTGTCGGCCCTCGACTTCGACGACTACTACCCGGGCCAGTCCGACCACTTCCGGGCGATGTTCACCTGACCGGCGAGCGCCGAAATCGGTTGTCGGGTGCCGGCGGAACCTGTCAGGCTCCCGGCATGTCGCAGGCCGTGGACCCACCGTTCGACCTGCTCCTGGCCACCGCGGAGTCCGTGGCCGCCGAGCGACCCGACGTCGACCTGGTGTCCCCCGACCCCGGTGCTGCCGTGCGGGCCCGCTCCCGGGCAGTGCTCGAGACCCCCGAGGGAGCGCACGACCCGAAGGGTGTCGCTGCCTCCCTCTCGGTCTCGGCCACGATCCTTCAGCTCTGAGAGCTCGTCGGGTCCGGAGCCACCGGGAGGCACCGGTTCTCGGTGAGGATGGCCCGATGAGCGAGACCACGACCCAGACCGAGATCGACATCCCCCGGCCGACGAACGGCGACGTGCTGGAGCGGATCCTGGAGGACCACCGCCTCTTCGAGGACCTGCTGCGCCAGGCCCGCCGCAACGACACCGACCGCACGGCCGCGCGCCAGGCGCTGGCCGAGGTGCTCGTGGCCCACGCGACGTCCGAGGAGGAGAAGGTCTACCCCACCCTGCGCAAGGACCGCGCGATCTCCGAGCACGAGGAGGAGCACGGCGAGGAGGAGCACGCCGAGATCATCGAGGCGCTGCTGGAGTTCCTGAAGGTCGAGGACACCGACGGCCAGGAGTACGACGACGCGCTCGAGGACCTCGCGACGGTCGTGAACCACCACTCCAACGAGGAGGAGCAGACGATCCTCAACCCCTCCCGCGAGGACGTGTCCGTGGAGGAGCGCGAGCAGCTCGGGACCGCGTGGCTGGCCCGCCGCAACGAGCTGCTCGAACAGGGTTGTGCCACAACCGAGCAGGTCGCCGCCCTGCTCGACGAGGCCGTCGACGAGGGAACCCTCGCCCCGGAGGACGCCCGCGAGAAGGCCGACGCGATCAAGGCCGACGCCAAGAAGAAGGCCAAGGAGGTCGAGGAGGCCGCCAAGCAGGACTGAACCGGCCTCCCCGACCGCGTCGGTACCGTGGTGCCCGTGACCCCTCGCCCCCGCCGTGCCGTCTGCCCCGGCTCGTACGACCCGGTGACCTCCGGGCACCTCGACGTCATCGAGCGCGCCGCCGCCCTGCACGACGAGGTGGTGGCGGCGGTGCTGCACAACCCGGCCAAGGCCGGCACGTTCAGCGTCGAGGAGCGGATCGGCTTCGTCGAGCGGGCGGTCGCCGCCCGGGGTCTGGCCGACCGGGTGCGCGTCGAGGCGTTCGCGCAGCGGCTGCTCGTCGACGTCTGCCGGGACGTGGAGGCCGACGTGGTGGTCAAGGGTGTCCGCGGCCCCTCCGACGTCACCTACGAGTGGCCGATGGCGCTGATGAACCGGCACCTGACCGGCATCGAGACGCTGTTCCTGCCCGGAGACCCGGCGTTCGAGCACGTCTCGAGCTCGCTGGTGAAGGAGGTCGCGCGCTGGGGCGGCGACGTGACCGGGCTCGTGCCCGACGAGGTGCGCGACGCCCTGCTCGCCCGGTTGAGTGCCGACCGCTGACGCCGCGCCCTCGCGCGAACGACCAGACCGGATGCCGTCCGCCACGGCCGCGTCGACCGCGCCCACGGGCGCCGCGCGGGGCAAGGGAGCCAAGGCCGGCTTCCGCCCGGACATCGAAGGGCTGCGGGCGGTCGCCATCCTCACCGTGCTCGCCTACCACGCCGGCCTGCCGGTGCGCGGCGGCTTCGTGGGAGTCGACATCTTCTTCGTCATCTCCGGGTTCCTGATCACCGGGCTGCTCGTCGCCGAGCTCGACCGCAGCGGGTCGATCTCGTGGATCCGGTTCCTGGGGCGCCGCATCCGCCGCCTCCTGCCCGCCGCGGTGCTGGTGCTCGTGTCGATCTCGGCGGTGTCGTGGTTCGTCGTGCCCGGCCTGCGGCGGCGCGACATCGGTGTCGACGTCGCGGCGGCCGCCATGTACGTCGTCAACTGGGTCTTCGCGCGTCGCGAGACCGACTACCTCGCCTCGGACGTGCTGCCCTCGCCGGTGCAGCACTTCTGGAGCCTGGCCGTCGAGGAGCAGTTCTACGTCATCTGGCCGCTGCTGCTCATCGTGTTGGCCCTGGTCGTCCGCCGCCCCAGCCGGCGCGTCATCGCCGTGGCCCTCGGGGTGCTGGTCGGGTCGTCGTTCGTGTGGTCGGTGTGGTTCTCGCACACCTCACCGCGCCCGGCCTTCTTCACCACCACGACCCGGGTCTGGGAGCTCGGCATCGGGGCGCTGCTCGCCGTGGCGCTCGCCGGCCGCCCCCGGCCGACCACCCCCGCCAAGGGCTCGGCGGCGCTGGGCTGGGCCGCCCTCGCCGCCCTGGTCGCCGTGGCACTCTGGCTGCCCCAGGACATCGACTGGCCGGGGGCCTGGGCGCTGCTGCCCACCGTGCCGACCGCCGTGCTGCTCTGGGTCGGCTGGCAGGGGCCGTCAGGCGGCCCGGGGCGCCTGCTGGGCACCGCGCCGATGGTCTGGGTGGGTGCCCTGTCGTACTCCATCTACCTCTGGCACTGGCCGGTCATCATCCTGGGCGGCTGGGTCGCCGACGACCTCGGCGTCACCCTGCCGGCCTGGGGGCTGGTCGCGCTGGCCCTCGCGTCGGTGCTGCCGGCCTGGCTGTCGTGGCGGTTCCTCGAGTCCCCGATCCACCACGGACCCTGGCTGCGCGACCGGCCCCGCGCCCTGCTCGCCGCCGGTCTGGCCCTGTCGTGCGTCGGCGTGCTCGCCGCCCTGCCGCTGTTCTCGCTGCGCTCGCCCTTCGCCACCACGCCACCCGGCGGCACGCTGCCGCCGCTGTCGCAGCTCGGCGCGGCGACCCTGCGGCCCGGCCAGCCCTTCACCCCCGTCGACGACCCGGGCTGGGTCACGCCCGACCCGCTCACGGCGGGGGAGGACCGGCCGAACGCCGACGTAGACCGCTGCCAGGTGCCGTCCGACGCCACCGCTGCGGTGGCGTGCACCTTCGGCGACCCGGGAGGCGCCGTCACCGTCGCTCTGGTCGGCGACTCCAAGGCGATGCAGTGGCTGCCCGCACTGGAGGAGGCCGCCACGACGCGCGGATGGCGGGTGGTCACCTACGGCAAGTCCGCCTGCGCCTTCTCCGCCGCTCCTGCGGCGAAGGCGGGCGCGGCCTACCCGCAGTGCGACGCCTGGAACCGTGCGGTCGTGGGCGCCCTGCGCGCCGACCCTCCCGATGTCGTCGTCACCTCCGGCACGGCCGCCAGCGCCTGGGCGGGCAACGGCACCGCACGCCGGCCGCTGGTCGAGGGCTACGCCTCGCGCTGGTCGAGCCTGGCGGATGCCGGGGTGCCGGTCGTCGTCGTCGGCGACAGCCCGAGCTCGCCCGACGACCTCGACGTGTGCGCCGCCCGGCACCCGAGCGAGCTGACCCGCTGCTCGTTCGACACGGCATCCGCCGTGGCCAGGAGCGGTCTGGCGGTGCAGCGCGAGGCGGTGGCCGCGGCATCCGCGAACGGCGCCGACGTGCGCCTGCTCGACCTCACCGCGCTGATCTGCCCGGATGCGCAGTGCCCCGTCGTCATCGGGCACGTGGCGGTGCACCGGGCGGGTGACCACCTCACCGCCACGTACGCCGCGACGCTGGCCCCGCAGGTCGCCGCCGCCGTGCAGGATGCCCTCGCCCGGTGACGCAGCCGCTCGGTTTGGGTGGATCGCCCACGACCGGTAACCTTGACCCTCGGTCTGCGTCCGTGTGACGTGGCCGAACCACCCCGACCCCACCCAAGGCTCATGACTCGACTCGACCCCCGGTCCCCGATGGTGCTCGACACCAAGCTCGTCGGCCGGCGACCCGGGACGATGACCGAGCTGACGCGTGAGGTCGGAGCGCCGAGCGACTTCGGCACGGAGGTCATGCGCGTCGAGGAGGGGCAGCCCCTCACCCTCGACCTGCGCCTGGAGTCCGTCGTCGAGGGAGTGCTCGTCACCGGTTCGGTCCGTGGCACGGCGACCGGCGCCTGCGTGCGGTGCCTGGACCCTGTCGCCCTCGCGGTCGACGGGACCTTCCAGGAGCTGTTCGTCTACGCCGAGCGGCACGCCCACCACCGCGAGGTGGGGGACGAGGACGCGGACGAGGAGCTCCGGATCGAGGACGGTCTCATCAACCTCGAACCGGTGCTCCGGGACACGGTGGTGCCAGCGCTGCCGTTCCAGCCGGTGTGCCGGCCCGACTGCCCCGGGCTGTGCTCCGAGTGCGGCATGCCGCTCGCGGAGGACCCGGAGCATCAGCACGACCTGATCGACCCCCGATGGGCGGCCCTCACGGCCCTGGCCGAACAGCCGCCCACGCCGACAGAGAAGAGGACCTGACGTGGCCGTTCCGAAGCGGAAGATGTCGCGCTCCAACACCCGCTCGCGCCGCGCCAACTGGAAGGCGACCGCGGTCGCCACGACGACCTGCCCCCAGTGCAAGTCGCTCACCCAGCCGCATGTCGCGTGCCCGTCCTGTGGCACCTACAAGGGGCGCCACTACGGCGTCGCCGAGCGCACCGAACACCAGGGCTGACCCCGCCCCGATGGGGAAGTGGTCGGCCTCGGCCGGTGCGCTCACACCGCTGCGACCCGTCAGCGAGCTGCTCGACCACCTCACCGAGGTGACCGGCGGATCGGTCGACGCAGCGGTGCTCGGTCGTGCCCTGACGCACCGGTCGTACGCGTACGAGGCCGGGGGGCTGCCGCACAACGAGCGGCTGGAGTTCCTCGGCGACTCGGTGCTGGGGCTGGTCGTCACGACCACGCTCTACAACGCGCACCCCGACACCAGCGAGGGCCAGCTCGCCAAGCTGCGGGCGGCCGTGGTCAACATGCGGGCCCTCGCCGAGGTCGCCCGCACGCTGGGCCTGGGTGACTTCATCTACCTCGGCCGCGGCGAGGAGTCGACCGGCGGGCGCGACAAGGACTCGATCCTCGCCGACACCGTCGAGGCGGTCATCGGCGCGGTCTACCAGTCGGCCGGCATCGATGCCGCTGCCGAGCTCGTGCACCACCTCGTCGACCCGCTGCTGGCCCAGTCGGCCACCCTGGGCGCGGGTCTGGACTGGAAGACGAGCCTGCAGGAGATCACCTCCCGCCACGGCCTGGGCGCCCCGGAGTACAGCGTCACCGAGGACGGCCCCGAGCACGCCAAGTGGTTCGAGGCGCAGGTCGCCGTCGGCTCCACCGTGCTCGGCAACGGCTCGGGCCGCACCAAGAAGGTCGCCGAGCAGGAGGCCGCCGCACTGGCGTGGACCGCCATCCGCGACGCGCACGAGGGGCCCGTCGTCGGCCCCGAGGAGGCACCGACCGCCGAGGGCCGTGCCTGAGCTGCCCGAGGTCGAGGTCGTCCGCCGCGGCCTCGCCGAGCACGTGCTCGACCGCACCGTCACCGAGGTCGAGCTGCGCGGCTCCCGGGTGGCCCGCCGCCACACCGCCGGCCCGCAGGACCTCACCGACCGGCTCGCCGGCCGGCGCGTCGAGGCGGTGCGCCGGCGAGGCAAGTACCTCTGGCTCGACCTCGGTGACGGGGTGGGCCTGATCCTGCACCTCGGGATGAGCGGCCAGCTGCTCGTCGAGGATGCCGCGGCAGCCGACGAGAAGCACCTGCACGCCCGCTTCCGCTTCGCCGACGGCGGCCCCGAGCTGCGCTTCGTCGACCAGCGTACCTTCGGTGGGCTCGCGCTCGCCGACCTGGACGCGCACGGCATCCCGACGACGATCGCGCACATCGCGCCCGACCTGCTCGAGCCGGCCTACGACCGGGCCGCGGTCGTGCGCCGCTTCAAGGCCAAGGACAGCGCCATCAAGCGGGTGCTGCTCGACCAGACCGTGGCGTCGGGCATCGGCAACATCTACGCCGACGAGGCGCTGTGGCGCGCGCAGGTGCATGGCGAGCGGGTCGCCAGCGCGCTGACCAAGCCCCGCATCGGCGCCGTGCTCGACGCCGCCGCCGAGGTGATGCGCGAAGCGCTGGGCCAGGGCGGCACCAGCTTCGACGCGCTCTACGTCAACGTCAACGGCGCCTCGGGCTACTTCGACCGCTCACTGGCGGCCTACGGCCAGGCCGGCCGGCCGTGCCGCCGGTGCGGCACCCCCATCCGACGCGAGCACTTCATGAACCGCTCGTCGTTCTCGTGTCCGCGCTGCCAGCCGCGCCCGCGCGGGGTCAGGGCATCGGCAGGGGCTTGAGCTTCACCGGTTCTCCGGTGTGCGCCTGCGACAGGTCGGCGAAGGCCTGCCGCACCGTCTTCGCGTAGAGGTGCGCGCCCTTCAGGCTGGGGTGGATGCCGTCGGGCTGCAGCTGGCCGGTGGTGTCGGCGAGCGCGGCGTCCCAGTCGGCCAGGCGCACGTTGGGCATGCCCTTGACGAGGGCGCGCAGCCGCTCGTTGTCGGTCTTCACCCGGGAGAAGCGGCCGTGCTCGGTGACGATGACGACCATCCGGTTCGGGCCGATCTCGGCCAGGGTGCGCCGGATCGCCGCCTCGTCGGTGCCCGCGTTGGTGCCGAAGGCGAGCACGACCGCGCGGCGCAGCCCGTCGCCCCGGGCGCCGACCAGCTTCGGTGCCTCGTTCCACTTGCGGTTCGACTTGGCGTCGACCCGCACCTTGGGCAGGTAGTAGCGGATGGCGTGCACGGCGCCGACCATCATCGAGTCGCCGAAGGCGTCGATCTCGCTGCCCTTGGGCATCGTCCACGCCGCAGGGACGGCCGCGGGCGTCGTGTTCTTCTGATTCGCGGCCGCCGTGGTGGCCTTGGCTCCCGTCGAGGCGCCGGGGGAGGGTGCCGCGTCGACCAGCTCGGCCTCGTTGGTCGCGATGAGCTCCTCGGTCGACGTGCGGTCGGGGGCGGTGAGCAGCACGGCCACGAGGGCCACCACGAGCACGAGCGCCACCGACCACACGACCCGGGCGCTGCGGGTGCCGAGCCGGCGCAGCCGGGCGGCGGCCACCCGGGCCGAGCCGGCGAAGCCGTGCCGCCGCACCGGGGTCTCGACGAAGCGGTAGGACAGGTCGGCGATCACGAAGGTGACCACCACGCACCACACCCGGGTGAGCAGGTAGGCCCCGCCGCCGGGCGCCACCGGAAGGTCCGAGCCGATGACGAGGAAGACCGGCCAGTGCCACAGGTAGATGCCGTAGCTGCGCACGCCGATCCAGCGGGCCGGGGGCAGCTCGAGCACGGCGCGCAGCCGGCCGGGGCGCTCGACGACGACGAGCACCAGCGCGGTGGTGGCCACGCAGGCCAGCAGGATGCCGCCCCGGAACGTGAGCGTGGAGTCCTCGCCGCCCAGCGCCATCAGACCCAGGAGCGTCACCAGCGCGACGGCGGCGACCTGGCGGCGGTGCTCGGCCCACCAGGTCGAGGTGGTCCAGGCGCGGTGCGGGGCGGCGTAGGCGAACCCGAGCGCGGCGCCCAGCATCAGGCCCATGACGTGGGTGTCGGTGCCGTAGTAGACGCGGGTGGGGCTGTCGGGGTCGAGGCGCACTGCCATCAGGCCGGCCGACAGCAGGGCCAGGCCGAGCGCCGTGGCGGCACGCACCTCGGGGCGGCGGGTCACCGCGAGCAGGCCGAGCACGGCCAGCGGCCACAGCAGGTAGAACTGCTCCTCGACGGCGAGGGACCACAGGTTCATCAGCAGCTGCGGCGAGGTGGCCGCGAAGTAGTCGGTGCCCGCGTGGATCTCGAGCCAGTTCGAGGTGAAGGTGGCGGCACCGAGCACCTGCCGCCCGATGCCGACGAGCAGGTCGCCCTCGCTGAGCCGCGCGAGCAGCACGGCCGCCGGCACGCAGACCAGCAGCGCCGGGATCAGCCGCCGCGCACGGCGCGACCAGAAGCCGGGCAGGTCGATGGTGCCGGTGGCGACCCGCTCGCGCACCAGCAGGGTGGTGATCAGGAAGCCGGAGACGACGAAGAAGATGTCGACGCCGAGGAACCCGCCGGGCAGCCAGGAAGGGTCGAGGTGGAAGGTGAGCACCGCGACGATGGCCAGGGCGCGCAGCCCGTCGAGGCCGGCCAGCCGGCCCGTGCCGCCGGGCGCTCGGGCGGGCGCCTCCGGGGTGCCGACCTGCGGGTCGCCCCCGGGCGCGGGAGGTGCGGCAGGGCCGCGAGCCTGCACCATGCTCATGTGGTAACGGTAGGGGCTGGTGGTGACACCGTGACGGAGGCGCGCTCGTGGGGCCACCGTGTCTCATGGGTCGGGTCGGCGGTCGTTACCATCGGCGCGTGACTGGCGCGGGTGGAGCCGACGACGTGCGGCGGATGACGGTGTTCGTGCGTGGGCGGGTGCAGGGGGTGGGCTTCCGGTGGTGGACCCGCGCCCGGGCGCTCGAGCTGGGTCTGGCGGGGCACGCCCGCAACACCGACGACGGCCGGGTCGAGGTGGTCGCCGAGGGGGCGCCGCGGGCCGTGCTGCGCCTGTTCGACCTGCTCGCCGAGCAGCCCTCCACCACCCGCCGGCCGGGGCGGGTCGAGTCGGTGTCGGCGCCGCTCTGGGGCGAGGGCCGCGGCAGCACCGGCTTCACCGAGCGCTGACCTCGCGGCATCCGGGGGGTGGACGGCCGCTGACGGTGCGGCGGCGGGTTCCTACGATGAACAGGTGAGCGACATCGACGACGTGCCCGCGGACCTCGCGCGGCTGAGGTCGAGCATCGACAACATCGACGCGGCGCTCATCCACCTGCTCGCCGAGCGCTTCAAGTGCACCCAGGCGGTGGGCGAGCTGAAGGCGCAACGGGGGATGCCGCCCGCCGACCCCGCGCGCGAGGTCGCCCAGGTGGCCCACCTGCGGTCACTGGCCGACGAGGCGGGCCTGGACCCGCAGTTCGCCGAGGCGTTCCTCAACTTCATCATCGCCGAGGTCATCCACCACCACGAGCGGATCGCCGGGGTCAGCCAGCAGCGCGAGCCGCGTTGACGCCGAGGACCGTTAACGGTCGTTTTCGGTGGCATGGCCTGGGCAGACCGGAAAGGTCGCCGGATCCTCGGACCGAATCTCAGGCGACCGGAAATCAGCTCGGTTCCGGTCTAGGTTTTCGGTCCACAGGTCGCGCTTGTGCGCTCCCTCCAAGCCTCTACGGGCAACTGTCGGCAACGACGGATCAGGCGAGGACGCACCACCAGCGGC
>CAWDBL010000015.1:0-21751 GCA_963800505.1 uncultured Actinomycetota bacterium
GTGGCAGGTGAAGGATTCGAACCTTCGAAGCTTTCGCGATGGATTTACAGTCCACTCCCATTGGCCGCTCGGGCAACCTGCCTGGTGCGCATGGAAGGATAGCAAGCCGCACCCAGCAGACCGAATCGACCGGAGGACCCGTGGCGGACAGCAGCTTCGACATCGTCAGCAAGTTCGACAAGCAGGAGGTGGCGAACGCCGTCAACACTGCGGCCAAGGAGGTCGCCAACCGCTACGACTTCAAGAACGTCGGCGCCAGGGTCGAGCTGGCCGGCGAGGTGATCAAGATCGAGGCCAACACCGAGGAGCGCTGCAAGGCCATCCTCGACGTCGTCGAGACCTGGCTGATCAAGCGGGGCGTCTCGCTCAAGCACCTCGACATCCCCGAGGCCGGGCCGCGCCTGTCCGGCAAGGAGTACAAGCTCGACGTGCCGCTCAAGGAGGGCATCACCTCCGAGAACGCGAAGAAGATCACCAAGATCATCCGCGACGAGGGGCCGAAGAGCGTCAAGACGCAGATCCAGGGCGACGAGGTGCGGGTCACCAGCAAGTCGCGCGACGACCTGCAGGCCGTGCAGCAGCTGCTCAAGGGCGCCGACCTCGAGGTGGCCCTGAACTTCACGAACCGCCGCTGACCCCAATGCTCGGAGATTTGGGGGCTATGGCACCGATTTCTCCAACCCTTGTCAGACGCGCGGGGGGCCTGGACCGAACGTCGGTGGCGTGAACGGCTCGCGCCGGGGGGCTCAGACCAGGCGCTGCGTCCACAGGAGTGCGCCGGCCGCGGCCAGCACGGCCGTGAGGAGCGCGACGCCCGCGAAGAGCGCGGTCAGGTCGCGGGTCTGCACGGTGTAGGCGACGTCCCGGCCGATCTCGGTGTAGATCGAGCCGAGCTGGTCGGCGCTCTCGGCGGTGAACGACCGTCCGCCGCTGTCCTGGGCGATGCCCGCCATGGTCTCGGGGTCGATGGGGACCGGAACCTCCTCGCCCCGCACGTTCACCGTGCCGTCCGCGGTGCCGAACGCGATCGTGTTGACCGCCACCTGCTGCGCGCCCGCCTCCTGCGCGGCGGCGTCGGCGGCATCCGATGGGGAGAGCTCGCCGTCACCGATCGTGGGAGCGCCGTCGCTCATCAGGACGATCGCCGCCGGCGCCGGCGTCCCGCCTTCGCCCTTGGGCACCGCGGCGATCGCGTCGAGCGACTCACGGATGCCGGCCGCCGTCGCCGTGCCCCCGCCGGTGGACAGTGACCGGATGGCGTCGGTGAGCTGCGCCCGGTCGGTGGTCGGCGGCACGAGCAGCCGGGCAGAGGCGTCGAAGGACACCAGCCCGACCTGGACGCCGCGCGGCAGGTTCTCGACGAACTCCGCAGCCTGGGTCTCGGCGGCCGCGAGCCGGCTCGGCTCGACGTCGGTCGCGGTCATCGACGCCGAGGTGTCGAGGGTGAGCATGATGGTCGCGTTGTCCTTGGGCGTACGCATCGCCACGGCCGGCTCGGCGAACGCGAGGGTGAGCACGACGAGGGCGAGCAGCATCGCCGCGGACGGCACGTGCCGCTGCCACCCCTGGCGGCGTGGGGCCACCGAGTCGAGGAGGTCGACGCTGGTGAACCGGAGCACCTGCGTGTGGCGGCGACGTTGGACCACCACGTACCCGACGAGCAGGGCCAGCGGCAGCACCAGGAGCAGCAGCCGCCACGCGGACTGGAAGGTCATCGGGTCACCACCGGGCGGAAGCGCGCGATGACGGAGTCGGCCGGGCGGGCGCGGCGGGCCCGGTGCTGCTCGGAAGCGAACCGCACGGTGTCGCCCAGCCAGTCCCGGTCGGTGGACAGGTGCAGGTATGCCGCACCCGTGCTCTCGATGCGGCGCACGATGTCGCCGTGGCGCGCGGCGGCGGCCTCGGCATACCTGGCCCGTAGGCCCGGAGACGCCGACTGGACGTACCGCTGGCGACCGGTCTCGGTGTCGACCAGCGCCAGCATCCCCACGTCCGGCAGGGTCAGCTCGCGCGGGTCGGTCACGTGCACCGCGATGACGTCGTGGTGGCGGACCAGGCCGCCGAGCGCACCCGCCCAGGGGTCGTCGCCCAGGAAGTCGGAGACGACGATGACCTGGCTGCGCCGCGGTTGGACCGCGGGCAGACGGCGCAGGGCGTCGGTCACGGTGGCGCCCTCACCGGGCGCGCCGGGCTGGCGCGGGGAGTCGTGGACGACGGCCAGCGACGCCAGGAACGCACTGCGTCCCCGTCGGGCCGGCAGGTGGCGCAACGTGTCGGTGCCCACGACCAGCGCGCCGAACCGGTTGCCGCCGCGCACGGTCAGCATGCCGAACGCCGCCATGGCACCCAGCGCGACGTCGCGCTTCTCGCACTCGGCCGTGCCGAAGTCGAGGCTGGCCGAGCGGTCGACGACCACCCAGGTCTCGAGCTCGCGGTCGGCCTCGGTCTGCCGCACCCAGACCTCCCCGGCGCGGGCCGTCAGGTTCCAGTCGACGAGCCGGGCGTCGTCGCCGGCGGCGTACGGCCGGGCACCGGACCGCTCGCTCCCGGGGCCGTAGGTGAGGCTGGCGTGGTCACCGCTGTCGCGACCCTCGATGCGGTGCGCGATGGCCAGCTCGAGTCGTCGCAGCACCTGCGCCCGGGCCGCCGCGTCGGACGCCGCCATCGACAGCAGCGGGGCGCTCATCCCGCCGCCATCGGGGTGGTCACCGGCCGCCGGCCGTCCTGCTGCGGGGAGATGCTGGGTGCCGGCACCCGGGCCAGCAGCGACTCCACCACGGCCTCGGGGTGCACGCCCTCGGCCAGTGCGTCGTAGGTGAGCGTGATGCGGTGCCGCAGCACCTCCGGTGCCACGTCGTACACGTCCTGCGGCACGGCATACCGCCGGCCGCGCAGCACGGCGAGAGCCCTGGCCGCGGCCAGCAGGCCGAGCGTCCCGCGCGGGCTGGCACCGAGGGCGATCAGCCGGGACAGGTCGTCCAGTCCCCAGCGGGCGGGCTCGCGCGTCGCCATCACCAGGCGGACGGCGTAGTCCTGCACGGCGTGGTGCACGAAGACGTCGCGGACGACACCCTGAAGGTCGACGAGCTGCTCACTCGTGAGCACCTGCTCGGCGTGCGGCGTCGGGCCGGACATCCGGTGGGCGATGGCCACCTCCTCCTCGTACGTCGGGTGCTGCACCACGACGTGCATCAGGAAGCGGTCGCGCTGCGCCTCCGGTAGGGCGTAGACGCCTTCGGACTCGATCGGGTTCTGGGTGGCGAGCACGAGGAACGGTCGCGGGAGCGAGCGGGTCTCCCCCGCGATCGACACGTGCCGCTCCGCCATCGCCTCGAGCAGTGCCGACTGCACCTTGGCGGGGGCGCGGTTGATCTCGTCCGCGAGCACGATGTTCGCGAAGAGCGGCCCCCACTCGATGGCGAAGTCCTCGCGCGAGGGCCGCCAGGTACGGGTGCCCACGAGGTCGGCGGGCACCAGGTCCGGCGTGAACTGCAGCCGGGTGAAGTCGCCGCCCACCGCCTGCGCCATCGTCGACACGGTCAGCGTCTTCGCCAGCCCGGGGAAGCCCTCGATCAGGCAGTGTCCGTCGGCGAGCAGGCACAGCATCACCCGCTCGACCAGCCGGTCCTGGCCGACGATCACCTTCTTGACCTGGAAGAGCGCGTCCGACAGCAGGGCGGCGTGGTCGGCGCCGGGGACGACGGGGGCGGGGCCCTGGGTGGGCTCCGGGTACTGGCCGTTGGTGGTCACGGCGAGGTCCTCTCGTGGGAAGGGTCGGTCAGCCGACCGGGCCGGAGCCCAGG
The DNA here is from genome assembly GCA_963800505.1 of uncultured Actinomycetota bacterium. GTDB lineage: Bacteria > Actinomycetota > Actinomycetes > Actinomycetales > Dermatophilaceae > Fodinibacter. The sequence goes on from CAWDBL010000015.1 coordinate 3,804, forward strand.
CGGACGGTGGCGGTGTGTTTTGTGCCGGTCGAGTCGGTCCAGGCGACGCGCACCCGGTCGCCGGGCTGGTGGGCCGTCATGGCGTCGTGCAGGGCGGTGGCGGTGGCCACGGCGTCGCCGTCGACCGTGGTGATCAGGTCGCCCTCTCGGATGCCGGCGCGCTCCGCGGGTGAGCCGGGCACCACGCCCGCCACCTGCGCGCCCGCCGCCTTGGTGCCCTGCGGGGCGTCCGGAGCGACCTGGACCCCCAGGAACCCGTTCTCACCGATGTGGACCGTGCTCGACGAGCGTCCGTCGATGATCTGCTGCGCGATCGAACGCGCCTGGTCGATGGGGACGGCGTAGCCGTCGACCATGGCCCCCGTGCCGGTGGAGCCGGCGCTGCTGGACCCGGCGGTCGTCATGCCGATGACCTTGCCCGCCTCGTCCACCACCGCCCCACCGGAGTCCCCGGGCGCGATGGCGGCATCGAACCGGATCATCCCGCTGAGCCGTCGCGGGGAGCCGTCACGTTCGTCCTGCACCGTGATCTGCTGCTCCAGCGCGCGCACGGTTCCGGCGACGGCACTCGGGGTCCCGCCGACGCCACCGGCGTTCCCGACCGCGATGACGTCGTCGCCGACCCGCACCGATGCCGACGAACCCAGCGGTGCCACCGTGAGCCCCGATGCTCCCTTCAGCCGCAGCACTGCCACGTCGTGGGTGCTGTCGTAGCCGACCACGGTGGCGTCGTAGGTCTTTCCGTTGCCGACGTCCGTGGCTCGGATGGAGGTCGCGCCGGTGACGACGTGGTGGTTGGTCAGCACCAGCCCGTCGGCCGACAGCACGATGCCGGTGCCGGCGCCCTGGGCACCGTCGTAGCCGATGGTCGTGACGACGTCGACCAGGCCCTTCGACACGGCCGCGGCGGCCGCGGACTGCTGCGGCGTCAGGTTCTCCTGCGGCGGAGCCGTCGTGGGTGGTGCCCCTGGCAGGACGCCCGATGGGTCGCTGGGTGCGGGGCTCGGCGTCAGGGGGGCGGAGGGAGTGGGGCGCGGGGGCGAGCTGGGGAGGGTCGGCGACGCGGTCGAGGTGGGAATCGGCGGTGCGGCAGTGGTGCTCTCCGGGGAGCGCAGGGTGTTCGCGAGCGCCAGCCCGCCGATCAGCAGGACGGCCGCCACGACGGCGGCGAGCACGGCCCTGGCCCGTCGAGGTGTGGGACGCGGGTCGTCAGGCGGGGGTGGCGCCGCCAGGGGCGGCGGGGAGTAGGGCGGCGCATAACCCCCGACCGTGTCGGGTCGCGACCACAACGGGGACGTCCACGGATCCGGTGACGATGGCGGTGGCGCTGGCGCCCACGACGGGTCGCCGGGGCCGGGAGGAACACCGTGACCCGGCTCGCCCTGAACCGTCATGGCGGCACCTCTTCCGTGGCATGGCGCGGCCACAACGGCCGAGCCGCACCCAGTGTGGTGACACGAACCTGAAAGCCCGTCCCACAGAACCTGAGTGCCGGCTGTGGATGCCGAGGGCGACCGCCCTGTCGGGGCGCTGCGGCTACGACCCGCTCACCCCGCCCCGACGGCCCCGAAGCCGAAGCTGATGCCGTGTTCGCCGTCCGTCTCGACGAGGCACTCCCGTTCGGTGTCGACGGCGTAGTACTTCCCCTGCGCGTCCTCGGGAATGGACGTCTGCAGGACGGCCAGCGGCAGGTCGTGGTCGAGCCCCCTGGTCCATTTGTTCCCGGCTTCGGACGCACCGTGGTGCACGCCGACGATGCGCCCTGAGCGCGTGTCGTAGGCGACGGACAGCGGCGGAGAGGTGGGCTGCACGCGGACTCCTAGAGCCGGAAGATGTTGATCTGGGCCGTGGCGAAGACCCAGTTGCTCACGTCCAGGTTGAACTGGAGCGAGGCGCAACCGCGCACGAGCACGGCGTTCTGGGTGGGTCCGCTGCTGTTGGGGTTCGGGGCGACGAACACGCCGTCAGGGCCGTAGGTGGTCCACCACGAGATGTAGGCGCATGCCCGACGCCGCATGTCCGGCTCGGTCGGGTAGTGGCTCACCTCGGACAGCGCGATGGAGGCGTAGACGTCGACGCCCGGTCGCTCGAAGACATGGAAGTAGGAGTTGGAGAAGTCCCCGGTGAACACCTGGGCGGACAGCCAGTAGCCGTCGACGGAGTCGAGCACCCTGCGATCCTCCTCCCCATCGGGCGCCGGCGCGAGAGGTGAGGGTTCGCCCTCCTTCGACGCAGGGTTCCGGCGGCTGCATCCCTGACGTAGCGTGATGCGATGAGCGAGCGTCCCACCCCGACCACCGTCGGCGAGCTGCGCGCCTCCGGGCACGTCGCCCGGTCGGTGCGCGTCGAGATCCGCGGCAACCTGCTCGCCGCGCTGGCGGCGGGCCACGACCCGTGGCCGGGGCTGCACGGCTTCGGCGGCAGCGTCATCCCCCAGCTCGAGCGGGCCCTGCTCGCCGGGCACGACGTCGTGCTCCTGGGCGAGCGCGGGCAGGGCAAGACCCGACTGCTGCGCAGCCTGGTCGGCCTGCTCGACGAGTGGTCGCCCGTCATCGCCGGGTCCGAGCTCGGCGAGCACCCGTTCGAGCCGATCACCGTGGAGTCCAAGCGCCGGGCCGCCGAGCGCGGTGACGACCTGCCGGTCGAGTGGCGGCACCGTGACGAGCGGTATGCCGAGAAGCTCGCCACCCCCGACACCAGCGTCGCCGACCTGATCGGTGACGTCGACCCGATGAGGGTGGCCGAGGGCCGCCGGCTCGGCGACCCCGAGACCATCCACTTCGGGCTCATCCCGCGCAGCCACCGCGGCATCGTCGCGATCAACGAGCTGCCCGACCTCGCCGAGCGCATCCAGGTGGCGATGCTCAACGTCATGGAGGAGCGCGACATCCAGATCCGCGGCTACGTGCTGCGGCTGCCGCTCGACGTGCTGGTCGTCGCCAGCGCCAACCCCGAGGACTACACCAACCGCGGGCGCATCATCACGCCGCTCAAGGACCGCTTCGGCGCCGAGATCCGCACCCACTACCCCCGCGAGCTCGACGACGAGGTGGCCGTCATCCGGCAGGAGGCCCACCTCGTCGCCACGGTTCCCGACGCCCTGGTCGAGATCGTCGCCCGCTTCACCCGGGCGCTGCGCGGCTCACCGGCCGTCGACCAGCGCTCCGGCGTCTCGGCGCGGTTCGCCATCGCCGGCACGGAGACGGTCGCGGCCGCCGCACTGCACCGCGCGACCACGCGTGGCGAGGAGCAGGCGGTGGCCCGGGTCGTCGACCTCGAGGCCGCGCTCGACGTGCTGCGCGGGAAGATCGAGTTCGAGTCGGGCGAGGAGGGCCGCGAGCGCGAGGTGCTCGCTCACCTGCTGCGCACCTCCACCGCCGAGACCTGCCGCAAGCGGCTGGGCGGCATCGACCTCCACCTCATCGTCGACGCCATCGAGGGCGGGGCACTCGTGACCACTGGCGAGCGGGTCAGCGCCGCGGAGTTCCTGCGGGGGCTGCCCGTCATCGGCGAGTCCGACGTCTACGACGCCGTCTGCGAGCGGCTCGACGCCACCACCGACGGCGAGCGGGCCAGCGCCATCGAGCTGGCCCTCGAGGGCCTCTACCTCGCGCGCCGGATCAGCAAGGACAGCGCCGACGGGGAGACGATCTACGGGTGAGCGGAGGAAGCGGCTCGGGTCGCACGTCGCGGTACGCCCGGTATGCCGGGGGGCCCGACCCGCTCGCGCCCCCGGTCGACCTGCGTGAGGCGCTCGACGCCATCGGCGAGGACGTCATGGCGGGCGTCTCCCCCGAGCGGGCGATGCGCGAGCTCCTGCGCCAGGGCACCCAGTCGCGGGTGGGCCTCGACGAGCTGGCCCGGCAGGTGGCCCAGCGCCGCCGCGAGCTGCTCCAGAAGCACCAGCTGGGCGGCACCCTCGAGGAGATCAAGAAGCTGCTGGATGACGCGGTGCTCGCCGAGCGCAAGCAGCTCGCCCGCGACCTCGACGACGACGCGCGGTTCGCCGAGCTGCGCATCGAGGGGCTCCCGGCATCCCCCGCGGCGGCGGTCACCGAGCTGGCCGACTACGAGTGGCGCAGCAGCGAGGCGCGCGAGAAGTACGACCAGATCAAGGACCTGCTCGGCCGCGAGCTGCTCGACCAGCGCTTCGCCGGCATGAAGCAGGCTCTCGAGAACGCCACTCCCGAGGACCGCGAGCGCGTGGAGGAGATGCTCAGCGACCTCGGCGACCTGCTCGCCGCGCACGCCCGTGGCGACGACACCACCGAGCAGTTCCGCGACTTCATGGACAAGCACGGCGAGTTCTTCCCCGAGAACCCCGAGACCGTCGAGGAGCTGATCGACGCACTGGCCGCGCGGGCGGCGGCGGCGCAGCGGATGCTCGCCTCGATGACCCCCGAGCAACGCGCCGAGCTGGCCGAGCTGTCGCAACAGGCCTTCGGCTCACCGGGGTTGATGCAGCAGCTCGACCGGCTCGACGACCTGCTGCGCGGGCTGCGCCCCGGCGAGGACTGGGACGGCTCGGAGCAGTTCAGCGGCGAGCAGGGGCTCGGGCTCGGCGACGGCACCGGGGCGCTGCAGGACCTCGCCCAGCTCGACGCGCTGTCCGACCAGCTCGCCCAGGCCCACCCCGGCGCCCGGATGGACGACGTCGACCTCGACGCCCTGGCCCGCCAGCTCGGCGACGAGGCGGCGGTCGACGCCCGGGCCCTCGCGGCGCTCGAGAAGGCCCTGCGCGAGAGCGGCTACCTCACTCGCGCCGCCGACGGCTCGCTGCGCCTGTCCCCCCAGGCGATGCGCGAGCTCGGCAAGTCGCTGCTGCGCGACGTCGCCGGGCGGCTGTCCAACCGCTCGGGCGCGCGCGACGTGCGCACGGCCGGCGCGGCCGGCGAGCAGAGCGGCGCCACGCGACAGTGGGAGTTCGGCGACACCGAGGCCTGGGACGTCACCCGCACGATGACCAACGCGCTCACCCGCACGGCCGACGAGGGGCGCGCGGCGGGCGACGGCATCCGGCTCGACATCCGCGACGTCGAGGTGGTCGAGACCGAGGCGCGCACCCGGGCCGCCGTGGCGCTGCTCGTCGACACGTCGTTCTCGATGGCGATGGACGGCCGCTGGGTGCCGATGAAGCGCACCGCGCTCGCGCTGCACCAGCTGATCTCGTCGCGCTTCCGTGGCGACCACCTCGAGCTGATCGGCTTCGGCCGGCACGCCGAGGTCATGCAGATCGAGCAGCTCACCGCGCTCGACGCCATGTGGGAGAAGGGCACCAACCTGCACCACGCCCTGCTCCTGGCCAACCGGCACTTCCGCCGGCACCCGCACGAGCAGCCGGTCCTGCTGATCGTCACCGACGGCGAGCCGACGTCGCACCTCGAGCCCGGCGGCGAGGTCTTCTTCGACTACCCGCCGCACCCGCGCACCATCGCGCTCGCCGTGCGCGAGCTGGATGCCGCCGCGCGCCTCGGCGCCCAGACCACCTTCTTCCGGCTCGGTGAGGATGCCGGGCTGGCCCGGTTCGTCGACTCGATGGCCCGGCGGGCGGGCGGCAAGGTCGTGGCACCGGAGCTGGGCGACCTCGGCGCGGCCGTGGTCGGCTCTTACCTCGGGTCGCGTTCTCCCACAACGCCCTTCGGCTCCTACCGCGACATGTTCGGCACCCGAGGATTCTGGGCCGATTAGCTGCCCGCCGCGAGCTGAGCTGACACAACGGTCGGACTTTTCGGTGCCAGGACCCCGAAATCTCCGACCCTTGTCCGCAGTGGGCAACGAACTCGGTTGCCCACGGGTGGCCGCGCTTGGTTGGGTGGGGTGATGGCATCGAATGGCATGTGGTCCGAGCCCGGCAACGACCCGCGGCAAGGGCTGCCCCCCGGGCGGGGTGAGCGTGAGGTCCTCGGCCAGTACCTCGACCACTACCGGATGACGATCGAGCTCAAGTGCAAGGGGCTGGACGCCGCGCAGCTCGCCACCCGCTCGGTGCCCCCGTCGACGATGTCGCTGCTCGGCCTGGTGCGACACCTGGCCCGGGTCGAGCACGGGTGGTGGCGGCGCACCATCGAGGGTCGCGGCGACCTGCCCCACCTCTACCGCACGGATGCCGACCCCGACCTCGACTTCAACGGCGCCGCGGCCGATGACGAGACGGTCGCCCACGCCTGGCGCTCCTGGCGCACCGAGGTCGAGCACGCCCGCGAGGTCTACGCCGGGCTCGACCTCGACGCGCTCATCGACGTGCACGGCGAGGACGTCGAGGCGCGCGACATCGTCGTGCACCTTGTCGAGGAGTACGCCCGGCACGCAGGACATGCCGACCTGCTGCGCGAGTGCATCGACGGCCGCACGGGCCAGTAGCCGCGCAGCAGCAGAGCCGGGTCGATACGTGATGGCACGGGCTTACTGCGACCCCGACGCCTGCTCGCGGGCGCACGCGAGCGTGGCCGCGAGGTCGAGCCCGTACGTCGGACCACCCCCGGCGCCGTACGCCGCGAGGCGGCCCGCGGCGCGCTCCAGCAGCCGGTCGGCGCCGACGGCGTTCCCGCGGGCGGCGTGCGTGAGCCCGACACAGAGCTGGGCCAGTCCCTGCCAGAGGTCGCGTTCGTCGTCCGGCCCGGCCTTCCAGCGCGCCTCGAGCACCTCGTGCGCCGCGAACGGCCGCCCCTCGCGCACCAGCTCGCGGGCGGTCTCGAGGGTCTCCGCCGGAGGCAGCGCCTCCTCGGGCACCGGCTCGACCCCGGCATCCCCATAGGGGAGCGGTCGGCCCAGGGCGTCGCGGGGGCGCTGCTGGCGCGGCCGACCGGCGTCGTCGCGGTCGCGGCCCGCGTTCACGGCCGCTCCCCCGCCGCGCGCACCGGGTCGAAGCGGCGGCGGCTGGCGAGCGCCTCGCGCAGCTCGTGGTCGGCATCCAGCAGCGCACGCCGCACGCCGGGGGTGAGGTCGTCGCGGTGCAGCAGGTCAGCGGATGCCGCCGCCGTCGCGTCCTCGACGAGCCGGGCGGGGTGGATGGCGGTGGCCACCCGCGAGACGGCGTCGTCGCCCATCCGCGCCGAGAGGGCCACGCAGAGGTCCCCGACCTGCTCGACGTAGGGGCGGACCAGCTCGGGGTTCGGAGTCACCCAGAAGCCGCCGGCCACCGAGAGCGCGGCGTAGTTCGTCAGCTCGGGGTCGTCGCGCAGCGCCGCCCAGGCCCACGCCTTCGCCGCGGGGGTAGGCCGCACCGCCCGCACCCCGAGCGCCGCGAGCGCACCGGCCAGCGAGCGGTCGGCGGAGGCCGCCGCGTCGATCTCGCTCTCCGACAACGCATCCAGCGTCGCCAGTCGGCGCAGCACCGCCCAGCGGAAGTCGTCGTCACCGTCGAGCACGGCCGGGATGCCGGCGCCATCGGCCCAGCGCCGCAGCCGGCCGACGTCGCAGCCGCTGGCGGCCCAGGTCCGCGCGGCCACCACCGCGAGCGCGTCGCCCTCGGCCCCCTCCACCGAGGAGGCCCGCTCGGCCAGCACGTCGGCCGCGGCCGCGACACCGGCCAGGGCGGCCTCCTGCTCGGCCGGGGGCAGGAACATCGGCACGACCCGGGTCGTCGTGGCCAGGGCCACCCGGGAGAGCACCGCCGCCGACGTCTCGTGCGGCCAGGCGGCGGCGAACACGTCGAGCACGACCCGCGGGTCGGCCTCGGCCCGGTAGACGGCACCCAGCAGCGCGACCCAGACCACGGCGCGGGCCTGGGCGTCGGGCACCTCGGCCAGGCCGGCCGGCAGGGCGGCCAGCGTCGAGGGGTCGAGGGACACCTCGGCCCAGGTGAGGTCACCGGCATTCGGCACGACGATCGACCCCGGCGGGAGCGACCCGAGGCCAGGCACGGCGGTGCGCTCCGCCTCAACGACGAGCTCGACCCGGGACAGCTCGCGCCCGCCTGCGAATTCGGCGACGTCCAGCGTGTGCGGGCGGTCCGCGGGGTGCCCGGCCGGCGGGGTGCGGGTGAGCACGCCGTCCTCGACGGCGAGCCGGTCGGCGCCGGAGGTCTCGAGCCAGGCGGTGCTCCACGCCGACAGCGACCGGCCCGAGGCGGACTCCATCGCGGCCAGGAACGCTGAAAGGTCCCCGTTGCCGAAGGCGTGCGAGCGCAGGTGCTGCACGACCCCGCCGACGAACGCGTCGTCACCGATGTAGGCGATCAGCTGCCGGATCACCGACGCCCCCTTGGCGTACGAGATGCCGTCGAAGTTGCCCAGCGCCGACAGTGCGTCGGGTGCCGGCGACCCCGCGACGGGGTGGGTGCTGGGCGCGCGCTCCGCGGCATACCCCCACAGCTTGCGGATGACGCCGAACTCGACCCAGGCGTCGGAGAACTCGGTCACCTCGACAACCGTGCGGTACGCCATGTACTCGGCGAACGACTCGTTGAGCCACAGGTCGTCCCACCAGGTCATGGTCACCAGGTCGCCGAACCACATGTGGGCCATCTCGTGCGCGATGGTGTTGCTGCGCGACAGCACCTGGTCGGGGGTGGCTGCCCCCCGGAAGATCATCGTGTCTCGGAACGTGACGCACCCCGGGTTCTCCATGGCCCCGGCGTTGAACTCGGGCACGAAGACCTGGTGGTACTCGCCGAACGGGTACCGGATGCCGAACAGCTGGTGGTAGTGGTCGAAGCACGCCCGGGTCGTGGAGAGCACGTGCTCGGCCTGCTCGGTGAGGTGCGGCTCGAGCGAGCGCCGCGCGTGCACCCCCAGCGGGATGCCGTCGTGCTCGGCGCGCACCGACGCCCACGGCCCAGCGCAGACGGTGACGAAGTAGGTCGCCAGCGGCGGCGTGGGAGCCAGCTCGGTGCGGCCCGGGGCGACGACCGTCGCGCCGCCGTTGCCGAGCACGGTCCATTGCGCCGGGGCCGTGACGGCGACGGTGTAGGGGGCCTTGAGGTCGGGCTGGTCGAAGCAGGCGAACACCGTGGGGGCGGCGTCGAGGAACAGGTGCCCGTAGACGTAGTCCTCGCCGTCGGCCGGGTCGGTGCTGCGGTGCAGGCCCTGGCCGTCGTGGCTGTAGGCCATCGTGGCCTCGACCTCGAGCACGTTGTCGGCCGCCAGGTCGCTCAGCTCGAGGCGCCCGTCGACGACGGATGCCGGGTCGAGCGGGTGGCCGTTGAGCGTCACCAGGTGCAGGGCGCGCGGCCGCAGGTCGACGAAGGTCGAGGCGCCGGGCGTTCGAGCGGTGAACCGGATCGTGGTCCGCGACCCGAAGAGCTCGGCGCCCCGGTCGAGGTCGAGGTCGACCTCCATCGCGTCGACGGTGATGAGCGCGGCACGGGTCGTGGCCTCGGCGCGGGTGAGAGACGGCATCCCCCCAGCCAACCAGACGAGCGCGGATGCCGGGCGGTGCGGCGCCCCCGCCGTCACCCCCAATAGGTGGGGACCGCAAGGGCCCGCGGCAGCACACTGGCGGCAGCGAGGCGTCGTGGGGCGCCCGCCGCGATGAGGGAGTGCGCAGTGAGCGGTCTGTCGATGGTGCTCATCGGCCTGGTCCTGGGTCTGTCGGGCGGATGGTCGATCCGCACCGTCCTGACCCTCCTCGGCTTCGGCGCCGGCTGGTTGCTGGCCAACGTCTTCAACGCGAGCTTCCTGGTCACCCTGGTGATCGCGCTCGTCGTCGCCTTCTTCGCCTGGTTGATGGTGCGCCTGGCCGCGACGATCGTGTTCTTCGCCGTCGGCGCGCTCGTCGGAGCCGTTGTCGGCGCGCGGCTGTTCCGGTTGCTCGAGGGTGGTGACGGCAACCTGCTGCTCGCCGTCGTCTTCATCCCCGCCGTCGCGATCGCTGGGGGTTGGGTGGCGGAGAAGTCCCGCGACAAGTTCGTCGCCTGGGGCACCTCGGTCGGCGGTGCAGCCCTGGTGCTCGCGGGCGTCGGAGTGCTCTTCACGTCGCTGGCCTGGCTGCGCGACCCCGGCGAGCCCTGGCAGGCCGTCGTGGGTGTGGCGGCCTGGGCCGCCCTGTCGGTGTTCTTCCGGTTCTCTCAGAAGGCCGTCGGCAGCAAGGAGTAGCGCCCCCACCGGCCGCCGCTGGTTCGAGGTGATAAGCGCGCCCCTGGCGTCAGCACATCACCTCGACACGGCTGGGGTGCTCCCGGTTCGAGGTGATGTCCGGCCCTCTGGCGTCAGCACATCACCTCGATCCCGCCGACGCCGAACAGCCTTGCCTGGGTCGACGAACGTCTGAGGCTCGTCGGTCACAACTTCATCTCACCGCTTGCGAATAATAAGTTAGTAAAGTTTACTAACGCTTATGACCAGTGCGACGCCGCGCCGAGTGCGGCCCTCCGCCGCCGTCCTTCCCACGGACGGTCGGCGCCAGAACCTCTCGCTGGTGCTGCAGACACTGCGCCGGCTCGGCCCGACCAGCCGGGCCCAGCTCGCCCGCGAGGTGGGGGTCACCAAGGTGACCATGTCGCACCTGGTCGCTGAGCTCGTCGACGAGGGCCGCGTGCTCGACGTCGGCACCGCCGAGCAGGAGGGCCCCGGCAAGCGGGCCACCCTCGTCGACCTCGACCGCGCCCGCCTGCTGACGCTCGCCGTCGACCTGTCCGTGCCGGCCCGGCTGCGGGCCGCGGTGCTCGACATCACCGGCGAGGTGCTGGTGCGCGAGGAACGCGCCGCCGCCGTCGACGCGGCCCAGGGCCGCGGGGTCGACCCCGCCGTCGTCGTCGACCTGGTGCTGGCGACCATCGCCCGCTCACCCCACCCGGTGCTCGGCATCGGCATCGGCACCCCCGGCCTGGTCGACCGCAACGGCACCGTGCGCACCGCCCCCAACCTGGGCTGGACCGACGTGCCACTGCGCGCGCTCGTCGCCGAGGCCACCGGCATCCCAGTGCTGGTGAGCAACGACTCGGATGCCGCGACGCAGGCCGAGCTGAGCGCCTCCCCCGGCAGCGAGGACATGGTGCTCGTGCACGTCGGGCGCGGCGTCGGCTGCGGCATCGTCACCGGTGGCCGCCGGGTCTCCGGCGCCCACCACGCCGCCGGCGAGATCGGCCACGTCACGGTCGGCACCGACGGCGGCGAGAGCTGCCCGTGCGGCAAGCGCGGCTGCCTCGAGACCTGGCTGTCCATCCCCCGGTTGCGCGCCGCACTCGACTCTCCCGACGGCACTGAGGTCGTCGAGGCCGGCGGCGAGCGCCTCGGCGTCGCGCTCGCCCCCATCGTCGCGGCGCTCGACCTGTCCGAGGTCGTGCTCGCCGGGCCCGAGGAGCTGCTCGCACCGGTGCTGCCCGTGCTCGAGCGCACCCTCGCGCAGCGCCTGCTCGCCGACCCCGACGCCCCGCTGTCCGTGCGGCTCGCCGCCTCACCCGAGGACATCGTGCTGCGCGGCGCCGCGGCGGTGGTCCTCTGGGACCAGCTCGGGGTCGTCTAGACCTCGCCACACACCGAACTCAGTCCCGATGCACCACAACGCACCACGCACCACATCACCACCCAGCAGAACAGAACCAGTACCGAACGCAGCACCACCACCCACCACCCGCACCTCGGTGCACACCAGTGGGCCGACCGGCCCCACCGCCCGAAAGGAAGACCGATGACTCGGCGCCTACCCATCGTCGCGCTGACCAGCGCGGCGCTCGTCCTCACCGCCTGTGCGAACGGTGGTGGCACGTCGGACACCCCGGCCGCCACCAGCTCGACCTCCAACGCCGGCACAACGATCACCCTGTGGCTGGCCGGCGGGGACACCCCCGACGAGCTGCGCACCTACCTCAGCGACACCTTCAAGGCCAAGACGGGGGCGACCCTCAAGATCGAGGAGCAGGCCTGGCCCGACCTCGTGACCAAGCTGACCACGGCCCTCCCGGACGCCGAGAACACGCCTGACGTCGTCGAGCTCGGCAACACCCAGAGCCCGACCTTCACCAATGTCGGCGCCTTCCTCGACATCTCCGACCAGTACGACGCCCTCGGTGGCGACAAGCTGCTGCAGTCCTTCGTCGAGGCCGGCTCGGTCGACGGCAAGAAGTACGCCCTCCCCTACTACTTCGGCTCGCGCTACATGTTCATGCGCAAGGACGTCTGGAAGGAGGCCGGCGTCAACACGCCGACCACCCTCGACGAGTTCAACGCCGCCGTGACCAAGGTGGCCCAGGCCAACCCGCGCGACATCAAGAACTTCTCCGGGTTCTTCCTCGGCGGCCAGGACTGGCGCAACGGCATCTCGTGGATCTTCGCCAACGGCGGCGACCTGGCCAAGAAGGAGAGCGGGCAGTGGGTCTCCACCCTCTCCGACCCGAACTCCCTCAAGGGCCTGCAGCAGCTGCAGGCGATCCAGAAGACCGCCAGCAACGCCCCGGCCGACGCCAAGGACCAGACCCCCTGGCTCTACGTCAACGACGCCGACGTCATCACCGACGCCGACGGCAAGGCCACCGGCAAGACCACCCTCTCCGCGGCCACGATCATGGCTCCGGGCTGGGCGCACTGGTCGATCGGTGACGCCGCCAAGAAGGACGGCAAGGTCGTCCGCGAATGGAACGACGCGAAGTTCGGCACCTTCGTGCTCCCGGGCAACGACGGCAAGCCGGCCCCGGTCTTCGCCGGCGGCTCCAACATCGCCATCTCGGCCAAGACCAAGAACCCTGAGCTGTCCAAGGAGCTGATGAAGATCATCTTCAGCTCCGAGTTCCAGCAGAAGCTCGGCGGGGCGGGTCTCGGCCCGGCCAACTCCGAGTACGTCTCCTCGCTGGGCACCGACGAGTTCGCCACGGCGCTCATCGACTCGGCCTCCAACTCCAAGCTGACCCCGGCCGCACCCGGCTGGGCCGCCGTCGAGGCGTCCATGGTGCTCGAGGAGTTCTTCGGCAAGGTCGAGGCCTCCAACGACCTCGCCGCCCTGGCGAAGGAGTACGACGCCAAGATCACCCCGATGCTCAACGGCCAGTGACGAACCTCCCCGGCGGCCGGCGGGCGATCCTCGCCGGCCGCCGGGGAACCACTCCCACCCGAGGACTCCAGACATGACCACCGGGACGACCACGGCCCCAACCACACCGGCCACCTCCCCACCGCAGGTGCGGAACCGCAAGCGCCGCAACCGTCTTCCCCTCGTACTCATCGTGCCGACCCTGGTGCTGCTCGTGGCGGCGCTCGGTTACCCGATCGGGTGGCAGGTCGTCACGAGCTTCAAGCAGTACGGCCTGATGCAGCAGTTCGGCGCCCCCGCGCCCTTCGTCGGCCTCGAGAACTACACAGCGCTCGTCACCGACCCCTACCTGTGGACCGTCGTCGTGCGGTCGATCGTGTTCTGCGTCGTCACCGCCCTGGTCACCGTCGCCATCGGCGGCGCGATGGCCGTGCTGATGAACGCCCTCTCCACCTGGGCCCGCATCGTGCTCCAGGTAGCGCTCCTGGTCGCGTGGGCGATGCCCGTCGTCGCGGCGATGACCGTGTGGATCTGGATCGTCGACTGGCGCCGCGGCCTGCTCAACTGGGCCCTGGTCAAGCTCGGCGTCGACGGCGCCGAGGGCCACAACTGGCTCGCCGAGCCGCTGTCCTTCTTCGTCGTGGCCTCGGTGATCATCGTGTGGATGAGCGTGCCGTTCGTCGCGCTGTCGATCTACGCCGGGCTCACCCAGGTGAGCACCGAGGTGCTGGAGGCGGCCTCGCTCGACGGGGCGACCGGCATCCAGCGGCTGCGGCACATCATCGTGCCGATCATCGCCCCGGTGCTCTCGATCGTGATGCTGCTCCAGCTGATCTGGGACCTGCGGGTCTTCACCCAGATCAAGCTGCTCCAGGATGCCGGTGGCGTCACCAACGAGACCAACCTGCTGGGCACCTACGTCTACCAGCTCGGCACCGGCAAGGGCGACTTCGGCACCGCCAGCGCGGTCAGCATCCTGATCCTCGCCCTCACCGTGGCGCTCAGCGCCTACTACGTCCGCTCGCTCATGAAGGAGGACGTGTGATGCCCCGCTCCCGCGTGAAGCGCACCCTGCTCACCACCCTCGCCCTCGTCCTGGCCGTGGTCTGGGCCTTCCCCGTCTACTGGATGCTGAACTCGGCGTTCCTGCCCAACGTCGTGCTCCAGTCGGCCAACCCCACGTTCCTGCCCTTCGGCGGGTCGATCGACAACCTGCGCGCCGTCGCCACCGAGCCCTCGTTCGGGTCGGCGCTCAGCATCTCGCTGGTCGTCACCCTCACCACCGTGGTGGCCGCGATCATGGTCGCCTTCCTCGGCGCGCTCGCGATCAGCCGGTTCAAGTTCCGCGGTCGCGGGTCCTTCGTGCTCGCCCTGCTGCTCATCCAGATGCTGCCCGCCGAGGGCCTGTTCATCGCCCAGTACAAGATGATGAGCTCGCTCGGCCTGCTCAACCAGGCGATCGGCCTCGCGGTGCTCTACACCGCCGCGGTCGTGCCCTTCACGATCTGGATGCTGCGCGGCTTCGTCGCCGGCGTGCCCGCCGACCTCGAGGAGGCCGCCATGGTCGACGGCCTCTCGCGCACCAAGGCGTTCCTCAAGATCACCTTCCCCCTGCTCGCCCCCGGCCTGGTCGCCTCCGCCGTGTACGCCTTCCTGCAGGCGTGGAACGAGTTCACCGTGGCGCTGGTCGTGATGACCGAGGAGCAGTCACGCACGCTGCCGTTGTGGTTGCGTGGGTTCGTGCAGGCGAGTGCGAGCCGCGAGACCGACTGGGGCCAGGTGATGGCCGCGTCGACGCTGGTCGCCGTCCCCGTCATCATCTTCTTCCTCATCGTGCAGGGCCGGATGAGCAGCGGGCTCGTCGGCGGGGCGGTGAAGGGATGACCCTGTCCGCGGACGTCGCGGCCACCCTCCAGCCCGGTTTCCCGGGCCCCGACGTACCCGACTGGCTGGTGCGTGCCGGCGGCGACGGGCTGGTGTCGGTGTGCCTCTACGGCGACAACGTGGCCGGGCCCGACGGGCTGGCCGGAGTGTGCGCCACCCTCCACGAGCGGATGCCGGGCGTCCTCCTCGCCGTCGACGAGGAGGGTGGTGACGTCACCCGGCTGCACTACCCGGCCGGCTCGACCTCCGTCGGCAACGGCGTGCTCGGCCGGCTCGACGATCCGGCGACGACCCGCGCCGTGGCCGCCGGCATCGGTGGCGAGCTGGCCGCGCTGGGCATCGGGCTCGACCTGGCGCCCGACGTCGACGTCAACTCCTCCCCCGACAACCCGGTCATCGGCGTGCGCAGCTTCGGCGACGACCCGGTGCTGGTGGCGCGCCATGCCGCGGCCTGGGTCGAGGGGCTGCAGTCCACCGGTGTCGCGGCCTGCGCCAAGCACTTCCCCGGCCACGGCGACACCGCCGTCGACTCGCACCACGGCCTGCCCCGCGTCGACGTACCCCTCGAGGTGCTGCACGAGCGTGAGCTGGCGCCCTTCCGGGCCGCCGTCGACGCCGGCGTCGGGGCGGTGATGACGTCGCACATCATCGTGTCGGCACTCGACCCCCACCGCCCGGCTACGTTCTCGCGCACCGTGATCGGCGTGCTGCGCGACGAGCTGGGCTTCTCGGGCGTACTCATGAGCGATGCCTTGGACATGGCTGGTGCCAGCGCCGAGACCGGCATCCCGGAGGCCGCGGTCCGTGCCCTGGTGGCCGGTGTCGACCTGCTCTGCCTGGGCTCACAGACGCTGCCGGAGACGTATGCCGCGGTGCACGCAGCCGTGCTGGACGCGGTGCGGTCCGGGCGGCTGCCCGAGCACCGCGTGGTCGAGGCCGCCGTCCGGGTGCGAGCCCTCGCGGCGGCGACCAGCGAGCGGATGCCGCGTCACGGCATCCGCGCCGACCTCGCCGCATCGCCAACCCTGTCTGTGGAGAACGTCGTTCGCGCCTTCCGCGTCGGAGACGCGGCGCGGGTGTGGCTCTCGACACCGGGCCCGATGGCCGTCGTCCAGGTGGAGAGCACCGCCAACCTCGCGGTCGGCGGCGTCGCGTGGGGGCCGGCGGCGCTCGGCGCGACGGTGGCCGAGGCCGAGGTGCCGGCGGGCGCGCGGGTCGCGGTGGTGGGCCGGGCGATCGGTGTCGGGCACCCGGCATCCGCGGTGGTCGAGCGGCTGCGTGCGGCGGGTCACGACGTCGTGCTCGTCGAGTGCGGCTGGCCGCGCGGCGGCGCCGACATCGAGACCTTCGGCGGCTCCCCCGCCGTGGCACGGCCCCTGCTGGCCCTGCTTCGTGGTGAGGTGTCCACGTGAGGCTCGGCATCGACATCGGCGGCACCAAGACCGCGGCGCTCGTGCTCGACGAGTCCGGCGGCATCGTCGCGCAGGTCGCGGCGCCCTCAGGACGCGGCAACGTGCAGGTGCTCGACACGGCGGTGTCGGTCGCCGACCGGGCCGCGGCGCTGGTCGGGGGCTGGGGCCACATCGGCCACGTCGGCGCGTGCATGCCCGGGCTGGTCGACCGGCAGACCGGTTGGGCCCGGCACGCGGTCAACCTGGGGGTTCACGCCATCGACCTCGCCGGCGGCATCGAGGCGGGCACCGGGCGGCGGCCGGCCGTCGACAACGACGTCAAGGCGGCCGCGCTCGGGGCGCACCACGCGGTGCGCCCCGAGGTCACCGACGGCACGACGGCCTACCTCAACGTGGGCACCGGGCTCGCGGCGGCGATCGTGCACCGCGGCGAGGTGGTGCGGGGCGCCGGCGGAGCGGCCGGCGAGATCGGGCACCTGCCGGTGGGTTCCGGCGTGCCGTGCTCGTGCGGCCAGGACGGGTGCCTCGAGACCATCGCGTCGGGCACGGCGCTGCACCGGATGTGGTCGCGGCCCGCGGCCGAGCTGTTCCCGGCCGCCGCGGCCGGTGACGAGCGGGCGCGTGCCGTCGTGGGGACGCTGGCGCACGGCATCGCCCTGGCCGTGCAGGTGCTGGTCGTGACCGGCGCCGAGCTCGTCGTCATCGGGGGCGGCGTCGCGCGCGACCCGCTCGCCCTCGAGGCGGCGCTGGCCGCCGACATCGATGCCCGGGCGACGGGCTCGCCGTTCCTGCGCCGGCTCGACCTGGTGTCGAGGATCCGGGTGCTCGACGGCGACGTGCCGGTGGCCGCCATCGGTGCTGCGCTGCTGCCCGGCTCCACCGAGCCGGTGGGGGTGAGCGCCTGATGGAGGTCGTGGTCTGCTCCTCCCCTGAGGAGACGGCGCGGCGAGCTGCCGTGGCGGTGCTCGAGCGGGTGCCGTCGGATGGGGGGCGCGCGCCGGTCATCGGGCTGGCGACGGGGTCGTCGCCGCTGGGGTTGTACCGCGAGCTCGGCCTTGCCGTGGCGCGGGGTGAGGCCTCCTTCTCGGGTGCTTACGGGTTTGCCCTGGACGAGTACGTCGGGCTGCCGCCCGGTCATCCCGAGGGCTACCGCCAGGTGCTGCTGCGCGAGGTGTGCGGCGTGATCGGCCTGGCTCCGGAGCGGCTCGCGGTGCCGGATGGGTCCGGGCGCGACGTGCCGACGCTGATGGCGGCAGCCGCGGCCTACGAGGACCGGATCCGCGAGCTCGGCGGGGTCGACGTGCAGGTGCTCGGCATCGGCGCGAACGGGCATCTGGGGTTCAACGAACCGGGGTCGGCGCTGACCTCGCGCACCCGGGTGAAGCGGCTGTCTGACCGCACGAGGCGTGACAACGCCCGCTTCTTCCATGACGTCGACGACGTGCCCACCCACTGCGTGACGCAGGGGCTCGGGACGATCCTCGAGGCGCGCCGGCTGGTGCTGGTCGCGACCGGTGACGCCAAGGCGGATGCCGTCGCGGCGGCGCTCGAGGGGCCGCTCACTGCGTCGGTGCCGGCGTCCGTGCTGCAGTGGCACCCGGACACGGTGGTCTGCCTCGACGAGGCGGCGGCCGCCGCGCTGCGCAACCGGCCCTACTACGACGACGCGGCAAGCGGCCTCCCCGGCTGACGCCCCTCCGAGGGCGTGATGCAGCCGCGCTTGGCGTGGGGAGCCGCGTCTCTACGCCC
>CAWDBL010000016.1:0-122746 GCA_963800505.1 uncultured Actinomycetota bacterium
GGTTGAGCCGGTGATGTCGAACCCTGGGTCGGGGCGCGTACGACAGGTCACCTACTCCTGACGCAGCCCGTTCACCGCGCCCGCCGCAGCCTTGGTGTCCGCGAACACAGCACGTACTCGTTCATCCGGCCCGCAGACGGCATCGTGGGAAGCTCGCGCCACCGATCGGGCTGAACGTAGGCGGCGCCATGGGCTTCAGATGCCCCCAGGGTGGGCTAGTGGTCATGGCCGTGTTGCCGCCGCTCGGGCTTGGCTCACCACCCACTAACACCGGCGTGGCCTGATCGGGCCGTCCGCGGCCTGGGGCATTCGGGGCGGGTTCGGTGCATCCCGAGTCCATGCAAACGCGTCCCCTCGAAGGTGTGGCGACATAGTGTGTGAGTTGCCGCGCCAACCGGGATCGCGTCCACAGTCAGGGGTACGTCGATGAACGAGCCACGAGTCGTTGTGCGTGTCGTACTGCTGATTGCCGCCGCGGTGGTCCTGGCGGTGGCCGCCTCAAAGGTTCGCGACAAGCGCGGCCTGGCGCTGGCGACCGTCGATGACATCGAAGCTCAGCTGGTTGCCCTCGATCCAGCCACTCGCGCTGCGGTCCTCGCTCGACTGGCGACAGACGCGGGCCGCGCCGTCCAGAACAAACACACGAAGGCCTGATGCCAGTCGCACCCTGATGAGGGGATCGACCGGCGTGGCTGGCTACGGCGCTGGGATGCGCAGCAATCGGGCTACGTCCCCGAGCGGGAAAACCGGTTCACTGCGATGGTCGACGCGGTCGAGGAATTGCTGCCTGCGTCGTTCCAGCACTGGGCGCGCCAAGGTCCTGCGCGCCACGTCAACGAGGTCCGCAGCCCGTTGTGCAGGCGAACTCGCCTGCACAACGGGCGCCTACCCCACAGGTGTTGCCAGCGCGCCGGCCTCCACTGCGTGGATCAGAACGGATCGCGCAGGCCCCCAGTGTGGTCGCGGACGCCCCCGTGGACCGCCAGGCTGTCGAGGATCTGCCGGAAGGTGAGATCGGTGTCGACGTCCCGGCCGTTCACCGGCACGGCCCGGACGAATGCGGCATACGTTCCGGTCACGTTGACGTCGAGCATGCGCATTGCGTCGTACATCAGCAGCGTGAACAGGCCGTACCAGCCGTCCTCGGTGTAGTCGATGTTGTCGAGGTTGCGTTCGCACGGTGCGAGGGGCGACCCAAGGTGGTTGCGGGAGAACGGCATGACCGGGTTGCTCTGGCTGTTGTCCTCGATGAACTTCGTGAGCGAGCCGTCGGACAGCAGCTTGAGCATCCGGTACGCCGCGAACTCAGCGAAGGCCTCGTTGAAGGGCACCAACGTCGTCGCCTCGCGGCAGGCATGGACGGTTCCGTGCTTGAGCAGCTGCCAGGCCATCGTGTCCTCGCCGGTCGTCCGCTCGTACATCCAGGTGTGGAAGAACTCGTGGAGCAGCGTCCGAGCGTGCAGCTGACCCTCCTTGATGTACACCGTCCCGTTGAGCGGGTTGGCGTACGACTCCGTGGCGTCACTGGTGTTGCCGATCCCCATCGGATACTTGACGACGGTCTTCCTACTCATACCGAAGGCCTCGCCCATCACCCCCGTCGAACAGCATCCGCAGCCGCCGTGGCCGAACCGGGAGTCGTCCGCAGTCTGGTCCGTGGGCCACCTTGCCCTCATCGCCGAGTGCGCTTTTGCCCTTCGTCGATGGTCGTGCCCGTCCGCCGCGTGACGCCCGTCGAGGCCGCCCCACTCAGCCCTGATCCACCGATGGGTGGGCGGTTGTAGCGGGTCGTGACACGCGAATGCCCCTGCGGGACGGCAGGATTGGACTTGCTAAGGGTCTGATCCGTCACGTCCGAAGGGGCATCCGACAAGTGCAAGCATCGCACAAGGTATCCGCGGTTTTCGACGACCCGAACCTGATCGGTTCGGCCGGGCTGGTCCCGGTGATGCGGTTGGCGCAACGCGCCGGCCTGCACACCCTGCTCCAGGAGCACCTGAGCGTGCCCAACCCGAACGCCGCGGTGAAAGCGGCCGGGGTGGTCGCCGGGATGCTCGCCGGCGCGGACAGCATCGACGACCTGGACGTGGTGCGCCACGGCGGCATGACCAAGGTCTTTGGTGGGGTGCGCGCCCCCTCGACGTACGGCACGTTCCTGCGCGCGTTCACTTTCGGTCACGTCCGCCAGCTCGACGCCGTGCACGCCCGCACCCTGACCGGCCTCGCCCGGTGCGTGCCGCAGGTTGCTCGCAGGCACGGACGCGATGGCGTTCATCGACGTCGACGACACCATCGCGCGCGTCCACGGCTACGCCAAGCAAGGAGCCGCGTACGGGTACAGCAAGGTCAAGGGCGTCAACGCGCAGGTCGCGGCGCTGTCCTCCCCAACCTGCGCCCCGGTGATCGCCGCCGCCCGGCTGCGCAAGGGCAACACCATCAGCGGGCACGGCGCGCCCCGCCTGATCGGCGACGCCATCAGCACCGCCCGCGCCGCCCGGGCCACCGGGCAGGTGATGGTCCGCGCCGACTCCGCGTACTACCGCCGCGACGTCATCGCCGCCACGATCTCGGCGAAGGCGTGGTTCTCGGTCACGGCCCGGATGAACCCGCAGGTCAAGGCCGCGATCGCCAGCATCGACGACGACGCCTGGACCCCGATCAAGTACCCCCGCGCGGTGTTCGACCAGCTCGCCGGCCGATGGGTGTCCGACGCCCAGATCGCCGAGGTCGACTTCACCGCGTTCACCTCCCACCCCATCAAGCACCAGGTCACCTGCCGCCTGGTGGTGCGCCGGGTCAAACGGCTGCAACCGCGCGCCAGCGACGGCAGCGAACAAGGCGAGCTGTTCGCCACCCACCGCCACCACGCGTTCATCACCAACTCCACGCTGAGCACCACCGACGCCGACACCACCCACCGCGAGCACGCCATCATCGAGCAGGTCATCGCCGAGCTCAAGAGCGGACCGCTGGCCCACGCACCCTCAGGACGGTTCACCGCCAACGCCGCCTGGCTCACCCTGGGCTGCATCGCGTTCAACCTGCTACGCGCCGCCGGAGCAGCCGCCTCCACCAGGCACGCCACCGCCCGCTGGGCGACCCTGCAAACCCACCTGATCGCCGTACCAGCCCGGATCGCGTCCACTGCTCGACGCCTGGTGCTGCACCTACCCAAACACTGGCCCTGGGCACCGGCCTGGCAAGACCTCTGGGCCGCAGCCACGACCTGACCACCCCGGCCCCCAAAGCCCCAAGGAACAACCCCACCGTGGAAGAGCCGGACCGAACCGGCCGATCGGTCACGCCCTCACACCGCGAGCCCCACCCCGAGCCCAAGACCGCCCATCACTCAGTATTCGGCCCGGTTTCCTCCCCCGGGGAAGGTCAGCGCGATCCTGGCGATCCCGCTCCGCCACCACGTGTCGCGACAGGCGCGAAACCCGATCGCTGCGTCAAGGGCCGAGGCCACCGATAGACACCTGCGGGGTATCACCGCGTACCCGTCGCGCTCCTGTGCATATGCAGCCGACTGGCTGCCCACCTCGAGGAGAACGCCGATGGCCCTCTTGACAGCGCAGCCGGTGAACGCGCCGGTCACCCGCACCTACAACATCGAGGTGCCGAACAACCCGCCTGGGGCGAGCATCCCTGCGATCATCGTGTTCCACGGGGGCGGCCAGGACGTCGCCAACATCGCGGCGCGTTGGGGCGTCCGACCGCCGGCGCCGGTCCCGGCCCTCGTGGAGAACTACCTGCTGGTCTTCCCGCAGACCCACCCTGAGCTCGACGACGAGTGGGTGCACTACGGGCCCGGGAACAGCGCCTTCCCGACCCTGGACCTCCACTTCGTCCAGAGCCTCGTCGCCGAGCTGACCAACCGCCTCTACGCCACCACGTCGGTCGCCGTGCCGGTGGTGACCGCCGACCCGGCCCGGATCTATGTGGCGGGATTCTCCAACGGCGGCGGAATGGTGTGGCAGCTGCTCAACTCCGACCTCAGCGCGTCCTTCCGGGGTTTCGCGGCCGTGGGCAAGGCGCTGGACCCGGACAAGGTGATCCAGTACCGGCGGCACCTGGCCGCCACCGGCGCGATGCCGGCGCCCGCGCCGGTGGCCTACATCCAGGGCACCGCCGACACCGGCTACCGGCCGCCGTTCACCCAGCAGGAGCAGAGGCTGGACGAGACACTGCCGTTCTTCACGCTGACCGAGATGCTCAACCGCAACGGAGTCGCGGGCGGGCCCGCCGCCACGACGCTGATCCCGGGTAGCACGGGTCTGACCGAGGTGGTGCTGCAGGAGTTCGCGGGGATTGAGACCTACCTGCATGGCACCGTTCTCAACGGCGGCCACAACTGGCCCACCCCGACCACCGCGGCGAACCCGCCGGTGGCGACCCACTTCAACGCGACCGAGGCCATCGTCGAGTTCTGGCGGACAAACGCCGGGCTGCCCTAGCTGGCGCCAGTTCGACCAGGTTGAGATCGACTCCCGACACATCGTGGACAAGTTCCGCAGGACGCCGTCCGAGGTGGCGCGCACGCTGGCCGACACGATGGACGACGGCACCATCCGCTATCCCTGAACGCCGACCCGGCCACTGCCTCGGTCGCGTGAGCCGCACCCCGAACCTCAATGCCAAGGGGTGCGTCTTCTTCGGCCGCCTGGTGACTTCATCTGCGGTGGGGCAACTGCGCTCAGCGAGCGAGGAACACATCGTGTTCGGAGCAGGAAGTGGGAACGGTCACGCCGGCCACCTCGAACGGGTCGGCCGCCCGGTCGCCTGGGGAATGCTCAAGGACAAACCCGCCGCCGACTCGAACTACCTCACCAACGGTGAAGGTGCCGTTGTCCGGGATGTCGATGGTGAGCGGGTCTTCATTGACAACCTTGGTGCCATGAGGCCAGACGATCACAGAGCCACCGGCGCCGAGGCACCCACCGACAACCTCCAGGCGGCCACCACCGAGGGCGTCCATTCCGCTCGTAGCTCTCTCGGACACGAGCACTGAGACGTCACCGGCGACAATCACCTTGCCGGCACAGCCCGTCAGGCCCAAGCAGATCATCAGGCTTGCGACCATGCGAATTCGGCGACTTGCCACCTGCGCTCCGATGCCAACTTGAGGACGTGCTGGATCAGACGCTATCGCCGCTTGACCTCCACCGCGGCCGCGATGGCGTTGTTGCGATCGGCCTCGCGAAGAGCCGGTCCAACCTACCGAGGCGACGTCACAACTAGGGGCCGACGAACAGCATCGACGAAGACCGGTACAAGCGCCAAAGGGAGTCGGAAAGGCGTGGCTCAGGAACCGGTGAGCACCGGCACTGCCATCGCGCTGCTTGGTGCGCACGTGCTCCTGATGCTGCTGGCGCCCCTGTACCTCGCGCACCGTCTGGACCAGGTCGAGATGTACGTGGGCAGCATCGGCGCGAACCTTTAGCGGATGCACGATGCCGTAGGGCGCCGCCGATGTTGCCAGCGGCCGCTGGTCACAGTCTCAGCGCCGCGGATCCTCCGGCTGTCCCCGGCGTTGCAGCGGCGGGTTCGCTTCACTCGCGTGTGTGGTGTTCGCTGTTGCTGGCGGGTCGATGAGGAGTTCAGGCGAAGGATCTGGGGATGAGTCCGTTGGCGCGGGCCTCGCGCTCGAGGTCGTCTCGATAATCGGGGTGGGCCAGGGAGATCATCGCCTTGGCACGCTCGGGGACGGACTTGCCTTTGAGGTTCACGATCCCGTATTCGGTGACCACGTACATGACGTCGCTTCGCGGAGCAGTCACCACGTTTCCGGGGGTGAGGTTCAGCACGATGCGGCTGCGGCGGATGTCGGTCCGCTCGAAGGTCGAGGACATGCACAGGAACGACTTCCCGCCGAGCGAGGCGTAACCACCGCGGACGAACTGCAACTGGCCCCCAGAGCCGCTGATGTGCCGGTGCCCGCTCGATTCGCTGGCAGCCTGCCCCTGCAGGTCCATCTGGGTGGTGTTGTTGATCGCGATCAGTCGCTCGTTCTGCATGACGACGTGGGGGAGGTTGGTGACGTCGACCGGCTGGCAGGAGATGTCGGGGTTGCGGTCGATGGCGTCGTACAGCCTTTGCGATCCCAGGCCGAAGCTGCACACGATGAGCCCGGGGTCCGATGTCTTGGCTGCGCCCGTGACGACGCCGGCCTGGTACAGGTCGATGATGCCGTCGGTGAGCATCTCGGTGTGGATGCCGAGGTCGCGCGCGCCGCTGTCCATCAGCAGGGAGCACACGGCATTGGGCATGGCGCCGATCCCGATCTGGAGACAGGCACCGTCGTCGATCTCGCCGGCGATCAGCCGGGCTACCTCCCGGTCGACCTCAGTGGGTGGCGGGCTGAGCAGCTCCGGCAGTGGGCGCCCATCACCCTCGATGACGTAGTCGACCTCGCTGATGTGCAGGCCGTTCTGCACGCCGTACACATGCGGGACAGCATCGCTGGTCTCGACCACGACCACCCTGGCACGCGACGCGACCGCCCCGTGCCACATGTTCGTCACCCCGAAGTTGAAGTACCCATCAGCGTCGAGCGGGCGTGTCTTGACCACCATCAGGTCCGGGGGGTCAAGGAACCGGCGGTAGTAGTCCGGGATCTCTCCGAGGTTGCATGGAATGTAGTCCTGTAGCCCGGCATCGCTCATCGTGCGGTCATAGGCGCTGAGGTGCCAGTTGTTGAAAGAGAAATGCGCCCGGCCCGGATCGGCCTGCAGGACGGCTCGCGGCCGCATGCTCAGACAACCCCTGATGCTCACGTCCCTCAGTTCGTCAACCCGCGCAGCAAGCGCGACGTCGAACGAATCCGGTTGCCCCAGAACGGCACCGTAATCCACCCAGTCACCGCTGCGCACCAGTGCGGCAGCCTGCTCCGCCACCAGCGGCCGAGCAGATCTCGTGTTGGAGATGAAACCCATGGGGTGGCGCCCTTCATTGTCAGCGCCCAACAAATGGGCCGCGGTGGGCGGGCAGGGGCCCCTTGTCGTTCCGGCAGCCCTGGGGGTACGGCAGAGCGAGGAGTCCCTTCAGATCATCATGTCTCCGCCGCTGGTTGCAAAGGACCCATCTCAGCGATGTGCACGAGGTGACATCCACAACACGTCTTACCGCCGCCCAGCGGTGAGGGGCCTCGGTCGCGATTTGCTCAGGTCGGCACGCTCCCGTGATCGCACACGTGCCGACACCCAGTGGCGGGCTCTCCTCGCGCCTTCAGCAGTCTGGCCGGGCTCAACCGTCGGGGCGGTCAGGGGCGGCCTGCGCGTCGGCGGTCCACTGACCGATCCGGACGATGACGAACTCTGCCGGGTGGACAGGTGCGATCCCGACCTCGCAGACCAGCCGGCCGTTGTCCAGGTCGTTCTGGGTCATGGTGGTGCGGTCGCAGCGTACGAAGAAGGCTTCGTCCGGGGCGGTGCCGATGAGTGCACCGGAGCGCCAGACGGAGCCGAGGAAAGCTTCGACCATGCTCCGGATCTTCACCCAGAGGCGTTCGTCGTTGGGCTCGAACACGGCCCACCGTGTGCCCTTGTCGATAGAGTGCTCGAGGTAGATCAACAGGCGCCTGATGTTCACGTACTTCCATTCGGGGTCCGACGAGAGCGTCCGGGCGCCCCAGACCACGTTGCCGCGCCTCTCGACGAAGCGCAGCGCGTTGACGCCCTCGGGGTTGAGCCTTTCCAGTTCGCGCGCAGAGACGGGTGCAGCAAGGTCTGTGCTGCCGCGCACCAGGTGGTTGGCGGGTGCCTTGTGCACGCCCTCCTCCCGGTCCGAGCGGGCGAAGACGCCGGCCACCGCGCCCGAGGGTGGGACCGCAACGGGCGGGGGCGGCAACCCGTCACCAGGGGTCCGAAGGAGGTCGCTGACGCGCAGCCACGGGTAGTACAGGGCGGCGTACGCGGTGCCGACCCTCGAGCGGAACGCCAGCACCTCGGAGACAGTGCTGTTCTCGGGCGGGTCGATCAGCGCGAACCGGAAGCGGGCCCCTTCGCAGTGCGCGATCAGTGCGTCCACCGCCTCCGCGGCGCTCTGTGCATCACGGAAGTACGTACTGTCGGGCATGGCGACGACGGCGACGTCCTCGACCTCGGACAGCGCCGCTGAGCCCGGTGGCTGGGGACGAGGTGTCGGGTTCACCGTCGTGACCCCGCAGGGCAACCGGCGTCAGCTCGTCGCCGTCCGAGCCACCGACAAGCTGGACACCCTGCTCCCCGGGGGACACCAGAGCGGCCAGGAGCGCCGCCGACGGCACAGACGGAGATGACCCTGCCGCGGCTACCGGGCCGCGAAGCCACACCGGGCAGCTCGCGTCGGATGGTGCGGCGGAGTGCAGCACCGTCTCGACGTAACGCGGGTGCTCGGCCCCGAGCTCCAGTTCCCCGTAGACGTCCACGCGATCGTCGAGATGCACCTCGACGTCGACGGTGACGTGGAAGGCAGCCTGCCCCGGCGTCGGCGCGGTGACCGCGCCGGCTTCGTCACGCAAGGCGAGCACCCCGTCGACCTCGGTCACCACCTGAAGGTTCACCGGCGCTTGGTCTTCGGCCAGTGCGGGTGGTTGCCCTTCGACCAGTGCCGCGGTCTCGACCACGGAGCCCGGCAGCAGGCCGGGCAGCTGACCACCCACCTGGATGTCGTCGCTGCGCCGGAAGCGGGAGACCACCCGGATGCGCGACCCCGCCGCGCCGGGCCAACGCGCCTCCCACCTCACCACGGGGTCGTCGGCGCCCAACGGGAGGTCGATGCGCGCGATGTCGTCGTCAGGGCCGCTCCCCGCACCGACAGTGGTGGGGACGAATACCCGCTGGACGTACAGGTGCTGCCCGCCGTTGGCGAAGAAAGCGCGGGCCGCGAGAGCGAGTCGGCACGGCGTCGACCGATTCGTGATGCCGCCGTAGAAGCGCTCGTACTCTCCCACGCTGGTGACCAGCACCGGCCCGGACACCTGCCCATCATCGGTCGATGGGTGCGGCACCGGGCCGTACTCGGTCGTGCCGACCATCCCCAGCGTGCTCGTCGGCACGCCTTCGATCGAGCGAGGCCGGACGGCATCCTCTTCGATGTCAACACCCGGAGTCAGGTACTCAGGCACGATCGACCTCCTCGCCCGGGGCTGTGCCACCGAGCCACAGTGGATGGGACACCGACGCGGCCACCCATGCAGCGTGACAGGCCACGCACACCCGCGCGGCATGTCCGGCTGTGCCCGCGATGGCGGCACCACCGAGGACCTCCTGGGCATCGCCGAGACGGCAACGGCAGCCCTCCCCCCTGCACCCGCGCCCGGCGAGAAGCTCCTGAGAGTCCATTGCTGCCAGATGGCGGTGAGGAATCTGGCCGTGCGGCTGGGTCTCTTCGCGTCTGAGGGCCGGCGCCAACCTTGGGTCCGCACCGGGTGAGCACGATCCGAGTCGCGCAGCCCGAACCAACGAGTGGGACGTGGGCGACGCAGACTTCGGTATCCACCTTTGCGAACCCGATAGGCCCATCATCTGCCGTCAGACCGAAGACGAAAGGTCCGGGCGCCCGTACCGCCACCGCGTACGCGGCGTTGAGCTCGGCGAGGGCGACGGTGGATGTCTGAACGATGGAGCTCACTTTCGGGTGGCTCATGGCGCGTCGGGCGCGCCTGACGCGATCGGCGGCTTCGCCTGCTCACTGCCGACACCCGCGCCGACAGATGGCCGCGCTCGCTGCGATGATCGGCCGATGAGCCCGGAGAGCGAGCCCACCGACCCGGCCGCCGTCCGTCGCCGCCAGGCGCGGGAGAACGCCGAGTACCACCACGCCGCCGCAGCGCGGGCGGCGGAGGCTGAGGCGCGGCGGACGGCCCCGATGGTGGCGGCCTTCGCCGAGGCGATGCGGTCGGCGGGCGTCGAGCCCACCCGGCTGCGGGCACTGCCCTACAGCGGCGGCGGGAGCGTGCGCACCGACGTCGTCGGCTGGTACGTGCGACGGGACCACCGGGCTGCCGTCGGCACGGACGGCCGCTGGTACGTGCTCGTCGTGGCGCCAAGCCTGCGCGCACGGTTGGCCGGCGTCCACGTCGAGCCCAGCGACGCCCCGCTCCAGGTCGGCGCGGGTGGCCGGGACGGTGACTCGGTGGCCCTGGATGTCCTGCTCCAACTGCGTCTGGATGCCGGGCACGACTTCCCCTCCTGACGCCCCCCTGGCGCAAAGGATCTGGCACTCCACTTCGCTCCGCTGCGCCACTGATGTTGGACTCACGCACCAGTTGGGTGGCTGAGATGCGCCGCGTGAGTCCCGGTGCCGGATGGCGGCATGACCCTCGGCGTTTCGGTGGCGGGCCAGCTCCGGCCCTGGTGGATGAAGGACAGGCACGTCGTGCCCTCGACGTCTTCCTGGCCCACCTCGGCGAAGCCGACCTTCTCCAAGACCCTGACGCTCGCATGGTTGCCGACCGCGACGATGGCTCGCAGAGGGACCGCGCCTGCGTGTGCGAGGTGCCAGCCCACCAGCGCCGCCGCTACCTCGGTAGCGAGGCCCTGCCCCCAGCGGGTGCGCGCGACCAGGTAGGCGAGCACCCGGCCATCGTCGTGAGCGCCGAAGCCCGCTCGACCCGCCAGCTGATCGTCGTGGTCGCTCACTCGCCACTTCGTCCACCCGAGATCTTCCTGCTCGGCCAGGTACTGATGAACCACCTCGGCGACTTCTGCCCGGGACTCGGGGCGCCCGTGGCGGACAAACGTCATCGTCTGCGCGTCGGAGTGCAGCTCATACAACGCATCGATGTCGCTCGGTAGCCAGGAAGTGACGGCCAGCCGCGGCGTCGGGGATGGCGGGTAGGCGGGGATGCGTCGATCCAACATCCAACGGGGGGCGCTCGGGGTCGCCTCCACACCCCACCATGAACAGCCAGGCCCTAGGGTTCCGGATGTGGGACGCAACTACGACGACGCCGAGCAGCTTCGAACTGTCTTCTCCGAGATGTTCGACGACGTCGCCGACGACGACGGTATGGACGGGCTCGTCGCCCAGCAGATGGTGATCAACTTCCGCTTGCGCGACCCCTCGACCGACATCTGGGTCGACGGCAGGACCCGGCCGGTCGCCACGACCTTCGAGCCCATCGGCGTCGACGCGACGCTCACGGCCGACCTGAGCGCCGACTCGATGCACGAACTGCTGTTGGGCACGCTGCCGCTCGGCAAAGCGATGCTCTTCCGCAAGCTCAAGGTGTCGGGCTCCAGGTCACGAGCACTCGGGCTCGAGCCGCTCCTGCACGCTTGCCAGGCCGTCTACCCCGGTATCGTCGACAGACGCCTGTGAGGGATGCCCTTGGGGGTCTGCGAGAGCGACCTCATCGGTTGTTCCTCGAGCTCCAGCCCGCCGAGTCCTGGTGCCGGTCGACTGACGCGAGCGGCATCCACCCAAGGCGTTGCAGGGATTCGATGCCGCCGCCGAAGGACGAACCTGCGTGGCCCGCGGGCGGCATGTTGCCACCGCCACTGCATCACCGACCGGTGAGCGGGTAGGCAAGAGAAGGACGCCAACCACACGACCCGAGACAGAGGCGTGAAGGCGCTGTCCGAGGCGGCCGCGCGGTTCGGGTTGACGAATCAGCGGCCGTGGCTTCCCGGGCAGGGGCTCGGCGGCGCACGGAGCCGCAGCTGCCGTCCGTCGCGAGCCAAAGCGAACTCGATCTCTACTCCCGAAGGGCCTCATCATCGCTACCACCACGAACGACAACCTCACGGTGCACGAAGGCAGCCGCGACCACGGCATCCGGACAGCGCCCAGGACCACTGAGGTCATCGCACGCGTCCGCAGCTGGGCTCGCAGGTGCGATCACCGGATTCATCACCGGAGCCGAGGGAACGCCACTCGATCCGGTAGCTAGTGGAAGGTGGAGGCCACTGCGCTCGCTGTGTTCGTTCGCCGCCGGGAGCTGACCGCCGCCTCCCGGGACACGACCCAGGAGTGACGCAGGTACACAGTCGTGCTCAGCCATCCATCGAGGGCAGAGACAGCGCCCTGTGCCACCATTGGCCATGGAGGCGGACATGGGCGCATCGCAGCAGTCAGATCGGCAGGATCTTCAACGTCGAGTCCACATCGACCTGCCGCGAGTCCTGCCAGAGGACCTGGGGACGACCCAGTACGTCGAGCCGTCACCCGACCCGCAGGAAGGCAGGGATGCCAACTCCGAGCTGATGCTGCGAAATGCTGGGGTTCTCTGGCCCTGACTCGTCAGTGGCACCCTCGGCGGCAGTGCGTCACTCCCCCGCCAGCTGACCTCACGCCGATCCACCGGGAAGGCGGCTCGCCGCGAGCTGTCACCAGGTCAGCTCGATCTCGATCTCTCGTTCCTCGGCACCTATCTCGATCTCGAGCTTGAAGTCCACCTCGTCCGGCACGTGCACCGTGAAGCGGAGGTCGCCGCGCTCGAACTCCACCTCGTTGTTACTGGCGAGGGCGTCGGCGAGGGCGTGGAGGCGCGCAGCCGCCTCCTCTCGGCGCAGCCGTCGCTTCTCCTCAAGTTCGAGAAAGTTCATCGCTGGTCTCCTTCGCTGTGGGTTCGGTGACGTGACGGGCGCGTTGGGGGCCTCCCGAGTGGTCACGGCTCCACACAACCAGCCCTGACCGCTCAGCGCCACACCCCCGAGCAAGGCGAGGCCAGGTCAGCCCTTGAAGAAGAAGGCGGTGGTGTGCGAGCGGGAAGGATCGGTCACCCTAGGGTCGAGAGAGGCAAACGAAAACAGGACCTCGTCGGACTTGCGTGTCGCGGGGTTGTAGCAGAGGTAGTCCCTCGGCCTGTTCACCCCGAGCCTTCGGATGCAACCCATCTTCGTGATGTACAGGCCGTCCAGCTTGGCCGTGACGACCCCCACCGTGTCGGTGGACCTCACCACAGCCATGGTCGAGCTCTGCGAGACCACCGTGCCAGGGTTGGTGGGAAGCGGGAATGCGGCCGGCCAGGTGCCGGATGACCCGCCGCCGCTGGCCGACGCCGAGCCCGGGTTGAGGACGAGGACCGCAAGGGTGGCGGTGGATGTGGCAACCGCAGCAAACTTGTTCATGGAGTCTCCTGGTGAACCGGAACTTGAAGGTGTCCTGTTCCCCTGCTCCCCTGTGGGGGGATACCAGAGTCCGTTCGCCGCGGTACCAGTGACAATCGAACGTTGGTGTTAGTACCCGTGCCTGAGGTCCGCCAGTCGTCCACTGATTCACGGATGCGAGCTGATCTGAATCAACTTCACCAAGGTGGGACTGAACTCGATTGGTGGACAACGGCTGGCGCGCTCGCAGCCAGCGACATCTACGCGGGCGTCACCAAGGGAAAGGCGGCAACGCCAAGGCGCGCTCCGCCTCCGTCCACTCCCGCTCGTCCGAGGCTGGACGAATGCGCTCGGCGTTCGGCATCAGCCGGCCTGCGCCGCAGCGCCGCGTGATGCTGGCCGTCCGCTGCTTCGTTTTGACGCAGGAGGCCACCTCTGATGAGGTCGACGGCGAACGTGCCGACGGCCGACCGGTCGCGGTGCGCGACGGGGGGGCGAGGGTGACGTCAGGAGCAAGGGTGTCGGGCGAGCGGGCGACAGGGGGCGGCGAGGGCCGGGGCGCTGGCCCTACCGACACGCCGGGGCACGAGTTCGAGCGTTCGGCTGAGGCGCGCGGGCCGAGCGGGACCGTGCCGGGGTCCGCGGCCCGGCTGCATGCGTGGCCGGTAGCGCTCCTCGCGTTCGCGGCCTGGTTCCTCCCCTGTCTGGTACCGGGAACGACTGCGTCGCCGGTGGCTGATGTCCTCGCTGGCGACGCTGGGGGCGACGGCCGCCACGATGTACGCGGTGTGGCAGTCGGTCGGGCCACTGGCCGATCCCAGCGCATGGGTCAGCTCCCTTGACCTCGAGCAGCGCGGTTGCATCATCCTCACGGTTGGCGGCTCCCTGCTCGGACTTCTCCTGGGGCTGGCCGTCTCGCTCGGCTCACCCGCCCCGCGCACCCTGGCGGCGTCTGTGCTGGTGGTGGTGGTGGGCGGGTGGCTCGGCCTTGGTGTCGTCACCGTGGTGGGCGTCAGCGCGCTCTCCTGGCTGCCGTTGGCGATCGTGATGTTCACCGGAGTGGCGACCGGGGTCCTCCTCGCGATTCTCGGCATGCGCCCGCGCACTCGGCTGCTCGCCTGGGCAGTGGCCTGCATCCTGATCGTCCTGACCGCAGCGGCCCTGACCGCCTCGAGGTACGTCCTCGAAGGACTCAGGGGTACCCAGACAAACTCGGATGCCGTGGCAGAGCTCGTCGGCGACGGTTTCGAGATCTTCTGGCGATCAGCTGCCACCATCGCAACGGCTCTCGTCCCGACCTCTCCCATCACCGCCGCCGCCGTCGCGCTCATCGTGGGCGCTGTCGGCGCCGCACTCCGGGCAAGGGCGAGCAGGTGGCCAGCGGCACCGTCGACCGATCAGACGGCTGCAAAGCCACGTGCGAGCTGACCAGGAAGGGCCACCCCTCGGGTGGTGGGACATGACCGGATGGTCACACTCCCCCACCAGTACTGGGGGCCGAGTTTCAGGCACCAGGCCGGATGCCGTCCAGCCAACCCAGCCAGGCGTCCAGACCCTCCCCCGTCCGGGCGCTGAGGTAGACGAGGCTCGCCGCCGGGTTGACCGCGTGCACGTTGCGCTCGAACAGGTCCAGGTCGACGTCGAGGTACGGCACGAGGTCCACCTTGTTGACCAGCACCACCTCCACGGCGCGGAACATCACCGGGTACTTCAGCGGCTTCTCCTCACCCTCCGTCACCGCCGACACCATGACCCGGTGGTGCGCACCGACGTCGAACTCCGCGGGGCACACCAGGTTTCCGACGTTCTCGACGAAGACGACATCGAGCGCCTCGAGGTCGAGGCCCGCCATCCCGCGAGCCACCATGGGCGCGTCGAGGTGGCACTCACCACCGAAGCCGGCGCCGGTGTTCACCAGTGCGACCTGGGCGCCGAAGCCGGCCAGCCGGTCGGCGTCCAGGGCAGTCTCGATGTCGCCGACGACGACACCCGCGCGGATGCCGCGCGCCGCGAGCTCGGGCAGCGTCCGGGCGAGCAGCGCGGTCTTGCCGGCACCCGGCGACGACATCACGTTCACGCCGACCACGCCGGCGGTGTCGAGGGCAGAGCGGTTTCGGGCCGCGGCCACGTCGTTCTCGCCGAAGATCCGCTCGAGCACCTCCACCCGCTCCAGGCCGGTGCGGTACCCCGAGTGGTCACCGACGTCCGCGGCGTCGCCGTGCCGGATGCCGGGCACGGCGTCGCCGTGCACGGCATCCGCACCGCCGTGCGTGTGCTCGGTGCCGTCGTCGTGCCGGTGGAACCTACCCATCGGCCACCTCCAGTGCAGCGACGAGAAACTCCTCGCCGGTCATGACACGCACGGCCGGCGACCGGCAGTCCGCGCATGCGACGAACAGCACCTCGCCCAGGGTGCTCGTGCTGCCGCACGCGGAGCACCAGATGCTCACGGGCACGTGGTCGATCAGCAGCACCGAACCGGCCAATGGCGTGTCCGTCGTGACCACCTCCCAGCACGCGACGAGCGTCTCCGGCACGACCTGACGAAGCTGTCCCACGGTCAGCTCGACCGTCTCGACCGCCCGGCCGTCGCGGGCCCGGTCGACGACCTCGTAGATGGAACCGCACAGTGCCAGCTCGTGCACGTCCCCACTGTCGCACGGGTGGCCGCCGGACACACCGGCGCCCGGGCCTACCGTGGGGGTGTGCCAGACCAGCCGGACACGGGTGCGCCCCGGGTCCGCCGCGTCATCGAGGCGACCGGGGTCGTGCAGGGCGTCGGCATGCGCCCCTTCCTGGCCCGGCTGGCCCGCGAGCTGCAGCTGGTCGGACGGTGCGCCAACACCTCGTCGCGGGTGCACGTAGAGGTCGAGGGCCGGCTCGATGCGGTCACGGAGTTCGAGCGTCGCCTCGTGCACGAGCCACCACCGCTCGCCGTCGTCTCGTCGCTGACCGCGTGGAATGTGCCGCCCACTGGCGGAACGGGTTTCGTGATCGAGGACAGCACCCCGGATGCCGGCGTCCGCACCCTGGTGTCGCCTGACACCGCTCCGTGCGCCGACTGCCTGCGCGAGCTCGCCGACCCGGGCGACCGGCGGTTTCGGCATCCGTTCATCACCTGCACGAACTGCGGCCCGCGCTTCACCATCACACTCGACCTGCCCTACGACCGACCCGCCACGACGATGGCCGGCTTCCCCATGTGCTCCCGGTGCGCCGCCGAGTACGCCGATCCGCACGACCGCCGGCACCACGCGCAGCCGATCGCCTGCCACGCCTGCGGCCCTCGGCTGACGCTGCGGGGGCTCGACGGCACACCGCTGGCGACCGAGCTCGACGACGTGCTCACCCAAGCGCGATCAGAGCTCGCCGCCGGGCGGGTCCTCGCAGTCAAGGGACTGGGCGGCTACCACCTGGCTTGCGACGCCGCGAACCCCGAGGCGATCGCCCGGCTGCGAGAGCGCAAGCACCGCCCTCACCAGCCGTTCGCCGTGATGGTGGACGGCCTGGAGAGGGCCGAGCGGCTCGTCGAGCTCAGCCCGGGTGCCATCGCCCTGCTGACGAGCCCCGCCCGGCCCATCGTGCTGCTGCACCGGCGCACCGGTGCGGCATCGCGGACCGCCGTGCACGAGAGCGTCGCGCCGGCGCTCGACGACCTCGGAATACTGCTGCCGTACACCCCGCTCCACGTGCTGCTCCTGGCGGACTCGCCGGTCCCGGCACTGGTGATGACCTCCGGGAACCGCAGCGGCGAGCCGCTGTGCGTCGACGACGCCGACGCGCTGGACCGCCTGTCCGGCATCGCCGACACGTTCCTGACCCATGACCGGCCCATCGCCGTGCCGTGCGAGGACTCCGTGATGGCACTCGACGACGACGACCGCCCCCTACCGGTCCGCCGCTCCCGCGGTTACGCCCCGCTGCCGGTCCGGCTCGCGCCGGCGGTGAGCGCCGACCGACCCGACGGCGCACCGGTACCACCCGACGGCGGCGCAGTGGTGCTCGCCGCGGGCGCGGAGCTGAAGAACACCTTCACACTCGTGCGCGACGGCCTCGCCTTCGTCAGCGCGCACGTCGGCGACCTCGGCACCCTGGAGGCGCACCGAGCCCACCGGCGAGCCGTCGCGCAGGCCGAGCGCTTCCACCGGGCCGCCCCCACGCTGGTGGTCGCCGACACCCATCCCGGCTATCGCAGCCGCGTGGATGCCGCCGAGCGGGCCGCCGACCTCGGCGTGCCACTGCTCGAGGTGCAGCACCACCACGCCCACCTGGCCTCGCTCGCCGCCGAGCACGGCTGCCTCGACGACCCGCTGGTCGGTCTCGTCCTCGACGGGACGGGCTACGGCTGTGACTCCACCGTCTGGGGCGGCGAGCTGCTCGTGCTGCGCGATGGCGGCCGCACCGCCGTGCGCCTGGGCCACCTCGGCGTGCTGCCCCTCCCGGGGGGTGACGCCGGCGTGCGGCACCCGGTGCGGATGGCGGCCGCTGCCCTGCTCGCGTCCGGCCTTGCGCTGGATGCCGGCGCACCGACCCCCGACGCGCTCACCGACGACGAGCGACGACAGCTCCCACGCCTCCTCGAGGGCCGCACCGGCTGGGTGGCGACCAGCAGCGCCGGGCGCCTCTTCGACGTCGTCGCGTCGCTACTCGGCATCCGGCACCGCATCACGTACGAGGCACAGGCGGCCATCGAGCTCGAGGCGTGCGCCACTCGGTGGGCCGGGGCGGCCGGCGCTGCAGGACCTCCCGCCGATGCCGGCCGGCTCGCCAGCGAGCTGCTGCCGAGGGCTCGACTCGTGCCCGAGGCTGCCGAGGGCGTCGCGACGCAGGTGCTCGACACCCGACCCTGGGTGGTGGCGCTCGACACGGCCGTCCGCACCGGCTCGGATGCCGGGATGCTGGCCTGGGCCTTCCACGCCGCGCTCGCAGACGGTGCCGCAGAGCTGGCGGCGCGCGGCGCGGCCGCCGAAGGTGTCGACGTCGTCGGCCTGACCGGTGGGGTCTTCCAGAACCGGCTGCTGACCGCCCTGGTCCGCGAGGCACTGACGGCTCGGGGGCTGCGCGTGCTCACCCACCGCGTCGTGCCACCGAACGACGGCGGGATCTCGCTCGGGCAGGCCGCCGTGGGCCTCGCGAGCCTCACCACCGGTGCGCCACTGCCGGCCGGCACAACCGCGCCTGCGCCCCGGGCCGCTCGACGACCACAGGACGCCGAGGACGTGCAGGCCTAGGGTGGGGTCCACGACCCCGACGGGGAGGGATGCCGGATGAGCACCACCCAGCCCCTCCGACGTCGCCCGCCGCTCACCGACACGCACATCACCCTGGCTCACGGCGCTGGCGGCAAGTCCTCCGCCGCGCTGACCGAGTCGGTGTTCCTGCCGGCCTTCGGCAACCCGGCGCTGGACACCCTGGGTGACAGCGCCGTGCTCGAGGTGGCAGCCGCACGCGCGACCCCCGGGGAAGCCGCCGTCGACACCCGAGTGCGGCTCGCCTTCTCCACCGACTCCTACGTCGTCTCCCCCATCCGCTTCCCCGGCGGCTCGATCGGCCACCTCGCCGTGCACGGCACCGTCAACGACCTCGCGGTGTCCGGCGCCGTGCCGCGATGGCTGTCGGCGGCGTTCGTCCTCGAGGAAGGGGTGCCGGTGCAGACCCTGCGCGAGGTCGTGGCCGACATGCGGGACGCCGCGCTGGAGGCCGAGGTCGAGATCGTCGCCGGCGACACCAAGGTGGTGCCAAGGGGCGCCGCAGACCTGCTCTACGTCACCACCGCCGGCATCGGCGTCATCCCGCCAGGACGCCACCTGGGCGCAGAGCTCGTGCGGCCCGGTGACGCGATGGTGCTCTCGGGCACGATGGGCCGGCACGGGATGGCGGTGATGCTCGCCCGCGACGAGCTCGCCATCGAGGCCGACATCACCTCCGACACCGCGCCGCTCGCCGGCCTGGTCGAGGCGCTGCTCGCAGCCGTGCCGCACACCCGCTGGATGCGCGATGCCACCCGTGGGGGCGTCGGTACGGTCGCCAACGAGCTGGCTCTCGCGAGCGGCCTGGGAGTGGTGCTCGAGGAGGAACGCCTGCCGGTCCTGCCGGTCGTCCGCGGAGCCTGCGACCTGCTCGGAATCGACCCGATCTACGTCGCCAACGAGG
The DNA here is from genome assembly GCA_963800505.1 of uncultured Actinomycetota bacterium. GTDB lineage: Bacteria > Actinomycetota > Actinomycetes > Actinomycetales > Dermatophilaceae > Fodinibacter. The sequence continues at coordinate 19,188 of CAWDBL010000016.1, forward strand.
GGCTGCTCGTCGCCGTCGTGCCGGCGGACGCCGCGGACGCGGCGGTGCAGGCCTTGCGTGCCCACCCCCTGGGTCGAGACGCCGTGATCATCGGCGAGGTCGTCGACGAACCGGCTGGGCTCGTCGCGATGCGCACCGCCTTCGGCGGCACTCGGCTCGTCGACCTGCTCGTCGGCGACCCACTGCCGCGCATCTGCTGAACCCACACGGCGTCGTCCCGGACGGCGGAGAAGAGAGGAGGACCGACATGTGTCTCGGCATCCCGGGCCAGGTCGTGGAGCTCGGCGACCCGCAGGAGTACCTCGCCACCGTCGATGTCTCGGGGGCCCGCCGGGCCGTGAGCATCCGGCTCCTCGCCGACGAGGGGGTCGAGGTCGGCGACTGGGTGCTCGTGCACGTCGGGTTCGCGATGGCCCACATCGACGAGGAGGAGGCCGCCGAGACGCTGCGCGCGCTCGAGCACCTGGGGCAGCTCTACCGCGACGAGCTGGACGCCTACGGCGGCACCGTGCGCGAGCCGGCCCCGGCGCCGACCCGTCCTCCGCCCGGTGGATGGCGCGCGCCGGCGGGCGAGCCGGCTTCGTGAAGTACGTCGACGAGTTCCGCGACCCGGCGGCCGCGCGCGCCCTCGTGTCCGCCATCGAGGCGGTCCGGCTCCCCGGGCCGGTCGCGCTGATGGAGGTGTGCGGCGGGCACACCCACACCATCTACCGGCACGGCCTGGAGCACCTCCTGCCCGACGACGTGGAGCTGGTGCACGGTCCGGGCTGCCCGGTCTGCGTGATCCCCACCGGCCGGGTGGACGACGCGATCTGGCTGGCCCAGCAGCCCGGCGTCATCCTCACCACCTTCGCCGACATGATGCGAGTGCCCGGGTCGAGCGGGTCGCTCCTGGACGCCAAGGCGCGTGGCGCCGACGTGCGCTTCGTCTACTCGCCGCTCGATGCCCTGCGCCTGGCCGCCCGCACCCCCGACCGGCACGTCGTCTTCTTCGCCGTGGGCTTCGAGACCACGGCCCCATCCACGGCGGTGACGCTGCTGCAGGCGCGCGCCATGCAGGTGGAGAACTTCTCCGTCTTCTCCAACCACGTGACGATCGGCCCCCCGCTCGAGGCGATCCTCGATGCCGCGCAGGTGCGGCTCGACGGCTTCCTCGGCCCCGGCCACGTCGCCACCGTGACCGGGCTCGATGTCTTCGAGCCCATCGTCCGTGAGCACCACGTGCCGCTCGTCATCGCCGGGTTCGAGCCGCTCGACATCCTCCAGGCGGTGCACATGCTGCTCGTGCAGATCGCCGAGGGCCGCGCAGAGGTCGGCAACCAGTACGGCCGGGTGGTGCGCCGCGAGGGCAACCCTGAAGCGCTGCGGCTGATGGCGCAGACCCTCACCCTCCGCAGCTCCTTCGAGTGGCGTGGACTCGGCGACATCCCGGACTCCGGGCTCGGCGTGCACCCCGACTTCGTGCAGTGGGACACCGAGCAGCGCTTCGACGTGCCGGGCCTGCGGGTCGCCGACCACCGGGCCTGCGAGTGCGGGTCGGTGCTGCGCGGGGTGATCAAGCCGTGGGAGTGCAAGGTCTTCGGCAAGGGGTGCACCCCGGAGCGTCCGCTGGGCACCTGCATGGTGTCACCGGAGGGGGCCTGCGCCGCGTACTACACCTTCGGCCGCACCAGCAGCGACGCGGCCGGCCTGCTGGCACCTCGCTGAGAACGCTCGACGTGCCGCAGCGACCTGCGCCGCATGTCACACCGGGTTGGGGGTGCGCGGCACGAGGTCGAGGCCCTAGCGTCGAGCACGTCGACGGCGACCGGTCACACCACGTGCGCGACGACTAGCCACACCGGGCACCGCGTCGCGGGCCGCCCCGTGGTGGCGCCGGACCGACGGAGGCCTGGGGATGGGGATAGCTGCGAATGCGGTCCTGCACCGCCACGGGCACGACCGCACGCGCCTGCTCGACATGCTCTGGGAGGTGCACGACTCCGAGGGCCACCTCCCGGCCGACGTGGTGGAGCAGCTGGCGGCAGGCCTGGGCACCACCGCGAACGACATCTACGAGACGGCCTCCTTCTACCACTTCTTCCACAACGAGCCGGGGGGTACTTACCGGATCTACCTCGCCGACACCGTGATCGCCAAGATGCGTGGGTACGCCGAGGTGCGTGCGGCCCTGGAACGGGAGACCGGCGCCGTCTTCGGCGGGGGCCCGGACCCGACCGGCACCTTCTCGCTGCACGACACCGCATGCATCGGGCTCGCCGACCAGGAGCCGGCGATGCTGGTGGACAAGGTCGTGTTCGGGCGGCTGCGGCCCGGGAAGGTCGCCGACATCATCGGGCAGCTGCGAGTGCCCGGCGCCACCGCGGAGGACGTCGCCAACCCGGCCGGACTGGCGCAGGACGAGGTCGCGTACGTCGACGCCATGGTCGAGACCAACGTGCGCACCAAGGGCCCGGTGTTCTTCCGCTACCCCTCCGACTACCGGGCGCTCGTGCACGACTGCCTGGTGCTCACCCCTGAGCAGATCACCGAGCGGATCTCGGAGTCCGGGCTGCGCGGCCGCGGCGGGGCCGGCTTCTCCACCGGCCTGAAGTGGCAGCTGTGCCGGTCCGCGTACGGCGATCGGAAGTTCGTCATCTGCAACGCCGACGAGGGTGAGCCGGGCACGTTCAAGGACCGCGTGCTGCTCACCCGCTCGCCGAAGCAGGTCTTCACCGGAATGGTGATCGCGGCCTACGCGATCGGCGCCAGTGAGGGCCTGGTCTACCTCCGCGCCGAGTACGCCTACCTGCGGCCCTATCTCGAGCGGCAGCTCGAGGAGATGCGCTCCGACGGGCTGCTCGGGCACGACATCCTCGGCCGCGTGCCGTTCGACTTCGACATCCGCATCCAGCTCGGCGCCGGCGCCTACGTGTGCGGTGAGGAGTCGGCGCTCATCGAGTCGTGCGAGGGCAAGCGGGGCACCCCCCGGCTCAAGCCGCCCTTCCCCGCCCAGCAGGGGTACCTGGGCCAACCCACCTGCATCGACAACGTCGAGTCCTTCGGTGACGTCCCCCGCATCCTCGAGGAGGGCGCGGCGTGGTTCCGCAGCATGGGCACCGCCGAGTCGGCCGGGACCCGGCTGATCAGCGTGGCCGGTGACTGCCGCCAGCCGGGGGTCTACGAGATCGAGTGGGGCACCACGCTGCGGGACGTGCTCGCGCTCGTCGGCGCCGAGGACCCGTTCGCCGTCCAGATCGGCGGACCGTCGGGCGAGTGCGTCTCCGCGCAGCTCGACGCCGACCGCCGGATCGCGTTCGAGGACCTGAACTGCAACGGGGCCGTCACCGTCTTCGGCAGCAACCGCGACCTGCTGCCCGTGGTGCGCGACTACCTGCAGTTCTTCGCCAACGAGTCGTGCGGCATCTGCGTGCCGTGCCGCGTGGGCAACCTCGAGCTGATCCACACGCTCGACCTGTTCCTCGCCGACCGGGCCACGCAGGACGACGTGGCGCACCTGGAGCGGTGGGGTGCGATCATCCGTGGTGCCAGCCGGTGCGGGCTCGGCGCGACGTCGCCGAAACCGGTGCTGACCACGCTTGCGCGCTTCCCCGAGCTGTACCGCGAGCGGATGGCGAGCACCGACGGGCCGCTGCTGCCGTCCTACGACCTGGATCACCAGCTCGCCGGGTACGACGCCGCGATCCGCGAGCTCGAGGGAGACCCACGATGACCATCCGGATCACCATCGACGGCGAGGTCGTCACGACGGACGCAGGCAAGGCGGTCGTCGACGTCGCAGCCGACCACGGCACCTACATCCCCGCGCTCTGCTACCACCCCGGGCATCCCTGCCTCGGCACCTGCCGGGTCTGCGTGGTGCGGGTCAACGGCGCCATGGTCGCCTCGTGCGCCACCGAGGCGCGCGACGGCATGGTCGTCGAGGTCCACACGCCCGAGCTCGACGACACCCGTTCGGCCGTCGTCGAGATGCTGTTCGTCGAGGGCACCCACAACTGCCCCAGCTGCGAGAAGAGCGGCCGGTGCAGCCTGCAGGCCGTGGGCATCGAGATGAGCCTGGAGAAGCCGCGCTTCCCCTACCGGTACCCCGCCCGGGAGGCGCAGCACGACGCGGCGGAGATCTGGCTCGAGCGCGACCGGTGCATCTTCTGCCAGCGCTGCGTCGAGCTCGTCCGTGACACCGCCACCGGGAAGAAGATCTTCAGCATCTCGGGCCGCGGCGACCAGGGGCGCATCGAGATGGATGCCGGGCTCGCCGACGCGATGAGCCCAGAGCAGGTCGACGAAGCGGTCGCCCTCTGCCCGGTGGGTGCCATCCTGCACAAGGGGGTCGGCTACGACACCCCGATAGGGGAGCGGCGCTACGAGACGACGTCACTGCGCGACCGAGTCCTGGGACGGAGGCCGTCATGAGCGCCACGCCACCTCCCGGCCCGGCCGGGCGCGAGGAGGAGACCGCCTCGCACGAGATGCCCCGTACCGAGCTCGACCCCGCGACCGCGGCGGCCCGCGACGGCAAGATCCGGATGGCCACCATCTCGCTGGCCGGGTGCTGGGGCTGCAACCTCTCGCTGCTCGACCTCGACGAGCGGATCCTGCCGTTGCTCGACAAGGTGACGATCACCCGCAGCTCCTTCACCGACATCAAGCGGATCCCCGAGCGCTGCACGGTCGGCTTCGTCGAGGGCGGCGTGGCGAACGAGGAGAACATCGAGACCCTGGAGCACTTCCGGGAGAACTGCGACATCCTGATCGAGGTCGGCGCGTGCGCCCTGTGGGGTGGGATCCCCGCGCTGCGCAACGCGGTCGGCCTCGCCGCCTGCCTGCGCGAGGCGTACGTCGACAGCCCCACGCGGCCGGAGGGTTCGCTGCCGGTCATCCCGCGCCACGAGGACCTGCCGGTGCTCACGACCGAGGTCAGGCCCTGCCACGAGGTCGTGAAGATGGACTACTACATCTCCGGGTGCCCGCCGGACGCGGACCAGATCTTCTCGGTCCTCGACGACCTGGCGAACGGACGCCCGGTCAACCTGCCCACCGCGATCACCCGGTACGACTGACGTGGCCGCCGCGTCCGAGCGAGCTCCGGAGGAGCCATGAGCCGCAAGCTGGTCATCGACCCCGTCACCCGCATCGAGGGGCACGGGAAGGTCGTCGTGCACCTCGACGACGACAACCGGGTGGCTGACGCCCGACTGCACGTCGTGGAGTTCCGCGGCTACGAGAGGTTCGTGCAGGGCCACCCGTACTGGGAGGCTCCCGTTCTGCTGCAACGGATCTGCGGTATCTGCTTCGTGAGCCACCACCTCGCTGGGGCCAAGGCGATCGACGACGTCGTCGGAGCCGGGGTCGGCTCCGACGCCGGCATCTCGGTCACCGCGGAGAAGATGCGCCGGCTCGGGCACTACGCGCAGATGCTCCAGTCGCACGCGACGGCCTACTTCTACCTCGTCGTCCCCGAGATGATGTTCGGGATGGACGCGCCGCCCGAGCAACGCAACGTGCTGGGGCTGATCGAGGCCGACCCGGGCCTGGTCACCCGCGTGGTCATGCTGCGCAAGTGGGGCCAGGAGATCATCCGCACCGTGTTCGGGAAGCGGATGCACGGCATCTCGGCTGTGCCCGGTGGCGTGCAGAAGGGCCTGACCACGCAGGAGCGCGACCGCTTCCTGAACGGCGCCGACGGCATCCCGTCGATGGCGCAGGTCATGGAGTACGCGCACGACGGGCTCGACGTCTGGTACGACTTCCACGAGAAGCACCGCGAGGAGGTCGACACCTTCGCGGTCGTGCCGGCGCTGTCGATGTCGCTGGTCGGCGACGACGGCAACGTCGACTACTACCACGGCCGGCTCCGGGTCACCGACGAGCAGAAGCGGGTCGTCGAGGACTTCGACTACCACGACTACCTCAACCACTTCTCCGAGGCCGTCGAGCCTTGGAGCTACATGAAGTTCCCCTACCTCAAGGCGCTCGGCCGCGAGAAGGGCTCAGTGCGTGTGGGCACCCTGGCCCGGATGAACGTCACGCCGTCGCTGCCGACCCCCTTGGCGGCGGACGCCCTCGACCGGTTCCACGCCTACACGAAGGGCGCCGCCAACCTGATGACGCTGCACTCGAACTGGGCGCGCGCCATCGAGATCATCCACGCCGCCGAGCTCATCGAGGAGCTGCTCCGCGACCCGGACCTGCAGGGCGAGACGCTGGTGACCGACCCCGGTGCGTCGGGGTGGACCGGAGAGGGTGTCGGCGTCGTCGAGGCGCCGCGCGGAACGCTGCTGCACCACTACCGCGCCGACCAGGACGGCGCGATGACCTTCGCCAACCTCATCGTCGCCACCACGCAGAACAACGAGGTGCTGAACCGCACGATCAAGGCCGTGGCCGAGGAGCGCCTCTCCGGCAGGGTCGAGGTGACCGAGGGGATGATGAACGCGATCGAGGTGGGCCTGCGGGCGTACGACCCGTGCCTCAGCTGTGCCACGCACGCGCTGGGCCAGATGCCGCTGGTCGTCACCGTGGTGGATGCCGCCGGCCGGGTCGTGACCGAGCGGGTGCGGTCGTGACCGAGCCCGCCACGGCGACGTCCCTCGCCGACTACGACCATCCACGGTGCCTCGTCGTCGGCGTGGGCAACGTCGGGCGCCAGGACGACGGGCTCGGCTGGGCCTTCGTCGACCGACTCGAGGACAGCGGCACGTGTGCGCGCGCCGAGGTGGTGCGCCGCTACCAGCTGCTCCTCGAGGACGCCGACCTCTTCGCGCAGTTCGAGCGGGTGCTGGTGGTGGACGCGACCCGGGAGCCGGCGGTCAGCGCCCACCGGATCAGCGTGCCCGAGCCACGGCTGGACCTCACGTTCACCTCGCACGCGATGTCGGTGGGGTGCGTGCTCGCGACGACGGCGACGTGCTTCGGGCGCGTCCCGGAGGTGGAGCTGCTCGCCATCCGCGGCTACTCCTGGGACCTCACGATGGGGCTGACGCCCCCAGCCGCGGCCAACCTCGACGCGACCCTGGCCGCTCTGGGGTGCCGCGCCGTCGACGCCGACACCGACCGCACTGCTCTCAGTCCCTACGGAGGATGACATGGACGAGAAGGACTTCGACCGGGTCGCGACGACGATCTACGAGGCGCCGCTCGGGGCCTACCTCGGCCGCGAGGGGGCCGAGGTTCTCGCCGAGTTCGCTGGGGACGAGGCGCGCCTGTCGGACAAGGAGTTCCTCTTCCACCAGGGCGACCACGCCGAAACCTTCTACATCGTGACCGGCGGGCGGCTCGCGTTCGTCAAGGAGGCCACGAGCAGCCGCCCCGAGGTCATCATCCACGTGCTGGAGCAGGGCGACCTCTGCGGTGAGATGAGCTTCATCGACGGCGGCGAGTACACCGTCTCGTGCTGCGCCCTCGGCGCGGCGGAGGTGCTGTCCTTCCGGGTCGGTGACCTCTCTCCGCTCATCGAGCAGAATCCGCGGGTGCTCTACGACTTCATGCGCGCGGTCATCGCACGCGCCCACTCGACGAGCGCGTCACTGAGCCGGCAGCGCCAGGAGCTCGCGGACTACATCGCCACCGGAGGCAAGCGGCAGTGAGCCCGAGGGGCGCCGGCGTCGAGCGCCGGCCGCCCGGATGAGGCTGGCCGTGCAGTAGCGGTATCAGCGGCCCGTTCCGCACGCTCCTCACAGCAACGGGTTGGGCGACCGCCCAGCCGAAGGTGGAGGTCGTCATGGCTGACTCGAGACACACCCTGGCCGCGCCGGTGGCCGCCTGCACTGTCGACGCGGCCCATCGACGCGACCACCACCACACCGGTGAAGAGGCCTGTCACCCGCACCTCATCGAGGTCGTCCACCTGGGCCGACGAGCCGTCGCGGTCTGCCACGACTGTCGCCGAGACTCGGGCTTCCTCCCCGAGCGCGAAGCCGACCGGCTGGCGTACGCCCACCGCCAGGAAACGGTCGGGGACGAGGACTCCACCTTCGCTGCCTGGGTGGCGTGAGCCGACGACCCTGCTGCGGTCAGCCAGATCGGGTGCGAGCGTCCGAGCCGCTGCGGTGCAACCGTTCAGCGCACCCCGGCTGACCCCCAGTGCGGCGCGGACTCGCCGGGCGGGTCGCTCGGGTGGCTGGCGGCGCTCCGGGGCTGGGAGTCGCTCGAGTCGGCCTGGTCGGCATCAGGTCGCCCAGGTCGCCCAGGTCGAGACCGTGCGACCCTCGCCGATAGATCTTCACCGCTTCGGCCTGCCGCTCGACGTGCTCGTTGAGGTCGGTGAGGTGTCGCTCGCGGTCCGCGATCTCGGTCTGCAGCATCGTCTGCCGAGCCAGGTAGCTGGTCTGGATCAGCTTCGCGACCTGAGGACGAAGCGCGTCCAGCGCGCGGCGCTGCTGGGTCACATCCGCGTAGTCCTGGACGCTGGCGAGGTCGGCATCCACCGCCGCGGCGTTGATCGTGAGGTCGTCCAGGAGGGCACGTGCGTCGGCGATGAACAGCCGGCCGTTCTTCGCGCGAGACAGCATCACCTCGGCGGCCTGGACCTCCGTGCGCAGGTCACGACGCAGCCGGGCGATGTCACGTCCCGGCCCCGGCATCATCGCCCGCGAGTGGAGCGTGGCCGGGCCCCGGTGCCACCCCCGCCAGCGGCGGACGCGCCGGTACACCCGCCACACGATCAGGGTCCCGGTCAGCACGAACGCCAGGAGCATCAGCAGCACCAGCAGGAGGCTGACCATCAGGGTCCCGCCCAACGCGGACGCGCCGCCGTCAGCAACGAACGCTCTCATCAGGACCTCCTGCTACCCAGCGGCTGCCCGCCGACGGCCCTGAATATACCGATCGAGGCTGTGGCACTGGCCGCGGTCCTGGCGAGCCCGAGCGCGCCGGGCGGGGCCGAGGAGCCGCAGGCTGGTGAGCGGGCGACCGGTCACCCGGCGTGCGCCTCGGGCTCGGCGCCGGTCAGCAGGTGGGCGACGACCTCGGCCGCGGTGTACCCGCTGGCGCCGGCGCGTCGCCGATGGAGCATGGTCACGACCGGGGCGAGGTCCCCACCGGCGGTGACCAGGGCCGGCTCGACGGCGCCCCGGGGCCGGCGCTGCGGCAGCCCGGCGCCGGCGAGGAGCGCGTTGCACAGGCAGACCCGGCCCTCGCGGTTGGCCTCACGGCCACCCTTGCGCAGGTAGGCCTTCTGGGGCTCGGCGGGGCAGCGGAAGTCCACCGCGCCATCCGGACCCCGGTAGGCCGACCGGAGCACGCCGAGGTCGCACACGGGCTGTCGGGCGTCCGCGACCTCGGGGTCGGTCAGTGTCCCGGGGAGCTCGGCCACGCGGAAGGGGAAGCCGGTGGGCGAGACCCGCCAGTCGGCCCGCACGAGGAGGTCGCCACTGAGCGCGCCTTCACGGACCCGGGCCTTGATGTCGTCGGCGAAGCCGGACTCGTCGCTGTACGCGAACACGGTTCCGGACTGGATGCCGGCCGCACCAGCGGCGAGGGCGTCTCGCAGCCCGCCGGGGGTGGCCTGGCCGCCCGCGACCCACACCGGCAGCCCCAACGCGACGACCGAGGCGATGTCGACCTCGTCGCGCTCGCCGTAGACCGGTTGGCCCAAGCCGTCGAGCGCGCGCGGCCCGCGAGGTGGTGCGTTGTGACCTCCGGCGCTGGGGCCCTCGACCACGAAGCCGTCGGGGCGCATGTCCGGGTCGGCGACCAGGGCCGTCGCGAGGTCGTTGGAGGCGATGATCGCCAGCACGAGCGGGACCGGCATCGCCGCAACCTCGGGAACCACCGAACGGGGGCGGAACAGCACCTCGGTCGGCCCGTCCTCGACCCTGCTGCCCATCACCTTGATGGCGAGGCGGACGTCGTCCCCGGTGGCCAACCCACGCACGAGGGGCGGGATGTCGGCGGGGTTGCCCGCACCGACGAGGACGACATCAACGCCGGCGAGCAGGGCACCGAAGCAGGATGCCGGCAGGGGCAGGTCGATCTTGTGCAGGTAGTTGACGCCGACCAGCCCGTCATGGCCCTCCTTGGCCAGGAAGACCTCGACGAAGTTGGCGGCGACGGTGAGCTCGACGAGCTTCTCAGCGGAGGCGACGGTGTGCCGAGGCACCGGCCGGTAGGCCTTCCCCGGCGCGATCCCGCCCTCGACGAAGTAGGCGTCGATGATCCACTCCGCGACCTTGGGCACCGGGAAGGCGGCCAGCGCGCGCCGGACGTGCCCACCGGTGTCGCCGTCCTGGAGCCGGCGGGCGCAGACGACGTCGAGCGCCGTGCCCGAGACCACCCCGAGCTGGCCGACCGAGGCGACGGCGCGGGCCAGCGGCCACCCGGAGATGGCCACCCCCATCCCGCCCTGGATGACGCGCGGCGCCGCCCCACGCCACCTCGGGTCCAGGGTCACCGACGAGATCTCGGTCGGCGCGGTGGTGGTGGACAGGGTCGTGGCGGTCATGGCGATCGGCTCTCTCGATGGGGTCACCTCCATCCTCGGGCGCGCGAGGCGCAGGCAATAGAGGCGGTCGAAGGCACTTCAGGCGTACGTTTTGGCACGTGGTGACAAACGAGCGCAGTGGCCGTCCATGGGCAGCGATCGACCCGTCGATCGCATCGGCGCTGCGGCCCACCCTCGCGACCCTCGTCGAGGACACCCTCGAGCACATCGACCAGGTGCTGCCGAGCATGGGCAAGGACCTCGCCGGCCCGTACGGGGCCGACCTGCGTCGCGGCATCGCACGGGCGCTGGAGCGCTTCCTCAACCTGCTCGGGCAGGAGGTCGACGCACTCGACCCCGCACTCACCGAGCTCTACGGCTCGTTCGGGGCCCGCGAGGACCGCCACGGACGGTCCCTCGAGACGCTGCTCACGGCATACCGGGTCGGTGCCCGGGGCGCCTGGGTGCACTTCTCCGGGGCCGCGGTCGCGGCGCGGGTACCCACCGACCAGGTGATCCGGCTGGCAGAGGCGATCTTCGCGTACGTCGACGAGCTGTCGGCGGCCAGCGCCCTGGGATTCGCCCGGGCGCAGGTACGCCGAGCGGGACACCGTGACCTGGCTCGCCGACAGCTCGCACAGGCGATCCTCGACGGGGAGGCGGCGAGCTCGGCGCCGCGGGTCAGCGACCTCGCGGGCGATGCAGGCTGGCCGCTGCCGGACCGCCTCGCCGTCGCGATCTGGCGACCGACCGGGAACGTGGCCACGTCGCTCGAGCCGCCGGTGTCGCACCCCGAGGTCCTGTTCACCTCCTCCGAGGACGAGGTGCGCGTCCTCGTGCCCGACTTCGTGCTGCGCGACCGGCGTGGCCGGGCGCGGCTGTGGCCCACGGGCGTCACCGTGTCGATCGGCACGGTGCGCCCGCCCGAAGAGGCGCCGATCTCGCTGGCCCACGCTCGCGCCATCGCCACCCTCGTCGAGGAGGGGGTGCTGGACGGGGACGGACTCGTCGCTGCCGCAGACCACCTCACGACGCTCGTCGTGCACGCGGACCGGCGGCTGCTCTCCGACCTGCGCGACCAGGTGCTCGCGCCGCTCGAGCAGGTGGCCGTCGCACGCCGCCCGGTCATGGCAGCCACCTTGCGCTCCTGGCTGGCTCACCACGGTGACCGCGTGGCGACGTCGCACGACCTCGGGGTGCACCCCCAGACGGTGAGCTACCGGATGACCGAGCTGCGCCGGCTGTTCGGCGCAGCGCTGGAAGACCCGAACGCCCGCTTCGCACTCCTTCTCGCGCTGCAGAGCCCAGGCGGCTGACCCGACCCGCGCCGGGCGGGAGCGGTTGGTGCCCGAGTGGGGAACAGGGACATTCACCGGGGACGAGCGCGTCGTCCCGCGTCGTGCCCGTGCTGTCGCCGTTGACCGGTTGCTCAGTGGCCGCCGGGTCCGCTCTGGTCTGGGCGTGGTGGATCAGCTGGCAGCAGGATACGGACGAGACCGAGCGGCTCGCTGAGGAGGAGAGTCGCTCCCGCTCCACGGACGCCTGGGTGGTGCTCGCGTGTGTCGCCAGCCTTCGGTCGCGGTGGCGGTGGCCCTGGTGCAGGTCGCATTGGGCCATGCGTTGCTGTCCTGTGCCTTCGGCACCGGAGTGGTCGCCGTCGCCATCAACCTGGTGACGAAGCTCGTCATTGACCGGCCGCCACTAGGCTGGAGGAGCGGGACCGATGATCTCGAGGTCAGCACCGCGCCTCGCACGGTGATGCCGCACACACCGGCGAAACCGGCCTCGCCGAGGTCCGCAGCGGTGCCACACTCGGCACAGGGTCCATTCCCCCTCCCCCCGGGAGCGTGGGCCCAGCGTCCCGGGTCGAGGCCTCGCGGCCTCCCCGGGACGCGCCTGTCTGCTTCATCGCTGTCGTCGCCGAAACCGGCTCGATGCAGCCGGCGGGGTCGGCGGACGTCACCCGCTCCCGGCATCGAGCATGGCGCGTCAAGACGGATGCAAGTGGGCTGCAGAGCGGCGGGCCGACGGTGGAGGTCCATCAGGAACCACCGAGGAGGACCCCATGACCACCACCGCGACGACAACCGTGCTCGACACCGGCGAGATGCCCACCGTCCACACCTTCTTCCGCCGCGAGTTCCGCCTCGCGGGTGACGCGGTGCGGCGGGTGCCAGTCGGCGACGTGCACCGTGCCCGTGTCGTCGCCGACCACTTCGAGTACGTCGGCCGCGCCCTGCACCATCACCACACCGCGGAGGACGAGCTCGTGTGGCCCCTGCTTCTCGAGCGGGTCCCGCAGGAGCTGGCACCGATCGTCGAGCTCATGCAGCGTCAGCACGAGCGGGTCGATGCCCTGCTCCGGGAGGCGGATGCCGCCGCCGCGCGATGGGTGAGCGCCGCTGGGCGGGTGGAACGTGACCACCTCGCCGAGGTCCACGACACGCTCAGCGAGACGCTCGCCGAGCACCTCGACGCCGAGGAGCAGCGCCTGCTGCCGATCGCGGCGCGCTCGCTGAGCCAGGCCGAGTGGGATGCCGTGGGTGCGCGGGCCCGCGCCGGCACCCGGCGGGGTGAGCGGATGCTGACGTTCGGGATGATCCAGCACGACGGCGACCCGGTGGTCGTGACGCGAATGCTGTCCAGTGCGCCCGCGCCCGTACGCCGGATGCTCCCGGCTCTGGCGCGGCGTGCGTTCCGTCGCCGGGCGCTGCAGGTGCACGGCACCCCGACGCCGTGAGGGGTCACGACCGCAGCAGGCCCAGGCGGTCGGACAGCTCGTCAGTGAGGCGCACCCAGAGGTCGAGCCCGAGATCGACGTGCACGCGGCGGGCCCGCGCCAGGTGCTCGGACGCCGCCTCCGTCTCGCCGGCGGCGGCCGCCAGCTCCGCGAGCGCCAGCTCGACCGACCCGAGGAACGCCACGGCCACCGACCCCACTGCGAGCCGGTCGGCATAGGGAGCCAGCGCGGCACGCAGGGCGGCGACGGCATCCGGGTCGCGCAGCCGCGCCCACAGTCGCGCCCGCGCCGCGGTGAAGAGCACCCACAGGTAGTCCCTCGGCACAGGCGGCTGCTCGGCCCATGGGCCGAGCAGCCGCCGCGCCTCGTCCTCGCGACCCGCCTCGACGAGGGAGAGGGCGTGCATGTCACGAAAGAGGGAGACGTGGGGGGCGGCCCTCAGCTCGGGTTCGAGCTCGGGAAGCCGCCCCTCGAGGAGACGCAGGACGGCCCGCTTGAAGAGCGGGATCCCCTGGCCGGCCATCGACAACGTGGCGTCGAGCGCCTCGGTGCGCGCAATGACGGCCTCCGCGGTGACCACGTCACCGTCCATCTGGTGCAGCGTGGCCAGTGACCAGCCCACGATGACGATGTCCTGCGGGAGCCGGTGCTGACGGGCGAGCTTCTCGGCGCGGGCGAGGTCGGCGCGCGCCTCGGGCAGCCGTCCGAGCTCGACCAGGTCCGAGGCTCGCCCGGTGAGCCCGGTCGTCAGGGCCGGTGCGTCCCCGACCGTGTCCGCGGTCTCCAGGAGCTCGTCGTAGAGCGCGACCCGGTGGTGAAGCAGTTCCGGCCGGTGCAGGGCCTGCAACGCCAGCCGCAGCACGGCGAGCCGCTGCGAGGCCGGGGCGCCGCACCGTCGCACCGTGGCGACTGCCGTGTCCGCGAGCGCGGTCGCCCGCGCGGAGGTGCCCGGTGCGTAGAGCAGCTCGGTGCTGAGGGCGGCCTGAACATGCGCCCGGGTGGCCTCGCTCCCGGAAGGGAGAAGGTCGAGCACTCGTTCCCACAGGGCAATGGCGTCCTCGTCGTACTCCGAGGTCTGTCGCCACCCCCACACGCTGTTGACGGTGATGGAGAGCAGGGCGGCCGCGGCGGCCTCGACGTCATGGCGGGCGAGCGCCGAGCTAGCGGCCTCGGACACCAGCGGCCACGCCTGCAACGGGTGTCCGAGCCGAACGAGGGCGTCCACCCGGCCGAGCAGGACCGACTCCCGTTCGACGGGCGTGACGGCTGCGTCCGTCTCCTGCAGCGTCCCCGCAAGCGTGTGGAGACGCAGCGCTTCGTCCCACGCGGACTGTGCCGCCGCGGCCTCGGCTGCCCGGCTGGCGAACAACCACGCAGACCGGGACAGGGCGGGGCCTGCGAGCCGATAGTGCTCGGCGAGCTCGGAGACGTGCGCCCCGACCGATCCGGCGTACCGGTCCTCGAGGGCGGTGGCGACCGCCGCGTGGGTCCGCGCCCGGGTGGGAGGAGGAACCATCGCGTAGAGCGCGTCGCGCACGAGGGCGTGGGTGAAGCGGTAACGGCCGACGGACTCGGCATCGGCTTCGACGAGTCCGAGGACGAGGGCCGACTCGACCGCGGCGTCGACCGTCACAGCATCCGCCCCGGACGCCCGCTCGACGACCAGCAGGTCGAACACGCGGCCGGCGACCGCGGCCGTGCGCAGCACGTGTGCGGACTCTGCGGCGAGCTCAGCCGTGCGGTGGCGCACCAGGTCGTTCACGTTGTCGGGCACGCTGCGCCACTCGGGGGCGTCGAGCAAGTTCAGGGCTCCATGGCGCACGAGCAGCCGCACGAGCTCACCGACGTACAGCGGGTTGCCGCCCGACCGGTCGGCGAGGGCGGCAGCGACCTCGGCGCTCACCTCGACGCCGGCCCGGCCGCTCACCCAGTCGGTGATGGCGTCCGCATCTAGACCGCCAAGCACGACCCGCACCGGGTCGAGCCGGGCCAGACCGGCCAGCGTCGCGACCATCGCCGGCCCGTGGTCGGCCTGGGAGGAGCGCACCCCGGCCACCACGACGAGTGGCGCCGAGCGCACCTGCGCGGCGACCCGGAGCAGCAGGCGAAGGCTGTCGGCATCCGCCCAGTGCACGTCGTCCAGCAGGAGCAGTGTCGCCGGTCGGCCGCGCAAGGCGGTGACCAGCGCGTCGGCCTGCCGCAGGCTGGCCGAGACCGCGTCGACGCCGTCACCCAAGGGAGTGGCGATCAGCTCGGCGCTCCCCAGGGCCTCGTGAAGTGCACGGGTCCAGCCCCACAACGCGGGTACGACTTCGGTCTCCCAGCTTCCCGCGCCGCAGCGCATCCCCAGCGCGGCGCCCCGCCGAGCGAGGGCTTGCAGAAGGCTGGTCTTGCCGATGCCCGGCTCGCCGACCACGAGGACCACCCGGCCGCGCCCGTCTCCAGCCGCACGGAGCACGTCGGTGAGGTCGTCGAGCAGTCGATCACGTCCGACCAGCACCTGCGCGTCTGTGGCTGCGGCGCCTTCGGCCGGCGCCGGCGGCGGCAGCTCGGGGACCGTGGCCGGGCCCGCAGCCGGGGGCGGCGCGTCGAGACCGGGGTCCTGCCGCAGCACCAGCTCCTCGACCCGGCGCAGCTCGTGCCCCGGGTCGACGCCCAGCTCGTCGGCCAGATGCTCGCGGGCCCGCCGCAGCGCCGCAAGGGCTTCGCCCTGGCGCTGCGCGACGTACAGGGCACGTGCGAGCAGGACCCAGAGCCGCTCGCGGAGGGGGTGCAGGCCCACCAGGTGCTCGAGCTCAGCCACCGCCTCGGGATGCCGGCCGCCGCGGATCCGCAGGTCCCACAGGTCCTCCAACGCGCCCGCCCGAAGCTCGTCGAGCCGCACGGCCTCGGCGGCGAGTGCCGAGCCCGGGAGTCCGGCATACGCCGTGCCGTGCCAGAGGCCGAGAGCGTCGACCATGAGCCGCTCGGCGGCAGCGTGGTCGCGCTCGCCCCTGGCCTGCGCCAGCAGCGACGTGAAGCGGCGCGCGTCGACGGCATCCGCCCCGAGGTCCAGGGAGTAGCCGCCGGGGTGGGTGCGAAGCACGTGCGCGGGGGCCCGGGACTCGCGTGCCGGCTCCAGGACTCGGCGTAGGCGTGCCACGTAGGACTGGAGTGAAGCCTCCACGCGCACTGGCGGGTCGTCCCCCCAGATCTGGTCGATGAGGTGCTCCACGGAGACCGGGCGCCCCTCGCCCACGACGAGGTGGGCGAGCATCGCGCGGGGCTTGGGGCCGCCCAGCTCGAGCGCCACGCCGTCGACGAGCACCTCGAGATCGCCGAGCACACGCACCTGCATCGGCCGATGCTATCGCCGGAGGTCACCGTGGCGAAGGCGGAAACGGTCGCGGTGCAACCGTTTCCGCCCTCTGGGCAGGAGGTGCTCAGGCAGTCATGTGCTCGCGGGACGGGACCACGACCTCACGTCCGGAGTCGGCGCCGACACCGGCGGTGCGGCGTCGGGTCCGCACTCCGGCCGCACCGGTCCCGATCGCCCACAGGGCGGTGAGGATGCCTGCCGCGGCGAACACCGGTGACAACTCGGCATCCGGCAGGACGAGGGTGAGCGGGACCGAGGTCGCCTGAGCGAGGCCCGCGCCGACACCGATGCCGGCGACGATGCGGCGCCAACCACCGAGGGCCCGACCGTAGGACAGCGCCAGGCCCGCGATCGCCAGCCCGGTGACGGGGTAGAGCAGGACGCTCAGGCCGACGTGGGTGAAGGCGACCGGTGCCGGACCACCGTGAGCGAGAGCATGGCTGTCGACCACTGCGGCCAGGTGGAACGCGGCCTCGATGACGTAGATCGACACCGCGATCGCGCCGACGGTCAGCGCGCGCCCGGTCGCTGCCGGCCAGGTGCCGCTGGCGCGGGCGGCCCACAGCCCCAACGCCAGCAGCACCGTGCTCACCAGAACGAGCACGTGCGCGGGCACCCAGTCGGGGTGGGCCGTCATCGTGGCAAGCTCCTCGCGGAGCGGGTGGCTGGCGTCGGCCTCCGGGTGCCGCGGGCCACCGGCCAGCATGAAGGCGCCGGAGGCGAGCAGCAACAGTCGCCAGCCATGGGTGCGAAGGGTGGTCATCGGGGGGTCCTCTCGTCGGTGGGGTGGTGTGACCACCGTCGGGGAACCCACTTGCAGACCGCTTGACGGCCACTCGACACCGGCACCACGACCGTTCCCGCGGCGACCAGGAGGTCGTGGTCGTGCGGATCGACCACCGCAGGACGCCTGTCGGCCCGGCTGAGCGGAGGAGCCTCACGGATGCTTCGTACGACGGGGGTCTCTGCGCCGCGTCAGGGAGTCACGCGAGAACCGTGAGATCGGCACCTATCTCGGCGTGGCGAAGCAGGAACGCGCGCTCGTCGAGCCGTTTGCGCCGCAGCCAGGCGGTGACCTCGTCGTTGCACTTGCTGGTGTTGCACGGGCGACAAGCGGGCACCACGTTCCCGAGCGTGTACCGTCCGCCGCGCGAGATGGGCAGAACGCAGTCGCGCTGAAGGGGCCGGTCCGTGGAGCCGCAGTACGCGCACCCTCCCCAGGCATGCTGCAGGGCAACCCATTGTTCGCCGGTCAGGTCGTGAAGGACCTGCGCCATGCGGCGTTGGCGCCGCCTCGCCGCCCGAGCCCGGCGGCTTCCAGTTCCGGCCATGGGCCAAGCCTAGGACGGTGAGGAGCGCTGACAAGGCACCTCGCGACCCCCGTCCGCGACGGTGGCGGACGACGACGCTCGGTCCCGCCCGACGGCTGAACGTGGTGCGGGACTGAGCGTCAGCCGCTACAACAGGGACGGTGACCGAGCTGTGGACCGACCCCGAGTGGCTTGCCCGTGCCCACGCCTGGATCGCCGAGCAGACCGACGCGCTCGGTCTGGAGCGCACCAGCGACGCCGAACAGCTGCACGTCCAGGTCTGGTCGACCGTGCTCAAGGTCCCCACGAGAACCGGACCACTGTGGTTCAAGGCCAACCACGGCCCCCTCCAGCACGAAGCAGCACTGGTCACGCTGCTCGCCGAGCGCGTCCCCGACCGCGTCGAACCGCTCCTGGCCGCCGACCTCGACCGCGGCTGGATGCTGATGCGCGACGCGGGGACGCGGATGCGTGAGCTGGTGCTCGCCGAGGCGAGCCTGCACCGGTGGCACCCCGTCCTGGACAGCGTGGCGCGGATCAGCATCGCGACGGAGGACGACGTCGAGGCCCTGCTCGCGATCGGCGTGCCCGACCTGCGGCTGGCCACCCTCCCGCAGAGCTACGCCGCGCTCATGGAGGACATCGACGCCGCGCCGCGCTTCCGCGCCGCGACCGGCCAGGTGGCCGAGCTGTGTGAGCAGCTCGCGGCCTACGGCATCAGGGACTCCGTGCAACACGACGACCTCCACGACGGGCAGGTCTTCGTGCGCGATGGCCACCACTGGGTGCTCGACTGGGGCGACGCCTGCGTCTCCCACCCCTTCTTCGTGCTAGCCGTCGCGCTGGAGGGCCAGGTCGCCTGGGGCCCGGACGACGTGGAGAACTCCGTCGACACCGGGCCGTTCCGCGACACGTTCATCGGGCCCTACGCGGCCGCCTACCCCGACCTCTCGCACGCCGACCTGGCGGAGGTCTCGCGGCTCGCGACCCGGCTCGGCTGGGCAGCCCGAGCTGTCAACGGGCATCTCCCTGGCGACGCGGCGAGCACCAGGCGGCGGCTGGAGATGTTCGTCGACGGCCGGGTGCAGGGCTGAGCCCCACCACACTTCTTTGGGTCGCGCCGGGCTCGGGACCGGAGCAGCAGAGTTCGGCGGCTCAGGCTGGGCGGATGGTGAGCACTTGGGCCAGGGTGCCCACCGGGCCGCGGTGGTCGTGAAGGACGCTGCTGGTCAGGCCGACTCCGTCGGCGCCGAAGCTGACGGTCGTGTCGAAGCCCACCCACTCTCCTTGGGGTTGACCGAACAGGTGGGCGGTCAGGTCGACGTTGGGGAAGCTGACCTCCTCGGGCCGGGCGCGCACGGTCATCCCGTTGGCGATGTCGAACAGGCCGACCGCTCGTGCCAGCGCACTGGTCGGTTCCCCCGCCAGCAGGGGTACGGGCGTGCGGACCCAGAACGCCGCCCTGCCGGGCTCCAGCTCTGAGCGTCGCACTTCGGCGGTGGCGATGAAGCCGCCCGGCCACAGGGATGACGCAGCCCAGGCCGGCATGTCCTGGGCTGCTGGGATCGTGGGCAGTGCGGACCCGGTGAGGGCCGCGGTGTCGCGTCGCTGAAGAAGCCATGCCCGCGCCAGCACGGCATCCCGGCCGCCATGGGAGAGGCGGGCCTCGACCAGCTCGATGGTGCGGCCCGGGCGGATCACCGTGACCGTCGTGGCCACCTCGTCGATCGGCAGGGTGCCCATGATGTCGTAGGACAGCCGGGTCACCACCAGGTCGTCACCGCGCCTGGCGTCACGGTCGCTCTCGATGAGGTGGACCAGCAGCCCCAGGGCCGGCGCGATGTGCTGCTCGTGCGGGGACCAGCCACCCCCGACGTGCTCGCTGGGTCGGAACGTCGTCGTGCCGGTGCGCTGGAAGTAGGACACGGCCCTCCGCTCGGTCGGCTGTTGGTCAGGAGAGCAGGGTCAGGTTCAGGTCGACGTCGAGATTGTTGCTGAGTCGGGCGACTTCCTGTTCGATCGCGGCGTCGGGGCGCCGTCGCTCGTCGAGCCAGGCCACGGTCAGTTGGTCACCCCGTCGGGTCCACGTGCCGCACACGACCCCGCCGGCAGTCACCGGGTTCGCCTTGCGGGTCATCAGGTCACGCCTCGACGACGGAGTGACGTGGACGTCCTTGGTGCCGGGGCCGATCACCCACTGGTCGTGCCCGGGCAGGAACCGAACCGCCTCGGAAGGACGCGACGCCTCGAGGGCGTCGGCGTCCTCACGCATCAGGTAGGCCGTGGTGCCCTCGACATCGACCGCGACCAGCCGCTCGCTGAGCTCGCCGAACCAGCCCTCGAGCCGCCGCCGACCCGCACTCAGGCCCTCGACCAGCCAGTAGTCGAGGTGGTCAAGCGTGGCCGGCCCGTACGTTCTCAGGTACGCGGTGACGGCCGCCGGACCGGCGACGTCCAGGTCGGGGATGCCGTGCCACCTCGGGTTGGTGTCGAGGCGCTGGAACGTGTGCTGCCCGTCCCGCGGCGGACCGAACCCCATGTCCCCCTGCCAGGTCAGCGGCTTGATCAGAGTCCCGGCGCCTTCGTCGAAGACCGGCTTCAGGTGCCGGTAGGCGCGGTGCCTGGCCAGCACCTCACCGAGCTCGACGACGGTCAACGGTCCCTCGCTCAGGGCCTCGCGCACCGCGGCCCGAAAGTCGGGCCAGTCCGATGGAGCGAGCCGGTAGTACTCCACCCAGCTCGCCCGCTCCCACTGCCGGCCCGCACACCGAAGGGCCAGGTAGCTCCCACCATCCTCCGGCGAGACGTAGTGCATCGACCCGCGGAACGCGAACACCTTGACCACCTCCCCGCGCACCAGGGCCGCGGCGAGCTCGCCGGAATGTGATTCCGCTCGGCGCGTGCGAACAGCGAGCTCGGCCAGCGACTCGTCCATCGAGAGCACCGCACCCAGCCGACGGACCACGCCCGCAACCGACTCAGTTCCGACCGGGTCGAGCAGCTGACGCCCCATCCGCCAGGACAGCGCCTGCGCCCAAGTCACCGAGAACTCGGTCAGATCTTCCACCCCCGCAACGTTGCACCATCACCGCGCAAAAGTGACCACGGCGCGCGCCTCGGCTATCCGAGTTGGCGGGCGAAGTCGTCGTAGAAGGCGACGAGAGCGTCTGCCGCACGAGTCGCCGTGGCCGAGCCGATTAAGCAGGTGGTTGGCCTAGGGGTGGGTCCTGAGTGCGTGGGTGAACCACTCGAATACTTGAGTGAGGTCGGGTTGCGGCGGCCAGCCGTTGATCTGCGCGACGAGGTGGAAGTACTGCTGAGCTCGAGGGTCGGCGCACCCTTCCTGGGGAGAGTTGGCGCCACTGCGCCGGATGTCAGAACCACGAACCGAGCGCTGCAGCAACAGCATCGACGGACGGCTCACTGCGGGCGACGGCCATGACGAGTTCATCCGCGTCGTCGTCGGGTGCGTCGAGCATGATGTCGTTCAACCCGCAGAACACGACGGTGGCCAACCAGCCGAGGCGCTTGTTGCCGTCGACCAGGGCGTGGTTGCGCACGATCGACTCGAGGAGCGAGAGGTAGGTCGTCACTGGCCGAGGCGCTCGAGGACCTCGGCATAGCGGGCCCGAGCCACGGCGGAGAGCTCACTGACCCGGTCCTGGTGAACATGGCGAGCGGCCGCGTCGCGGATCGCGCGCACGGTTGCCTCCTGCTTGCTGATCCCTTGGGCTTCAGCCAGCAGCGCGAGAGCGTGCTCGTCCTCATCGGTCAGTCGGAGCGTCATGGCCGTCTGCCGGCGGTACCGAACTGGTATCAACGCCGTGCCGTCTGCGTGAATTCAGCGCGGCGGTCACGCCTGCTGCGGCGTGCGGAGTGGCTCGCTGTCGAGGCTGGCCGCCGTGGTCGCCGGCGATGCGGCGCTGCGGGGCCAGGTCCAGGCGGAGCGCAGGATGAAGGCGAGGAGCAGCACCTCGAGCCCGATGGAGAGGCCGTAGAAGTAGGAGTAGTCCCAGGACTCCCCTGCCGCGTTGTAGATCGAGACGGGGATGTAGAGCGTTGCCACGACGAGGTTGACGGTGCGGTTGATGCGGGCGGGCAGTGTCGCGGAGAGGAAGACCATGAGGCTCGGGATGGCGATGAGGGTGAGCGCGCTCGCGACGAAGGTTGGGCCGATGTCGAACTCGTGGACGGTGCCGGCCCGGAGCTCGTCCACGAAGCCGGGCTTGTACAGGGCGAGGAAGTCGACGTAGAGGTAGAGGAACATGAAGCTCGCCCAGGCTGCGGCCAGCGTGAGCTGAACCGGCAGGCGCAGATCTTCGAGCGTGGTGTGGGGTCGAGACGTTCTCATCAGGAGCTCCGTTGTGTTGGTGAGGTGGTCGCTTCCACCTTCACGGATGCCGCCAGCGGGCACATCAGCCCCGGAGCCTGATCCGACCTGGCCGTTGGCCCAGTCGCCCCGTCGTACTTTCGGCGGATACGCCGATGACGCGGGCTGCCTAGGCTGATCGGGTGGCCACCGACGCACTTCGCTCGCTGTGGGTCGAGCCACGACCCTCGAGCCCCCCGGACAGGGGCCCGCAGGACTGGGCCCTGGTCGCGGCCTTCACCTGCTGGTCTCTGGTGGAAGCGGCGCTCCGCGAGGGCATGGCGCCGCGTCCGCTCCTCCTCATCACCACGCTCGCGGCCGTCGCCCCCCTGCTGTGGCGACGCGCGCACCCGCTCGCCGCGGTCGCGGTGGCTTTCGGCCTGTTGACGCTGGTCGACATCGTCAGAATCCTCACGGCATCCACAGGTCTGCTGCCCTCGAGCGTCTCGGCAACCCTGATCCTCACCTACGCCCTGTTCCGGTGGGGCTCCGGTCGGGAGGTCGCTGGTGGCATCGGCGTGATCCTGGTCTGGCTGGCCGTCACCAACGTCGCCGACGTCACGAGCCTGGTGGACACGGTCGCGGCATACGCGTTCTTCCTGTTCGCTGGTGCGCTCGGTGCCGCGGTCCGCTATCGCGCGAGGATCCGCATCCGCGACATCGACCAGGCCAAGGCCCGCGAGCGCGAACAGCTCGCGCGCGAGCTCCACGACACCGTCGCCCACCATGTCTCGGGCATCGCCATCCAGGCTCAAGCGGGCCGTGCCGTCGCGGCCGCCCACCCCGAGAGTGCCCTCGAAGCCCTGACCACCATCGAGGACGCGGCGACCCGAACGCTGACCGAGCTGCGCGCCATCGTCGGCGTGCTGCGCGCCTCCCAGGACGGCGACTTCGCGCCTCAGCCGGGCGTGGCCGAGGTCGAGCAGCTCGCCACCGATGGCCACTCGCGTCCCCGCGTCGAGGTGACGCTCTCGGGCGAGCTCGACGACCTCAGCCCCGCGGTCGGGGCCGCGATCTACCGCCTGGCCCAGGAGTCCATCACGAACGCTCGACGGCACGCCCGCCACGCCACTCACGTCACGGTCGCCGTCACAGGAGACGCGGACCAGGTTCGGCTGACCGTCGACGACGACGGTACCTCCGGCCCGGCCAGCCGCGCCCCAGCCGGATACGGCCTGGTCGGTATGCGCGAGCGCGCCAGCCTGCTCGGCGGCACCTTCCGCGCCGGGCCGACCGCCGGAAGCGGCTGGCGGGTCGAGGCGGCCCTGCCCCGCAGGGGGACGCCACGATGAGCATCAAGGTCCTCATCGCCGACGACCAGCCCATCGTGCGCACCGGGCTGACGATGCTGCTCGACGCGCAACCCGACATCGAGGTCGTCGGGGCAGCAGCCGACGGGCGCGAGGCAGTGCGCCTGGCGCTCCAGCTGCGCCCCGACGTCGGCCTGTTCGACATCCGGATGCCGGTGATGGACGGCATCGAAGCCACTCGCCGACTCGCCGGCCCGGACGTCACCGACCCCCTGCCGATCGTGGTCATCACCACCTTCGACCTCGACGAGTACGTCCACGGCGCCCTCAAGGCCGGCGCCCGCGGATTCCTGCTCAAGGACGCCGGCCCTGCCCTGCTGACCCAGGCCATTCACGCCGCCGCAGACGGAGACGCACTCATCGCACCCAGCGTGACCGTCCGACTCCTCGCAGCATTCGCCCACTCACACACCGAAGCTGCCAGCCAGCCCATCGAACCGCTCACCGCGCGCGAGGAGGAAGTCCTCGTGCAGGTGGCCCGGGGCCGGACCAACAACGAGATCGCCGGCGAGCTGTACATCACGACCAGCACGGTCAAGGCCCACCTGGCCAGCCTGATGAGGAAGCTCGGCGCCCGCAACCGGGTCGAGGTCGCCATGTGGGCCCACGAGACCGGTCGCCTGTGAACCTCGTCAGGTCAACGTGAGAGATGCTGGGGGACTGGTTCCAGCCGCAGGGCCAGGGCGACAGGTCAGATCTGATGGACGAGATCCACCGGCAGGACGCCGAGGCCGACGGACACCTCGTCGGCAGGCAGACCTTCGAGGACCTTCGCGGCTACTGGCCCGGGCTGGCCGACGACACCACCGGTATCACCGACTACCTCAACCGGGTCGAGAAGTACGTCGTCTCGTCGACGATGACCGACGCGGCGTGGCAGAACTCCACCGTGCTGTCGGGCGACCCGGTCGAGCAGGTCCGGAGGATCAAGGATCGGCCGGGGAAGGACATCGTCCTGACCGGGAGCATCACCTTGACCCATGCACTCATCACGGCGGGCTTGGTCGACGAGTACCGCCTGTTCGTCTACCCCGTCGTGCAAGGA
This sequence comes from uncultured Actinomycetota bacterium, assembly GCA_963800505.1. Classification (GTDB taxonomy): domain Bacteria; phylum Actinomycetota; class Actinomycetes; order Actinomycetales; family Dermatophilaceae; genus Fodinibacter. Next base: position 43,740 of record CAWDBL010000016.1, read on the forward strand.
CGCGGGAGGCGACTCTTCCCCGACGGCTACGAGATCTCGAGTCTGAGTCTGAAGTACACGAGATCCTTCACCTCTGGCGTCAATCTGGTTGTCTACGAACCGAAGGGCTGAGACGAAGAACCCGAGTCGCTCGCAAGCCAGAAACAACCTGGCCGTGCTTGGTCGAAAGCCGACTCCGGTGACAAAGTCCACCTGAGCGGTGGTGAACGCGAGGACACCGGCACGACCCAGGTCCAAGGGCTTGCGTGTCACCGTCGCTGGGCGACGGTCAGTCCATCGAAGGCGGTCAGGACCACGGCATCGACCCGATCGTCGGAGGCCACCAGGTCGTTGAAGGCGCGCAACGCAGTGGTGTTCGCGTCGGTGACCTCGGCATCGGTGACCTCGCCGCTCCACAGGACGTTGTCCGCCAGCAACAGTCCCCCGGGGCGGACCCGCGGCACGAGCTCGGCCCAGTAGGCCGCGTAGCCCGGTTTGTCCGCATCGATGAAGACCAGGTCGATGTCGGCCGTTGGCGGCATCGCCCGCAGGGTGTCCAGTGCCGGGCCGATCCGCAGCTCGATCCGGTCCGCGAGGCCCGCGGCGGCCCAGGCGCGCCGGCCGATGTCAGTCCACTCCTCGCTCACGTCGCAACACAGCAGCGAACCCCCGTCGGCCAGCCCCCGGGCGATGCACAGGCTCGAGTACCCGGTGAACGTCCCCACCTCGACGGCCCGGCGGGCTCCGGTCAGCCGGGCCAGCATGGTCAGCAGCTGTCCCTGGTCATCGCCGATCTGCATCCCTGCTGCGTCCCCGAGCTCGACCGTCTCGGCCTGAAGCTTCCGGACCACCGCGTCGGGGCGCCAAGACCCGTGATCGACGGCGTAGGAGCGAACCGCGTCTGTCACCAGGAAGCTGCGCATTCTCGGACGCTACGCGTGTCAGCGGGGAGCGATTCCGGGACTTACGGACGAGTGCGAGACCGCGTGGTACGGATTGCCACTTCAGCGACGGCCTCAACTGCCTCATCGTCCGGCAGCATCGCTCGGAGCCGAACACAGGGAGAACACATGGTCATCGTCGCCGGGCACCTCACCGTCGAGCCCCCACAGCGCGAGCCCTACCTCGCCGGATGCTCGGACGTCGTCGAACAGGCTCGTAGGGCACCGGGCTGCCTCGACTTCACCATCACAGCGGACCTGCTCGATCCGAGCCGGATCAACATCTTCGAGCGTTGGGAGTCCCAAGCGGCGGTCGAGACCTTCCGAGGCAGCGGCCCGAGCGACGACCAGGGCGCGGCGATCGTGTCGGCGTCCGTGGCCGAGTACGACATCGCCGAGGTCCGGATCCTCTCCGGAGAAGGCAGCAGCTGAAGCGGGAGCTGCTCCAAGGGATCGCGCAGGTCGGTCGCGTCTCGGACGGACTGCCGCCGGTGGGGAGGTCAGACCCCCCCGGCGAGAAGGCCGAGCAGGGCGACGGAGGGGCTGAGGGCCGTCGAGATGTTCGCCACGGTGACGAGGGCGAAAGCCCCGGCGAGCAGCAGCAGTCCGGCGCCTCCCGCGGCGAGCACCCGCCGCCATGACTGCTGGGAGCGGGCCGTCTGCCTGCGCCGGCGCCACAGCACCACCGCACCCGCGATCAGAGCCACGGTCACAGCGGTTCCGAGCACCGCCATGACTGCGTGGTAGCGCACGAAGTCGGCTCGCAGCACCTCCGCCGCAGGCGTCGAGGCACCGCTTCCGACCACCTGCCGCGCCTGCTGCACGACCGGTTCCAGCGGGCCACCCGGGTCCGCGAACGACACCACCCCCAGCACCGATGACAGCGGAGCCACGGCACCCTGGAGGTTGGCGACGACGACCAGCAGCGACACCACGGCCAGTGCGCTGACTGATAGGCCGAGCACCGCGAGGCCCCATCGACGACCACGGCTGGCGGCACTCGTGCTGGCTCGCCACACCCTCGCCAGAAGAATGCAGAGCACGACGAGAAGCACCGTCGACAGCGTTGCCTTCACGACGTGGAACCGCGCCCAGAAGTCCGCAGTCGTCGAGAGCTCGCCCAGCCGGCCGTCGCCGGTGGTCCAGAGCTGCACGAACCCTTTGGTGACACCGGCGCGCAACGCGTCCAGGTCGCCGTAGTGACCACCGGACAGCGCCGAGGCCAGCGGGAACGGCACCAGGGCCACGAGGGTGGCGAGCAGCGCGGCCGCCGCGGCCAGCGCTGTGAGGTGGCGCGGTCGTGGCGATCCGGTGACAGCGGGTGCAGTGGTGGTCATCAGCGGTTCCTCTCGATAGCGCCGGTTCATGACGGACGGCGGCCCGCCACGACGGGCCGTTGTCCCGGGGAGTCGATGGCGGGATTGGACCCACCGCGAGCGCAGTGCGCCCATGGCCGCTTGGTCAGCGTAGGCAGCCCAAGTCATCGACGGATCAGCCGAAAGTACAACCGGACCACTGTGCCGACGACCAGGTCAGTTCGGGCTCCGGGGTTGATGTGCCCGCCGCTGGCAACCGCGACGGTGGAAGAACTCACGCGACCACGGCAAGGAGCCTTCATGAGAACGCCTCAACCCCACACCACTGAAGAGCACACGACACCAGCCCGAAGCTCGTTCGACCGAGGCCGGCGCGTCGGCGTCGCCGCGATCGCGCTCGCGCTGTCAGTGGTGATAGAGAACGCGGTGCTCGCGGGAACGGACGCCCCGGCCTACAGCGCTCCGATCGACGAAGTACTGACCTACTACGCAGCCAACCGCGACGCGATCGCGGTTGCGTCCGGTGTGGTGGCCCTGTCCCTGCCGCTCCTCCTCGTGTTCGTCACCGCCCTGCACGGCCTCGTGCAGCGGCGCGGCGGCGAGGGCGCCGACTGGTCGCGACTGGCCGTCGCCGCTGGTGCAGCCCTGTCGGCCGTCCTCGTGCTCGTCAACGTCACACAGGTCGGGCTCGCGCTCTCCGCCGGCGGTCTTGCCGAGCCGACACCTGCGTTCGAGCTCGTCTGGCTGGTTCACGCGGCGGCCTTCGCGTTCGCGCTGCCGATGCTCGGCGCCACTTTCGTCGGCGCAACCCTCGCCGCGCACGCCAGCGGGCTGACTGCGCCATGGCAGCGCCCGCTGGGAGTCGTGGGCGGAAGCCTCCTGCTCGCAGCGGGGGTGGGCAACCTCGCGATCGCCGACGGCTCGGCGCTGATCTTCGTCGGGCTCCTGGGGTTCGCCACGTGGCTCATCTGGCTGCTCACCACCGGCATCCGCCTCATCCGGTCCTGACCGACGGCCGGACGGTCGCGCTCATCCAGACACTGCCGTCGCGCGCCGCAAGGTCGTCGGCCAGATTGAGGTCGTTGCCGAGTTCCGATGAGGTTCACGAGTTGCGGCATGTTGCGGACGTTGCTAGAGCGGCTGCTTGTACCCCTCATGAGTGGCTGTGTATCCGAGCTCTTCGTAGAACCGGTGCGCGTCGCCCCGCGTCTTGTCCGTGGTGAGTTGAGCAAGGGTGCACCCGTGACGTCGCCCATAGTCGTGGGCCCAGGCGAACATGGCAGACCCCAGCCCGCTGCCTCGGGTTGACGAGGCGAGTCGGACAGCCTCGATCTGTAGACGCTTGGTACCGCCGCGGGCCATGCCGGGGATCAGGGTCAGTTGGAAGGTGCCGACCATCTCCCCGGAAGCATTCTTGATGACGGCGAGGTACTGGTTCGGATCGGCGTCGATTTCGTCGAACGCGGATGCGTAAGCGCTGTCGGCCGCAGACTCACGGCCGGCCCCGAGCACGTCATCAGCAAGCAGACGGGCGATGTCCTGTACCTCTTGGCGAGTGGCTCGCTCGATCGTGAAGCGCCGCCCGGACACGTCGAGCTCGTGCATACAGGGCAGTCTGTCAGCCAGCCGGTAACCGCGAAGGACGGCCCGCGGCCTGCTTCACCGGACGCACGAAGCGCGGCAGGAGAGGTCGGATCCAGTGCTGTCCGGGGGCGCGGCATACGGCGCTCTCGTCAGCGTTGAACCAAGCAGGTGATGCGTGGTGCGCGACAGGGCGCGCCCGACGCATCACCTCCGGCCTGAGACGGCGGATTGAGGGGTCGAGACATGCCCGGGATCGTCGACTCTCCTGGGCATGTCACGACCTCTCGACCTGCAGGGGGCCAAACGTCCGGAGTTCGGGGTGAGCGTGAAGGGCAGCGCCCCCTCCGCAGCTGCCGAGACATCGTCCACCTGGGGAGGCTGACCTCCTGAGGACCTGACCGGTCCCGACGGCTCAGGGCTCGCGCCGCATGCTGACCGGCCCCCAGCGGGCCAGCCTGCCGAGCTGCTCCTGCACGCTGCGCGGCCGAAGCGCAGGTGTGCGGTCGGATGCCGCACGCCGCATCCCGTCGAGCGTCTCGGCCAGCACCGTGGCGCCGTCGACGGTCGGTGACCAGCCCAGGACGGTGCGCGCCCGGGTCGTGTCGAGCAACGGGACCGAGTAGCCCAGGTCGAGCCACCCGGGGTCGACCGGCTGCAGGCGAGCGTGCCACGCCGCTGACACCGCCACTCGCAGCGCCGCAGCCGGCACGTGCACTGACCGCGCCCCCAACGCCTCCGCGATGAGCTCCGCCGTCACCGGCGGGTCGGCCGCGAGGTTGAACGCGCCGGCCTCGTGACGGTCGAGCGCCCTCGCCACGGCATCCGCGACGTCCGACGAGTGCACGACGGGCACCCGCAGGCGCTGGTCGAGCGGCAGGACCGGCACCACCCCGAGCGCCGCCGAGGGCACCAGCGCCGGCATCGCATAGCGCAGCAGGGCGCTGCCCGCCGAAGACTGGCCCACGATGCCGGGGCGCATCCGGGTGACCGTGGTCGACGGCTCGGCCAGCTCGTGGGCGTCGAGCATCCGTTCGGCGGTCGCCTTGTGCCGGCTGTACGGCGAGCTGGGCACCCCACCGGTGGGCCAGCTCTCGTCGACCGGGGCGTCGTCGCGCTTGGGCGAGTAGGCGCCGAGAGACGACATGTGCACCAGGTGCGGCACTCGCTCCTCGGCCACCACCTGCAGCACCCGACGGGTTCCACCCACGCCCAAGGCCCCGAGGTAGCGCTGGTCGTGTGACGGCTGGAAGCCCCAGGCCAGGTGCACCACTGCGTCGGCGTCGCGGAAGGCCGCCCGCAGCGCGGGGAGCACCGCGTCGCTGGTCAGGTCACCGGCGAACCACTGCACCCGGTCGAAGGGTGGCTGGGCGGGCACGGGCGGGCGCCGGGCCAGGCCGAGCAGCTCGTGGCCGCCCTCCTCCAGCAGGCGGCGGACGAGGGCGGAGCCGATGTTTCCGGTGGCGCCGGTGATGGCGATGCGCATGGGTCCTCCTGTGGGGTGTGCCCTGCCAGTACCCACGGCGGATGCCGGGCAGCCCGGGTGGTCGGCAACGTTCGACAGCCGAGGTGGAGGCACCGCTGGTCGGCATGCCTGCACCGGATGCCGGGTAGGCATGTCCACGTGACCGCACCCGGGGCGAGCCAGGAGGCGTGGGACGTCGTCATCGTCGGCGCCGGCCCGGCCGGCAGCGCCGCAGCCCTGGCGGCGCTGCGCTGCGACCCCGGCCTGCGCGTGCTGCTGCTCGACCGTGCGGACTTCCCGCGGGACAAGTGCTGCGGCGACGGCATCGCCCCCCACGTGCTCGACGTGCTCGCGAGTGTCGGAGCGGGCGACGTGGCCGACGGCTGGGAACCGGTGCACCGCCTCGAGCTCGCCCGCGGGGACCACGGCATCGCCGGCATCCTGGGCCGGCCCACGCTGGTCGTCCCCCGCTCGGTGTTCGACGCGCGCCTCGTCGAGCGGGCCGTGGCGGCAGGAGCCACCCTGCGGCGTCGGCGCGTGTCGTCGGTGCGCCGCGAGCCCGACCGGGTCGTCGTCGACGAGGCGCTCACGGCTCGCGTGGTCATCGGTGCCGACGGCGCCCACTCGGTGGTCCGATCGGCCCTGGGCTGCCGGGCGCACCGGGTCACCGCCCTGGCGCTGCGGGGCTATGCCCCGACGCCAGAGCACCGGCGCGCCCGTCAGGTCATCCGGTTCGGTGACCGGCGCCAGCCGGCCTACGCCTGGGCCTTCGACCGTGGCGACGGCCTGTCGAACGTCGGCTACGGCGAGGTCGTCCCCACCGGGCGCGGGCGCGGGCCCAGCCGTGCCCTGATGCTCGAACAGCTCGACCGGCTGCTGCCCGGTGCGGCCGACGGCGGGGAGCAGTGGCGCGGGCACCACCTGCCGCTGTCGGGCTGGCGCTGGCACCAGCCCGACGGCGCCGTCCTCCTCGTCGGCGACGCCGCCGGCCTGGTCAACCCGTTGACCGGTGAGGGCATCTACTACGCCGCGGCGACCGGAGTCCTCGCCGGTCGCGCCGCGGCGCACGCCATCACGACAGGGGCCTCCCCAGGATGCCGGGGCAGCTCACCGCTCGGGGGTCCGGCGCCTGCTCGGCCGCCACCTCAAGCACACCTGGGTGGTCTCGCGCCTGGCCCGTCGCCCGGTGGTGCTCGACGCAGGCCTGTCGGCCGCCGGCACCAGCCCGCACGTCTTCGACGACCTCGTCGAGATCGGACTCGGGGACGGTTGCGTCACGCCGCGCCTCGCGGCCGGGCTCGCAACCGCACTCACCAAAGACCTGGCGACCGGCCTCACGACCGGGCTCACCTCCCGCCTCGCCCCCCGATGAAGGAGCTTCCAGCGATGCAGATCCTCTCCGTGCGCGGCGCCCTGCCCGAGCACCGCTACGCCCAGGACGAGATCACCGACGCCTTCGCCGCGGTGATCGCCCAGGGCGGCGCCGACGAACAGCTGCTGCGGCGATTCCACCGCAATGCCGGTGTGGCACAGCGCTCCTTGGTGCTCCCGCTGCACGAGTACGGCGGTCTCGACGGCTTCACCCAGGCCAACGACCTGTTCATCGAGCACGCCGTGCAGCTCGGGTCGCGCGCCCTCGTGGACGCACTGAAGGCCGCGGACCTGACCCCGAGCGACGTCGACGTCATCGTCTGCGCCACGGTCACCGGGCTGGCCGTCCCCACGCTCGAGGCGCGGATCGCGGCTTCCATCGGCCTGCGGCCGGACGTCAAGCGGGTGCCTCTCGTCGGTCTCGGCTGCGTCGCGGGCGCCGCGGGGATCGCACGCCTCAACGACTACCTGCGTGGCCACCCCGACGGCGTCGCCGTGCTGGTCGCCGTCGAGATCTGCTCGCTCACCGTGCAGCGCGACGACGTCTCGCTGCCCAACCTGGTCGCCAGCGGGCTCTTCGGTGACGGCGCGGCGGCGGTGGTCGCCCGCGGCACCGGCGGCCACACCAGCGCCTCCACGGACGGAGCCGCCGCGGTGGAGGTGCTCGACAGCCGCAGCCGCCTCTACCCCGACTCCGAGCGCACCATGGGGTTCGACGTCACCAGCAGCGGGCTGCGCATCGTCCTGGACGCCGCGGTGCCGAGCGTCGTCAACCGGTACCTCCGCGACGACGTCGACGGCTTCCTCGCCGCGCACGGCCTCACCCGCGCCGACATCGGGTGGTGGGTCTGCCACCCCGGGGGCCCCAAGGTCATCGAGGCCCTCGAGGACGCCCTCGAGGTGCCCCGGGATGCCGTGCAGCTCACCTGGGACTCGCTCGCGCGGATCGGCAACCTGTCGTCGGCCTCGGTGCTCCACGTGCTGGAGGACACCCTGCGCGACCGGCCGCCCGAGCCCGGTTCCTACGGCGTCGTGCTGGCCATGGGGCCCGGCTTCTGCTCGGAGCTGGTGCTCGTCCGCGCGCCCGCACCGGAGGAGGTGGCGGCGTGACGAGCCTGTTCGCCGTCACCGTCCTGGTCGCCCTGGTCGCGGCGGAGCGGCTCGTCGAGCTCGTGGTCTCCAAGGTCAACGCCAACTGGAGCCTGCGGCGCGGTGGTGTCGAGTACGGCCGCGGCCACTACCCGTTCATGGTGGTGCTGCACTCCGGCTTCCTCGTCGCCATACTCGTCGAGGCCTGGCTCCGGCGCCCAGACGTTCCCCCCGCCCTGGCCTGGTCGATGCTCGCCCTCGTGGTCGCCGCACAGGGCCTGAGGTGGTGGTGCATCGCCACCCTCGGGCCGCGCTGGAACACGCGGGTGATCGTCATCCCGGGCATGGCACCGGTGACCACCGGCCCCTACCGCTGGCTGCGGCATCCGAACTACGTGGCGGTCGTCGTGGAGGGGGTGGCACTGCCCATGTTCCACGCCTGCTGGATCACCGCACTCGTGTTCACGGTGGCCAACGCGGTGCTGCTGGTGACCCGGATCCGGGTGGAGGACGCCGCCCTCGCGTCGCTGCCCCGGAGCACTGTCGATGCGTGACCTCCTCATCGCCGGTGGCGGCCCGGTCGGGCTCGTCGCCGCGCTGCACGCCGCCCGGGCCGGGCTCGACGTCGCCGTCGTCGAGCCGCGCGCGGGCGTCATCGACAAGGCCTGCGGTGAGGGACTCATGCCCGGCGCCCTCGCCGCCCTGACCGGTCTCGGGGTGCGGCTCGACGGGCACCCGATCACCGGCATCCGGTACCTCGACGGCCGCACCCGTGCCGAGGCCCCGTTCCGTCGTGGCGTCGGCTACGGCGTGCGACGCACGACGCTGCACAGGGCGCTCGCGGATGCCGTGGTTGACGCCGGGGTGCCCACCGTGCGCCGGGCGGTGCGCACGGTCGAGGACCGCGGTGACCACCTGCTCGTCGACGGCGAGCCGACCCGCCACCTCGTCGCTGCCGACGGGCTGCACTCGCCCGTTCGCCGGCTACTGGGCCTTGACGCTCCCGCCGCGGCCCGGCGCCGGTACGGCCAGCGCTGCCACGTGAGCATGGCGCCCTGGTCGTCGTTCGTCGAGGTGCACTGGTCGCCGGTCGGAGAGGCGTACGTGACGCCGGTGGCGCCCGACCTCGTGGGGGTCGCCGTGCTGAGCAGCGAGCGCCGGCCCCTGGCCGACCTCCTCCCCCACTTCCCGGTGCTCGCCGCCCGCCTCGAGGGACAGGAGCTCACCCGGGTGCGCGGCGCCGGGCCGCTGCGCCAGCGGTCGCGCAGGCGGGTGGCGGGTCGGGTGCTGCTGGTCGGCGACGCGTCCGGCTACGTCGACGCATTGACCGGCGAAGGGCTCGTGCTGGGGCTGGCTCAGGCGGAGGCCGCCGTCGCGGCCGTGGCAGCCGACCGTCCCAGGCGGTACGAGATGGCCTGGCGACGGCTGGGCTGGCGCCACGACCTGCTGACCAGGACACTGCTGTCGGCGACGGAGCACCCGGCGCTGCGCACCCGCGTCGTGCCGGCCGCCGCGGCGCTGCCCAGGGTCTTCGGTGCGGCCGTCGACCAGCTGGCCCGGCCGGCATGAGCGCACCGGCGGTGGTGCGCAGGCAGGAGGCGACCGTGTGGCCACTCGTGCGGGCGGCGCATGCCGGGCCCGCGGTCGCCGTGGTCGTCCTGTCGGTGCTGCTGGCCGTCGTCGCCGGGCTGAGCGCAGGTCGCATCCTGCTCGTCGCCCTCGCGGTGCTCGCCGGTCAGCTGTCGGTGGGCTGGTCGAACGACCTCGTCGACGAGTCGCGCGACCGGGCGGTCGGTCGCGGCGACAAGCCGGTCGCGGCGGGCGAGGTCAGCTCCCGTGCCGTGCGCACGGCGTGCGCGGCATCCGTGGTCGCCGTCGTGGTGCTGTCCTTCGCGTGCGGCGCCTGGGCCGGGGCGGTGCACCTGCTCTGCGTCGCCAGCGCCTGGGCGTACAACCTCTGGCTGAAGTCCACCGTGTGGTCGTGGGTGCCCTACGCCGTCTCGTTCGGCGGGCTCGTCGTGTTCGTGACGCTCGCCGGCCAGCCGCCGGCGTTGCCGCCATGGTGGATGCCGGTGGCTGCGGCGCTCCTGGGTGTCGGCGCGCACCTGCTGAACGTGCTGCCCGACCTCGACGACGACGCCTCGACCGGGGTGCGTGGCCTTCCGCACCGGATCGGGGCGCGGGCGCTGCCCCGGGTGGCGACGGTGGTGCTGCTGGCCGCGAGTGTCGTCGTGGTGCTCGGGGCGGGCCCGGCCCGTACCTCGTCGGTGGTCGCGCTGGTCGTCGTCGGGCTCCTCGCGGTCGTCGCGGTGACCGGCCGGGGGCGGATGCCCTTCCTGGCGGCCGTCGGCATCGCCCTGGCCGACGTGGGCCTGCTCGTCCTGGCCGGCTGACCCCGGCGGGGGCCCCGGCCGGCGCGAGCAGCGGGCCGATGCCCTCCAGCCCGGTGAAGCGCCTGCGTCCCTCCGGCGCGAGCTGACCCCGTCCCCGCAGCAGCCCGGTGGTCAGCACGCGAGTGGCCCCGAACCCTCTCAAGGGTTCGGGGCCACCGTGGTGGTGCCGGGTCGGCTCACCGCTCAGGAACCCATCCAGGTGCCGGCACCCCGTTCCCGGTGTGGACATCGCACTTGACGTACTGGGTACCGACGCGGGCGAGGACGCACTGGTCGGTGTCGCCGGCGCGGGAGGTGAGCGGTCCGGCGTCGGGGCGGGCCGCGGCCGGTCCGGTGCCGGTGCCGAGTGCGAGGGCGGTGAGGACGGCGGTCGTGGCGATGGCGAGGCCTCGAGTGAGCTGGCGGCGGTGGTGGTCGTTCTGCTGCTGGAACATGTCGATCTCCTGTTGGGCTGTGGGGTGTTCCGACTCCTCCACGGTCCGGCGTGCCCACCCTCACCCACATCAGGCGCACCCCCTCAGAACTCGGCAGGACCCCCTCAGATCGGCCCTTTCCGGGTCGGCCGATGCCTGCCAGACTGCCAAGGTGGCCAGCGCGGACTTGGCGGCCACGGCCGCCTTCGTGGGCCGGGCCCGAGAGCGTGAACGGGTCCGGTCGGCTCTTCGGGCGGCCCGTGACGGGCAGATGTCCGCCCTGCTGGTCAGCGGTGCCGCGGGCATCGGCAAGACCCGGCTCGTCGGCCACGTCTGCCGCGAGTCCGAGGGCGACGGGCTGGTCGTCATCGGTGGCGTCTGCCTCCCGATGGGCGCTACGACGGTCCCCCTGATGCCGCTGCGCACGGCGTTTCGCCGACTGCCGGACGGCGTGTCGCCGCCGGCCCTCGACGGCAAGGCCCGCAGCGGCGGGGCCCCGGTGGCAGTCGATGCGTGGCTCGACCGCATCTGTCGCGATCGGGCCGCCGTGCTCGTCGTCGACGACGTGCAGTGGGCCGACGAGGCCTCGCTCGACGTCCTCACCTACGTCCTTGCCGGCCCGAGTGACCGCGCCCTTGCGGTGCTGCTGACGTTGCGGCGTGACGAGGTGGGCGTGGGGCACCCGGTGCAGCGCTGGTTGGCGGACGTGCGTCGGATGCCGTGCCTCACCGAGGTGCGTCTGGGCCCGTTCGACCGGGTCGAGACCAGCGATCAGCTGAAGGCCCTGCTCGGGAGCTCACCGCACGAGTCCCTCGTGACGGAGGTGCAGGCTCGCACCGGTGGCAACGCCTACCTCAACCGGCTGCTGGTCGAGGGCCTGCCGGCGGACACCAGGGTCCTGCCGCCGGGCCTGCCCGATGACCTCCGCAGCGCGGTGCTGCGCCCGTGGGAGGGGCTGTCCCGCCCGGCGCGCGAACTGGTGCTCGCGATTGCCATCGGTGGCGAAGTTGCAGCCGGATCGGCGCTCGAGCGGGCGGCCGACCTCGCGGGCGCGCCACCAGAGGACCTCTCCAGGCTCCTGCGCGAGGCGGTCGACGCAGGCACGCTCGAGATGTCCTCCGACGGGGGGTACTGGTTCCACCACCCGCTGCAGGCCGAGGCGCTGGAGTCACTGCTCGCTGCGGACGAGCGGCGACGGATGCACGCATTCCTCGCTCGAGCCTGTGCGGCGGGGCTGGTCGCACAGACCGGCCCCACCACTGCGAGTGACGTTGCCCAGCTCGCCGCAGTTGCTGGACATCATTTTCTTGCCGGTGAGCTCGAGGAAGCCTATGGCTGGATGCAGCAAGCGCTGCAGGCGGCCGAGCAGCTGGGAGACCAGCAGATCGCCTTGACGCTTCTCCGGCAGATGGTCGACCTGCATCCTCATGTCCTGAGCCCTTCGGAGCAGCTCAGCGACCTCTTGCTGCGCCTTCGGGACACCGCCGCCGTGCTCGGCGAGCATGAGGTCGAGCACGCGGCCGTCGAGGCACTGCTCGCAGAGACCGACGAGCAAGAGCAGCCCTTGCTCGTCAGCGAGCTGCTGGTGCGCCGTGAGCACCTGCGCTTCTCGACCGGGCGCGGCTTCCTGCGGGTCGAGCCGGTGCGGCGCGCCGCGCAGCTGGCCAGCCCCTGGCCGGGCTCGTGGCAGTACGGCTACGCCCTGGCCGAAGTCGCCCAGGCTTCACTCTGGGCTGACACTCCCGACGCCCAGGAGGCGGTCGAGGCGGCGGTCGCCGCGGCGGAGGCCATCGACCACCCGAGGGTGACGGCCTACGCCTTCGCGGCCGCGGCGATGGGCGCGGAGCTCGCCGACCGGCCCGGAGGGCCGGCCCTGGCCGCTCGCGGCGTCCAGGGCGCCGTGGAGTCCCGCGACTGGTGGGGCTTCGTCCACGCCTCGCTGTGGGAGGCCAACACGACCGCGAGCAACGCCCATGACGCCTGGGCCCGCCTCGTCCGGGCGCGTCGCGAGCAGCTGGCAGAGCTGGGAGGGCCGCACCCGTACCTGGCGTGGCTGTCGATCGACGAGGCAAGCGCGTGGTTCCTCGCCGGCGACTGGGGATCGACGACCGAGCTGCTCCGCGTCGCACTCGGTTCCGACCCTGGTACGTCGGCAGACATCCAGGCCCGACTCGTCGCCGCGGTACTGGCCACCGCCCAGGGGCGGCAGCACGAAGCCGAGGACCACCTCGCCCGGGCCGACGAGCTGTCCGCCGACACGACCGCGTTCCTGGCCTGGCAGTTCGACGCGACGAGAACTCTGGTGCGGACCGGTGCCGGAGACGCACAGGGAGCGTACGCGGCCGCCATGACCGGGCTGCTCTCGGCCGGGATACCGCCGACCATGTGCGAGTGGCTGTGCCCCCTCGCTGCGCGAGCGCTCGCCGACCTCGTGGGCGAGACGAAGGAGCACGGCGCGGACCCCGGCGAGCACCTCGCACGCGTGGACGACCTCGTAGGTCGCTTCCCGAACGTGGTCCCTGACGGTTCGCTGACCAACCCCGGGTACCGGCGCCAGGTCGACGCGCTCGATGCCCTCTACGCCGCCGAGGTGGCTCGGGCTCGTGGTGACCGCGACGAGGCGAGCCTGTGGCGACGTGCGGCCGAGGAGCTCGACGGCGTCCTGCCCTGGGACGCCGCGTACGCGGCCTTCCGGGCCGGCGAGTCGCTGCTGCTGCACCCCGGTGGTTCGCGCGAGGACGCCGCGGCATTCCTGCGCCGTGCAGCCACCGTGGCCACGGCGCTCGGGGCCGCTCCATTGCTGCACGACGTCTCGGCGCTCGCCACCACGGCGCGCATCTCCCTCGCGGGGGTGGAAGCAGCAAGCGATGATGCCGTCGGCATGCTTGCCGGGCTCACCAAGCGGGAGCGGGAGATCCTCGGCCACATCGTCGCCGGGCGCACCTACGGCGAGATCGCCCGCGCCCTCTACCTCAGCGAGAAGACCGTCAGCTCCCACGTGTCGAACATCCTGCGCAAGACGGGCAGCACCAACCGGGTCGAACTCGCCCGCCGGGCACAGCACGCGGCCACGAGGACTTCGCCGTAGCGCCCATGCCGCCTCGCACCTCATTCCGCGCCATGCCTGCGTGACGTCGCCTCGACGGCGCGAGGCGTCCCTTCACCGCCTGTCGTTCCGCACCACGTGGAACTCGACCCGGTGGACCAGCGTGTCGTCGTGGATCGGCCCGGAGTGCGCCGCCCGCTGCCGCAGTGCCTCACGGTCCGTCTCACCTGATGCGACCACGTCGTCCTCGGTCACGGCCGAGAAGGGCAGCACCTCGAGCGCGTCGATCTCGATGATGACGCCGGCGGCCGGGTAGCGCCCACCGGGCCTGACCTGGGCGCGGCTCCACAGCCGGATGGAGACCGTCACGTCGCCGCGTGCCACCGCGTCTCGAAGGTCTCGGCTGAACATCATCCCAAGACCGTAGACCGCGTCGAAACCCGCGTCACACTGCCGCAGGGCGACTGCCGTCATCTCCCCTGGAATGGACTGGTTCGTGTGGAACCGGCCCTCACGACGAGAGACCGCCAGCTGCGAGAGCAGCAGCGCGCAGAGCGAAGTCTCGAGCTCGCACGTCGCGCCACCTACGGGGAGTGGCGGCCGCAGACAGCGTCCTGCCCTACGGGGCTTGGTGGCGAAGCACTGAGTCAGAACGTCGGGTCGTCTCGGGAGGGCGTAGTACCAAGGTCCAATGACGCGAGCAGCGGCGAACCCGTAGGTTCCTCCACAGAGAGCCCCGCCGAACCCTGCCCGGCGGGGCTCTCTAGTGCCCGAGTCGCGGTGGCACGACGGTTCCTACAGGGCTCCCCGAAACGGCCCCGGGTCCTGTCGCGCCGTAACCAGTCAGGTCTGGCGCCTCGTGCGGCCGTTCGCGCACGACGGCGCGACTACGGTGGGCCAGCATGGGAGACGCGGGGGAACTCACGGTCGCGGTGACCGGGCCGACCGGCACCTTCGGGCTCGCGCTGATGCCGCTGCTCGAGGCGGATGACCGGGTGGCCCGCGTCATCGGCATCGCTCGACGACCGTTCGACCCAGCGCAGCGGGGCTGGACCAAGATGGTGTACCGCCGCGGCGACGTCCGCGACGCCGACGCTCTGCGGACTGCGTTCGACGGGGCCGACGTGGTGGTGCACCTCGCCTTCCTCATCGTGAGCGGCAGCAAGGAGACGACCCAGGCCATCAACGTCGAGGGCACCCTCAATGCCTTCCGGGCGGCTGCGGCATCCGGCGCCCGACGGTTCGTGTACGCGTCGTCGGTCGCGGCCTACGGCTTCCATGCCGACAACCCCATCGGCATCACGGAGGACTGGGCCACCCGGCCTGCGGACCGTCTCTTCTACGCCCAGGAGAAGGCCGAGCTCGAGCACCTGCTGCTCGAGGAGGCCGCAGCGCACCCGCAGGTTGCGTTGTACCTGCTTCGGCCCCCGCTCGTCCTCGGCCCTGGTGCGGTGGGTGCCAAGGTCAGCATCCCGAGCGTGCTGGCTCCGTTGGCGCGCGTGGGGGAAGCGGGGCTGCGGCTGCTGCGCGGCTTCCCGGCCCTGGTGCCGGACCTACCCCTCCAGGTCATCCATCACGACGACGTGGCCGAGGCGCTGCGGCTGTGCGTCGTCGGCGCCGGGGCGCAGGGGGCCTACAACATCGCTGCCGACGAGGTGATCAGCATGGTCGACGTCGCTCGCGAGGTCGGCCTGCGGCCCTGGTCGCTCCCGGGCGGTCCGGTCGCAGGGCTGGCGCGGGCAGTGTCCACGCTGCCGTACCTGCCCTCGGGGGCTCAGTGGGTGGAGGCCATCAGCCATCCGGCCATCATGGACACGACCAAGGCCAGGACCGTGCTCGGGTGGACTCCACGGCACACGGCTCAGGAGACCGTGCGGTCGACCTTCGGCTGACCGGCCGGGGTGCAACGGATGCCGCGGCCAGCCGACCGTGATCTGAGCGACCACTCGGTCGCCGGGTGCTGCTAGCAGTCGTGCCGGGGAATGGTCAGCGTGCCGGTGTCAGCGACATCCGATGCCACCTCGGACAGCTTGCGGTTGGAGTTCTGGCTGGCCACCCGCAGCACGTCGAACGCCTCCTGACGAGTGAACCGCTGCTCTTTCATCAGGATGCCCATGGCGACGCCGATCTCTCGGTTGCTCTGCAACGCCTTGGTCAGGTTGCGGCACCGGTTGGTCGCAAGCAGTTCCGAGAGCACGACGGCCCCGTGGGTGGCCAGGACCAGGGCGACGCCCACGGACGTCCGGTCGAAGGCGTCCTTGGTGTCGGAGTAGATGTTCAGCCCGGCCACCACCGCGACCTGCTCGTGCAGGTGCAGCCGCTGGCAGAGGACACTGTTCACGCCGATCTCGGTGCTGGCGCGCTGCCCCCACTCGCTCCATCGCGGCTCGGATCCGACGTCCCCGGTGACGTACATCGAGTCATCGAGCACCGCGTCCACGCACGGGCCGGCCCCGAGCTCGTACTGCAGCGCATCGCCTCGGCCACCTCGACCAGGTCGTACTCCCCCGGCGGCGACCAGGTGGCGCTGCCGGTAGGTACCTCGTGCTGAGGTTGTGTCATCGGGTCCTCGATCCCCACCATGGAGGCAGGCGCGACCACTCACTCGAGTATCCACCCCTTCGGCCCACACAGCGCCTGCCCTCTGCCGAGTCGGCTACGTGAAGCGGTCGAAGAACCGGTCGAATGCGCTCTGGTCGCGGATGTGGAACCAGCGCTCCCTCTGCCGACCGTCCTCGAAGCGCATGACCGAGTAGACGTCGAAGGACCGCTCCTCCCCATCCACGGTGGCGCCGAACCGCTGGGCGGCCAGCACGCGGTCATCCGAACCGGACACGTGGACGTCGCGCAACATGAAGGTGCCGTTGGTCCGGCGCACGATCTCCTGCAGGTACGCGATCAGCGTGCTGCGTCCCTGGAAGTCCCTGGCCATCCACGAGGTCCCGGGCAGGTGCCACACCACGTCTTCGTGGATGGTGGTGGCCAGCGTCTCGAAGGCCCCCGATCGGAACGCATCGGCGGCGCGCTGGTACATGACGGCGTCGGGGTGCCCGGGGCTGATGATCGTGGCGTCCGTGCTCATCAGGCGATCATGCTCCGACCAGATCCTCACCGCACCCACCTCGCAGAAGTGCGTGCATCCTCCCGCCACCAGCCGAGGTCGGATCGGTCGGTGCGACGCACGACCCTCAGGACGATGTGCCCAGTCGGTGTCGCACCACCCTGCGGCGCAGGGTGGGCGACGCCTCGACCTCGTAGCCGGCGTCGAGGAAGACCTGGAGCAGCCCGACCGACGCCTCGTCCCAGATCACGGTCTTCCCCGGGAGCGGCTCGGTGGGGTACCCCTCGAGGACGCGAGCGCCGACGTGCCGGCCGTACTCGACGGTTGCGGCGGCCAGCTCGTACATCAGGCCCTGCCGACGAAAACCCTTGCGCACGACGAAGCAGGTCACCGACCAGACGCCCTCGAGGTCGGGGTCCGTCCGCATCCACGACTTCTGCCGGGCCCAGATCCTCGGGTAGTTCTCCCGCGGCTCGACCGCGACCCAGCCCGCCGGCTCGCCGTCGACGTAGCCGACGAGGCCGGAGGTCGGGCCGCTGGTGCCGCAGCCGGTCTGCTGACGGAGCGCGGTGTCGCGCTCCTCCTGGGTCGTGTCGCGCCAGATCCAGCCGGGGACCTTGAGCGCCTGGCAGCGGCACTTGCGGGCGCCGCCGGCGTCGAACACGGCCTCGACGTCCGCATTCGTCGCGTCGTTGGCCGGTCGCCAGCTGAACTCGGGCACACCGCGAGAGTAGTGGCGCGCCGGCGGCCGGACCCGCCCGAGGACCGAGGTGGGTTAGGTTGCGAGTCGTGGACCTTCGCGATGACCCGACCGACGCCCTGACGGCCCGGCTGGAGGACGTCTACCGCGACCTGCACGCCCATCCCGAGCTGTCCTTCCAGGAGCACCGCACGGCCGGCATCGTCGCTGCGTGGCTCGGGCCGCTGGGCTTCGAGGTCCACGAAGGCGTCGGCGGCACCGGGGTGGTCGGCGTCCTCACCCGATCCGAGCAGCCCGTGGTGCTGCTGCGCGCCGACATGGATGCGCTGCCGGTGCAGGAGGCCACCGGCCTGCCCTACGCGAGCACGGTGCGCGGGCTCGACCCGGAGGGTCGTGAGGTGCCCGTGATGCACGCGTGCGGTCACGACCTGCATGTCACCTGCCTGCTCGGCGCGGCGTCCCGCCTCGCCGAGGACCCGTCGTGGGCCGGGACCCTCATCGTGCTGTTCCAGCCGGCCGAGGAAGTGGTCGGCGGCGCGGCGGCGATGGTCGCCGACGGGCTCTACGCCAAGGTGCCCCGCCCCGACGTCGTGCTCGGGCAGCACGTGGCACCGTTGCCGGCCGGGTTCATCGGCCTGCGGTCGGGGCCGGCGTTCGCGACCACCGACAGCCTGCGCGTCACCCTGACCGGCGCCGGGGGCCACGGGTCGCGCCCGGAGGCGACCGTGGATCCCGTCGTCATGGCTGCGGCCACGGTGATGCGCCTGCAGACGGTCATCTCCCGTGAGCTGGCGGGCACCGAGACCGCCGTGCTGACCGTCGGTGCGCTGCGGGCCGGCACCAAGGCCAACATCATCCCCGACACCGCCGAGCTCCTCCTGAACGTGCGAACCTACGACTCGCGGGTGCGAACCCAGGTGTTGGACAGCATCGCTCGCATCGTTGCGGCGGAGGCTGACGCATCCCGCGCTCCGGTCCCCCCGCGCATCGAGACCATCGAGTCAGCGCCCGCCGTCGTCAACGACCCGGATGCCGTCGCACGCACCTGGGCGTCGCTGGAGTCCGTCGTCGGCCCGGGCCGCGTGGTCGACCCCGGCCCGGTGACCGGCAGCGAGGACGTCGGGATCCTGGCCGATGCCGCCCCTGCCCCCTGCGTGTTCTGGCTGCTGGGGGGCGCTGACCCGGCGGCCTTCGCGGGCGCCGGCGACGTCACCGGCATCCGGGCAGCGATGGCGGCCCTCCCCTCCAACCACTCCCCCGCCTACGCCCCCGTCGTCAGCCCCACCATCGACCTCGGCGTGGCAAGCCTGGTCGCCGCTGCGCGGGTGTGGCTCACCGCCGACTGAGCCCGCCTAACCGACCGCCCGCGACCAGCGTTCGCGCACAAGACTTCTCGGCGCACCTCGCGCACCTCGCGCGCCTCGCGCGCATCGAGGTCGACACCGACGCCCATCCGGTCGTGAACGGCATCGTGGACTTCGAGGTGCACGACGAGCGCTACTCGTGGCTGCGCGTCGCACCGCAGGTGCGTGGCCTGGCGTGGCACGAGCATGACGGCGTACGGCATCCACTGCTGTGGACCCACCACTACGGAGGTGCCCTGGTGGTCTACGACGCCCTCGGCCACGACGAGCGGTCGTACCAGAGCGCGGCGCGGCGATCGCTGGTGTCGCGAGCGGCGCGGTGGCTGGTCGGGGACCTTCAACCGCGCCATCGCGATGCCGATGCGCCGCTCGCTCTCGCCGTCCCGTAGTTGTTCGAGGTGTCGAGGTAGCGCACGACGTCGCTGCGGAAGAGCGCGCCGGCCAGGGCGGCCGACTCCGCCGGGTCGCTCCCGCAGTGCGGGTGGTCGGGAGGGCTCCATGCGGCGGCGCCCGCGCACAGACGGGTCACCTCGATGCCCGTCGGCCCGAGCTCCCTCGTCAGTGACATGCCGGTCCTTCCAGACGGCTCGTCGCGCACGGTGGCAAGGTTACGGCTGACGTCGGGGCTAGCGTCCGGGTGTATGGATCCGCACTTCGACTTCGTCCGTGTCGTGCTGACCGATCGCGACCTGGTGGCCACGAGTGCTCACGAGCACGCCTGGCGCCTGGAGCCTCGTCGGTCGGATCTCGCGTGGTACTGCGACCTCGACGACGGCACGCCGACGGGCGAGAGCGATCCGGCGTCCTTCGTGCGCTGGGTCTGCCCCAGCCTGCGGGCCGGTGGACCGGCGTCGGCAAAGGATGGCCGGGTTCTCGACGTGCGCCGGGCCGGCCACGGCTCGGACCTGGGCAGGCTGATGAAGAGGATCGCGACAATGGCTGGCCGCGGATCCGGTACCGAGGTAGAAGGCCGTTTCGTCTACACCGATCCCAACGGCATCCTCGACATCGACCTGCGCCGGCGCATCGAGAACTGGCCATCCGCAATGCACGGTGACGGTGTCGTGCGTCCCGCCGAGCTGTGGTCGATCGGCGTCACGAGTGAAGGGCTCGTCGTGGAGTCGGTGTCGTGGTGGGACAGCGCCGCTGCGCTGCGGCATCAGCTCGACCTCGCCCTCGACGTCGCCCACCGGCTGGCAACGCTGCGGTAGAGGTCAGGGAGCCCGTCCGCCACTCGTCACCCCTTGGGCAAGCCCGAGGTGACCGGTTGGAGCTGGGACGAGGTAGCGGCGCCCGAGGCGTAGGCGGCGGGGAGGATGTGCTCGAGCACCCCGACCTCCTCGATGTTGTGCCTGAGCCAGGCATGGGTCATCGCCAACGGGAAGCGGCGCCGGGTCAGGTAGCGGTTGGCCGGAGCAAGGAGGGCCGTGTTCGCCCCGACCTCCAGGACGCTGACGTAGTGACTGTGGCCCGTGCACGCCGACCAGGTGTGGCTGAGCTGGAGCACCGGCACACCGGCGATGCGGCGGACCAGGCGGATGCCGGTCTCATCCAGCTTCTCCACCGCCTCGGTCGTGTCGATGTAGAACTCCGGCCGGCCCTGGAACGCCTCCACGATCCGGAAGCGGGCACCCTCGGCGGCACCGCCTCCGGGGGCCGGGCGGGCGAGCTCCCAGCGGATGTGGTCGACCGGGTGCCAGGCGAGGTAGTTCGGCACGATGCGGTCGCCGTAGGGCATGGATCCGCCGATGTGCTGGAACCACCACGCCAGCATGGCCGGGGTGACGCCGGCCAGGGGCTGGTGGTCGATGGTCACCCGCCGGCGGCCGCGGGGAAGCTCCTGGACCGTGCTCACCGCCGTCGCCGCGTGTCGCAAGGGGTACAAGGTCGGACGCGGTGGAGGGAGCGGGAGGCGCCGATGACGGTTCAACAGGACTCCTTTGGGTACGAAGCCGTTTCCTGTCTGGCGAGACTACGACCACGGCCGAAGATACGCAACCGTTTCTTGTAGGCTCCCGGGCATGCCGCCAGATCACACTCGCCAGACCCGACCGGCGCCCTCGACCCGACGGCGCGGACAGGTGCTGACGGAGGCGATCCACGCTGCCGTCCTCGAGCTGGTCGTCGAGCAGGGCGCCGCGGGAGTGACGATGGAGGCGGTCGCCGCGCGGGCCGCCACCAGCAAGGCGGTGCTGTACCGGCGCTGGGAGGACCGCGGGGCGTTGCTGCGGGAGACGCTGGTCCCGCTGGCCATGGAGGCGATCCCGCACACCGACACCGGCAGCTACCGCGGCGACATGCTCGCCATCCTGCGCGGGTGGTCGCAGTTCTTCGCCAGCCCCACCGGCGCCATCGGTGCCGCCATCGTGGGAGCCATGCCGCATGACCCGGAGCTGGCCGAGGCGTTCCGTGGTGGCGTCATCGCGTGGCGCAAGCAGGCGATGACCGAGACGCTGGAGCGCGCCATCGAACGCCGGGAGGTGCGGCCGGACGTCCCGTTCGAGGTGGCCCGGGAGCTGGGCCAGGCCATGCTCTGGCACCGGTTCCTCGTCACCGGCGACCCGATCACCGACGAGCTCATCGTGCACATCGTCGACGAGATCCTCGTCCCGTACACCCGGCCCCGGAGCGACGCCGGCAAGCGCTCGGGGCGCGGGTGTTGAGCTCACGCGTGGCCCGAATTCGCCTGCGGTGGATCTGATCTCACCCGCCGGCCCACCGCGGCTCGGAGAGCCGTCCCTACACCTTCTCGTTCTCGTGCCAGTAGACGACCCGGTACCCCGACCCCAGCTCGCGTTGCAGGTCGACCGCATGGCGTCGCCCTGCCGCAAGCCAACGCCGGTACCGGTCCTTCTCGCGGACCTCGAACGCGGGGCCCAGGATGCGCTCCCACTCGTCAGCCCACGACCGCAGAGCGGTGCGCAGCCGCGGCGAGATCGGCAGGTCCTCGAGCGCGACCATCCCGTCGTCGAACCACACGGGGTCGGCCCCGTAGTCGGTCATCAACCGCACCACGCGAGGGCCTGCAGGCGTGGGCGGGTGCATTCCAGAAGTGTGCCCGCTGAGCGTCCTCGGACGAACTGCTTTCGGCGGCCATGGGAACGCGCGATCACGACCGCGCTGGATGCCGGTGTGCCTCCGGTTGAGGGACACCGGCCGCCTTCGTAGCCTCTGTGTGGTCCAGTCCGACGACGACATCCACGCGATCCCGGAGGCACCATGAAGCTGCTGCTGACCTCAGGGGGCGTCACCAACCCCAGCATCGAGGCCGCGCTCGTGCGGCTGCTCGGCAAGCCGATCGACCAGTGCCGCGCCCTCTGCATCCCGACCGCGCAGTGGGGGCACCCGATGTGCGGCCCGACCTCGGTGCAGGGCTTCGTCGCTGCCGCGCCGAACTGGCGGTACTTCTCCGGGCTCGGCTGGTCGTCTCTCGGTGTCCTCGAGCTCACCGCGCTGCCCAGCATCGGCGCCGAGCGGTGGGTCCCCTGGGTCCAGGAAGCTGACGCGCTCCTGGTCGACGGCGGTGACGCGACCTACCTCTACTACTGGTTGCGCGAGTCCGGACTCGCTGACCTGATGCCGTCCCTGCGCGACACGGTCTGGGTCGGCGTCAGTGCCGGCAGCATGGTGATGACGCCCCGGATCGGGCAGTACTTCGTCGAATGGGCCTCCGCCCCGGACGACCGCACTCTGGGCGTCGTCGACTTCTCGATCTTCCCCCACCTGGACGCCTTCCCGACCAACACCCTCGCCCACGCCGAGCAGTGGGCTGCCGACATCGGGGTCCCGGCCTACGCCATCGACGAGCAGACCGCCATCACTGTCGTCGACAGCCGCGTCGAGGTGGTCTCCGAAGGGCAGTGGACGAAACTGCGGTGATGACCGCCCGGCATCACCAACCGCGCATCGCCGTGTGTCGTCGGCGCGTGAAAGATGCTGTGCCGGAAGGGTGTTGCGTTCACATCACGTCATTGTGGACCCGAGCGCCCGGTTCTCGGCGGCCCGGCGTCGCAGGACCGCACGCTCGCTCGCGTTGCTGCTGCGTGCGGCCGCCTCGGTGAACGCCTCCCCCGCCTGCGCGTGCTGCCCGGCCCGTTCGAGCAGGTCCCCGCGCACGCTGGGCAGCAGTGGCGAGTCGCCGAGGCTCCCGGCCTCCAGCCGTGCCAGCACCGCGAGCCCGGCATCCGGACCAAATGCCCGCCCGTGCGCGACCGCTCGGTTCACCTCGACGACCGGCCCCGGCGCTGCCTGTGCCAGGACGTCGTACAGCGCAGCGATCCGACGCCAGTTGGTGTCCTCGGCACGCCCGGCACGGGCGTGCTGGGCGGCGATCGAGGCCTGCAGGAAGTACTTTCCCACCGGCTGGCCGCGCGCTGCGAGCGACTCGGCCTGCTGCAGGGCGGCCAGCCCGCGCCGGATCAGCGTCGCGTCCCATCGGGTGCGGTCCTGCGCCTCGAGCAGGACCGGGACACCGTCATCGTCGAGCCGGGCCGGCATCCGCGAGCCCTGGATCTCCAACAACGCCTGGAGGCCGAGCACCTCGACCTCGTCGGGACCGAGGTCGGCCAGCATCCGGGCGAGCCGGATCGCCTCGTTCGCCAGGTCGGGGCGCATCCAGTCCTGCCCCGCGGTGGCGGTGTAGCCCTCGTTGAAGATCAGGTAGATCACGGCCATCACGTCGTCGATGCGTCTGGTCCGCTCCGCCCCGCTGGGCAGCTCGAACTCGGCGTGTGCCGCGGACAGGGTCTTCTTCGCCCGCGAGATGCGCTGACCCATCGACGACTCACTGACCAGGAAGCCACGCGCGATCTCGGCGGTGGTGAGACCACCGACCAGGCGCAGCGTCAGGGCGGCACGCGACTCCGCCGTCAGGGCGGGGTGGCAGGACAGGAAGATCAGCCGCAGGACGTCGTCCTCGATGTGGTCGACCTGGCCGTCGAGGTCGGGCATGGCCGCCTCCTCAGCGCCACGGGCGTGTTCGAGCTCCGCGGTCTTGCGGCGGAGGGTGTCGGCGCGCCGGAAGTGGTCGACGCCGCGCCGCTTCGCGATGGTCATCAGCCACGCGGCAGGGTTGTCGGGGATGCCGTTCGTGGGCCACTGCTCCAGCGCGGCCACGAGGGCGTCCTGCGCCAGGTCCTCGGCGAGGTCGAGGTCACGCGTCATCCGGGTGAGTGCCCCGACGAGGCGGGCCGACTCGGCCCGCCACGCCGCGACCACAGCCGCGTTCGCGTCATCCGCACTGGTTGGTGCCGGCACGCGGCCAGCGTAGTGACTCCCGGTCAGGCGCCGGGCGCCTCAGGGCCGTCAGAGATCTGGCGCAGGGTGGAGACCACGGTGACCTCGGGCCAGTGCCTCGCGTGGAGCTCGGCGAACTCGCGCTGGTCGGCCACGGCCTCCTCGAGGCTGTCGTACTGCATGATCGCCCAGCCGCCGACGACCTCCTTGGCCTCGGCGTACGGGCCGTCGACCCGGGTGATCTCACCCTTGCGGACCACGAAGTTCACGGCGTCCTCCGTGCCGTACAGGCCGCCGCCGTCGAGGAAGACGCCCTTGGCGGCCCGCTCGCCGATGTGGGCGTCCATGGCCTCGAACAGCGCCTGGGGCGGCGTGCCGATGCCCTCTTCCATCCTCACGAATCCCATGAAACGCGGCATTGCGATCACTCCTACTGGTTGACGACAGGTTGCTTGGTGCACGTACGTCGAACGGCCCACACGGTCTTCGACATCCAGTATCGAAGTTCCTTCCCACGGTTGCCGACCTCCCGCGAGCCGTGGAGCGGGGAGCGTGGAGGGGAATCACTGACGAAGCATTCACGTGCCGTTCAGGCTGCGGTTCTCCGCCGGTTCGGGTCGGGTCGCAAGGATCCGGGAACCAGACCACGTCCAAGGAGCAACCATGCCCAACTCACTGTCCAGACGCACCTTCGTCGGCGGTTCGGCGGCGACGCTCGGCTTCGCGTTCGCCGGCGCCGGCAGCCTCGACCCGTTCATGAGCGCAGCCTCGGCAGCGACCCGGACCAGCGCCGGCTACGGCCCGCTCAAGCCCGCGGGCGAGCTCCTCGCCCTCCCCAAAAGGTTCTCGTACACGGTGATCGGCCAGAGCGGAGTTGTCGGCGCCGGTGGCTTCGTGCACCCCGGTGACCCCGACGCCATGGGCTGCTTCGCCCGCCGCGGCGGCGGATCGGTGCTCGTGACGAACCACGAGCTGGCCGGCTCGGACCGGTTTGCAGTCCCCCACTCCGACGGCCTGGTCTACGACACCGGTGGCATCGGTGGCACGTCGACGATCGTGCTCGATGCGCACAACAACGTCCTCGAGCAGTACGCCTCGGTCGCGGGCACCTGGAACAACTGCGCCGGCGGCGTCACGCCCTGGCGGACGTGGCTGACCTGTGAGGAGACCGAGGCACGAGCCGGTGGCACCCTCACCAAGGACCACGGCTACGTCTTCGAGGTCGACCCCGCCAGCCAGGCCGCCAACGTCGGCAGGTCCCCACTCCCGCTGAAGTTCCTCGGCCGGTTCGCCCACGAGGCCGCGGCGGTCGACCCGGCCACGGGCCGCATCTACCTCACCGAGGACGCCGGAGGCCCCAACGGGCTGTACTACCGCTGGACCCCGCCGGCCGGGTTCACCCCGGGGAAGGGGGCGCTGCACGCGCTCGCCGCCGGCGGTGCCGTGGAGGTCGGGACCCTCGAGGCCATGGCGTGCTTCGACCGGGCCGGCAACCACGTGCCCGACCTGTCGATCGCCACGGCGGTCAACACGGTCTACACCGTGCGATGGATGCCGGTCGAGGACCGGGACGCCCGAACCGTGTCGGTGCGCAACCAGTTCACCGACGACCAGATCACCCGGTCCCGCAAGCTCGAGGGGCAGTGGTGGGGCGACGGCGGCGCCTACTTCGTGGCCAGCTTCGCCCGCCGCTCCGACGGCTCGGTCAACGAGCACGACGGGCAGGTCTGGTTCTACGACCCGAAGAAGAGGCGCATCCGGCTCAAGACCATCTTCGGCGTCAACCCCGACCCGGCCACCGGCGACAGGAACTTCGACGGGCCCGACAACATCACCGTCTCGCCGCACGGTGGGCTCATCCTCGCCGAGGACGGAGAAGGCCGGTCGCACCTCGTGGGCGTGACGGAGCAGGGCAAGGCGTACGCGCTGGCCCTGAACCTGTTGAACGACAGCGAGTTCGCCGGACCGGTGTTCAACGCCTCGGGCAGCACGCTGTTCGTCAACATCCAGGCGCCCGGGTACACGCTGGCCATCACCGGCCCGTGGGGCCGGCCTTCGAACGCTCGCTGAGGCCGCACGGAGATCGGATGATCGGGTGGCCGCCTCCCCGCGACCCGGGCGGGAAGGGCGCCCACGCACGTCCGGTGACACCGGCTCGGCGGGTTCAGTAGGTCGGTGCGGCCGGTTCTGCCAGGAACTGCTCCAGGGTGTGCCATCCGCCGCGGTGGTAGGCCGTCGACAGCGGGACCCCGACGAAGCGGAAGTGCCACGGCTCGCTGTTGTATCCAGTCACGCCGGTGTAGCCGCTCTCGTAGCGCAGCACGAACCCGAACCGCCAGGCGTTGCTCCGCAGCCACCTCCCCTGCGGGGTGGAGCCGATGCAGTTGTGCGCGCTGCACGACCGGTTGCCGACCGGCTTGATGTCGAGGCTGAGCCCGCTCTGGTGCTCGCTGTACCCCGGGCGGGCGATCCACTTGTCTGCGTAGGCCTTGCCATTGGTCGAGACCCGGTTCGCATACACCGAGCGCTGGGTGGTGTACGACCGGTAGCCGCTCGCGATGGCCATGCTGCCCGCACCCTCGGAGCGTGCGGCGGAGAACATCTGCCTCAGGGCGGCTGCTGCGGTCGAGCGCAGGCGCTGACCGTTCGGGTAGGTCACGTTGGGTACGACCAGGCCGGAGGGCACGTACGTCTTGGGCCGCAGCGCGTTGTGCTTGTTGACGAGCACCCACGAGCTCGTGGGGGTGGTGATGCTCGCGCACGCGGCGAGCTGACCGACCAGGCCGCGCAGCGACGCCTCTCCGCCGACCAGCACCACCCGGGTCGTGCCGGCGCCGGCCAGCGACGGGCGCACGGACGCGGTGACGCAGAACGGGTGGGTGAAGTAGAGCGGGCGGGCTCGGTTGCCGGCCAGGAACGAGCCGACGAGCCCGTTCACGGAGTCCCGCCCGCTGGCCAGGTAGGAGGTGCCGGGAGCCAGACCCGGGTGGGCGAGGGCGTTGACGCGGGCCGCGACGGCGAACTGGTCCCCACCGGTGGCCCTCGTGACGCTGCCGGCACCCAGGAGGCGCTCGAGCTGGGCCTGGATGCCGGGTGAGACGGACGCGGCACCACCGACCAGCGTCAGCGTGGTCACCCCGAGGTCGCGCACGAGGTTGATCGTGGCGGCGGGCAGGGTGCTGGCCGCACCGTCCACGGTCAGCAGCGGCTCCTGCCGTGACGCTGCAGCAGCGCCGGCCACCAGTCCGTCGGTCCACACCCGCCCGGTCGCCACCCACGCGTGCGACTCGCCGCCGGCCGCGAAGGCGCGTCGCACCAAGGCCTGCGCGACCTGGTACCGGCTGCTTCCGGGGATGCGCGTGACCGACGCAGCATACGACTTCGCCTGAGTGGCAACCGTGTTGGACAACGTGGCCGTCGACCCGGCCACCAGGATGACCCGCGGCGCCAGCCGCTTCAGCTCGGTGGCGATGCTGGCCGGGATGCCGTCCGGCCGGGTGAGGAGGACGGACCCGTGCTCGGCCACGGCGGCCGCCGGAGCACTGAGCGACTCCCACTGTGAGACGCCCGACACCAGGTACACGACGTCGGGGTGGGTGCCGGTCGGGAACGCGGCTCGGCTCGCCGCAGCAGAGGCTGCATACCGGTCGGCGCCGGTGATGCGGGCCACGGTCGGTGTGGCGATGGCAGCGGTGTCGGCCAGCGCGCTGCGCGCCGCTGAGGTGGGCACCGCCTGCGTTGTCACTGCGGGCACGGCGACCAGGGCGATGGCAGCGGCCGAGGTGGCGAGTGTGCGCAGCAGCCGCACGGTGCACCTCCTGGACGTTGTGGGTGGCCTGGTGCCCGTCGCGCAGGCACCGCAGACCGACGTGGCGTGCCAGTGCCGCCTGCACGACCCCGGCACCCCGTGTCAGCCAACAGGCTACGGCGCGCTGACCAGCGGCGCAGGCGGTTCGCGGCATCCAGCGCGGCTACTGGGCCGGCCCCACCGGTCCCACCGCCGTCACGGACGGCGGCCGCGCCGCGCCGCCGTTCGGGAAAGTGGTGCGGCGCTGCCGGGGTCTGCGGCGACGTCGCGGGAGACGATGTCGAGATGTCCGACGATGGGATGCCCGACGACGGGCTGTCGTCCTACCGTGCCAAGCGGGACCCCGCGCGCACCCCGGAGCCGGTGCCGCCTCCGGGTCCCGTCGCGACAGGGGCCGACGACACCTTCGTCGTGCAGGAGCACCACGCGAGTGCGTTGCACTGGGACTTCCGCCTGGAGCGCGGCGGCGTCCTGGTCTCCTGGGCGGTCCCGAAGGGGCTCCCCCTCGACCCGTCGGTCAACCGGCTCGCGGTGCAGACCGAGGACCATCCCCTGTCGTATGCCGGCTTCGAGGGTGACATCACCCCTGGTGAGTACGGCGGCGGTGGTGTGACCATCTGGGACCGCGGCAGCTACGAGACCCAGGAGTGGACCGAGGGCAAGGTCAAGGTGGTCCTCCACGGCTCGCGCGTCGAGGGCCGGTACGTCCTGTTCAGGACGGGCGGGAAGAACTGGATGATGCACCGGATGAGCCCCCTGCCGGACGGCTTCGCACCGCTGCCGACAAGGGTCGCCCCGATGACCGCGACGGTGGCCGAGGCGCTGCCCGATGAGGACGAGCAGTGGGCGTACGAGATGGCGTGGGACGGCGTGCGTGCCGTGGTCCACGTCGAGGGCGGCCGGCCGACCGCGTGGTCGGCCGACGATGTCGACGTCACCAACAGCTACCCAGAGCTGCGTGCGATGGCCGAGTCGATGGGGGCGACCCAGGCGGTGCTCGACGGCGTGCTGGTGGCACTGGACCCGTCCGGACGTCCCAGCACTGAGCTGCTGCAGCAGCGGATGCACGTCTCCGGAGCGGCCCGCGTCCGGCGCCTGGCCGCCTCGGTCCCCGTGACCTACTTCGTCGTCGACGTGCTCCACCTCGACGGCCGCTCGACCATGTCGATGCCCTACCGGGAGCGTCGCGCCCTGCTGGACGAGCTCGGCCTGTCCGGCCCCTCGTGGCGGACTCCCCCGGCCTGGTTCGGCGGCGGCCCCACCGTGCTGGCCACCGCCCGTGAGCAGCACCTGCCGGGCGTCGTCGCCAAGCAGGTCGAGTCGGCCTACCGGCCCGGGACACGGTCGCGACGCTGGCGGGAGGTCAGGTCGCACGCTCGGTGAGGCGCGCTCGCCGGCGAGGGTCGGCTCAGCCCGCTGCCGCAGCATCCTCGCGACGGGACAGACCCGTCATGACGGCGTCGGCGAACGCGGCGTGCAGCACCGGGCTGGGGTGGAACCCGTCGCCGGCGAACATCTCCGGCCCGAGCGGGTCGAAGGTCTCGATTCGAAAGGCCCTCTCCCGGGCCCCGATCGCTGTGACCCCGATCGCGTCGAAGACCCGGCCTCGCCACCCGAGGGCGTCGGCGAGGGGCCGTGGGAACGCCGGGAAGTGGTCGAGCGGTGGGATGCCGAGGAGGCAGACCTGCGCCCGCGGCGCGGCGGCGAGCACGGCATCCAGGAGCGACCCGAGCTCTCGGCGGAACCGGGTCGTGCTGTGCAGGTTCTTGAGGTCGTTGACGCCGATCGAGACGAAGACGAGGTCGGCGTCGGACAGGTCCTCGGCGCTGACCAGCTGCATCGCCTGACCTGCGGTGGCACCCGACCTGGCGCAGGCCACCCAGTCGACCGTCGCGTCGTAGCGGTCGGCCATCCGGACGGCCAGCTGACCGGCGACGGACGACCGGTGGTGCCCGACCGCATACCCCGCCGTGACGCTGTCCCCGAGTGCGACCACCTTCATCCGCCGGGTGCCGGAGCCGACCTGCCCGGTCACGCCGTCGGCATCGGCGAACCGCGGGAGCGTGCGGGCCAGCCGGTACCCCTGGTACGGCACGACGGGCAGGCCCAGCCACCACCACTGCGCACGTCGGCCGGCACCGCCGCGACGGCCACGCTCGTCACGTGCCACGGCGCTGCGCATCATGCGCCCGATCGTAGGCGTAGTCGACCAGCGGCCACTGCGGGCGGCCGCCGGCGCCTTTGAGGCTGTCAGTCGAAGATGGGCAACGTCAGGGCGTGCCACGTGATCGGGCCCACCACACCGTCGGACGGCGGTGCGAACATCGTCTGGAACTCCCGGACGGCCGCCTCGGTCAGCGGCCCGAAGGAGCCGTCGACGGTGAGCCCACCCGGCACGAGCGTCTGCACCGCCTTGACCGCCTCGCCGTGGTCGCCGGGGCGCACCGTCGACACGAGGGCGGGCCAGTCGAGCTGGCCGACGGTCGTGCCGAGATCGGTGGCGCGCAGGGTCTGCTGGAACGCCGTGATGGCTGCGCCGCTCGCCGGCCCGAAGCTGCCGTCGGCGACGATCGTGGCGCCCCGTGCGCGCAGCAGGTGCTGCGCGGCGAGCACCCTCCAGTTGGTGTCCTGCGAGGCCCCCTGCCGCACCAACGGCCAGGGTGACCCACCCGGGCTGAACGTGCTGAGGAACGACCAGGTCTCCGGGCCGGCGACGCCGTCCATCGCCAGACCCCACTGCCGCTGGAGCTCCGTGACCCGCTCGGTGGTGAGCGGCCCGTACGACCCGTCGACCACGAGCGGGTCGACCTCGGGTGACGGAACGAGCCCGAACTGCTGCACGGCACGCACCGCGTCGCCGTGGGATCCGGCCCGCGTGGTGATGACCAGCCGCGGCCACGTCACGGGCCCGACGACCCCGTCGGCCGCAACACCCGCAGCGGCCTGGAAGGCGGTCACCGCCGCGGTGGTGGCCGGTCCGTACGACTCGTCCACGGCGACCGCGTGCCCGTGCGCGCGCAACAGGTACTGGATGCCGGCCACCGCCTGGGACGTCGCTCCCGGACCTGCTGTTCTCCACGGCTTGCTGTTCATGACCCCTCCTGCGTCGTCGGCCCGCCCGGTCGGGGGCCTGCACTCAGGAGGGCCTGGGCTCCAACGTGATACGCGGCGGCCTCAGAACGAGAGCATCCCGCTCACCAGGGCCTGCCACGTCATCGGGCCGACGACCCCGTCGACCGCGACGGAGGGGATGTCCAGGTGCAGCGCCTGCTGGAAGCCGCGCACCGCCGCCTCGGTCAGCGGACCGAAGCTGCCATCGATGGCCAGGCCCGTGGCCGGGTCGCCCGACAGGTTGCGGAACTGGAACTCCTCCTGCACGCCGCGCACCGCGTCGCCCGTGCTCCCCCGCCGGACCGTGACGATGAGCGCACCCCAGGTGTGCCGGCCGACCACTCCGTCGACGGCCAGGCCCTTCTGCTGCTGGAACGCCCTGACCGCAGCGTCGGTCAGCGGGCCGAAGCTCCCGTCGACCGCGACCAGGTGGCCGCGTTGGCGCAGCAGCTGCTGCAGCGTGCGCACCGGGTGCTCACGGTCTCCCTGACGGACCTGCGGCCACGGGCTGATCGAACCGGACATGGCGCTCCCCCTTGCACTCCGAGCCCGGCGCCTCCCCGCGCCGGTCCTCGACCACGATCCCGCTGCGCCGGCGTGCCGTCAACCGGCAGCCCGGCCTCCGCTCAGGGGTTGGCGCGGTAGCCGTAGGCCATCTGCTCGAGCCGGGCGATCCGCTCGGCCATCGGCGGGTGGGTCGACATCAGCCGCGAGACGTCCTGGGCGCGGAACGGGTTGGCGATCATCATGTGGCTGGCGTCGACGACCTTCTGGGTCGGGGCCAGCGGCGCCTGGGCGACACCGATCTCGAGCTTGCGCAGCGCCGAGGCCAGGGCCAGCGGGTCACCGGTGAGCGTCGCGCCGTCCTCGTCGGCGTCGTACTCGCGGGTGCGCGAGATGGCGAGCTGCACGACCATCGCGGCGAACGGGGCGAGGATGGCGAGCGCGAGCCCGGCCATCGGGTTGCGGTTCTCGTCGTTGCCGCCGCCGCCGAAGATCATGCCGAACGACAGGAACTGGCCGATCGTCGAGATGACGCCGGCGACCGCAGCCGCCACCGACGCGGTGAGGATGTCGCGGTTGTAGACGTGCATCAGCTCGTGGCCGAGCACCCCGCGCAGCTCGCGCTCGTCGAGCAGGTTGAGGATGCCCTCGGTGCAGCACACCGCGGCGTTCTCGGGGTTGCGGCCGGTGGCGAACGCGTTGGGCGCCTGGGTCGGCGAGATGTAGAGCTTGGGCATCGGCTGCCCGGCGCGGGTCGAGAGCTCGCTGACGATGCGGTACATCGCCGGCGCCTCGGCCTCGCTGACCGGGTAGGCGTGCATCGCCCGGATCGCGAGCTTGTCGGAGTTCCAGTAGCCGTAGACCGTGGTCGCGACACCGATCAGGGCGAAGACGAGCAGGAAGATGCTGCTGCCCAGCCACGAGGCGACGATCCAGCCGAGGACGAGGAGGAGGGCCCACATACCGCCGAAGAGGGCCGCGGTCTTGAGCCCGTTGTGGTGCTTGTGCATGTCTGTCCCAACGCGGCGGGGTGGGGAGTTCGTTCCGTCAGGACAACAGGCCCAGGAGCAGCCCCGGGAGCACGCTGAACAGCACGAGGATGCCGGTGCCGACGACCAGCACGACGGTGGCCCCCCGATGTGGTGGCGCGGCGACCGGTGCCACGGCGACGTGGACGGCGTCACCTGCGGCGACGTCGACGGCGTCGCTCGCGGTGGGCGGTGCGGGCGGGCCGGAAGTCGCATCGGGAGTCGGGCCGGATGCCGCGGCGGCGGGCCCGAGGAGCAGGGCGAACCAGCGCATGTAGACCGCGATGCCGAGCACGACCGCCACGACGGCGACCAGGGCGAGCGGCCAGAGCCCGGCGCTGACGGCCGGGCGCAGGGCCACCACCTTGGCCACCAGGCCGATGATGCCGGGCGGCAGGCCGGCGAGCACGAGCAGGGCGAACGCCAGCGCCCCACCGGTGAGCCGGTCGCGGCGCAGCAGGCCGCGGGTGCGCTCCAGCGGCCCGGCCCCCACCACCGTCACCGCGGCGAACGCGACCAGGGTGGCCACGGCATACACGAGCACGTAGGCGGCCGACGCGCGCAGGCCCTGCGCGCTGAGCGCGGCCACCGGCAGCACCACCCAGCCGGCCTGCGACACGGTGGACCAGGCGAGCAGGCGGGTGGAGTCGTCCTGGCGCAGCGCCATGACGTTGCCGAGCAGCAGCGACGCAGCGGCGAGGATGCCGATGACGACGCTGACCGACCCGGTGTCGACGGCGGCACCCGTGACCGCCTGCCCGACGACGAGCAGCGCGGCCACGGCGGAGATCTTGGAGGCGGCGGCCAGCGCTGCGGCGGTGCCGAGGTCGGCCGTGGAGTAGGCCTGCGGGGTCCAGGCGTGGAACGGCACGAGCGACAGCTTGAAGCCGAGCCCCGAGAGCAGCACGGTGACCGCGAGCAGGAAGACGACCCGGCGCTCGGGGTCGGCCCACGCCGTGGCCACCGCGGTGGCCGAGAAGGCCGGGTCGCCGGTGGCGGTGAGCCACAGGGCGGCCCCCAGCACGAGCAGGGCGAACGACGTGACCGACGTGACCAGCAGGGTCAGGGCGCCGTGGGATGCCGTGCGCGTGCCGCGCAGCGCGACCAGGGCGACGACCGGCACGGTGGCGAGCTCGAGGGTGACCAGCCAGGTGCCGATGTCGCGCGAGGCGGCGACCGCGACCCCTCCGGTGGCGGCGGCGAGGAGCAGGGTGGTGGTCACGGTCGTGTCGTGTGGCCCGCGCGCCCCGTCGTGGAGCAGCGCGAGCGCCGCCGCGGTGGCGAGCAGGATGCCGGCCTGCAGGGTGCCGGTGGCCGGCCCGGCGGTCCACAGGCAGGCGCCGTCGGGGCCGGGCAGGCACAGCGTGCGCACCGGGTCGTCGGCGGCGCGCAGGCCGGTGGCGAGCGCCGCGCCGGCGGCGATCGCGAGCACCACCACGCCCAGCAGCGGCTGCCACGAACGCAGGCCGGGTCGCACGGCGTCGCCGAGCAGCACGAACACCGCACCCAGCGCCGGAAGCAGGGCCGGCGCGAGGCTGACGGCGTCGACGGTCACGAGGGCGGCACTGGTCACCGGCCACCCCCTGCGATGAGCGCGGCCGCGTCGGCGGTGACGGCCAGCAGCGGGCCGGGGAACACGCCGAGCACGACGACCAGGGTGCCGAGCACCGACAGCACGACGAGCTCGACGCCGCGGGTGTCGGGGGTGGCAGCAGCCGCCTCCGGGTCGGGCTGGTCGCCGACCCAGACGGTGCGGGCCACCCGCAGCGAGTAGCCGGCGGCGAGCGCGGCGCCGATGGCGGCGACCACGGCACACCCGACGAACAGCGCACGGGGCCGGTCATCGGCGGGCAGCCACGCGGCATACACGGAGAAGAACTCACCCCAGAAGCCGGCCAGGCCGGGCAGCCCCAGGCTGGCGGCGAGGCCGAGGATGAGCAGGAAGCCCAGCCGCGGCGAGGTCTCGCGCAGGGCGGGGCGGGCCACGGTGAGGTCGACGCTGCCCCAGCGCTGCTTGAGCCCGCCGACGAGGAAGAACAGCATGGCCGAGATGACGCCGTGCGCGATGTTGGCGAACAGGGCCGCCTGGATGCCGGTCTCCGACCCGGCGGCCAGCGCCAGGGCGACGAAGCCCATGTGCGCCACCGACGAGTAGGCGATCAGCCGCTTGAGGTCGCGCTCGACCAGGCAGACCAGGGCTCCCCAGACGATGCCGATGACGCCGGCCACGCCGAGCACCGGTGCCAGCCGGGCGAAGCCGTCGGGCACCGTGGACACCGGCAGGCGCACCAGGCCGTAGGTGCCCATCTTCAGCAGCACCGCCGCCAGGAGCACCGACCCCGCGGTGGGCGCGGTGGTGTGGGCCGGCGGCAGCCAGGTGTGCAGCGGGAACACCGGCACCTTCACCGACAGGCCGAGCACGAGCAGCGCCGCGACGAGCAGCTGGCGGTCGGCGGGCAGCGCGGCGCCCGCGCCGGTGGCGAGCGCCCGCAGGTCGGAGGTGCCGGCCGAGGTGACCAGGGCGAGGATGCCGACGAGCATCAGCGTGGAGCCGATCGCCGTGTAGAGGATGAAGCGGTGCCCGGCGTCGGCGCGGGCCCGCTCGTCGTGGCGGTCGCCGAACCGGCTGATCAGCACCCACATCGGCACCAGGACCAGCTCGAAGGCGACGAAGAACAGCACGGCATCGCGAGCGGTGAAGGTGGCGAGCGCGCCGGCCTCGACGATGAGCAGGCAGCCCAGGAACGTCGCCGGGGTGCCGCCCGCGGGCACGTCGACCCACGCGTGGGCCGCCACGAGCACCCCGATGAGGGACGTGAGCAGCACCAAGGGCACGGCGATGCCGTCGACGCCGAACGACCAGCGCACGCCCAGCTCGGGCAGCCACGCCAGGTCGACACCGGGCCGGGCGATGCACACGCCCACCGCGAGCACGAGGGTGAGGCCGGCCGCCACGGCGGCCGTGATCCGCGCGCGGTCGACGGCCAGCGTGCGGCCGGCGGTGACGAGGACGAAACCGACGACGGCGGGGACGAGGAGGAGCAGGCTCACGACCACGCCAGCACCCCTGCGATGCCGAGCACCACGACGGCTGCGAGGACGAGGCCGACGGCGGAGCTGGGTCGCTCACCGCGGAAGGCACGCCCGCCGGCCCAGCCGGCCGCCCGGGTCGCGACGGCGCTGCCGCGCACGTAGGCGTCGATGACCTCGGTGTCGAGGAAGGCGACCAGCCGGGCGAGCTTGAGTACCGGGGTGGCCACGAGGCGCAGGTAGAGGGCGTCGACCCCGAGGCCCCGGTCGGCGTGCGGGACGAGGCGTGGCACCAGCACCAGCGCCGGGTCACGGTCGACACCGCCGCGCAGCGCCACCACCACGCCGACGACGATGGCCAGCACGGTGACGAAGACCCAGACCAGCGAGGTCGAGCCGACCCGGAACGCGTCGGTGAGCAGCACGAGCCCCCCGACCACGCTCAGCCCGACGAGCACGGCGAGCACGCCCTGCACCGGCACGGTGATGGGTGCGCTGGCCGGGCGGGGCCGCACGTGCGCGGTGAGGATCAGGTAGGCGCGGGTGCAGTAGGCCGCCGTGACGGCGGCGGTGACGATCAGCGCGATCAGCACGATGATGCCGGGCCCGGACTCGACCGCGCCCTCCCACGACACGGCGACGACGTGCTCCTTGGACAGCCCGCCCACCACCAGTGGCACGCCGGCCAGGGACAGCAGGCCGAAGAGGAACGACACCCGCAGCAGCGGCGCGGCCACGGCGCTGCCCCGCAGCGCCTTGGCCGCGGTGCCGCCAGCGGCCAGGCCGGCCCAGCCGATCGTGAGGAAGAGCAGTGCCTTGAAGATGGCGTGCGACCAGAGGTGGAACAGGCCGGCATCCGGCCCGGCGACGGGCGGCGCGGCGGCGAGCGCCGACAGCATGACGCCGACCTGGCTGACGGTCGACCACGCGAGCAGCCGCTTGAGGTCACTCTGGGCGAAGGCGAGCACGGCGGCCAGCAGCATCGTCACCGACACCGCGATGCCGAGCACCCAGCGCGGGGTCTGGCTGACGGAGAGGAGGGGGAAGAAACCCGCTAGCACCACGGTGCCGGCGGCCACCATGGTGGCGGCGTGGATGAGCGCGCTGGCCGGGGTGGGGCCCTCCATGGCGTCGGCGAGCCAGTCCTGGAACGGAACCTGCGCCGACTTGCCGAGCACGCCGATGACGACCAGCGTGAGGAACACCGCGCGCAGCCGGGCGTCGGGCGCGGCGCACACCCTGAGCGCGTCGCCGACCGTGGAGCCGTTCGCGACCAGGCTGTCGATGCAGGCCGTGGGGCGGGCCCAGGTGCTGACGACGGTGCCCAGGTTGGTGGAGCGCGCGCCGGCGGCCAGCCCGATGATGCCGAGCACGAACCCGATGTCGGCGACCCGGGTGACGAGGAACGCCTTGTGTGCCGCGCGGCGGGCGCTGTGCCGCCGCGACCAGTGGCCGATGAGCAGGAACGAGCACCAGCCCATGACCTCCCAGCCCACGACGGTGAGCACCAGGTCGCCGGAGACCACCACGAGGAGCATGGCGGCGGTGAACAGCGACACCGTGGCGGCGAAGCGGGGGTAGCGGTCGTCGGTCTTGAGGTACCAGGTGGAGTAGATCTGCACGCCGAGCACCACGAGAGCGACGACGGCGGCCACCGCCACCCGGGAATGGTCGGTCGCCAGGTCGAGCGGCACCTGCACGTCGCCCGCGCTCAGCCCCGGGCCGGCCGAGACGACCACCGACTCGCCCTGCGCGACCCAGCCGATGCCGGCCAGCAGCAGGGTGACCGCGCTTCCGCCGACGGCCACACCCCGCGCGAGGCGGTCGTCGCGGCCGACCACGAGCCCGAGGAGTGCGGCCAGGGCGGGGACGAGCACGATCGGCCACGCGTTCACGGCGCCTCCCCGCTCGGCTCGTCGAGGTCGACGCGCGACCGCTGCCGGAAGGCGGTGAGGATGATGGCCAGCGCCACCACCGTCTCGGCCGCGGCGATGGTGATGACGAACAGCGGCAGCACGCTGCCGGCGGCCCACCGGTCGGCACCGGCGGCCTGGGTGGTGACGAGCAGCACCAGCCCCCCGCTGAGCACGAGCTCGACCCCGACGAGGAGCAGGACGGCGTTGCGGCGCACGGTGATTCCGAAGACGCCCAGGCCGACCAGGGCGGCGGCCAGCAGGTAGGGGCCGGCGAGGTGGATCACCGGGCCACCTCCTGCTCGGCGGGGTCGGTGGGTGCGGCCGGTGCGGACGGCTCGGCGGCGGGCCGCTCCTCGCGCGGGATGCGCGACACCGCCAGCGCCGCGACCACGGCCGCGAGCAGCAGCAGCGAGAGCAGCTCGAAGGGCCACACCCAGGTGCCGAACAGCTGGCCGGCGACCTGGGTCGACGAGACGTCGGTGCGCTCGACCGGCTCACCGGCCAGGGGCAGCAGCACCGAGCCCAGCAGCAGCGCGACGGCGCCGCCGAGCACGGCCGCCCCAGCCGTGCGCCACGGGCCGGCGGCGTGCTCGAGGTCGGGCCCGATAGGTGCTCGGGTGAGCATCAGCGCGAAGAGCACCAGCACGACCACCGCACCGACGTAGACGAGCACCAGCACCAGCGCCACCAGCTCGGCACCGAGCACCAGTAGCGACCCGGCCACCCCGAGCAGCGCGACCACCAGCCACAGGGCGGCATGCACGACGTGCCGGGTCGTCACCGCCAGCAGACCACCCGCCACGGCCACCAGTGCGGTGGCCGCGAACGCCGTGTCGAGTGCGGTCATGTCGCGTCGTCCGGGGGCGGCGGGGTCGGCGAGGTGTCGTCGGGCACCGACTCGGGGGTGCCGGTCAGCGGCTCCTTGGCCGGGGGCGGCACGGTGCCGGTGGGCAGCCCCTCGGTGGCCTCGCCTGAGGGCGGCGCCTCGGGCACCCCTGCCGGCAGGGCCTGGGTGGGCTCCGCCGCGGGCGGGGCCTCGGGCACCCCTGCCGGCAGGGCCTGGGTGGGCTCCGCGGTGGGTAGGGCCTGCGTGGGTGCAGGGGCGCGTCGCGCGGGACCGGCGCCGGCGGGGCGCGGACGCACCGTGCGCGGCATCCGGGCGCCTGGGCCCCCCGCCCCAGCCGCACCGGGCCCTGCTCCCCCGACCAGCCCGGTGCCTCGAGGCGGCTTGTTGGCCGCGGCGATCTCGGCCGGCTCGGCCGAGCGCTCGTCGAGCGCGGGCGGCGGCGGCACCGAGGCCATCCAGCCGCCGAGCCGGTCCTTCTCGTGCAGCAGGTCGAGGATGTCGACCTCGGAGTACTCGAACTGCGGGCTCCAGTGCAGCGCGTCGAACGGGCAGACCTCGATGCAGATGCCGCAGTACATGCACAGGCTGAAGTCGATCGCGAAGCGGTCGAGCACGTTGCGCTGGCGATCGCGCCCGCCCTCGGTGGTGGCCGGGATCGTCTCCTTGTGCGAGTCGATGTAGATGCACCAGTCGGGGCACTCGCGGGCGCACAGCATGCACGAGGTGCAGTTCTCCTCGAGCAGCGCGATCACCCCGCGACTGCGCGGAGGCAGGTCGGGCGCGACGTCGGGGTACTCGGCGGTGTGGGTGGGCTTGAACGCGGTTCGCGCCGTGGTCGCCAACCCCTTGAGGATGCCGGGGAGCCCGCTCCCCTTGCGGCTCACCATCCGAGCACCACCCCTACTCCGGTCACCATCAGCTGCAGGAGGGCGAGCGGCACCAGCCAGAGCCAGGCCAGCCGCTGCAGCTGGTCCTCGCGCAGCCGGGGCCACGCGACACGCACCCAGATGACGCACACGGCCACCACGAAGCCCTTGAGCAGGGTCCACAGCCAGCCGAGGGTGTCGGAGAACGGCCCGTGCCACCCCCCGAGCCAGAGCGCGGAGAACAGCAGCGACATCACCACGATGCCGGCGTACTCGGCGAGCAGGAAGAAGGCGAAGCGCAGGCCGGTGTACTCGGTCCAGGCGCCCATCACCAGCTCGGCGTCGGCGACCGGCATGTCGAACGGCGGCCGCTGCAGCTCGGCCACGGCGGCGACGAGGAACACGACCGCGCCCGGCAGCTGCCACAGCATCCACCACGGCGACCAGCGGTCGGTGAGCGTCAGCAGGGACAGCGAGCCACCGGCCATGGCCATCGACGCGACGGCCAGCACGATCGGCAGCTCGTAGGACACGAGCTGCGCGGCGGCGCGCAGGCCCCCGAGCAGGGCGTACTTGTTGGCGCTGGCCCAGCCGGCCATCAGGGTGCCCAGCGCCCCCACCGAGGTGGCGGCGAGCACGAGCACCACCGATG
Organism: uncultured Actinomycetota bacterium; assembly: GCA_963800505.1. Lineage (GTDB taxonomy): Bacteria > Actinomycetota > Actinomycetes > Actinomycetales > Dermatophilaceae > Fodinibacter. The sequence goes on from CAWDBL010000016.1 coordinate 83,456, forward strand.
CGGGGACGTCGATGGCGGCCACGCCCGGTGCGATGGGGATGGTGGCCAGTGCCACGAGGTAGGGGATCAGCGCCACGGCGGGGGCGAGCCGGAACACCCACTTGTCCGCCGCGCGCGGCGTGATGTCCTCCTTCTGCACGAACTTCACGCCGTCGGCGACGAGCTGCGCCCAGCCGTGGTAGCCACCCGCGTACATCGGGCCCAGCCGGCCCTGCATGTGGGCCATCAGCTTGTGCTCGGTCTGGCCGACGAGCAGGGGCAGGGTCAGGAACGCGAGCAGCACCGCGACGGCCCGCACCGTCACCTCGAGCACGCTCATCGCGGGCCCCACTCGGGCGGGGGCACGCCGGGCGCCTGCACGCGGCGGCGGCCGGGCGCCTTGCCCGAGTCGTGGCCCTCGCCGGGCTCCTTGCCGCCGGGCCACGGCTTGGAGGCGCGCGCGGCGAGCTGGAAGGACTTGCGCAGGGGCGTGCCCTCGAACCCGTCGGGCAGCAGCAGCGGGCGGATCGGCAGGCCGCTGCCGTCGTCGAACCCCTCGAAGTCGATGCCGAACATCTCGTAGGTCTCGCGCTCGTGCCAGGCGGCCCCCGCGAAGATGCCGGTCACCGACTCGACGGGTGCGCCGTCGGCGACGCGGGTCACGAGCAGGATGCCGCGCAGCGCGCCGGGGGTGCTCACGTCGAGCAGGTGGGCGGTGACGTCGAAGCCCGGTGCGGCCTCGTCGTAGGTGCGGTCGACGGCGGTGAGCCAGTCGAAGAACGTGAAGCCCTCGTCGCGTGCGGCCGCGAGGGAGACGCCCCACGCCTCGACCTCGACCACACGCGTCTCGTCAGCCACGTCGGCAGCCTATCGACCACCGGCTCGGGCCACGCGGCAGACGCGCTCAGGGCCACACCGACGCGGTCGGCGCCGCGCGGGCAGGCCCGGGTGGTGCGGGGGTGCGGCCGTGCGGCGGTGTGCCCCCGCGGCAGCGCTCAGCGCCGCCGCGGCCGCGCGGCCCCGCTCAGCGCCAGACCGGCGCGACGTCCTTCCGGTACCCGCGGCCCCAGACCGAGCTCATGACGGCAAAGACCGGACCGGGGACGTTCTCCTTGAACGCCGCCTGCTCCTGCGGCGACGCACCGTCGGTGACCCACGCGAAGAACCGCCCGGCGAAGGCTGGGCTGCGCTTGCCGAACTCGCGCCCCATGGCCTTGATCTCCGGGTCGTCGGAGTGCTCGAGGTAGAACGCCTCGATCTCGGCCTCCTCGTGGTCGAGGTGCCGCACGGTGGCCGCCCGCAGGTCGACCATCGCCTCGCGGGCTGCCGCGACCCGGGCGGCGCTGGGGTCTCGCGCCAGGCCGTTCATCTCCTCGCGGGCGACCTGGAGCGCCCCCGCCATCACCTCGTGCTCCGCATCCATCTCGTCCAGCAGGGTTCGCGGGACGCCGGCGCGCTCGAGGTGCGGCCAGGCGATCTCGTGCTCGCCCTCGTGGTGGTCGCTGAGCATCTCGTCGAAGTTGGCCCAGGCCCTGCCGAGCGCGGCCGCCCGTGTGGTGTCCCCCGGCGCCAAGGCGTCGAGGGCGGACACGAAACGGTCGAGGTCGCGCCGGAACGCGAGGTGGATGACCTTGTTCATGCTCATCGTCGGCATGGCCCCAGCGTAGGGACGGGGTCGGACGCCGACCAGCGGGTTTGCCGCTCAGCGCCGCTCAGCGCGGCTCGGCGTCGGCCCGCGGGAGCGCGACCTGGGCCACGACCACCGCGATGCCGGCGATGCCGACGAACCAGCCCCACCAGGGGTAGCCACCCTGGAGCAGCCCGTCGGCGGTGAAGAGGCACAGCAGCGCCGACACCACCAGGCGCGGCGTTGTGGGGAACCGCCGTGTCGCCCTCGGTGCCATGAACAGCCCCCAGAACGCGAGGATGCCGGCCGTCGCCACCGCCGCCGTCAGCCAGCCGGCCAGGCCCCCTCCGCCCGTCTGGTAGAAGATCAGCGCAATGCCGCCGAACAGCGCGAGCTCGACCGCGAAGGCGACCACGGCGAGCACGAACAGGCTCGGGGTCGACATCATCTCGGCGCCGTGGCCGGGGGTGGGCGTGTCGCGCTGCGGGGCGTCGTCGCTCACGGCCGGGTCACGAGGTCGCGGGTCACCTCGCCGGCGGCGGCGGTGCGGTGGCCGGCATACCGCGCCGGTGCCACGGCGGTGCGGCCGGGCTGGCGGGCCGCGATCGAGGCGCCGCTGAGGCGCTCGTCGGCGATCTTCTCCTGCAGCCGGATGATGCCCTGCAGCAGCGCCTCGGGCCGGGGCGGGCAGCCGGGCACGTAGACGTCGACGGGGATGAGCTGGTCGACGCCCTTGGTGACGGAGTACGAGTCCCAGTACGGCCCACCGGAGTTGGAGCAGGCGCCGAACGAGATCACGTACTTCGGCTCCGGCATCTGGTCGTAGAGGCGGCGGATCGCCGGCGCCATCTTGTCGGTGACCGTGCCGGACACGATCATCAGGTCGGCCTGGCGCGGGCCGGGCGCGAACGGGATGACGCCGAGCCGCATGAAGTCGTGGCGGCCCATCGAGGTGGCGATGAACTCGATCGCACAGCAGGCGAGGCCGAAGTTGAAGACCCACAGCGAGTAGCGGCGGCCCCAGTTGAGGACGACCCGGATCGGCTTGGGGGCGTGCTCGGCGACGGGCCCCACCCGGGGCATCGGCAGGTCGACGCTCACGAGTGGCACCCTAGCCCCATGGGCCGGGTGCGGGCGGTGCGACGGGCCTCGACCTCGCGGATCTCGCTGGTGGCGACGCAGGGCTCGGTGGACGCCGAGGTGCTGCTGCCGCCGGAGCGGGAGCTGGTGCGGGGGGTCGCCGCGGAGCGGCTGGCCGAGTTCGCCGCCGGGCGGCACTGTGCGCGCCTCGCCCTCGCCGCGCTCGACCCGCGGCTCGCCGGGATGCCGGTGCTCCGCGACCGTCGAGGGGCACCCGAGTGGCCGAGGGGGGTCGTGGGCAGCGTCACGCACTGCGCCGGGTGGACCGGCGCGGTCGTGGCCCGCTCGCGCGGCTCGTGGCTCGGTCGCGGCGTCACCGGCATCGGGCTGGATGCCGAGCCGATCGCCCCGCTGCCGGCGGGTGTGGTCGAGGTGGTCGCGTCGGTCGAGGAGCGTGCGGCGCTGGCGCGGCTGGGAGCCGAGCGGCCCGGCATCCCGTGGGAGACGCTGCTGTTCTGCGCGAAGGAGGCCACCTACAAGGCGTGGTACCCGCTGACCGGTTCGGTCGTCGGGCACGACGCGGTGCGGGTGGAGCTGTCACCTGCGGGTGGCTTCACGGCCGTGGCCTCGGCGGACGACGCCACGGGGCGGCCGGCGACCCTGAAGGTGCACGGCCGATGGCGGACCGGCCCGAGGGTGGTCGTGGTGCTCGGCGTCATCCCCTGACGTCGAACGTGGGTGAAGATCGTCGGCTGGGCGACGGGAAACACCCACGTCCGCGGTGCGTGCACAACCCACCCTGGGCTACCGCCTGGTAGGTGCAGGGAACACTCCACCTACGAGGCGGTAGGCCACGCGAGGTGGGCCGCACGTACGAGGCAGTGGACCGGCGAGGTATGCCGCCCGTACGAGGCAGTGGACCGGCGAGGTATGCCGCCCGTACGAGGCAGTGGACCGGCGAGGTATGCCGCTCCGTACGAGGCGGTAGGCCACGCGAGGTGTGCCGCCCGTACGAGGCAGTGGACCGGCGAGGTAGGCCGCCCGTACGAGGCAGTGGGCCACGCAAGGTATGCCGCTCCCACCGGGCGGTAGGCCACGCAAGGTATGCCGCAGCCCGAGGTCCGATCACTCGGCCCGGGGTTGCCACAGCCGACGACCAGTCGATGGCGTGGCCCGGAAGTACTGGTGCCCTCGGCGTCGCCCCCTGACCTCGAACGTGGGTGAAGATCGTCGGCTGGGCGACGGGAAACACCCACGTCCGCGGGAGGTGACGGGGCGGCGGTCAGCGGGCGGTGACCGCTGCGCCGACCAGGGGTGGCAGCGCCGGCTCGCACAGCCACGGCTCGAGGAGCCGGTCGGCGTCGATGCCGACCTCGTCGCGGGCCAGGGCGAGGAAGTCGGCCGTGGTGACGACGCCGAAACGGTGGCGGTCGACCCACGCGCGCAGCAGGCCGAAGAACCGGTCGTCGCCGACGGCGCGGCGCAGCGTGTGCAGGGTCAGTGCGCCCCGCTTGTAGACCCGGTCGTCGAAGACCCGGTGCGGCCCGGGGTCGGTGAGCACCAGGTCCTGCGGCAGGCGGGCCAGCACGACGTGGTGCCGCTCGGCCTCCTCCTGCGCGGTCGTGCGCCCGATCGACTCCGACCACAGCCACTCGGCGTAGCAGGCGAAGCCCTCGTGCAGCCAGATGTCGCGCAGCGAGGCGGCGGTGACGGTGTTGCCGAACCACTGGTGGGCCAGCTCGTGGGCGATGAGCCGCTGCGCCTCCCAGGACCGGCTGAGGTGGTTGCTGCCGAAGGTGGACAGGGTCTGCGACTCCAGCGGGATCTCGAGCGGGTCGTCGGTCACCACCACGGTGTAGCCGTCGAAGGGATAGGGCCCGAAGAGGCCCGAGAAGATCTCGAGCATGCGGGGCTGGTCGGCGAACGCGGTGCGGGCGGCCGGCATCCGGGCCCGGGGTGCGACGAGCGCGCTCGGCGCGGTGCCAGAACTCGCCTGCGGCTCGAGCTCGTAGCGCCCGATCTGCAGGGTCGCGAGGTAGGTGGCCATCGGCACCTGCTGCTCGTGCACCCACTCGACCCGCCGCCCCACCCGGCGCTGTGAGGTGAGGATGCCGTTGGAGACGACCCGGTAGCCGGGGTCGGTGCGCACGGTGACGGTGTAGGTGGCCTTGTCGGACATCCGGTCGTTGCACGGGAACCAGGTCGGGGCGCCGTGCGGCTGGGCGGCCACGATGACGCCGTCGGTGAGCTCCTCCCAGCCGCTCGGGCCGTCGGGACCGGGCATCGGGCGGGGCCGCCCGCGGTAGGCGATCACCACCCCGAGCTCGGCGCCAACGGCGACCGGGGCCCGCAGGCGGATCCGCAGCCGCGACGACCGGTGGGTCCAGCGGGCGACGGACGCGCCGGTGAGGCGCAGCGAGGTGACCTGCAGGGCGTGCAGGTCGAGCACCACCTCGGGCAGGGCCTGCGTGGCGGTGAGGCGCAGGTGGGCCCGGCCCTCGAGGTGGTTGTCGGCGACCTTGTACTGCAGGTCGAGGTCGTAGTGCTCGACCTGGAACCGCGCGTCGCCGTGGCCGGGCAGGTAGGGGTCGACGCCTCCGCCGTTCACTCGTCCTCCGTCCAGGGTCCGACCGGGTTGCCGATCCATCTCGTCTTGTCGGGCACCGACTCTCCGCGCATCACCAGCGACACCGGGCCGACCGTGGCGTGCCGGCCGATGCGGGCCGCCGGCAGGATCACCGAGTTCGGGCCCAGTGTTCCGCCGTCGGCGATGGTGACACGATCCATCGACAGGATGCGGTCGTGGAACAGGTGAGTTTGCACGACGCACCCCCGGCCGACGGTGGCGCCGGCCCGCAGGTCGATGAGGTCGGCCTCGGGCAGCCAGTAGGTCTCGCACCAGACGCCGCGGCCGATCCGTGAGCCCATCGCCCGCAGCCACGCGTTGAGCACGGCCGTGCCGGTGGCGGCGCGGGCGAACCACGGTGCCGCGATGACCTCCACGAAGGTGTCGGCCAGCTCGTTGCGCCAGACGAACGAGCTCCACAGGGGGTGCTCGGAGGGGCGCATCCGCCCGACCAGCAGCCACTTGGCGAGCACGGTGAGCGCCCCGCCGAGCAGGCCCGCCACCAGCAGCACCGGGCCGCCGAACAGCACGGCCCACACGGGCCCGCGGTCGAGCAGGGCGGCCAGGGCTGCGGCGGCGAGCACGACGAGCAGCACGTGCAGCCACACCGGCACCACGCGGCAGACCTCGACCAGGGCCCGGGCCACCTTCAGGCGGCGCGGCGGGGCGTAGGTGCGGGCGGTGTCGGTGTCGTCGTGGTCGCGCCGCAGCGGGCGCGGCGGGCTGCCCAGCCACGACGTGCCGGCCTTGGCGGCACCGCGCTGAGGTGCCGCCGAGAGCACCGCGACCAGGGCCTTCTTGGGCACCCGGCGGCCGGGGGCGGCCATCCCGGAGTTGCCGACGAAGGCCCCTTTCCCGACCCGCACGTGCTCGACGCGCAGCCAGCCACCGCCGAGCTCGTAGCCACCGACGAGGGTGTCGTCGGCGAGGAAGGCGCCGGCGCCGACCCGCACGAACGGCGGGATCATCAGCACCGTCGAGGCCTCGACGTCGGAGCCGATGTCGGCCCCCAGCGCCCGTAGCCACGCGGGGGTGAGCCCCGAGGAGTAGAGCGGGAACAACCAGGTGCGGGCTTCGTCGAGCACCCGCAGGATCGACCACGCCTGCCACGCCTGCCGGCCGTGCACCGGGTGGTGCCCGACCTCCAGGCCCAGCGAGAGCAGCCGCACCGCCACCAGCACCAGCGCGGCCAGCACCACCACCCCGACCACGGTCGCGGGCAGGAGCCAGAGCGCCGCCGTGCGCACGGCATCCGCGATGCCTGTTGCGCGGGTGAGCGCGGGGACGGCCACGGCCAGCCCCGCCACCACGGCGACGATCGGCAGGAGCGCCAGCACGACGGCCGAGGTGGCGTAGGCCGCGAGCCAGGCCGGCCGGTTGGGGGGGCGGTCGTCGCCCCAGGGGCCGCGGGCGGTGCCGGAGAACAGGGCGGGCGCTCCCGACCACGCTTCGCCTGCCGGGATGACGCCGAAGACCGCGGACCCGGCCGCGACCTCGGCCCCGTCGCCGACATCGGCACCGGGCAGCAGGGTGCTGCGCGCGCCGACCCGGGCGTCGGCGCCGACACGCACCCGGCCGATGTGCAGGTGGCCGCCGTCGAGCCAGTGGCCGGCGAGGTCGACCTCGGGCTCGATGGAGCAGCCCCGGCCGAGGGTGAGCAGCCCGGTGACCGGCGGGACGCTGTGCAGGTCGACGTGCTCGTCGACCCGGCACCCGAGCAGGCGGGCGTAGACCTTGACCAGCGGCGCCGACGACAGGCCGGTGGAGCCGAGCTCGTCGACGAGGCGCTCGGCGAGCCACAGCCGCAGGTGCACCGCGCCGCCCCGCCGGTAGCGCCCAGGTCCGATGCCGCGGAGCACGACCCGGGCGGCCGCGGCGCCGAGCAGCACCCGGCCGGGCGGGCTGACGAGCAGCACCCAGCCGAGCAGCACCCAGCCCCAGCGCACGTCGGGGAGCCAGTCGATGCCGAGGACCCCGCGGCCCACGAGGGCGCCGAGGCCGACCCAGGTGAGCCAGCGGAGGGCGCCGATCGAGCGCAGGCCCACGGACGCGACCACCTGGGCGGCCTGGGTCTTCAGGGGCACCGGGAGCACCGCCGAGTTCTGCCGTCCGGTGGGGGTGGCCATGTCGTCGAGGGCGGCCCCCAGCTCGGCCACCCCGGGGTGGTCGTAGACGTCGGCGACGGTGACCTCGGGGAAGCGCTCACGCAGCCGGCTGACGAGCTGCGCCGCGGTGAGGCTGCCGCCGCCGAGGTCGAAGAAGTCGTCGTCGGGCCCGGACGGCGCGCCGCCGAGGATGGCGGTCCAGTGGCCCGCCACCCAGGCCGCGGTGCCCTCGACGCCCGGCGTCTGCTCAGATGCCGCCGTGCCCGACTGCCCGGGCGGCGGCCAGGGCAGGGCGTCGCGGTCGATCTTGCCGGAGGTGCGGGTCGGCAGCGTGTCGACCACCGCCAGCCGCGGGACGAGCGCGGCCGGCATCGCCCGGCGCAGCCGCTCGACCGCGGCCTTGGCATCGAAGCCCGGCTCGGTGGTGACGTAGCCGACCAGCAGGCTGTTGCCGGCCTCGCTGCGACGCACCGCGGCCGCGGCACCGCTCACCCCGGGGAGCGCGAGGAGGGCGCTGTCGACCTCGCCGAGCTCGATGCGCCGGCCCCCGACCTTGACCTGGTCGTCGGCCCGACCGTCGAAGACCAGGCCCTCGCCGTCGAACCGCACGATGTCTCCGCTGCGGTAGGCGCGGTCCCAGCCCAGGGTGGGCATCGCGGCATACACCTGCGCGTCCTTGGCCGGGTCGAGGTAGCGGGCCAGCCCGACGCCGCCGATGATCAGCTCGCCCGGCTGGCCGTCGGGCACGCGGTTGCCCTGCGGGTCGACGACGGCGAGGTCCCAGCCGTCGAGGGGCAGCCCGATGCGCACCGGGGGCTCGCCGGTGAGCCGGGCGCCGCAGGCGACGACGGTGGCCTCGGTGGGGCCGTAGGTGTTCCAGACCTCCCGGCCCGCGGTGGCCAGTCGGGCGCCGATCTCGGGCGGGCAGGCCTCACCGCCGAGGATGAGGAGGCGCACGTGGTCGAGGGCCGCCGCCGGCCAGAGCGCGACCAGCGTGGGCACGGTGGAGACGATGGTGATGTCGTTGGCCCGCAGCCACGGGCCGAGGTCCATGCCCGACTTCACGAGCGAGCGCGGGGCCGGGATGAGGCAGGCGCCGTAGCGCCAGGCCAGCCACATCTCCTCGCAGCTGGCGTCGAAGGCCACGCTCAGGCCGGCCATGACTCGATCGCCCGGGCGGATCGGCCTGTCCTGCAGGAACATCCGTGCCTCGGCGTCGACGAAGGCCGCGGCGCTGCGGTGGCTGACCGCGACCCCCTTCGGGGTGCCGGTCGAGCCGGAGGTGAAGATGATCCAGGCGTCGTCGGTGAGGTCGGGGTACTCCTCCGGTGCGGCCTGCGCGGCATCCTCGGTCGAGAGGATGACCAGGTCGGCGGTGACCACCGCGGCCACCCCGGCCTCGTTGAACACCAGGCTCGCGCGCTCGTCGGGGTCGTCGTGGTCGACCGGCACGTAGGCGGCACCGGCGAGGAGGATGCCGACGATCGCGACGTAGAGGTCGGTGGTGCCGCTGGGGATGCGCACGCCCACCCGGTCGCCACGGCCCACGCCCTCGTCGCGCAGGGCGGTGGCGACGTCACCCGCCGCCGCGAGCAGCTCGTCGTAGGTGAGCACCTCGCGCCCGTTGTCGATGGCCGGTGAGTCGGGGTGGTCGTCGGCGGTGGCACGCAGCACGTCGACGAGGGTGCGCGGCGACGGGGCGCGGTCGGCGCGCAGCAGGGGGTCGGCGCCGGGCCCGTTGGACTCCACGGGGCTCAGGGTGGCGGGCCGCTGGTCCGTGGCGTCAGGCCGTCCAGCGCAGCAGGCCCCGACGGCCCGCGTGGACGAGCCCGACGAGGATGACGCCGACGAAGACGGCCACCTCGACCAGCGACGCGACGCCGAGGTCGGGGTCGCGCAGCACCAGCGCCCACGGGAAGAGGTAGACCGCGTCGACCGCGAACACCACGTAGAGGAAGGCGAAGGAGATGTAGCGGATCTGGCTCTGCGCCCAGCCGAAGCCCACGGGGTCGACACCCGACTCGTAGGTGCGCAGGCCCTTCTCGGAGACCGCGCGCGGGGCGACCAGGCGGCGGGCGATCATCGCCGCGGTGACCAGCAGGATGCCGGCCAGCACCACCGCTGCCGCCGCTGCGTAACCCTCCATGCCGGTCAGCGTAGCCACCCCGGCGCGATGGCGTCCGCCCTCGGGTGTCCAGGGCGGTCATCGTGTCGTCGCTCGAGGGCCGGCGGGCCTGGCCGCCGGCCTACCGCGACCCATGGCTGGGGTGATGCAGCCCGCGCGACCCACCGCGCCCCCCGCATCACCCCACCCCCAACCCACCGCCAGCGGTGATGCACCCCGCGCGACCCACCGCGCCCCCCGCCACCCCCCGCAACTCACCCCACCCCCGACCCGAGGGTGTGGGCAGCGGTTGTCCGCCCGAACCGTGGGTAGGTCGCACGACGTCTGGTGGCCGGTGTGGGGGCATGACCTGCGCGGACCTGTGCCCACATCTCATGGACATCCGTGGACACCGGCGGTGCTGGACGTACGATAAGAGACGCTGCGCCCGCGGCACACCCTCAGGCACAGCAGGCCATCCGAACTTTGCCGACACCCGAGGGTGAAAAGTGAGCAGCAAGACCGTCCAGACGCTGGACCGTGTGGTGATCCGTTTCGCCGGCGACTCGGGCGACGGGATGCAGCTGACCGGAGACCGCTTCACGAGCGACACGGCGGCGATGGGCAACGACCTGTCGACCCTGCCGAACTTCCCGGCCGAGATCCGCGCGCCCCAGGGCACCCTGCCCGGCGTCTCCAGCTTCCAGCTGCACTTCGCCGACCACGACGTGCTCACCCCCGGCGACGCCCCCGACGTGCTCGTGGCGATGAACCCCGCGGCCCTGATGGCCAACCTGGGCGACGTCCCGCGCGGCGCCACCATCATCGTCAACACCGACGAGTTCACCACCCGCAACCTCGCCAAGGTCGGCTACACGACCAGCCCGGTCGACGACGGCAGCCTCGACTCCTTCCACGTGCACCCGGTGGCCCTCACGAGCATCACGGTCGAGGCCCTCTCCGACTTCCCCGGCCTCACCCGCAAGGAGAAGGAGCGGGCGAAGAACATGTTCGCCCTCGGCCTGCTGTCGTGGATGTACACCCGCCCCACCACCGGCACCGAGAACTTCCTCACCCGCAAGTTCGGCGCCCGGCCCGACATCCTCGCCGCCAACCTGGCCGCCCTGCGCGCCGGCTGGAACTACGGCGAGACCACCGAGGACTTCGCCTCCTCCTACCTGGTCGCCCCCGCCAAGATGCCGGCGGGCACCTACCGCAACATCACCGGCAACACCGCGCTCGCCCTCGGCCTGGCCGCCGCGGCCCACCGCGCCGGCCTGCCCCTGGTGCTCGGGTCCTACCCCATCACCCCGGCGTCCGACATCCTGCACGCGCTCGCCGCGCTCAAGCGGCACGACGTCACCACGCTGCAGGCCGAGGACGAGATCGCCGGCATCGGCATCGCCATCGGCGCCAGCTTCGGCGGCGCCATCGGGGTCACCACCACCTCCGGCCCCGGCGTCGCCCTGAAGTCCGAGGCCATCGGCCTGGCCGTCTCGCTCGAGCTGCCGCTGGTCATCGTCGACGTGCAGCGTGGCGGCCCCTCCACCGGCCTGCCCACCAAGACCGAGCAGGCCGACCTGCTGCAGGCGATGTTCGGCCGCAACGGCGAGTCGCCGGTGCCGATCGTGGCCCCGCAGACGCCCGCCGACTGCTTCCGCGCCGCCATGGATGCCGTGCGCATCGCCACGGTCTACCGCACCCCCGTGTTCCTGCTGTCCGACGGCTACCTCGCCAACGGGTCCGAGCCGTGGGCGGTCCCGTCGGTCGACTCCCTCCCCGACCTGCACGTCGAGTTCGCGAGCGCCCCCAACGACACCGACGCCAAGGGCGAGCCGGTCTTCCACCCCTACCTGCGCGACGAGGAGACCCTGGCCCGGCCGTGGGCCATCCCCGGCACGCCCGACCTGATGCACCGCATCGGCGGCATCGAGAAGGCCGACGTCACCGGCAACATCAGCTACGACCCCGACAACCACGACACGATGACCCGCCTGCGCCAGGCCAAGGTCGACGGCATCGTCGTGCCCGACCTCGAGATCGACGACCCCGGCGGCGACGCGCGCATCCTGGTGCTCGGCTGGGGCTCCACCTACGGCCCGATCGCGGCCGCCACCCGGGTCGTCCGCAACGCCGGCCACTCCGTCGCCCGCGCGCACCTCACCACCGTCAACCCGTTCCCGAGCAACCTGGGCAAGCTGCTCCACGACTACGACCGGGTGGTCGTGCCCGAGATGAACCTCGGCCAGCTGGCGATGCTGCTGCGGGCCCAGTTCCTCGTCGACGTCCGCTCGCACACGTCGGTGCGTGGCCTGCCGTTCTCCACGGTCGAGCTCGCCGACGTCATCTCCACGACCCTCGAGGAGCTCTCGTGACCGCCACCGACCTGGGGATGCCGGTCAGCGGCCTGCGCTCCGTCCCGCACCTCCCCGACGACGCCGGCAAGCAGACCAAGCGCGACTTCACCTCCGACCAGGAGGTGCGCTGGTGCCCCGGCTGCGGCGACTACGTCATCCTCGCCGCGGTGCAGTCCTTCCTGCCCCAGCTCGGCCTCAAGCGCGAGAACATCGTCTTCGTCTCCGGCATCGGCTGCTCGAGCCGCTTCCCCTACTACCTCGACACCTACGGCATGCACTCGATCCACGGCCGCGCGCCGGCGATCGCGACCGGGCTGGCCACCAGCCGGCCCGACCTGTCGGTGTGGGTCGTCACCGGTGACGGCGACGCGCTGTCGATCGGCGGCAACCACCTGATCCACGCGCTGCGCCGCAACGTCAACATGACGATCCTGTTGTTCAACAACCAGATCTACGGCCTCACCAAGGGCCAGTACTCCCCCACGAGCCGGCTGGGCCAGGTCACCAAGTCCTCCCCGGTCGGGTCGGTCGACACCCCGTTCAACCCGGTCTCGCTGGCGCTGGGCGCCGAGGCGACCTTCGTCGCGCGGGCGATGGAGAGCGACCGGGCCGAGCTCACCGGCATCCTCAAGGCGGCGGCCGAACACCGGGGCACCGCGCTGGTCGAGATCTACCAGAACTGCCCGATCTTCAACGACGGCGCCTTCGAGGTGCTCAAGGACCGCAGCCAGCAGGAGGCCCGCCTCGTGCGGCTGCGCACCGGCGAGGCGGTCAGCGTGGGCGCCGAGGGCGACCGGAAGCTGTTGGTGCGCAAGGGTTCCGGCACGATGAAGTTCATCGCCGAGGACGAGGCCGCCAGCGGCGAGTCGGGTGCCGTGGTGGTGCACGACCCCACCCTCGACGACCCGTCGCAGGCCTTCCAGCTCTCGCGGCTCGACACCCCCGAGATGTCGCACGTTCCGATGGGCATCTTCCGCCAGGTGGAGCGGCCGAGCTACGACGACCTGGTGCGTGACCAGGTGCAGGCCGCCATCGCCAGCGGTGGCGGCCCCGCCACCGACGACGACCTCGCCGACCTGCTGCGCGGGCGCGACACCTGGACGGTGGAGTGACCGCACCGCCCCCACCGACGGTCGAGGGGGACCAGGCACCCAACGCGAACGACGCGGACGAGCTGCGCAAGGGCACCATCTACGGGTTCCTCGCCTACGGCATCTGGGGCCTGTTCCCGCTCTACTTCGCGGCGCTCGAGCCGGCCGGCGCCTTCGAGATCCTGGGCCACCGCATCCTGTGGACCCTCGCCGTGTGCGCCCTGGTGCTGCTCGTGCGCCGCGACCTGGGCTGGATCCGGCCGTTCGTGGCGCGGCCGAAGCTGGTCGGCGGCATCACCATCGCCGCCCTCCTCATCGCCACCAACTGGACCATCTACGTGCTGGCCGTCCTCACCGGCCGCACCTACGAGGCGGCGCTGGGCTACTTCCTCAACCCGATCGTCACGGTGGCGCTCGGCGTCGTCGTGCTCGGCGAACGGCTGCGACCACTGCAGTGGGCCGCGGTGGCGATCGGCGCCCTGGCGTCGGTCTACCTCGCCGTCGCCGGGGGGGTGCTGCCCTGGATCGCGCTCAGCCTGGCCTTCTCGTTCGGGCTCTACGGGCTCACCAAGAAGAAGGTCGGGGCGAGCCTGGAGGCGATGCACTCCCTGGCGGCGGAGACCACCGTGCTCGCGCCGGTCGCGGTGGTGGTGCTCGGCATCCTCGTGGCGCGGGGCGAGACCACCTTCCTCGACGCCGGCACCGGGCACACCTGGCTGCTGGTGATGGCCGGTGTGGTCACCGCCGTGCCGCTGCTGCTCTTCGCCGCCGCCGCCCGGCGCCTGCCGCTGGTGACGGTGGGCCTCATCCAGTTCGTGACCCCGGTGCTGCAGCTGCTCGTCGGCGTGCTCGTGCTCGGTGAGCACGTCAGCGCGCGGCTCTGGGTCGGGTTCGGCATCGTCTGGCTGGCGCTGGTGCTGCTCACCATCGACTCGGTGCGCACCGCCAACAGCACGCGCACCGAGCGGCGGCGGGTCGCCCGGGCCGAGGGGCTGGACGACACGGCGCCCGAGCCCTGTCCCTAGGCTCCGGGCTCGGTCAGCTCGTCGGTGAGCAGCTTGTCGAGCTGGTCGAGGGTGGCCTGCTGCTCGGCCAGCAGCGTCCGCAGGTGCGCCACCCGCTCCCGGGTCTCGAGCACCTCGACCTCCTCCATGGGCGGCTTGGGCGCGAGGAACACGTTGGCCAGGTAGCCGGTGAAGGTGCCGAAGATGCCGACGCCGATGATGATGATGAGCGCGCCGAGCACCCGGCCCTGGGTGGTCACGGGGTACTGGTCGCCGTAGCCGACGGTCGAGATCGTGACGATGGTGTACCAGAGGGCGTCCGATGCCGTGACGATGTTGGCGTCGGGAGCGCCCTCCTCGAGCGCCAGCATCCACAGGCTGCCGAACTCGAGCACCAGGATGCCCATGAGCAGCAGGGTCAGCAGGGCACTGCCGGCCCGGTTGCGCATCAACCGGTTGCCGATCACCCTGACGCCGTTGGCCCGCATCAGGCGGAAGACCCGGATGAGCCGGAAGACGCGCAGGACCTTCAGCTGCATCACCGGCAGGCTCGCGAGCAGGTCGGCCCAGCCGAACTCGCGGAAGAAGTAGTCCCGACGGGACGGCGCCGTGACCAGCCGGTAGACGAAGTCGGCGAACAGGATGATGGTGAGCAGCACGTTCATCGCGAACAGCACCGTCTCGAGGCTCGCGCTCCTGACGACGTACATCAGCAGCAGGTTGAGGATCGACAGCACCGAGATGGCGGCGATGAAGATCTCGTAGCCGACGTCCTTGAGCTCGTGCCGCTCCTTGGGGGGCCTTCTGGCCCTGCGCGGCGGACGGCTGCTCATGCGCCCATGCTCTCGGCGGCGAGCGCCACCGGCATCACCCAGCGCGGGTGGACGGCACCGGCTCGAGCACCACGACGGCGGTGCCGCCGGGCCGGCGGGTCGCGTAGGCGTCGAGGTTCGTGTCGACCTCGCCCCAGCGGGCCCAGAGCCGGGTCCGTTCCTCGCCCGCGGCGGCGCGCCCGGTGACCCGAACGCGGGCGCCGTCGAGCTCGGCCTCGGCCCCGGGGTGCGCCTGCAGGTTGAGCCACCAGGCGGGCTCGGCCGGGTCCCAGCCGTTCATCGCCAGGGTCACGAGGTTCGGCCCGTCCTCGAGGTAGCCCAGGATGACGTGGCGCGGCTGCCCGCTGCGCCGCCCGGTGGTGGTGAGCCGCAGGGTGCCCCAGCGCTTCGCCGGGCGCCACAGGCCGAGCCGGCCGCCGGTGACCCGGAACAGGGCGCGGTGCAGCTGCCAGAACAGGCGGACGAACCAGCGCGGTGGCAGGCGGGGTGGGCGCTCGAGGTCGGTGGGCACGGCACTTCCTCTCTCCCTCGCCATCCTCCTCCTGCCAGCGCGGGCGCGCACGGCATCCGGCACCCTTGTTGACCTGCTGAGAACCGTTGTGGCAGTGGCCTCTGGATCCACTTCGGTGCGCGAGAACCGGCGACTACGCTCGAGGGAGTGGCCGGAACCAAACAGCGAGTACCGCCACGGAGACCACCATGAGCCCTACGCTCGCACGCCGCACTGCGCACATGATCGGCAACGCCCACATCGACCCGGTGTGGACCTGGCGCGCCCCCGAGGGTCGCGCCGAGGTGCGGGCCACGTTCGCCTCCGCGCTGCAGCGCCTGGCCGAGTACCCCGAGTTCGTGTTCACCCAGAACCAGGTGGTGTTCCTCGACTGGGTCGCCGACACCGACCCCGCCATGCACGCCGAGATCGCGACCCACGTGGCCACCGGCCGCTGGCAGCTGGCCGGTGGCTGGTGGGTCGAGCCGGACACCAACCTCCCCCTCGGGGAGTCGCTGGCCCGCCAGGCCCTGTACGGGCAGCGCTACCTGGCGCAGGCGTTCGGGGTGCGCACCGACATCGGCCTGTGCCAGGACAGCTTCGGCCACCCGGCGTCGCTGCCGCAGCTGCTGGCCGGTGCCGGTCTCACCCGCTACGCGTTCCTGCGTCCCGGACCGCACGAGCAGCAGCTGCCGGCCGGCCCGTTCCGCTGGGTGGGGCCCGATGGCGCGGCGGTCACCGCGTTCCGCATCCCCAACGAGTACGGCACGTCGCGCTGGGACATCGCCGGGCACATCGACAAGTCGCTCGGGCTGCTGTCCCCCGACGGCGACGTCGCGATCTTCTACGGTGTCGGCAACCACGGTGGCGGCCCCACCCGCGAGAACCTCGACACGCTGCGGCGCCTGCACGACTTCACCGACCTGCCACAGCTACGACCCTCCACGCTCGGTGCGTTCTTCGCAGCCCACGACGGTGCCACGCTCCCCGAGGTGACCGGTGACCTGCACCGCCACTCGGTCGGCTGCTACAGCGCCCACCAGGACATGAAGAGGTGGATGCGGCGGGCGGAGCGCTCGCTGCTGCGCGCCGAGCGATGGGCCACCGTCGCGGCCGGCGTGACCGGGCTGAGCCACCCGCGCGCCGAGCTCGCCGACGCGTGGAAGGTGACCCTGTTCAACCAGTTCCACGACACCCTGGCCGGCACCGCCATCCCCGCCGCCTACGCCGACGCCCGCGACCAGCTCGGCTATGCGGCCACGGTCGCCGACCGGGCCACCGACCGCGCCCTGCAGGCCATCGCCGCCCGTGTGGAGCTGCCGTTCCAGCCCGACACCCAGTGCTACCTGGCCTTCAACCCGCACCCCGCCGACACCACCATCACCGCCGAGATCGCGTACGCGCACGGCGACTCCGGGCCGCTGCAGGTCGAGGACGCCACCAGCGGCGCGGTCCTGGTCAGCCAGGCCGCGCCCGGCGAGACCACGATGGGCGGTTGGGACCGACGGCTGCTGGTGCGGGTCGACGTGCACGGGCTGGGCTACCGGGCGCTGCGGCTGCGGCCCGCCGCGGGCGGCACCGGACGGGCGGCGGCGGAGCGGAGTCTGCGCGAGGGTGAGGAGCCGGTGCTCGACAACGGCCTGGTGCGCCTCGAGCTCGACCGCTCCACCGGTCGGCCCGTGCTGCTGTGCACCGCCGGCGGGCCCAACGTGCTCGGCGACGGCGAGCACGCCATGGCCCTGGCCGACGACAGCGACACCTGGGGGCACCGGGTGCGTCAGTTCGCCGGGGAGGCACACGACTTCACCGCCGCCGAGCCCACCGTGCTCGAGGACGGACCGGTGCGCCGGGCGCTCCGGGTCGTCAGCACGCTGGGCCCGAACCGGCTCGTCGAGGACTACCTGCTCGCCGCCGGCGACCCCTTCGTGGAGGTGCGGGCCCAGCTGTCGTGGGCCGCGCCGCACACCGTGGCCAAGCTGCGCTTCCGCACCGCGATCGCCGGTCCGGTGGCGCGGTGGGAGGTGCCCTACGGCAGCACGACCCGGGCCGCCGACGGCTCCGAGGAGCCACTGCACTCGTGGCTGTCGGTCACGGGCCTGGCCGACGGCATCCCTGCCGGGCTGGGGGTGGCCGTCGACGGGTTGAGCGCCGCTGATGTCGACACCCGTTGTGCCACAACCGGTTCCGCGCCAGCCGGTGACGTCGGCCTGACCATGGCCCGCTCACCGCTGTACGCCTGGCACGACCCGGCGCCGGTGGCCACCGACCTCGAGCTGCCCCACCTCGACATCGGCACCCACCGGTTCCGGGTGCGGCTGGTGCCGTTCACGCCCGACCCCGGCCGGCCGGCATCCACGGCGGTCACCGAGGCGGCCGCCACGCTGGTCGACCCGGTCACCGTCGCCCGGGAGGGCGCGCACCCCGGGACGCTGCCCGGCAACGCGTCGTTCGCCTGCGTCACCGGCGGCACCGCCGCCCTCACCGTGCTCAAGGCACCCGAGGACCCCGCCCTGCCGGCGACCGTCATCCGCGTGTTCGAGACCTCCGGCGCCCCGACGAGCGCCGGCATCCGGCTCGGCGGGCGGCACCTGCAGCTGGCGCTGCGCGGGCACCAGCTCATCACCCTGCTCGTGCCGCACGACCCGTCGGCGGCGCCGACCGAGGTCGACCTGTGCGAGTGGTCCGATGCCGACCGCCCACCGGTGCAGCCGCTTCCCGACCTGCCGCTTGACGCCACCCCGCTTCCCGCCAACGGCGGCGCCCTCAACGGCCACTCGTCCAACGGCCCCTCCCCCAACGGCCAGGTCACCGCGATGCGGCCATGGCTCGATGTGGCTGCGCCACCACCGGCGCGCGCCACCGCGCTGCTCGCGGCGATGACCACCCAGGAGAAGGTCGCCCAGCTCGTCGGCGTCTGGGCCAACGAGCGCGACGAGCACCAGGCGGCGTTCGCCGACGGCAGCTTCCTCGACGCGCTGCGCGCCGACCACCCGCACGGGTTCGGCAGCCTCACCCGTCCCTACGGGTCCGGACCGACGCCACCCGCGCAGGCCGCCGAGCAGGTCGACGCCGTGCAGCGGTTCCTGGTCGAGGGCACCCGCCTGGGCATCCCGGCGCTGGTGCACGAGGAGTGCCTGACCGGGCTGATGGCGCCCGGGGCCACCATCCTGCCGTCGGCGCTGGCCTGGGGGGCCACCTTCAGCCCGGAGCACGTGCGCACCGCCGCGGCGGCGGTGGGGCAACAGATGGCGGGGCTCGGCATCCACCTGGGCCTCGCGCCCGTGCTGGACGTCGCCCGCGACCACCGCTTCGGGCGGGTCGAGGAGTGCATCGGTGAGGACCCGCTGCTGGTCGCGACCCTCGGTGCGGCCTACGTCAGCGGCCTGCAGTCGGCCGGCGTGGGCGCGTGCGCCAAGCACTTCGTCGGCCACGCCGCCCCCGAGGCCGGGCACAACACCGCCCCGGTGCACGCCGGCTGGCGCGAGCTGTCGGACACGCACCTGCCGCCGTTCGCCGCCGCCGTGACCGCCGGGGTGGCCGCCGTGATGAGCGGCTACCACGACATCGACGGCGACCCGGTCACCGGCTCCAGCGCCCTGCTCGACGGGCTGCTGCGCCGGCAGCTGCACTTCGACGGGCCGGTGGTCAGCGACTACTGGGCGCTGAACTTCCTGGTCACCGCCCACCACGTGGCGGCCGACCGGGAGCAGTCCGCCGCACTGGCGCTGGCCGCCGGCGTCGACCTCGAGCTGCCTCGGCCCGACCACTTCCCGGCCCTCGTGGCGGCCGTGGATGCCGGGCGCGTGCCGGTCGCGCTGCTCGACGCGGCCGTCACCCGGGTGCTGACCCTGAAGTTCCAGCTCGGGCTGTTCGAGCACCCCTACTGCCCGGACCCGCACGTGGCGCTGGACCCACCCGCTGCGCGTGAGGCGGCCCGGGCGCTGGCCGAGCGGTCGGTCACCCTGCTGCACAACGACGGCGTGCTGCCACTCCACGGCGTGCGCCGGGTGGCGGTGGTCGGCCCGTGGGTCGACGACCCCAGCGTGCTGGCCGGCAACTACTCCTGGCCCAACCACGTCGGCTACCGCTTCGACGACGACCGGTTCGCCAGCGGCCCAACGGTGCCCACCTTCCTCGACGCCCTGCGCGAGGTCGCCGCCCGGCACGGCGTCGAGGTCAGCCACGCGGCGGCCTGTCGGCCGACCGGCCACCTCACCACCCGCTCGCTGGCCGAGGCCACCTTCACGGCCGGGCCGGATGCCGGCTACACCGACGACCCGGCCGGGATCGCCGAGGCGGTGCGGGCCGCGCGTGACGCCGACGTCGTGATCGTGCTGGTCGGCGACCGGCCGGGCCACTTCGGCACCGGCACGGTCGGCGAGGGCACCGACCGGCACACCCTGACCCTGCCCGGCTCCCAGCCCGACCTGGTGGCCGCCGTGCTGGCCACCGGCACCCCCGCGGTCGCGGTCGTCACCGCCGGGCGCGGGCTCGACCTGGCCGTGTGCGAGGACGCCTCCGCCCTGCTGAGCGTCTGGTTCGGCGGTGAGGCCGGCGCCGACGCCCTGGCCCGCGTGCTGTTCGGCGAGCTCAACCCCTCCGGGCGCTGCCCCATCACCTTCGCTCGCGGCGCGGGGCAGCAGCCGGTGCACCACTCCTCGAAGCCACTGGCCCGGCACCACTACCTCGACGAGACCACTCGGCCGCGGTTCGCCTTCGGCCACGGCGTGGGCTACAGCCCGTTCGCGTACTCCGACCTGGTCCTGTCGAGCCCGACGCTGCCGGTCGACGGGCAGGTGCAGCTGTCGGTGACAGTCACCAACACCGGGGCGCTCGACGGCGAGGACGTCGTGCAGCTCTATGCCCGCGACCACGTGGGGCAGGTGTCCCGGCCGGCGCTCGAGCTGGTCGGTTTCACCCGGGTCGCCGTACCCGCCGGCGGGTCGGTGCGGGTCACCTTCACGGTGCCGGCCGGGGCGTTGGCCTACGCCGGGCGCACCGAGCGCATCGTCGACCCCGGCCGGCACACGGTGTGGGTCGGCGCGTCGTGCACCGACCTGCGGCTGGCGACCGAGCTCGTCGTCGTCGGGCCGGTCCGCCCGTTCCCCCTCCCCCGGCTCGAATGGGTCAGCGCGGTCGCCGTCGCGCTGACCGACCAGGACCAGCCCGCGCCGGCCACGGCGGACCTCGTGGAGGCACCATGACGACGGCCGCGGCGGCGCCCCCGGGCGGGCGGGCAGCCGGCGCGGGAACCCCGGTGTGGCTGGCCGACGGGCTGTGGCAGGTCGCCGGGCCCGGCATCACCCACCCCTGGGACGCCGCCGCCTACCTCGTCGTCGGGCAGCGGGCCGCGTTGGTCGACTGCGGCAGCGGCCTCGGCGCCGAGCTGCTCGACCAGACCCTCCTGCAGGCCGGCGTCGTCCCCTCGTCGGTGACCGCGGTGGTCGCCACCCACGGCCACTTCGACCACGTCGGTGACGGCGCCCGGTGGGCCGCGAACGGCATCCCCGTGCACCTGCACCCCGGCGACGCCGCGGCCGTGCGCACCGGCGACCCGGTGCGCACCTGCGCCGGGTCGCTCTACGGCGAGGTGTTCCCGGCCTTCGACCCGGTCGCGCTGTGGGACGGGCAGCTGCTCGACCTCGGCGGGGCGACGCTGCAGGTGCTGCACACGCCCGGGCACACCCCCGGCTCGGTGTGCGTCGTCGCGCACGTCGGCGGGCGGTCGGTGCTGCTGGCCGGTGACACCCTGTGGGGCGGGTTCTCCGCAGCCGTCGGCTCGGACGCCGAGGCGTGGGCGGCCTCGTTGGAACGGCTCGAGGGCCTGCCGGTCGACTCGTTGAGCTTCGGCCACGGCGTCGACGTGCTGGTCGACGACCCGGCCGGGCGCATCGCCGAGGCCCGCGCCCGTTTCGGCACCTACTTCGACCCGTGGTTCCGGGCGCCGCGGCTGCGGCTGCGCTACTGACCGCCAGCAGTGGCGCCACCCGGGCTCCCGTACCGTGGTGGCGCAGGACGCTGCCGCCGCGGTGGAGTCCGGGAGAGGACCCGTGATGCTGAGCCGGCTGGCCAGGTTCGTGCTGTGGGCGACCCGGTGGACCGCCGTCGGCGAGGTGCCCCGCAGCGGCATCCTCGTGGGTGCGCCGCACACGTCCAACTGGGACTTCGTGATGATGCTCCTCATCATGTGGCGCGGCGGGGTCGCCCCGCGGGTGCTCATCAAGAAGGAGCTCTTCCGCGGGCCGCTCGGCTGGCTGCTCCCCCGGCTCGGCGGCATCCCGCTCGACCGCGCCAACCCCGGGTCGGTGGTCCGCGACCTCGTGCGCGAGGCCAGGAGTGGTGAGCCGTTCCTGCTGATCCTGGCCGCCGAGGGCACCCGCACGAGCGGCGACTACTGGAAGTCGGGCTTCTGGCGGATCTCCCGCACCACCAAGCTGCCGATCTCGCTGGCCTTCATCGACGGCCCGTCACGCACCTCGGGGTTCGGCCCCACGTTCACCGCCACCAGCGACGTCGTCGCCGACATGGACTTCGTGCGCGCGTTCTACGCCGACAAGCGCGGCATCCACCCCGAGCGGCGCACCGAGCCGCGGCTGCGCGAAGAGCTCACCGCTCGCGGCGACGAATCCACTTCCGCCTGAGGGTGATCCGTCACCACCGGTTCTGCACGTCCTCCGCCCAGCCGAGGATGCCGTCCACGGCCACCCGCTCGCCCGCGTCGTCGCTCATCCACCCGGTCCAGTGCCCGAAGCACTGGTCGGCGCGCTGCGCCAGCACGCCGAGGTTCGTGGACGAGGCGTGGTCCCAGAACGGCGTGAAGGTGAGATCGGCCAGCTCGCCGTGCACCCGCCAGGGCGCCAGCCAGTCGGCCGGGTCGTAGTCCCACGCGAGAGCCTCGCCGATCTTGTGCACGCGGCCGTCGACGACCAGGGCGTTCTCGGTCGAGCCGGTGCCGTCGGTCCACCGGCCGCCGACCTGCACCCCGATCGCCCGGCCGTCGACCACCCCAGACCCGGCACCCCAGTTCCAGTGCATCGAGTAGGGCCAGCGGCCTCGGCCGTGGTCGAGCACCGCCCACGACTCCTCAGCGGGCACGGCGTGCTCGACGCCGTCGACCCAGAGGCGCCCAGCCGCCGGGCGTGCGACGTCCTTGACGGTGTACTGGAACAGGCGCGGCGACCACGGCACGACCACGCCCATCGCCTCGTGCCCCGGCGGCCGCGTCGCCAGCACCTCGAGCCGAAGACGCGCTGCGGTGACCTCGAGCCGGGTGCCGCCGGGCACCGGCTCGATGTCGATGCGCAGGTGCCGGGTACGCGCCCGGGCCGGCCCGGCATCCAGCCGTGGTGGCAGCGTGGCGCCGCGAGCGAACGGGTCGATGACGTCGGCGCTGACCGTCTCGCCGGTGCGCCGGTCGTGCACCCAGACGGCGTGCACGCCGGCGTAGTCGAGCGAGGAGAGGGTTACCCCGACCAGGTGGGTCGGGGTGGTGACCGCCCAGTACTCCCAGCGCTTGTTGCGGCCCCAGCCGTGGCGGCCGGCACCGAGGCCGCTGGTGTCGTGCAGCGGATGCCGGGTCCACCCGACCGCGCCCGGGTTCAGCCGGCCGTCGGGGCGGCACAGGGCCACCTCGGCCGTGATCTCCCGCTCGGGGACGAGCACCGGGTCACCCGTCCAGCAGGTGGGCGACGTGCTCGTTGGTGAAGATGTGGCCGGGGTCGAGCCGCTCGCGCACCGCCCGGAAGTCGTCGAAGCGCGGATACAGCTCGCGCAGCTGCGGTGCGCCCAGCGAGTGCACCTTGCCCCAGTGCGGCCGGCCGGCGTGCTCGGCCACGATCGCCTCGAAGGCGGCGAACAGCGGGCGCGGGTCGATCCGGTGGTACTGGTGCACCGCGACGTAGGCGTTGTCGCGCTCGTACGCCGTCGACAGCCACACGTCGTCGGCGGCGATGAAGCGCACCTCCACCGGGAACGGGACGGCCGCATCGGTGCGGGCGAACCAGGCGCGCAGCTCGGTGAGCACGGCCTCGACCGCGTGCCGTGGCACGGCGTACTCGCTCTCGACGAACCGCACGTCGCGTGCGGAGCAGAACACCTTCCACGAGTCGTCGGCGAACTCGCGCGAGCCGAGCAGCCGCGAGCTGAGGCGGTTGATCGCGGGCACCAGCGTGGGCCGGGCTGCGGCCAGCCGGTTCACGCCCTCGAACAGCCGGTTGGCGAGCAGGTCGTCCTCGAGCCGCGAGCGCCAGGTGGGCAGGGGCGGCGGGCCCTCGCCCGGCCCGACGACGTCGTTGCGCTTGGTGAGCACCCGGTCGGAGTGCGGGAACCAGAGCAGGTCGAGGTGGTCGGTGCCGTCGGCCTCGGCCTGGATGACGGGCAGCAGATCGGTGAGCGACGCGGCCGCCTCCCTGGCGTGCAGCCGGTAGGCCGGCACGCACTGCACCTCGACCTCGGTGATGACACCCAGGGCACCCAGCCCGATGCGGGCCGCGTCGAAGACCTCCGGCTCCACCTCGGCGGAGCACTCGAGGGTCGACCCGTCGGCCAGCACCAGGGTGATGCCGCTGACCGCCGCGGCGATGCCCTGGCGGCGGGTGCCCGTGCCGTGCGTGCCCGTGGCGGTCGCGCCGCTGATCGTCTGCCGGTCGATGTCGCCGAGGTTGGGTAGGGCCAGCCCGAGGGCCTGCAGCGCCGGGTTGAGGACGTGCAGCGGGGTGCCGGCGAGCACGCGCACCCGGCGGGTGGCCCGGTCGACCCCCAGCACGCCGTTCAGCCGGTCGACGTGCAGGAGCAGCCCGTCGGTCGCGACCAGCGGGGTGAACGAGTGACCGGACCCGGACACCCGCACGCCCAGGCCGCTCGCGGCCGCCCGCCGCACGGCATCCGACACCCCCTCGCGCGTGCCGACGTGCTGCACCTGCGAGGGGGTGGCGCGCACGTTGCCACCCCAGTTGCGCCACTCGCTCACCCGAAGTTCCTTCCTTCGCCGCGGTAGGACGGGACCGTCTCCACCAGCTCGTCCCCGCGCACGAGGTGCACCGTGTCGAACCGCTCGAGCAGCTCGCCCGCCTTCGCGCCCCGCAGCCACACCCGGTCCCCGATCCGCACCCCGTCGGCCGCTGCGCCGCGAAGCGGGGTCTGCACCTCGCCGGCCGCCTCGGTGCGCACCAACGACAGCCCGCGGCGCACGGGTGACGGTACCCGCGACCACCCGGGCTCCCCGCTGGCCACGTAGCCGCCGCCGAAGGCCGTGACGTAGCCCGGCCCGGGCCGCCGCACGACCGGCAGGGCGAAGGCCATCGCCGGCCGCGGGGCGAAGTCGTCGTAGCCGTCGAACAGCGTGGGCGCGTAGAGGCCGGAGCCTGCGGCGAGCTCGGTGACGACCGGGTCACCGCCGAAGCGGTGCAGGCTGCCGGTGCCTCCCCCGTTGACGAAGCGCAGGTCGGTCTCGGCGCGCACTGCCGCCACGACGGCGGCACGCCGCACACCCAGCTCACGCACCGAGCGCCGCTTCATCGTGCGCACGTGCGGCCCGGCATCCGGCAGCCCGGCGACCTGCGCGTCGTAGAACATCACCCCTCGCACGTCGAGGCCCACGCCCAGCGCCGCGCGCACCACCGCCAGCGCCTGCTCGGGTCCGCGCGTGGGCGAGCGGCGCACCCCGAGGTGCACCCGGCCCACCCGCAGCGACGCGTCGACGTCGAGCGCCACGCCCAGCCCGACGACGTCGGAGCCCAGGGTGTCGCGCAGCCAGCGCACGTGCTCGACCGAGTCGATGGTCACCGTCACCTCGGCGCGGAGGAGGTCGTCGGTGGCGACGGCCCGCAGCGCGGGCTCGTCGACGCTGGGGTAGGCCACGAAGACGTCGCGCACCCCCGACTCGACCAGCCAGACCGCCTCGGGCACCGCATACGCCATCACGCCGGCGAACCCGGGCCGCTGCAGCACCCGGTCGAGCACGGCGCGGCAGCGCACCGACTTGGAGGCGACCCGCACCGGCAGCCCACCGGCTCGCGCGACGAGGTCGTCGGCGTTGGCGTCGAAGGCGTCGAGGTCGAGCACCACGAGGGGTGCCGGCAGCCCTGCCGTCGCTGCCGCCCAGTGGTCCGTCACCGTCACGGTGCCGACCCTAGTGCGATGCTGGGCCGGTGACCCACGACCCCGGGACATTCGTCGGCGACCCGCCCCGGACGCGGTGGCACCGCGCGTGGGTCGTCGCTGCGGTGACCCTCGGCGCCCTGGTCGCCGCCGCGGCCTTCCGCAGCTCCACCGGCGTGCTGCTGGAACCGATCGAGGACGAGTTCGGCTGGTCGCGGGCGGTCACGTCCGGGGCGGTCAGCCTCAACCTGGTGCTCTACGGGCTCATCGCACCGTTCGTCCCCGACGTGACCAATAGGTCACAGCAGGGACAGCACCACCGTCCCGGATGTGACCTATTGGTCGATGTGAGGACACCCCAATGCACCGGCTGCGGGGGTCTGACCAGGTGCTCGTGACCTCGACCCGGCTACCGCCTGGTAGGTGGGGTGATCGAAGCACCTACTGCGCCGTAGCCGACGCTTGGTCGGAGCCGGCCCGCGACCTGGCGTCGTCTACCACCTGGTAGATGGAGTGATCGAAGCACCTACTGCGCCGTAGCCGACGCTTGGTCTGGCCCGGCGGCCCGCGGACGTCGCCACATTGAGGCCCCTACCGGTGGCTCGCCGCGGCTCAGGTCGGGAGAACCGCGGCAGGAGCGGAGCGGTGGGATGCCGGAGGCGAGCCGACCAGCGAAGGGTCAGGAGCGTGGGTGAGCACGGCCGAAGGAGCGGAGCGGCGGGATGCCGTGGGCGAGCCGATGGACGGGTCCGGCGGCGGGTCCCACGCTCCGCGTGGGCGCGCGACCGAGCGCCAGCCGGGTCCCACGCTCTGCGTGGGCGGGAGTGCGGATGGTCAACGGCCGCACACGGCATCCCACCGCGTAGCGGTCAGCAAGAAGCGCGAGCCAGCCGAGCGTCCCCCGGGTGACCTATTGGTCGATTCCGGGACAGGCGTCCCGGTCTCAGCCGACGCGGGTGACGACGCCGGTGGCCAGGGCGCGCAGGGCGTCCTTGGCGTCGCTGTCGGGCAGCGAGGTGAGCACGTCCTGCGCCTGGCGGGCCACGGCATACGTGTGCTCGCGTGCGAGGTCCATCGCCCGGTGCCCGCGCAGCAGGCCCAGCGCCTCGGCGAGCCTCTCGTCGTCCTCGAGGTCACCGGTGAGCAGCGTGCGCAGCCGGTCGTCGGCGGGGTCGCCGGAGGTGAGCACGTGGATGACGGGCAGGGTGCGCTTGCCCTCGCGCAGGTCGGTGCCCGGGGTCTTGCCGGTCTCGTCGGCCTCGGACTCGATGTCGATGAGGTCGTCGGCGAGCTGGAAGGCGATGCCGAGCAGCTCGCCGAACTCGCGCATCGTCTCGATCGTGGCGTCGTCGCAGCCGCCGAACATCGCGCCGTAGCGCGCGGCCGTGGCGATGAGCACCCCGGTCTTGTCGGCGAGCACGCCGAGGTAGTAGTCGACGGGGTCGGTGCCGGGTGGGCAGGGGCGGTCGTCGCGGATCTGGCCCGAGCACAGCCGCACGAAGGTCTGGGCCTGGATCTTGACGGCCTGCGGGCCGAGGTCGGCGACGATGTCGGACGCCGTGCCGAAGAGCAGGTCGCCGACCAGGATGGCGGTGGAGTTGCCGTAGGCGGCGTTGGCGCTCGAGGCGCCGCGACGCACCTGCGCCTCGTCCATCACGTCGTCGTGGTAGAGCGAGGCCAGGTGGGTCAGCTCGACGCCCGTGGCGGCGGCCACGACGCGCTCGTCGATACCGTCGCCGAGCTCGGCCGCCAGCAGCGTGAGCAGCGGCCGGAACCGCTTGCCGCCCGCTGCGGTGAGGTGCGAGCCCGCCTGGGCGATGAACGGGTCGTCGGAGTCGACCCGGGCCGTGATGAGCGCGTTGACGGCGGCGAGCCCCTCGGCGAGCCGCACCCGCAGCCGCTGCGAGGCACCCGGCAGCTCGAGCACCGAGGGGGTGCCGCGCTGGACCGGTTCCGCCGTCACCGGCGTCACAACAGGAACTGCGAGGCGTTGCTCGCGATCTCGAGCAGGAAGCTGGGCACGATGCCGAGCACCACGGTGGCGGCCACGCCAGCCGTGATCGCCACGGTCGAGCCGATCGACGGGGTCAGCACGACGACGACCTCGTCGTCGCCGGGTGCGTCGGTGAA
Organism: uncultured Actinomycetota bacterium; assembly: GCA_963800505.1. Taxonomy (GTDB): domain Bacteria; phylum Actinomycetota; class Actinomycetes; order Actinomycetales; family Dermatophilaceae; genus Fodinibacter. Next base: position 110,980 of record CAWDBL010000016.1, read on the forward strand.
GTACATCAGCACGATGAGCCGCACGTAGACGAACGCCGTGACGGCCGACGCGAGCACCGCGATGACCACGAGCAGGGCGCCGCCGGCACCGGAGGCGACCGCCGGCGCGAACGCGGCGTACTTCGCGGTGAAGCCCGAGGTGAGCGGGATGCCGGCGAAGGCGAGCAGCAGGAACGAGAACGTCGCCGCGAACACCGGGTGGTGGCGGCCCAGGCCCGCCCACTGCGACAGGTGCGAGGCCTCCGAGCCGCCCTGGCGCACCATGGCGACCATGCCGAACGCGGCGACCGTGGCGAAGCCGTAGGCCACCAGGTAGAACATGACGCCGCCGATCGCGGCCTGCGAGAACGCCAGCACGCCGACGAGGATGAAGCCGGCGTGGGCGATCGAGGAGTAGGCGAGCAGGCGCTTGACGTCGGTCTGGGTCACCGAGAGCACCGCGCCGACGACCATGGTGAGCACGGCGATGGCGTAGATGCCGCCCTGCCAGTCCCAGCGGTCGGCGCCGACGCCGACGAACGCCACCCGCAGGATGACGCCGAAGGCCGCGAGCTTGGTGCAGGCGGCCATGAAGCCGGTGACCGGGGTGGGGGCGCCCTGGTAGGCGTCCGGGGTCCACGAGTGGAACGGCACCGCGCCGACCTTGAACAGCAGGCCGACGAGCAGGAGCACCACCCCGGGGATGAGCAGCCCGTCGAGGTCGCCGGGTGCCGTGGAGATGGCCGTGGAGATGGCCCGCAGGTCCGAGGAGCCCGCGTAGCCGAAGAGCAGGGCGGAGCCGAAGAGGAAGAAGGCGCTGGAGAAGCCACCGAGCAGGAAGTACTTCAGGGCGGCCTCCTGCGACAGCAGGCGGCGCCGGCGGGCCAGGCCGGTCATCACGTAGAGCGGCAGCGAGAGCACCTCGAGGCCGACGAACATGGTGATCAGGTCGTTGGCGGTGAGGAAGACCATCATCCCGAGCACCGCGAACAGGGTGAGCGGGAAGACCTCGGAGGTGGCGTAGCCGGCCCGGGTGGCGATGTCCTCCTGGTTCGAGCCCGGCGTCGAGGCGCCCATCGGGGTGAACGCGTCGCCGCCGACACCCCCGAAGCGCTCGCCCATGATGAGCACGCTGATCACGGCGAGCAGCAGCAAGGCACCCATGAGGAAGACCGAGACGCCGTCGATGACGACCGAGCCGCCCAGGGTGACGGTCTGGTTGTCGCGCGACCAGACCAGCAGCGCCGCGAAGGAGCCGAGCAGCACCAGCGTGGTCAGCCACACCTGGATGCCGTGCCGGGCGCGCCGCGGCGCGAACGCCTCGACGAGCACCCCGACGAGCGCCCCGAGGACGACGACGAGGATCGGGGCGACGGCGGCGTAGTCGACGTCGACGGACTGGAACTCGGCGGCGATCACGGCGGCGGTCACTTGGTGCTCCCGGAGGCGTTGGTCGGCGTGGGGTCGGTGACGCCGACGTAGGTCAGCGTCCGGTCGACGGCCGGGTTGAGGATGTCGAGCACGGGCTTGGGGAAGAAGCCGAGCAGGATGAACGAGGCGATGATCGGCACCACGACGACCTTCTCGCGGATCGACAGGTCATGCGGCGCCTCGCCCTCGGCGAAGCTCGGCTTCGGCCCGGTCATGGTGCGCTGGTACATCAGCAGGATGTAGAGCGCAGCCAGCACGGTGCCGAGGGTCGCGATGACGGCGGCGGCCTCGTAGCGCATGAAGGTGCCCTGCAGCACGAGGAACTCGGACACGAACGAGGACAGGCCGGGCAGCGCAAGGCTGGAGAGCCCGACCACGAGGAAGGACCCGGCGAGCACCGGGGTGACCCGCTGCCAGCCGCCGTAGTCGGGAATCCGCTTGGAGCCCCGGCGGGCGACGAGGAACCCGGCCAGCAGGAACAGCCCGGCGGTCGAGAAGCCGTGGTTGACCATGTAGAGGGTCGAGCCCGCTCCACCGACGGTGGTCAGCGCGAAGATGCCCAGCACGATGAGGCCGAAGTGGCTGATCGAGGTGAACGCGATGAGCCGCATCATGTCGGTCTGGCCGATCGCCAGCAGGGCGCCGTAGATGATCGAGATGACGGCCAGCGTGATGACGACCGGGGTGGCCCACTGCGAGGCCTCCGGGAACAGCTGGAGGCAGAACCGGATCATCCCGTAGGTGCCGACCTTGTCGAGGATGCCGACCAGCAGCACCGCGGTCGCCGGACGTGCCTCGGTGGCGGCATCGGGCAGCCAGGTGTGCACGGGCCACATCGGCGCCTTGACGGCGAACGCGACGAAGAACCCGACGAACATCCAGCGCAGCGCCGTGGTCGACGCGTCGAGGTTGCCGGTGAGGCTGGAGATCAGGAAGCCGTTCTCGCCGCCGGGGCCGGCGATGTAGACCGCGATGACGGCCACGAGCATGATCAGGCCGCCCGCGAGCGAGAACAGCAGGAACTTGACCGCGGCGTACTGCCGGCGCGGCCCACCGAACAGGCCGATCAGGAAGTAGACCGGGATCAGCATCGCCTCGAAGAAGACGTAGAACAGGAACACGTCGGTGGCGGCGAAGACGCCGACGATGAACGCCTCGAGCACCAGCATCAGCGCGAAGTAGCGCTTGTTGCGCGCCGCGAGGGCGTGCGCGGCATCCGCGGCCTCGTCGTCGGTCAGCGACTCGTCGACGGCCGGGGTGAGGTCGTTCCACGCGGCGAGCAGGCAGACCGGCACGAGGATGGCGGCCATCACGATGAGCGACAGCGCGATGCCGTCGACGCCCAAGGCGTAGGAGACCCCGAACTGCGGGATCCACGAGTGCACCTCGGAGAGCTGGAACTGCTCAGCGGACCCGGCGTCGAACCGCACCCAGGCGAGCACGGCCAGCGCCAGCGTGACCAGCGAGAAGCCGAGGGCCACCGGCTTCGCCTGGCGCGCGGCGTTGCCGGGCAGCGCAGCGACGACGACGGCGCCGAGCAGCGGCACCACCATCATCAGGGTGAGCAGGGGCAGGGAGTTCACTGGATCACCCACAGAGCGCCGAGGATGGTGACGACACCGGTGAGCATCGTCAGGGCGTACGACCGGGCGTAACCGGTCTGGAGGTGGCGCAGCCTCGAGGAGACCCCGCCGACCAGGGCTGCCATGCCACCGACCGCGCCGTCGACCCCGCGGGCGTCGGCGAACACCAGCCCGCGGGTCAGGTGGATGCCGGGGCGCATGAACAATCCCTCGTTGACGGCGTCCTGGTAGAGGTCGACCCGCGCGGCCTGGGTGATCGCCGAACCCTTGGGCGCGACCTCGGGCACGACGTCGGCACCGTAGCGCCGCCAGGCCCAGAACGCGCCGACGAAGACCAGCGCCAGGGTGGTCACCATGATCACCGGGACCGGCAGCACCGGGTGGTCCTCGACCGGCTCACCGACCACCGGCGCCAGCCAGGCCGTGATGATGCCGGTCGGCCCGAGGATGAGGCCGAGGAACGCCGAGCCCAGGGCGAGCACCATCATCGGGATGGTCATCGTGAGCGGCGACTCGTGCGGGTGCTGGTCGTCCTCCCAGCGCTTCTCACCGTGGAAGGTCATGAAGAACAGCCGCGACATGTAGAAGGCCGTGATGCCGGCGCCGAGCATGGCGGTGGTGCCGAACACCCAGGGTTGCCAGCCCTCGCCGACGAACGCCGACTCGATGATCTTGTCCTTGGACCAGAACCCCGAGAACGGTGGGACGCCGATGATCGCCAGCCAGCCCAGCCCGAAGGTGACCCAGGTGATCTTCATGACGAGGGACAGTGCCCCGTAGTGGCGCATGTTGACCCGGTCTCGCATGCCGTGCATCACCGACCCGGCCCCGAGGAACATCCCGGCCTTGAAGAAGCCGTGGGTGAGCAGGTGGAAGATCGCGAAGGCGTAGCCGATCGGGCCCAGGCCCGCGGCCAGCATCATGTAGCCGATCTGGCTCATCGTGGAGGCCGCGAGGGCCTTCTTGATGTCGTCCTTGGCGCAGCCGATGATCGCGCCGAAGATCAGCGTGATCGCGCCGACGAACGCCACCGCGAGCCGGGCGTCGGGGGTGGCGGTGAAGATGACGTCGGAGCGGACGATGAGGTAGACGCCGGCGGTGACCATGGTCGCCGCGTGGATGAGCGCGGACACCGGTGTCGGGCCGGCCATCGCGTCGCCGAGCCAGGACTGCAGCGGGAACTGCGCCGACTTGCCGCAGGCCCCGACCAGCAGGAGCAGGCCCATCGCCGTGAGCACCCCGGCGTTGGCGGTGGCCACGCCCGCGTCGACGGTGGCGTAGTCGACCCCGCCGAAGGTGACGAACATCAGCATGATCGCGATGAGCAGGCCGAGGTCACCGACCCGGTTGACGAAGAACGCCTTGTTGGCGGCGGTCGCGTAGGCGGGGTTCCAGTTCCAGAAGCCGATCAGCAGGTACGAGGCCAGGCCGACGCCCTCCCAGCCGACGAACAGCAGCAGGTAGGAGTCGGCGAGCACCAGCAGGAGCATCGAGGCGACGAAGAGGTTGAGGTAGGCGAAGAAGCGCCGCTTGTCGGGGTCGTGCTCCATGTAGCCGATCGAGTACACGTGGATCAGCGACCCGACGAAGGTGATCAGCATGACGAAGCACATCGACAGCGGGTCGACGAGCAGCCCGACGTCGAGCTGGAAGGAGCCCGCGGGGATCCAGTCCCACAGCGTCAGGTGCATCGCCCGCGCCTCCGGCGCCAGGCCCACGAGCTGGATCAGGATGACCAGGCCCACGGCGAACGCGCCCCACGACATGCCGGTGCCGAGGTAGGCGCCGATCTTGTCGGTGCGCCGCCCGCCGAGCAGGAGGATCGCGGCACCGAACAGCGGCAGCGCGATGAGCAGCCACGCGAAGGCGGAGGCTCCGCTCGCGTTGGCCGCCACCTCGAAGGTGAGTGAGGACACTGGTGCTCCTTACAGCTTCAGCAGGTTCGCGTCATCGACCGAGGCCGAGCGACGGGAACGGAAGATCGCCATGATGATCGCGAGTCCCACGACGACCTCCGCCGCGGCCACCACCATGACGAAGAGGGCGAGCACCTGGCCGTCGAGGGTGCCGTGGATGCGTGCGAACGTGACGAAGACGAGGTTGGTCGCGTTGAGCATGAGCTCGACGCCCATGAAGACGATGATCGCGTTGCGGCGGGTGAGCACGGTGGCTCCACCGATCGCGAACAGGATCGTCGCCAGGTAGATGTAGTTGACGACGTTCACCGGTCGCTCCCCTCCTCCATGTCGCGTTCGATCTGCGCCTCGGCCTCGCGGTAGACCTCCGGGGAGAGGTTCTGGTCGCGGGCGGTGAGCACGCGCGAGACCGACAGCTCCGAGGGCGTGCCGTCGGGCAGCAGCGCCGGGGTGTCGACGGCGTTGTGCCGCGCGTAGACACCGGGCGCCGGCAGGCCGGCGAGGTGCTCGCCGTCGCGGAAGCGGCGCCTGCTCCACTCGCGCTGGTTCGGGCCGCGCCCGAGCCGCTCGCGGTGGGCCAGCACCATCGCGCCGAGCGCGGCGGTGATGAGCAGGGCGCTGGTCATCTCGAAGACCCACACGTAGCGGCCGAAGATCAGCTGGGCGACACCCGTGACGTTGCCCGTCTCGGCGTTGATCGCGCCGACGCCGGTGACCGTGTCGAAGGTGACCTGGCCGATGGCGCTGACGAGGATGCCGGCGAGCCCGAGGCTGAGCAGCGCGGTCGCCCAGCGCTGCCCGGTGAGCGTCTCGACCAGGCTGTCGGACGAGTCGACCCCGACGAGCATGAGCACGAAGAGGAACAGCATCATGACCGCGCCGGTGTAGACGAAGATCTGGATGACGCCGAGGAAGTCGGCGTCCTGGGCGATGTAGAACACGCCCAGGATGATCATCGTCATCGCCATGCCGATGGCCGCGTGCACGGCCTTGCGGGCGAAGATCAGCCCGAGCGCGCCGACGACCGCGAGCGGCCCGAGGATCCAGAACAGGACTGCCTCGCCGGTGCTGGTCACGAGGTCACCTCCGCGTCGTCGGCCGGGTGCGTGTGCGCCGCGACGTACTCGCGCTGGGTGTCGGTGGCCGAGGAGACCTTGCCGAGGTAGTAGTCGCGCTCCTCGAGGCCCTCGACCATCGGGAACGGCGGCGGGAGCATGCCCTGCTGCAGCGGCGCGAGCAGCTGGTCCTTGGTGAAGATCAGGTCGGCCCTGTTGTTGTCCGCCAGCTCGTAGACGTTGGTCATCGTCAGCGCGCGGGTGGGGCAGGCCTCGATGCACAGCCCGCAGAAGATGCAGCGCAGGTAGTTGATCTGGTAGACGCGGCCATAGCGCTCGCCGGGGCTGAACCGCCCGGCGCCGCCCTCGGTGTCGTCGTTGTTCGCACCCTCGACGAGGATCGCGTCGGCCGGGCAGGCCCAGGCGCACAGCTCGCAGCCGACGCACTTCTCCAGGCCGTCGGGGTGCCGGTTGAGCTGGTGGCGACCGTGGAAGCGCGGCTGGGTGGGGCGCTTCTCCTCGGGGTACTCCTCGGTGGCCACCTTGCGGAACATCGTGGCGAAGGTGACCCCGAAACCACCGACGGGGGCGAACAGGTCGGAGAAGAAGCCGGACTTCTTCTGCTCGTCAGCCACGAACGGCCTCCTTGGTCTCGCTGCCCGCAGGCAGGGCCGGTGCGTCGAGCGAGGGCTCGCGCAGGCGCTGGCCGGGCAGTGGCGGCACGGGGTAGCCCCCGGCGAACGGGTCGATCTCCTCGGGCACCCCTGGGTGCGCCGAGGCGTCCCTGGCCTCGGCGCGGCGGTCCCACATCCAGCCGAAGACCAGGGCGAGCACGGCGATCACGCCGACGAGGAACAGCGAGATGACCGGGAACGAGCGTCCGGCGAAGTCGACGGTGCCGCCGAGCCAGCCGTTCTGGCCGGCGCGGAAGAACGCGACCAGCACGACCCAGGTCAGGGTGGCCGGGATGAGGAACTTCCAGCCGAAGCGCATGAACTGGTCGTAGCGCACCCGTGGGAGCGAGCCACGCAGCCAGACGAACACGAACATGAACATCCACAGCTTGGCGGTGAACCAGAGCAGGCCCCAGTAGCCCTCGTTGAACATGCCGCCGTTGATGGCCGCGATGCCGGGAGGCGCCTGCCAGCCGCCGAGGAACATCGTGGTGGCGAGCGCGGCGACGGTGAACATGTTGATGTACTCGCCGAGGAAGAACATCGCGAAGCGCATCGAGCCGTACTCGGTGTGGAAGCCACCGGTGAGCTCGCCCTCGCCCTCGGCGAGGTCGAAGGGCAGCCGGTTGGTCTCGCCGACCATGGTGATGACGTAGACGAAGAAGCTGAAGAACGCCGGGATGACGAACCACAGGCTCGACTGCGCCGCGACGATCTGCGAGGTGGACATCGAGCCGGCGTAGAGGAAGACCGCGACGAGCGACAGGCCCATCGCGATCTCGTAGGAGATCATCTGCGCCGAGGCGCGCAGGCCACCCATCAGCGGGTAGGGCGAGCCGGAGGACCAGCCGGCGAGCACGACGCCGTAGATGCCGATGCCGGCCACGGCGAGCACGAGCAGCACCGCCACCGGGGTGTCGGTGAGCTGGAACGGCGTGGTGTGCCCGAACATCGAGACCTCACCGGCCAGCGGGATGATCGAGAACGAGACGAAGCACATGGTGGCCGTGATGAGCGGCGCCAGGGTGAAGACGAACACGTCGGCCGCCTTGGGCCGCACGTCCTCCTTGAGCATCGACTTCATGCCGTCGGCCAGGGTCTGCAGCAGGCCGAAGGGCCCGTTGCGGTTGGGGCCGGGGCGCTGCTGCATGCGGCCGATGATGCGGCGCTCGAACCAGATGACGAGCAGCGTCGAGATCAGCAGGTAGACGAAGATGATCAGCGCCTTGACCAGGCTCAGCCACAGCGGGGTGTCGCTGAAGTCGGCGACCGGGTTGTCGGTGTTGCCGGTGGCGGTCGAGACGGCCAGCGGCAGGGACAGCAACGCGCTCATCTGGGGTCCTCGCGAAGTATCTGGGGGAGCGAAGCGGCGCGGGTCCCACGCTTTGCGTGGGCAGAACTTCGTGGGGTGCCCTTCATGCCTGATCCTCCTTCGTGACGGAGACGAGGGCTCCCGGCGCCCCGGCGAGCGCGGCCCGCAGGTCGCTGCCCACCGAGTTGGTGGGCAGCCACACGACGTGGTCGGCCATCTCGGACACCAGCACCGGGGCGGTGACGGTGGTGCCACCGACCCGCACGGTCAGCGCGTCGCCGTCGACCACGCCCAGGCCGGACGCGGTGGCGGCCGACACCCGGGCGACCGGGGCCGGGGCGGTGCCCGCGAGGAACGGCTCGCCGTCCTGCAGCGAGCCACGGTCGAGCAGGTGGCGCCAGGTGGCGAGCACCAGGGTGCCCTCCTCGACGCTGGGCACGTCGCCGGCCTCGACGGAGGGGGCGGCCGCGCGGGCGCCCTGCCACGGGCCCAGGGCCGCCATCTCGGCGCGCACCTCGCGCACCGTGCGGGTGCCCAGGAACTCGCCCATCTCGTCGGCCAGCATGTCGAGGGCGCGGTAGTCGCTGACCTGCGAGGAGGCGAGGGCCGCCTCGAAGCTGCGGACCCGGCCCTCCCAGTCGACGAAGGTGCCGGCCTTCTCGGCGTGCGCCGCGACCGGCAGCACGACGTCGGCCACCGCGGTGACCGCCGACGGGCGGATCTCGAGCGACACCACGAACGGGCGGGTGAAGGCGTCGACGGCACCGGCGACCCCGAGGTCGAGCGGGTCGACGCCACCGACGACCAGCGCATCGATCTCGCCGGATGCCGCGGCGGCCACGATGCCGGCCGTGTCGCGACCCGCCGTGTCGGCCAGGGACGCGACGCCCCAGGCGGAGGCGACCTCGGCGCGCGCCGCGGCATCCGCCAGCGGGCGCCCACCGGGCAGCAGGGTCGGCAGCGCACCGGCCTCGAGCGCGCCGCGCTCACCGGCGCGACGGGGCACCCAGGCGAGCCGGGCGCCGGTGGCCTCGGCCAGGGCGACGACCGCGGTCAGCGCACCGGGGACCGTCGCGAGCCGCTCGCCGACGAGCACCACGGCGTTGTCGCGCAGGCCCCGGCCGGCGGCTGCGACGACGTCGGTGCCGGAGCCCTCGGCGAGCGCACCCAGAACCTCGGGCTCGGTGCCCGGCGCGGTCGGGATGAGCGTGCCGCCCACCTTGGCCAGGCCGCGGGTCGCGACCGGTGCCACGGCATACACGGCGGTGCGGTGCTTGCGGAACGCCTTGCGCAGGCGCAGGAACACGATCGGGCTCTCGTCCTCGGGCTCCAGGCCCACGAGCAGCACGGTGCCGGCGGTCTCGAGGTCGGCGTAGGTGACCGCGCCACCCTGCGTCCCATCAAGCGCCGGCCCGGTGGCCACGACGGTGGAGGCGAGGAAGTCGGCCTCCTCGGCGGAGTGCGGCCGGGCCCGGAAGTCGACGTCGTTGGTGCCGAGCACGGTGCGGGCGAACTTGGCGTAGGCGTAGGCGTCCTCGGTGCCGACCCGGCCACCGACGAGCACGCCGGTGGCACTGGCGGCGCGCAGGCCGGCCGCGGCGGCCTCGAGAGCCTGCCGCCACGACGCCACGCGCAGCTCACCGTCGTCGCCGCGCACCATGGGCAGCTCGAGGCGGTCGCCGACCGAGGTGTAGGCGAAGGCCCAGCGGCCCTTGTCGCAGTTCCACTCCTCGTTCACCGCCGGGTCGTTCTGCGCCATGCGGCGCAGCACGGTGCCGCGGCGGTGGTCGGTGCGCATCGCGCAGCCGCTGGCGCAGTGCTCGCACACGCTCGGGGTCGACACCAGGTCGAACGGGCGGGAGCGGAAGCGGTAGGCGGAGCCGGTGAGGGCGCCCACCGGGCAGATCTGCACGGTGTTGCCGGAGAAGTAGCTCTCGAACGGCTGGTCCTCGTAGATGCCGACCTGCTGCAGTGCGCCCCGCTCGACGAGCGCGATGAACGGGTCGCCGGCGATCTGCTCGGAGAAGCGGGTGCAGCGCGCGCACAGCACGCAGCGCTCGCGGTCGAGCAGCACCTGCGAGGAGATGTTGATCGGCTTGGGGTAGGTGCGCTTGATGTCCTCGAAGCGCGAGGTGGACCGGCCGTGGCTCATCGCCTGGTTCTGCAGGGGGCACTCGCCGCCCTTGTCGCACACCGGGCAGTCGAGCGGGTGGTTGATCAGCAGCAGCTCCATGACGCCCTGCTGCGCCTTGTCGGCGCCCTCGGACGAGTACTGCGTCTTGACCACCATGCCCGGGGCCACCGTCATCGTGCACGAGGCCTGCGGCTTCATCCGGCCGGGGGGGCCCTGCATCTGGGTCGGCTCGCCCGGCGTGCCGTCGGGCCCGGGGCGACCCGGCATCCACACCTCGACCAGGCACTGGCGGCAGGCGCCGACCGGGTCGAGGAGCGGGTGGTCGCAGAACCGCGGGATCTCGATGCCGGCCTCTTCGGCGGCCCGGATGATCAGGGTGCCCTTGGCGACCGACACCTCCCGGTCGTCGATCGTCAGGGTGACCAGGTCGGCCGCGGGCGGGGCGGCGGCGGGCGGCTTGGTTGTCGAAGGCGTGGTCGTCATGCGGGCACGCTGTCCTTGTCGTCCTTGGCGAACAGCGTCGACGCCTTCGGGTCGAACGGGCAGCCGCCGTGGGTGAGGTGTGCGATGTACTCGTCGCGGAAGTACTGGATGGAGCTGGTGATGGGGCTCGTGGCACCGTCGCCCAGGGCGCAGAAGCTGCGGCCGAGGATGTTGTCGCAGATGTCGAGCAGCTTGTCGAGGTCTTCCTCGCTGCCCTCGCCCAGCTCGAGCCGGCCGAGGATCTGCTTGAGCCACCAGGTGCCCTCGCGGCACGGGGTGCACTTGCCGCAGGACTCGTGCTTGTAGAAGTCGGTCCAGCGGTCGACCGCGCGCACGACGCACACCGTCTCGTCGAACACCTGCAGCGCCCGGGTGCCGAGCATCGACCCGGCCGCGCCGACCGACTCGAAGTCGAGCGGCACGTCGAGGTGCTGGTCGGTGAACAGCGGGGTCGAGCTGCCGCCGGGGGTCCAGAACTTCAGCGCCTTGTCGGGGTCGCGCATGCCACCGGCCATGTCGAGCAGCTCGCGCATGGTGATGCCGAGGGGGGCCTCGAACTGGCCGGGGTTCTTGACGTGCCCGGAGAGGCTGAAGATGCCGAAGCCGGTGGACTTCTCGGTGCCCATGCCGGTGAACCAGTCGACGCCCTCGAGGATGATGCCGGGCACCGACGCGATCGACTCGACGTTGTTGACCGAGGTCGGCCGGGCGTACAGGCCCGCGACGCCGGGGAACGGCGGCTTGCTGCGGGGCTGGCCGCGGCGGCCCTCGAGGCTGTCGAGGAGCGCGGTCTCCTCACCGCAGATGTAGGCGCCCGCGCCGGCGTGCACGGTGATGTGCAGCGTGGCGCCGGTGCCGTGCACGTCGTCGCCGAGGTGTCCGGCCGCGTAGGCCTCCTCGACCGCGCGCAGCAGGCGGCGGTAGACGTGCACGACCTCACCGCGCAGGTAGATGAAGGCGTGCTCGCAGCCGATGGCGAACGAGCTGATCGCGACGCCCTCGATGAGCACGTGCGGGTTGGCCATCATCAGCGGGACGTCCTTGCAGGTGCCCGGCTCCGACTCGTCGGCGTTGACGACGAGGTAGCGGGGGCCGCCGTCGGGCGGGGCCATGAACGACCACTTCATGCCGGTGGGGAAGCCGGCGCCGCCGCGGCCGCGCAGGCTGGAGTCCTTGACGGCGGCGATGATCGCCGCCGGC